>NZ_JADOTY010000001.1:6705376-7340502 GCF_015751785.1 Micromonospora vinacea | reverse complement strand
GCCCCGGACGGTGTCGACGTCTACTTCGACAACGTCGGCGGCGATCACCTGGAGGCGGCGATCTCGGCCATGAACCTGCACGGCCGGGCCGCGATCTGCGGCATGATCTCGCAGTACAACGCCACCGAGCCGTCGCCCGCACCTCGCAACCTGGCGCTGGTCATCGGCAAGCGGCTCACCCTGCGCGGTTTCCTGGTCAACGACCACAACGACGTGCGGGGGGCGTTCGTCAGCGACGTCGCCGGCTGGCTGCGCGAGGGCACGCTGTCCTACGACGAGACGATCGTGGACGGCATCGAGAACGCCCCGGAGGCGTTCATCGGCGTGCTGCGCGGCGACAACCTCGGCAAGATGCTCGTCAAGGTGTGACCCAGGCCTCGTTCACGGCGGTCGACCCGATCGGGTCGACCGCCGTGCCGCGGGCGGAGGATAGGCTCGCGGCATGACGGTGGCGGTACGGGTGATCCCCTGTCTGGACGTGGACGCCGGGCGGGTGGTCAAGGGGGTCAACTTCCTCGACCTGCGCGACGCCGGCGACCCGGTGGAGTTGGCCGCCGCCTACGACCGGGCCGGCGCGGACGAGCTGACCTTCCTCGACGTCACGGCGTCCTCCAGCGACCGGGGCACCATGCTCGACGTGGTGCGCCGCACCGCCGAGTCGGTGTTCATCCCGCTGACCGTCGGCGGTGGGGTCCGGCAGGTCGCCGACGTGGACACGCTGCTGCGTGCCGGCGCGGACAAGGTCGGCGTGAACACCGCCGCCATCGCCCGTCCGGAACTGATCGCCGAGATCGCCGACCGGTTCGGCCGGCAGGTGCTCGTGCTCTCCCTCGACGTGCGGCGCTCGCCGAACGGCGGCACGCCCAGTGGCTTCGAGGTCACCACCCACGGGGGTCGACGTGGCACCGGCATCGACGCGGTGTGGTGGGCGCACCGGGGCGCCGAATTGGGCGCGGGGGAGATCCTGCTCAACTCGATGGACGCCGACGGCACCAAGGCGGGCTTCGACCTGGAGTTGATCGCCGCCGTGCGAGCGGTGGTGGACGTGCCGGTGGTGGCCAGCGGTGGTGCCGGCGAGGTGGCCCACTTCCCACCCGCGATCGGCGCCGGCGCGGACGCGGTGCTCGCCGCCAGCGTCTTCCACTTCGGCGAGCTGACCGTCGCCGAGGTCAAGGACGCGCTGCGCCTCGGCGGCCATCCGGTGCGCTGAACCCTCAGCGCTCGCCGGAGTGCCCCTCCGGTGACCGGCGCGGGCTGGGGATCGAACGGACCGCGTACTCCTGAACGGCGGCCGCGTGGTCGGCCTCGTCCAGGATCCAGTCGGCGCTGCCAGGCGCGTGCCGGCGGGTCAACACTCCCTGCACGGTGTCCACCATCGTCGCCACACCCGCGCGCGGGCGGGTCCGCCACAGTTGCTCGCCCTCGGCGGTGATCCGGAACCAGCCGTCGGCGACGCTGACCAGCCCGGCGCCGACCAACCGCTGGACCGCGGCCTCCACCTCGTGTCGCTGCGGAATCGCGTGGTTGAGGTGGTCGGCGGTGGAGAGCACGTCGGTCAGGCGGACGCCCTCCGGCCGCCGGCTCGTCGCCGACCGACGGTGCCGTCCGGCCCCACTCGCGATGACGAGCGACACGAAGATCCAGGCGTCGTTCCAGCGCCAACCGTTCTCCCCCATGCAGAGATGATGACGGCGCGCGTCGCGGAAGGGAACACCCACCCGCCAACCGGTGCGCGGCACCACCGCCACGTACCGGTTCGCAAACGGTCGGTGAGGGTTCAGCCGGCCGGGGTGGCCGGCGCGGGGTTACCCGGCGGGGTCGCGGCGCCGTCGGGTGCGGTGCCCTCCGGCACGGCGCTGTCGGGTGCGGTGCCCTCCGGCACGGCGAACAGCGGGATGAAGAACTGGGCCAACGGACCGATGGCCAGCGCGTACGCGACGGTGCCCACGCCGACCGTGCCGCCGAGCAGCCAGCCCAGCGCCAGCACGGTGACCTCGATGACGGTGCGCACCAGCCGGACCGACCGGCCGGGTCGGCGGGCCACGTACCCGGTCATCAGACCGTCACGGGGGCCGGGCCCCAACCGGGCGCCGAGGTAGAGAGCGGTGGCGGCACCGTTGGCGACGATCCCGGTGACCAGCATCGCGATCCGGACGCTGAGTGGGCCACCCGCGGGCAGCAGGGCCACCGTGGCGTCCACGACCAGGCCGATCACCACGACGTTGCTGACCGTGCCGAGGCCGGGCCGCTGCCGCAGCGGGATCCAGAGCAGCAGGACCAGCGCGCCGACGCCGATGGTGACAGTGCCGAAGGAGAGGTCGGTCAGCTCGGAGAGCCCCTGGTGGAACACGTCCCACGGGTCGAGGCCCAGGTGGGAGCGGATCATCAGGGCCATGCTGACGCCGTAGAGCGCGAGCCCGAGGTAGAGCTGGACCAGCCGTCGAACCGGCCGGTGCCGCAGATTGCCAAGCAGTGCCATGCATGCCACCCTAGGTGCCAATCCTCGTTGAGGAAGAAGCCAATATCCGAGGAGTGGCTATGACTGGGCAGGTGCGCGGCGTCCAATTGGCCCGTCTGCTCGGGCAGTGGCACGCCCTGCCGGGCCGCCGACGCAGCCCCGACTACGCCGCGCTGGCCGGCTCGGTGCGTGGGCTGCTCGCCGACGGCCGGCTGCCATTGGGCGTCCGCCTCCCGGCGGAACGGGAGCTGGCCGAGGCGCTGCGGATCAGCCGGACCACTGTCACCGCCGCCTACCGGGAGCTACGCGAGACCGGGCACCTGGCCAGCCGTCGGGGCGCCGGCAGCTGGACCATGCTGCCCGGCAACCACCGGGTGGCCAGCACCGGCCTGTGGACCCCGCTGGACGACCGGGAGATGCTCGACCTCGGCGTCGCCGCGCTGGCCGCCCCGCCGCAACTGCTGTCGGCCGCACGGGCGGCCACCGAGGACCTGCCCCGCTACCTGAGCGGGGCCGGTTACCACCCGACCGGCATCATCGAGCTGCGCGAGGCGGTGGCCGAGGCGTACACCGCCCGGGGTCTGCCCACCTCGGCCGACCAGATCATGGTCACCAGCGGCACCCAGCACGCACTGGATCTGGTGCTGCGGCTCGCCCTGGCACCGGGTGGCACCGTGCTGGTCGAGTCCCCGACCTACCCCAACGCCCTCGCCGCGCTGGCCGGCCGGCGGGCCCGGATCAGCACCCACGGTCTGGCCGCCGACGCCGGCTGGGAGCCCGACCTGCTGCTGGGCAGTCTCCGACAGACCCGGCCCAACCTGGCCTACCTGATTCCGGAGTTTCAGAACCCGACGGGGCACCTGATGCCCGCCTCGCTGCGCGAGCGCGTGGTGGCCGCCGCGCACGCGGTCGGCACCGATCTGATCATCGACGAGTCCTTCGTGGACCTGTCGATGGACGGCACCGAGGTGCCACCCCCGGTCGCCACGTACGACCGGCACAGCCGGGTGGTCAGCATCGGCGGAATGAGCAAGCCCTACTGGGGTGGCCTGCGGATCGGTTGGGTGCGGGCGTCCGCGCCGCAGGTGCAGCGGCTGGCCGCCGTGCGGGTCGGGGTCGACATGGCCAGCCCGGTGCTGGACCAACTGGTCGCGGTGCACCTGCTCGCCGACGCCGAGGCCATCGTCGCCGACCGCCGCGTGCAGTTGTCCGTCCAGCGGGACGCCCTGCTCGGCGCGCTGGCGCACCAACTGCCGGAGTGGCGGGTCACAGTGCCACGCGGCGGCGTGACGCTCTGGGCCGAGTTGGACGGCCCGGTCTCGAGCGCGCTGGCCCGGGCCGCGGAGGAGGTCGGCGTACGCCTGGCCCCCGGCCCCCGGTTCGGCCTGGACGGCACCCTGGAGCGCTTCCTGCGGCTGCCGTTCACCCTGCCCGCGGCGGACCTCGTGGAGGCCGTCGGGCGGATCGCGGCGATCCGCTACGACCTGGACCGGGCCGGCCGCCAACGGTGGCGGGAGCCCGCCGTCATCGCCTGAGCCAGCGCCGAACCAACCACCGGCATCCGCCGGCACCATTATGCCGGGAATATGTCATTCGCCCCAGCTCGGCTGCCAGACTCTCCTGGTGGACCAGGGTGGCGGGACACGCGGGGTCCGCCGCAGTGCGCCGGGCTCGCGGGCGACCCCGCTCGAACTCTTCTACGACCTGGTCTTCGTGTTCGCCTTCCTGCACGTCACCACGGCCACCGCGGGCAATTTGACTGTCCGGGGCCTGGCCCAGTGCCTGGTGCTGCTGGCCCTGCTCTGGTGGTGCTGGTCGGGGTTCGCCGTGCTGGGCAACCTGATCCGTACCGACCAGGGGATCGTCCCGGCGGTCGGCTTCGTCACCATCGCCGCCGCCTTCGTGCTGGCGCTGAGTCTGCCGAAGGCGTTCGTCGACCGTCCCGGTGGGCTGTTCGGTCCGCTGGTCTTCGCGACCTGCTACTTCCTGGTCCGGGTGAGCGAGAGTGTGATCTTCCTGTGGATCGGCCGACGGAACCGCGACGTGCGTCGACGCTGGCAACTGCTCGCCCTGCCGGCGTTCGTGGCCACGAGCCTCATCGTGGTTGCCGGGTTGCTGCCGCAGCGACTCTTCGACGGTACGGCCGAGTCGGTGGCCCGCCTGCTGTGCTGGCTCGCGGCCCTCGGCGTGGAGTACGGGGCCGGACTGGCGCTGCGGGGCACCGGGTGGACGGTGCTCTCCGCCGGGCACTGGGCGGAGCGGCACGGCCAGATCGTCCTGGTCGCCCTCGGCGAGGCGATCATCGCGCTCGGGTTCAGCCCCAGCGCCACCGCCAATCTGCCGCTGACCTGGCCGGTGCTCTTCGCCGCGGTTCTCGGCATCGCGGTGGCCGCCGCGATGTGGTGGGCGTACTTCGACACACTGGCGCTCGGCATGGAGCAGACCCTGCACCGCACCCGCGACCCGGACGCGCGCGCCACCCTGGCCCGGAACGCCTACAGCTACCTGCACCTGCCGGTCATCGCCGGCGTCATCCTGTTCGCGCTCGGACTCAAGGGGTTGATCCACGAAGGCGCCGATCCCAACACACCGAGCTGGGGCGTTCCGCTGCCGAGCTTCGACCTGCTGGCGCTCTACGGTGGGGTCGCGCTCTACCTGCTCGCGCTCATCGTGCTCGGCCGGCTGATGCTCGGCGCCCCCCGCTGGCCCACCATCGGCGGGATCCTGCTGCTGGCCGCGCTGGTGCCGGTTGCCGGGTCGCTGCCGGAGCTGATCGCGTTGGGCATGTTGGCAGTGGCCACGATGCTGGCCGTGGCCGCGCAGACGGTCGTCGACTCGCGGCGCCGGGCCGGGGTCCGGCAGATGGCGTTCGAGGAGCAACTCGCCGCGGAAGAGGAACACACGAGGTGGCGGGGTCACCACCTGTGAGGGCCCCGTGCCGGCCTCCTCGCCGGCACGGGACCCTCGGTCGGCTCAGAGTTCGGCGAGGGTGCCGGCGTACATCTTGTCGATCTCGGCGGCGAAGTTGCTCTCCACACCACGCCGCTTGATCTTCAACGACGGGGTGATCTCGCCGTCCTCGATCGTCAGGTCGCGCGGCAGGATGGCCACCTTCTTGATCGTCTCCCAGCGGTTGAGCTTGGCGTTGAGCTGGGCGACGTACTCCTCGACCATCGTCTGGGCCTCAGCCGACGCGACGATCTCGGTGTAGCTGCGCCCTTCGAGGGGGCCGCCGGCGACCCAGCCCCGGATCGCGTCCGGGTCGAGGGTGACCAGCATCGTGCAGAAGTTGCGCGCCTGGCCGACGACGACCGCCTGCGAGGTGTACGGGCAGATGGCCTTGAACATGCCCTCGATGTGCGACGGCGCGATGTACTTGCCGCCCGAGGTCTTGACCAGGTCCTTCTTGCGGTCGGTGATGCGCAGGTAGCCCTGCCCGTCGAGGGTGCCGATGTCACCGGTACGGAAGAAGCCGTCCTCGGTGAACGAGGCGGCGGTCTCCTCCGGCAGGTTGTGGTAGCCACGCATCACCGGCCGACCCCGCACCAGGATCTCCCCGTCGGTGTCGATCTTGCACTCCAGGTCGCCCATCGCCCGGCCCACGGTGCCGATCCGCAGACCGGCCGGGGGGTTGACGAAGTTGCCGGCGCTGGTCTCGGTCAGGCCGTAGCCCTCGGAGATCGGCAGGTTCGCGGCGGCGAAGAAGGTGGCGATCTCCGGGCTGAGCGGTGCCGCGCCGGACACCAGCACCCGCATCCGACCGCCCAGCCGGGCCTGGAGCTTGCTGAACACCAGCTTCTCGGCCAGCCCGTAGCGCAGCTTCAGCCCGGCCGGCACCGGCTTGCCGGCCTGCTCCAGGGTGACCTTCTCCTTGCCGACGCCGACGGCCCAGCCGAAGATCTTCGCCTTCGCGCCCCCAGCGCCCTGCGCGGTGGTCACGGCCTTGTTGTAGACCTTCTCGAAGACGCGGGGGGCGCCGCACATCAGGGTCGGACGGATGACCGAGAGGAGGTCGACCAGCTTGTCCACCCGCCCGTCGACGTAGGTGGGCAGGCCGACGTGGATGGCGCCGCACAGCAGGGTCTTGCCGAACGAGTGGGCCAGCGGCAGCCACAGGTACTGCAGGTCGTCGTCGCGCAGCAGCCCGACCTCCGCCTGCGCCACGGCCTCCCAGCACCAGCCGCCGTGCAGCAGCTCGACGCCCTTGGGTTGGCCGGTGGTGCCGGAGGTGTAGATAAGGGTGGCCAGGTGGTCCGGGCCGATGCCCGCCACCAGCATGTCGATCAGCTCCGGCTCGGCGGCCAGCGCCTGGACGCCGCGCTCCTCCAGGTCGGCGAGCGTCAACTGCGTGATCGCGGCGGTCGGGTCGACCGCGCCGTCGAGGAGCACCACATGGGTGAGCGCGGGCACTGTCGCCCCGGCGATCTTCGCCGCCTGGGCCGGGTTCTCCGCGAACAGCACCTTCGACCCGGAGTCGGCGATGATGTACGTCGCGTCCGCCGGCTCGGTGGTCGGGTAGACGGTGGTGGTCGCGCCGCCGGCGCACATGATGCCGAGGTCGGCGATCACCCACTCCAGCCGGGTGTTGGCGAGGATCGCGACCGGGTCCTCCTGGCCGACGCCCAGGCCGTGCAGGCCGGCGGCGACCGCCTTGGCGCGCTGGCCGACCTGCGCCCAGGTCAGCCAGACGGGCCCCGAGTCGTCAGGGTTCGGGGACGCGAACGCGTTCCGGTCGGGGGTGGCCGCCACGCGCTTGAGGAACATGTCCGGGATGGAGCGGTACGGTACATCGAGAGCCATCGCTGTAGCCGCCTTCGGGGGTGGTGGCGTGACGGTCGTCACGTCATGATGGTTACCGAAGAGTATTGCGTGGCACCGTGCATCGGCTAGTCCTGGTGATCGTCCGGCCGTCCCATCCCATCAACCGGTACGGCCGATCAGGCGTACCGGGCGGCCACCACCGACCAGTCGTAGGTGGCCCGGACCCAGTTGCGCCGAGTGGCCAACACGTCGCGCATCCCGTCGTCGCCGGCGGCGCGGAGCACCTCCTCCGCGTCCAGGTACGTCGCCAGCCCCTGGTTGAACCGGTGCGCCGCACTCCGGAGCGCGGTCGCCTCGTCGGCGTTGCTGGCCTGGGCGATCACAGTGACCAGGTTGTGCGCGTCCGGGTCGGCCTGGCTCTCCTTGCCGTAGGAGAAGAGGTCGTTGCACCAGCAGACCAGGTCCACCGCCAGCAGGTCCAGGGCGACCAGCCCGGGGTCGGCCCGCTGGACTGGCCCCGAGGGCCGCGTCGACGCCAGGTCGGTCAGGGTGAGGCAGGGGTGCACCCCGCCGATGTGCCGGCGCAGCTGCACGTACTCCGCCACCTCGGGCACGCGCCGACGCTCCCGGTTGGCCGCCTCCCAGAGCAGCGCCAACAGGTACTCCCGCATCTGGCTGACGAACCGCAGCAGCAGTCCGGCGTGAGCGTGCAGTCGGGTCCGGCGGCAGAGGTCGTGCAACGCGTCGCCCAGTGGCCCGACGGCGGGCGGTGCGGCGTCCGGGTCACCGCACCGGTCCAGCACGTCGAGCAGGGTGCTGATCGCCGGGCCCAGTCGGGTCGGGTCGGCGCCGAGGCCGTCCTCGTCGCAGGCGTCGTCCATCACGAAGAGCCAGCTGATCAGGTCGGTGAGCAGACGCAGGCCCTCCACCGAGCCGTCCGGGCAGGCGCGGCCGGCCAGCCCGGCGGCGTCAGCCCGTTCCAGCCGACGCACACGTTGGCTGGAATCGACCAGCCCGAACGTGCCGGCCCAGTCGATGCTCTCACTCGCCACCTGGTCCGTGGCCCCATGGCGCCCGGTGGGAAACGGGGGTTCCCGCAGCGCCGAAATCGCGAAGTCCCGCACAATGTGCCCCCACTCCGTGCCGCTCGGCGCGGAGCGGCGCGGTGAAGCGTACGGGAGGAAGTATCAATGTGTGTCGCTGGGTGTGGAATTTCTACAGTTATCCCGTGACCGTTTATGCACAAACAGTCACATGCCCAGGTTGGCGGCGCGCAGTCGCCGAGCCGCCTCCGCCGAACCGTTGAGTTGGACCCGGGCGACCCGTTGCCGGCCGGAGAAGAACAGCACCAACTCCGCCGGGGCGCCGACCAGGCGCAGCGGCTCACCACCGCGACCGACGGAGACCTCACCATGGCCGGGCGCCTGCACGTAGAGGTCCGCCGGAAAGCGGCGCAGTGCCAGCCGGGCCATCGGAGCGGCCCGCTTCCAGAGCGCGCTCTGCAGGCCGACGGGCAGATCGCGCGGCTGCCACCCGGAGCCGGCCCGCCGGACGTCCTCGTGGTGGATGAAGAACTCCATCGTGTTGGCCAACTCGTCGGTCACCGGGTTGCTGATCGGGCTCCACAGCGGCGGTCGCCGCACCTGCGCCACCAGGTCGGGATAGGGCCCTGCGGCGAGTCGCCGACGGACCCGCTCGGCGTAGCCGCGCAGCGGCGGCAGCACGATCCCGCCCGCCGCGTCCGGACGGCGCTCCCGCAGCACCAGATGCGCGGCCAGGTCACGGGTCGCCCAGCCTTCGTTGATCGTCGGGGCGGACGGCCCGAGGGCCAGGAGAAGATCGGCCAGCGCCTCGCGCTCGGCTCGGGCGTACCGCGGCATGGCCCGATCGTAGGCCCGGTGGCCCGTCGGCGCGCGACAGCGGACGCCGGTCGGCGCCGACGGTACGCCGACGTCCGGTACGTGACGGTCGACATATCCGGTCAGGGTCGGCGGTGCTGGCCCTGACCGGTAAGGATGAGGGAGATAATTGCGGCTTACGGCGGGGGAGAGCGTGGCGAGCAAGACAAGTCGGGACGTTCTCAGTCGAGGGCTGGGCGTCCTGCGACAGGCGATCCGTGAGCAGCCACGGATCTTCTCGGTGGCGGTCGTCGGCAGCGTGCTCTTCGGCGGGATGATCATTGTCAGCGCCCGGGTCGTCGGGTCGGTCATCGGTGAGGTGGCGCTTCCGGCCATCGAACGCGGCGAGGTGGGCGCCGGCACCCTGGCACTGGCCGCTACCGCGTTGTTCGGGATCAGCGTGCTGCGGGTGGCGGGCATCTTCGGCCGCCGGCTCGGCGCCGGCTACATGCAGTACCGACTCCAGGCCTCCTACCGCCGCAGGGTCACCCGCCGGTACCTGGAGCTGCCGCTGTCCTGGCACCACCGCAACTCCACCGGCACCCTGCTGTCCAACGCCAACTCCGACGTGGAGGCGGCCTGGTATCCGATCGCGCCGCTGCCGTTCGCCGTCGGCACGTTGGTGATGCTGGTCGGCGCGATCGTGTCGCTCTTCGCCACCGACTGGGCGCTCGCCCTGGTCGGCCTCGCGGTCTTCCCCGCGCTGTTCGCGCTCAACGTCGTCTACTCCCGCCGGATGGCCCCCCGGCAGGCCCGGGCGCAGCGCCTGCGCGCCGAGGTCAGCGGGATCGCCCACGAGAGCTTCGACGGCGCCCTAGTGGTCAAGACGATGGGCCGCGAGGCCCAGGAGACCGCCCGGTTCGCGGGCCGCGCCGGTGAGTTGCGCGACTCGCTGATCGCTGTCGGCCGGCTGCGCGGCATCTTCGACCCGCTGCTGGAGACGCTGCCCAGCCTCGGCACCCTCGCCGTACTGGTGGTCGGGGCGTTCCGGCTGCGCCAGGGCGCGATCAGCGTGACCGAACTGGTCAGCGTGGCCTTCCTCTTCACAGTGCTGGCCTTTCCGGTGCGGGCCATCGGCTGGGTGCTGGCCGAGCTGCCACGCAGCGTCGCCGGCTGGGACCGGGTGCGCCGGGTGCTCGACGCCACCGGCGAGATGCCGTACGGGCAGCGGGTGCTCGATAGGGCCGGCGCCGGTCCGGCCACCCTCACCTTCGACGACGTGCACTACTCCTACCCGCCGGCCGAAGCACACCCGCCCGGCGCGCAGGTCCTCGGCGAGGTCGGCTTCACGGTGCCCGCCGGTCGGACGGTGGCCCTGGTGGGGCCCACCGGCGCCGGCAAGTCCACCATCGCGTCGCTGGCGGTGCGCCTCGTCGACCCGGACTCCGGCACCGTGTGCCTGGACGGCGTGGACGTGCGCGAGCTGACCTCCGCGTCGCTGGCCGGCACTGTGGCCCTGGTCGCCCAGGTGCCCTTCATCTTCGACGACACGGTCCGCGCCAACA
Organism: Micromonospora vinacea; assembly: GCF_015751785.1. Lineage (NCBI taxonomy): Bacteria > Bacillati > Actinomycetota > Actinomycetes > Micromonosporales > Micromonosporaceae > Micromonospora > Micromonospora vinacea. The sequence goes on along the minus strand of NZ_JADOTY010000001.1, from coordinate 7,329,880 downwards.
TCGCCCTCGACCGGCCCGGTGTCGACGACGAGGTGGTCTGGGCGGCGCTGCGGCTGGCCGAGGCGGACGGTTTCGTCGCCGCGCTGCCCGACGGCTTGGACACCATGGTCGGCGAGCGGGGCACCTCGCTCTCCGGCGGTCAGCGCCAGCGGCTCACCCTGGCCCGCGCGCTGGCCGGTCGACCGCGCCTGCTGGTGCTCGACGACGCGACCAGCGCTGTCGATCCTCGAGTGGAGGCGGCCATCCTGGCGGGGCTGCGGTCGTCGACCGCGGCGGCGGGGGTTCCGGCCGCGTCGATCCTGGTGGTGGCGTACCGCCGGGCCACCATCGCGCTCGCCGACGAGGTCATCTACGTGGAGCAGGGCCGGGTGGTCGCCCGGGGCACCCACAGCGAGTTGTTGGCCACCGTGCCCGGCTACGTCGACCTGGTCACCGCCTACGAGCAGGCCGAGGTCGAGCGTGCGCAGGAGAGTTCGTACGGCGACGACGTGGCGCCGCTGCCGTCGGGCCTGGAAATCGAGGTGGATCGGTGAGCGCGAGGAGTGCAGCGCAGCGGAGCCCCGCAGTCGCGAACGAAAGGCGGGCCCGGTGAGCGCGGCTACGGAAACGAGTGACACGCAGGAGGCGCGGGAGGAGACCACCTGGCAGACCCTGCGTCGGGGCCTGGCGCTCTCGCCGGAGCTACGGATCGGCCTGGTCGGCACGCTGGGCCTGGCGTTGGTCTACATGGTCGGTCGGGTCGCCGTGCCGGTCGCCGTGCAGCAGGGCATCGACAGGGGCCTCGTCGGCGGTCTGAATCTGAACGTGGTCTGGACGGTGGTGGCGATCACCGCGGCGATCCTGACGATCACCACGCTCTGCGGCTACCTGATGATGCGCCGGCTGTTCACGGTCAGCGAGACGGCGCTGGCCAACGTCCGGACCCGGGCCTTCCGGCACGTGCACGACCTGTCGATGTTGCACCAGCAGTCGGAGCGGCGGGGTTCGCTGGTCTCGCGGGTGACCAGCGACGTGGACCAGATCACCCAGTTCCTCCAGTGGGGCGGGGTGATCCTGCTGGTCAACCTCGGTCAGCTGGTGGTCACCACCGCCGTCATGCTGGCGTACTCCTGGCAGTTGACAGTTGTGGTGTTGGCCGCGTTCCTGCCGGCGGTGTTCGTCATCCGGCAGTTGCAGCGCCGCCTCGGCAGCGCGTACGCGACGGTGCGCCAACGCACCGGCACGTTGCTGGGCGCGATCGGCGAGAGTGTGGTGGGCGCGCCGGTGATCAGGGCGTACGGCATCGCCGGGCGCACCGAGCGGCGGCTGGACGAGGCGATCGACAGGCAGCGGCTGGCGCAGCAGCGGGCGATCCGGATCAGCATCGTGGGCAGCTCGGTCGGGGAGCTGGCGGCGGGGGTGGCGCTGGCCGGCGTGGTGGTCCTCGGCGTGCTGTTGGGGGTGGACGGCACGCTGTCGATCGGCCAGTTGACCGCGTTCCTCTTCCTGGTGACGCTCTTCATCCAGCCGGTGCAGATCGCCACCGAGGTGCTCAACGAGGCGCAGAACGCGATCGCCGGCTGGCGTCGGGTGCTGGACGTGCTGGACGTCGCTCCGGACGTGGCCGACCCGGGGGAGCAGGGGCGGGAGTTGCCGGGTGGGCCGCTGGACATCCGGTTCGCCGGGGTGCGGTTCGCCTATCCGGGTGGTCCGCCGGTGCTGCACGACATCGACCTGGAGATCCCGGCGAAGAGCCGGGTGGCGGTGGTCGGCGAGACCGGCAGCGGCAAGACCACCTTCGCCAAGTTGCTGACCCGGCTGATGGACCCGTCGGACGGGGCGGTGCTGCTGTCCGGGGTGCCGCTGACGGATGTCCGGTTCGGCTCGCTGCGCTCCCGCGTGGTGATGGTGCCGCAGGACGGGTTCCTCTTCGACGCCACAGTGGGAGACAACGTCCGGTTCGCCCGGCCGGAGTTGACCGACGAGCAGCTGAGGGCCGCCTTCACCGAGCTGGGCCTGTCGGACTGGCTGGAGGGTCTGCCGGCGGGTCTGGACACCCCGGTCGGGGAGCGCGGCGAGGCGCTCAGCGTCGGGGAGCGACAGCTCGTCGCGTTGGCCCGCGCGTACGTGGCCGACCCGGACCTGCTTGTGCTCGACGAGGCGACCAGCGCGGTGGACCCGGCGACGGAGGTGCGGCTGCAACGCACGCTGGACGCGGTCACCCGGGGTCGGACCACCCTCGCGATCGCGCACCGGCTCTCCACGGCGCAGGCCGCCGACGAGGTGATCGTGGTGGACCGGGGTCGGGTGGTGCAGCGCGGCCCGCACGACGAGTTGGTCCGCGACGCCGACTCGGTGTACGGCCTGCTCTACGCCTCCTGGCTGGAGCAGACCCGGTGAGGTGCGGCGATGTGGTGGACGCCGACGGGTGGGTGCTCTAGGCTCCGGGTTAGGTAAGCCTAACCTTCTGAAGGAGGTCGCGCCCATGCGGCCCAACTCCGCCGAGATCGTCCGTACCCTCGTCGCCGGCCGCCTGCCCGGCCTCGTGCACCTGGCCCACCGGCCGGGCCCGCACCACGCCCGGCACGTCACCGACTCGGACGGGCGGGTGCTGCTGCTGGTGCCGGTGGCCAGCCACCTGGCCGCCGCCCTGCAACCGGCCGCCGGGGGCAGCGACGTCGCGGTGGTCCTCGACGTGCTCGACCTGCCGCCCGCCGCAGGCGCGCCCGGCCTGGGTCGCGCCTGGGTGTCCGGCTGGGCGGCCGAGCTGCGCGGCGACGAGGCCCGCCAGGCGGCTGTCGACTTCGCCGCGGTGGAGCCGACCGGCGACCTGCTCGACCTGGGCACCCGGTTCCGGTTGGTCCGCTTCGAGGTGGTCGAGGTCCGCTGGGAGCGGGCCGGCGTCGTGCACCGGATCGACCCGGTGGAGTACGCCGAGGCCGAGCCGGACCCGGTGCACCCGGTCGAGGCCCGCCTGCTCGCCGACCTCGCCGAGTGCCACGGCGCCCAGGTGGCCGATTACCTGCGCCGGCAACTCGGGCTGACCGAGCAGGCGCCGGACGGGCCGCCCCGGGTGGTGCGCATCGACCGCTACGGGCTGGTGGTGGCCCTCGGCCGACCCGGCGCCCGGCGTCGGGTCCGGCTGGCCTTCCCCGGCCCGGTAACGGACCCGGCCGACCTGCCCCGGCTGCTGCCGCCGCTGCGCCTCACGGCCGACGCCCGCCCGCCGCGCTGACCCCTCCCCGCCCCGTCGAGAGTGCACTCGGACATGAGACTGTCAGTCGAGTTGGGCCACGATCTGGCCAGTGGTGTCGCGGCCGACAACGGCGGTGATATCGGTGAGGTTCATCCCGTCGGGCTCGGCGTCGCCGCGGGGAAGCCAGACCGCATACGCGCCGACCTGGCGACCGCCGGTCGCGGGCAGCGGATGGACAGCGGCCGTGGCAGTCTGGTCGAACATGGTCACGGAGACGCTGGTGACAGCACCGCGCACGGCCCCAACCAGAATGATCTCCCGCGATTGTGGGTCCAACGGCGCGGGGTAGGGCAGCGGTTTGGCAGGCAGCAGCGGTGGACCGATGGTGTCCAGAGCCGAGGGCGCGGGGTCGCAGAAGACGCTCTCGTTCTCCTTGCCTTTTTCGTGCTTCCCTCCGGCGCGGGCCGCGCGTACACAGAACGCGCCCTCGGCCAACCAGGCGGAGGTCTCCCAGCCGGGTATACGCGCGTCCAACAATACGGGGCGGCCTGTGGTCGGCGGATGCCCGGCGGAGGCGGGATGCCCGGCAGCACAACCCTGCACGGCGAGCAGTCCGGCTACGACGATCGCGATGATGCGAGTGCGCATGTCTTGAGTATTCCGGCTAGATGTCCCCGCGGCGACCAATAGCCCGCCGCGGGGACGAAGTTGTCACGTCAGCAGAAGCAGGCGTATTGCCAGCCGATGCGGTAGTTCATGTACACGGTGGGAGTGCTCCACGGCAGCCTTACCGTGCTGGCACCCGACGCGCTGCGGCTGTCGTTGGAACCGCCTGCGCTACCGCCGTGCCATTCCACCTTGTGGACCGTCTGGTTCCAGGTCACGTTCCAGCCGTCGTTGCAGAGCGGCACCTGGTACGAGAGTTCGACGACCTGGCTCAGACCGACGGTGAACTGGCCGCAGTTGATCCCGTTCTGGTTGGCAGACGGTGATGCCTCGATAATCTCGGCGCCGGAACCGGACCAGGTGATCTCGGTGAATCCCTTCGATAGTTCCTTGCCGCCGCCGAGCACGCCGGTGCCCCAGCCGTGCGCTGTCCCGGAGCCCGCCCCGTACCAAGCTGAGGCGTCTGCATCATCCACGTTGTACAGCTTGTAGCAGCCGGACCACTCGAATTCGGGGTCCGGGTAGTTGGTCTCGCTGTAGACACAGCCGGAGGCCGCAATCGGTGGCTCATCCAGGAGTGCGACGCCCTGTGGTTGTGCCTCCCGCCACGCCTCGGCAGGGCTGAATCCCGCAGCGAGTGCGTCGGCGTAGACGCTGCGGCCCGCAGCCGAGTATGCGGCGGCCTCGGCCGAGGACTGGCCTACGCCCTGTGGGTCAACGATCTGCACCTCGCGGTCGTAAACGCGCCGACCGTCCTGCGTGGTGGTCGGAGACAGGGAACCCGTGAAGATCACCTTCGCGCCGGCGGACGCGACGACGGTGATCCCTTCGGTGTAGCGCAGGCGAACGGCCGAGCCGCTGTACAGAGGCTCGGCGGACAGCAGGGCCGGGCTCCAGGCCTTCTCTTCGCCTGCCGGCGCGGCTTGCGCCGCTACCGCCATCAGCATCGGACCGGCCACTAGTGCGGCGGTCACGGTGGCGAGTGTGCGATGCAACTTCATTGACTGGCTCCTCCGTTAACCATTGATGCACGCTGCTACTTACACGCGAGGTCGGGCGGCGCATGCTGCACGCGGCGGCGGTCGACTTCCTAGATCGCGACGCAGTGCCTCGAGCGCTCGCGCGGTCTGGCTGGTCACCGTTCCCGTCGTGCACCCGAGCGCCTGTGCTGTCTGCGTGACGCTGAGGTCGCAGAAGAAGCGCAAGGTGAGGACGGCCCGCTGACGCGGACCTAGCCGTTGCAGCATGGGCAACAGGGATAAACGATCATCGACGGCAGTATGCGACGCAGGAGCCAGCACGATATCCGTTGCGGTGATGGGCATTGTGGTGCTCTCGTGTCGCCAGCGCGGCCGACGACGTTCTGTCAGAAAGTTGCGGACCACGACACGGTGGGCGTAGGCGCCGAGTCCTGTCCGCCGATCCAACCGGTTCCAGCGCTGGTACACCTTGAGTAGCGCCGCCTGAACAAGATCCTCCGCCTCGTACCAGTCGCCGCAGATGTAATAAGCCTCACGCCGTAGCCAATGTTGAATTGAGCGGACAAATCTTTCGAACTCCACCTTGTCTACTTCGTTCGTCATTGGCAGCGTCGCCTCCCCCGCAACTCTGGCTATGCAGCAAGCGAGGGTCAGCGCTGCGTGTACGCCTGAGAACCCCGTGCTACTCAGGTAGGCCAACATATCGACATAAGTCGATTAAGTCCAGTATTGATCTGCTATGTAACGTTTAGTTCGTAATCGTTGTGGCCTGTGGCCTGTGGCCTGTGGCCTGTGGCCTGTGGCCTGTGGCCTGCGGCCTCGCGTCCCAGTCAAGATCAAACATGAATGCGGTCCGCCGCTACCAACTCGGCGTTGACCAGCCAATCCAGCGCCCGCTAGTGCTCGCGTCCCACGTACCGGGATCACGGGAAGCGAGGTGACTGTCCGGCGACCGTCAGCTGGAGGAAGTCACCAAGGTTAGCGCCTAGATCAACTGCTTACCGTTGTTGTGGTCTGGAAACCACGGGCGGGCCCTTGGGTCGGGACAGAAAGTGCAAGATCGCGAGGGGTGGGCGGGGTTGGGGTCAGCCCGGCAGCGGACCGGCGAGGTAACGCTGAATGGTCGGACCGACCGCGGCGGCCAGCACTTCCGGGTCCGCTGAGGCGACCGGCTCCAGGCGCACCACGTGCCGCATCATGGCCAGGCCGATCATCTGGGTGGCCACCAGGGAGCCCCGCAGCGGTAGTTCGGCCGGGTCGACGTCGAAGTTTTCGAGCACCCGGCGCAGCACCTGCGTGGTGATGAACTCGCGGAGCAGCCGCGCGGTCCACTCGTTGCTGACCGCCGAGCGCAGCAGGGCCACCCCGGCGCTGCCGGCCGGAGAGTCCCAGACGCCGAGGAAGATCCGCACCATGCGTTCACCGACGGCGTCCCGGTCACCGGCGAGCACCTGCGGCACCAGCTGACCGGGGTCGACCGGGAAGTTCATCGCGGCCAGGAAGAGCTGGTCCTTGCTGCCGAAGTAGTGGTGCACCAGCGCCGGGTCGACCTGCGCCGTGCCGGCGATGGCCCGGATCGACGCAGCGTCGAAGCCACGTTCGGCGAACGCCGTCCGCGCCGCGTCGAGAATCGCCTCCCGGGTGCCCGGATTGCCGGGTCGCCGGCCGGTTCGCCGCGTCATCGCCGCCCTTCGTTCGTCCGCCTGGCCCGTCGTGGCCCGGCCCGCCCCGCGCCGGGGTCGGCTGCCGCACTGGCGGCCGGCCCCGGCACGGACGTCAGCCGCTGCGTCGGCGCAGGGTGGCCGCCGCGAGCACCAGCGCCAGCACCACCGCACCGAACACCACAGCGACGTCGCGCCACATCCGGCCGGTCGGTTCGGCGTGGGCGCCGACCTCCTGCAACGCCTCGATGGCGTACGACAGGGGGAAGGCGTCACTGAGCGCCTGGAGCCAGCCGGCCATCTGGTCGCGGGCCACGAACAGCCCGCAGAGCAGCAGTTGGGGGATCACCACGACTGGCAGGAACTGTACTGCCTGGAACTCGGTGCGCGCGAAAGCACTGCACAGCAGCCCGAGGGCGACGCCGAGCACGGCGTCGAGCACGGCGATCCCGAGCACCAGCCCGATGCTGCCGGCGGTGTCCAGATCGAAGATCCAGTACGCCACGGCGGCGGCGACGGCGGCCTGCACGGCGGCGGCCAACCCGAACGCGATGCCGTACCCGAAGAGCAGATCGAGCTTGCCCAGCGGGGTGGTGAGCAGCCGCTCCAGCGTGCCCGAGGTGCGTTCCCGCAGCATGGCGATGCTGGTCACCAGAAACATGATCACGAAGGGGAAGATGCCGAGCATCACCAGCGCGATCCGGTCGAAGGTGCTCGGCTGCCCGGGTGGGGTCGGCTGGTCGGCGTACATGAAGTAGACCAGGGTGAGCAGGACGGCCGGCACCACCACGAGCAGCGCGATGGTCCGCCGGTCGTGCCGGAGCTGACGCAGGATGCGGCCGGTGGTGGCGGCGAGGATTCGCGGGTTCATGCTGTCTCCCGTGCGGCTGTCGCGTCGGTGCTGGTGGCGGCGGCCTCGCCGGCCCGGATGAGCCGCAGGAACGCCTCGTCGAGGTCGTCCACTCCGGCTGCGGCGCGGACCGCGGCCGGGCTGTCGTCGGCGATCAGCCGCCCCTGGCGGATCAGCAGCAGTTGGTCGCAGCGCGCCGCCTCGTCCATCACGTGGCTGGAGACCAGCAGGGTGGTGCCGGCCGCGGCCATCGCGTGGAACCGCGCCCACAGGTCGGCCCGCAGCACCGGGTCCTGGCCGACGGTCGGCTCGTCGAGGATGACCAGCTCGGGCTCCCCGACCAGGGCGCACGCCAGCGAGGCTCGGCTGCGTTGACCGCCGGACAGGGTGCCGACCAGCTGCCCGGCGGCCTCGGCCAGCCCGACGTCGCTGATCGCCCGGTCGGCCTCGACGCGCCCTCGCCCGTACAGGGCCGCGAAGTAGCGGGCGTTCTCCCGGACGGTCAGGTCGGCATAGACGCTCGGTGCCTGGGTCAGGTAGCCCACCCGGTGCCGCAGCGCGGGGGTGCCCGCCGGTTGACCGAGCACGGTGACCGTCCCGCCACCGACCAGCTGCACCCCCACCACCGCGCGCATGAACGTGGTCTTGCCGCTGCCGCTGGGGCCGAGCAGCCCGGTCACCGCGCCGCGCGGGACCCGGCAGCTGATGCCGTCCAGCACCCGCCGCCCACCCCGGTCGACGACCAGGTCTCGGACGGCTATCGCATCGTCCATCACGCACCTCCACGGAAACTCATCATCTGTTGAACTCAACGCTAGATGAAATACCGCGTACCGCGCAACGTCCGCGCCGGTGGCCGACTGTCGGCCGTTGCGCGCAGCGCGAGAACGGGCAGTAGGCTCCGGACCGGACACGAAGTCCGCCAACGGGCATTGCGCGCTGATCGGACGTGCGGCACGATGGCGCGGTGGGTCACGCTCCGTTACCGGATAGCGGTTTTCTTGAGGACTGGGCCGCGCGGTTGCGGCAGGCCGCCGAGCGGCCGGTCGTCGGCATCCTGTTGCGCGGCAGCCACGCCCGCCGTGCCGCCACCGCGCACAGCGACGTCGACCTCGACGTGTTGGTCGGCGGCGCCCCGTACGCGGCCCGGCGGGCCTACCTGGCGGAGTCCGCAGGCCAGGTCACCCACGTCTCGGTGGCCGCCCGCGACGTCCGGTCCTGGGTGCACCACCTCGGCGAACCGGCCGACTGGGCCTTCGGGCTGCCGGTGACCGCGCCGGCACGGCTGCTCTGGGCCGACCCGCACTGGCGGCCCCGGATCGACCTGCCGGTGCTCTGTCAGCCCGCCGAGCCACCCCGCCTGGAAGAGCTGATCGCCACGCTGGGTAAGGCCGCCGCCGCCCGCGCCGCCAGCGACCGCCTCGGTGTCCGGCTCGCCGTCGCCGACCTGGCGCGGCTCTGCCCCTCGGTGCTGCGCCCGGCCAACCCGTCCGTGCGGGTCCACTCCCGCCGGGAGGCCTTCGCCGCGGCCCTGGAACTGCCGGTGGCCCCACCCGGCTACCGGACGGACATGCTGCTGTGCCTCGGGCTGCGTCCGGGCGCCACCGGGCAGCTCTGGGCCGCCGCCGTACGGCTGGTCGCCGGCACGCTCCCGTTGATCCGGCCGTACGCCGAAGAGATCGCCGACACGGCCGGCGCGGACCTTGCCGCCGCCCTGGTCGACGGTCGGCTGGACCGCTACGTCGCCCAGCTGGCCCGGCCGGCCGGGCCCCCGCCGCAGCCCTGCCGGGAGCGGTCGGCGGTGCCCGCGCCGCGTGCGGGAGAATTGGTGACTGTGCCCGTACCTGACCCGCCGGTGACCGGCGTCCCCAGCGATCCGAACGAGCTGGCCGCGCCCGCGCCGGCGCGCCCGTCCCGGCTCGACCCGGCCATCGCGGCCCAGCTGCGCCGCACCGCCGACGGTCTGGTCGCCGCCGTGGTGCGTGCACACGACTCCGGTGAGGTGCTGATGGTCGCCTGGATGGACGACGAGGCGTTGCACCGCACCCTCACCACCGGCCGGGCCACCTACTGGTCGCGCAGCCGACGCGAATACTGGGTCAAGGGCGCCACCTCCGGGCACCACCAGTACGTGCGGTCGGTCGCCCTGGACTGCGACGGGGACGCGTTGCTGGTGAGCGTGGACCAGGTCGGCGCGGCCTGCCACACCGGCCACCGGACGTGCTTCTTCACCGAACTGCCCGTCACCGGGACGGAGGCACACCGATGACCGACGGCACGCTCAGCCCCGACCTGGGCACCTTCACCGAGCTGGCCGCCGAGTGGCGGGTCGTGCCGGTCACCCGGCGGCTGCTGGCCGACGCGGAGACCCCGGTCGGGGTCTACCGGAAGCTGGCCGGTGGGCCGGGCACGTTCCTGTTGGAATCGGCCGAGCAGGGCGTCGGCTCGGCCGGCATGGCCTGGTCGCGGTACTCGTTCATCGGCGTACGCAGCAGCGCCACCCTGATCGAACGCGACGGCGTGGCGACCTGGCTCGGTCAGCCGCCGGCCGGGCTGAGCACCGAGGGTGACCCGGTGCGGATGCTGCGGGAGACGGTGGCGGCGCTGGCCGGCCCGGTCGGCGACCCGTCCAACGGCCTGCCGCCGCTGACCGGGGGCATGGTCGGCTACCTCGGCTACGACCTGATCCGGCGCTTCGAGCGGTTGCCCGAGCTGACCGAGGACGACCTGGGCGTCCCGGAGCTGGGTATGATGCTCGCCACCGACCTGGTGGTGCTGGACCACTACGACGGCTCGGCGATCCTGGTCGCCAACGCGGTGCTGCCGCCGTTGGACGCCCCGGACCGCGCCCCGCAGGTCGCCGCCGCCTACCACCACGCGGTGGGCCGGTTGGACGCGATGACCACGGCGCTGTCCCGGCCCATCCCGCCGATGATCTCCACCGTCGAGCGTCCGCCGGCCGGCGAGGTGCTCTGCCGTACGCCCGACGGCGGTTACCCGAAGGCGGTGGAGGCGGCCAAGGAGGCGATCCGGGCCGGTGAGTGCTTCCAGATCGTGCTGTCCCAGCGTTTCGAGCGGACCACCCACGCCGACCCGCTGGACGTCTACCGGGTGCTGCGCACCAGCAATCCCAGCCCGTACATGTACCTGCTGCGCTTCGACGGGTTCGACATCGTCGGCTCGTCCCCGGAGGCGCACCTGAAGGTCACCGGGGCCGCGGACGGGCGGCGCCGGGCGTTGCTGCACCCGATCGCCGGCACCCGGCCGCGGGGCGGCACCCCCGCCGCCGACGCCGCGCTCGCCGCCGAGCTGCTCGCCGACCCGAAGGAACGGGCCGAGCACGTGATGCTTGTCGACCTCGGCCGCAACGACCTGGGTCGGGTCTGTCAGCCCGGCAGCGTGGAGGTGCCCGAGTTCGCCACCATCGAGCGGTACAGCCACGTCATGCACATCGTCTCCACAGTCACCGGCACGCTGCGTGACGACCAGAGCGCCTTCGACGCGCTGGCCGCGACCTTCCCGGCCGGCACGCTCTCCGGGGCACCAAAGGTGCGCGCCATGGAGATCATCGAGGAGTTGGAGCCGGTCCGTCGTGGCCTCTACGGCGGCACCGTCGGCTACTTCGGCTTCGGCGGCGACCTGGACATGGCGATCGCCATCCGGACCGCGCTCATCCGGGACGGCCGCGCCTACGTGCAGGCCGGGGCGGGGGTGGTCGCCGACTCGGACCCGGCCGCCGAGGACCAGGAGACGCGCAACAAGGCTGCGGCCGTGCTGGCCGCGATCGCGGCGGCCGAAACCCTCCGGCCGGCCCGATGAGTGGCGGGGAGCCCTCCGTCGTGGGCCGGCGCGCGTTGACGTACGCCGTGCTGCTCTGCCTGGCCGGCGCGGGCCTGGCGCTCTGGGCCGCGACGCGTAGCTGGTCGGTCGAGCTGACGGTACGTCCGGCGCCGCTGCCACCGGTGCGTGAGGCCCGCAGCGGTGCGAGCCTGCTGCCCTGGCTGCCGGCGTTGGCCCTGGTGACCTTGGCCGGGGGTGGTGCGGTGCTGGCCACCCGGGGCCGCCCGCGGCGGGTCCTCGGTGTGCTGCTCGGCGTGCTCGGTCTGGCCGTGGCGGCCGGAGGTGGGTACGGGCTGGTAGCCGACGTGGGCGGCGCGGTGAGCCGGCAGTGGCCGGCGCTCTGCCTGCTCGGCGGCCTGCTGGCCGCGGTGGGCGGCTGGTGGACGGCGTTACGTGGCGGTGACTGGCCGGCGATGGGCGCGCGGTACGAACGTCCGGCGCGGACCGCTCCGGAGGCCGCGTCGACGCAAAGTGACCCGGCTGGGCCGCCGACGCCGCTGGCGGGGCGGCGGACCACCGAGGCGTGGGACGCGCTGGACCGGGGCGAGGACCCCACGACCGACTGAGGTGGTGGCCGCGACGGCCGACCGACGTGGGTGGCCGTCGGTTGTCAGCCGACCGGCTGGCGCTCCCACTGGGTACGGCTACTGGCGGCGCGGGCGGCGGTCAGTTCGGCGACCAGGCGGTTCAGCTCGGCGCGTTGGTCGGCGCGGGCCCGGTCGGCGCAGACCGCCTCCCAGGCGTTGCCCCGTGCCGTCCGCATCCGTCCTTCGCCCACCACGGCCCGCTCCACGGTGTGCACCACTCCGACGGCGAGCGACGCCACCGTCCGCGAGATGGTGGTCAGTCCGATGGTCGGGTGCGGCTCGGAAATGCTCATGGTCACCTCGCACGAGGAGTTGCTGCGGTCGGGGCAGGCGCGCCATCGAGTCTGCCCGAGGACGATGCTGGCCCGTCGACGTTTCGCCGCGGTGACCGCCCGGTCAACTGTCCCGCCTCGGCCGTGACCAGGGACCGTCCGTTCGGCCTTGAGCTTGCTCACAGCATCGATCGGCGTCGTTGTCGTGGGGCGCGGAACAGAAACTGGTGGCATGATCGATGGATCGGCCCGGTCTGACTGCGGCCGCCAGGCTCCCTACCGCGTGACGGTGGTCGATACCGGAGGTGGCGCTGCGTGACAACCCGTTCACGGCAAGTCGGCCATTATGCCGCAGCCCTTTTCGTGAGCAGCGCCATACCCCCGGCGTCCGGCGTCGGTCGGCTGCCCCTAGCATCGGCCCATGACGCCCGGAGAGGGGAGTCCATTCGTGACTGCTGAGCATGCGCACGCGGAGGGGGACGAGGCCGGCCAGGCAGCGTCCGTAAGCGTGCTCGACGAGATCCTGGCTGGCGTACGTGAAGACGTCGCCCGCCGTCAGGAGCAGGTTCCGCTGGAGCGGATCCGTGAACTGGCAGCGGCTGCGCCGCCGCCCATGGACGCGTACGCGGCGCTGCGCAAGCCCGGCGTGGCCGTGATCGCCGAGGTGAAGCGCTCGTCGCCGTCCAAGGGCCGGCTGGCCGAGATCGCCGATCCGGCCGACCTCGCGGTCGACTACGCGGCCGGTGGGGCGCGGGCGATCAGCGTGCTGACCGAGGGGCGCTGGTTCGGCGGGTCGCTGGACGACCTGGCGGCCGTCCGTGCCGCGGTCACCGTGCCGGTGCTGCGCAAGGACTTCGTGGTCTCCAGCTACCAGATCCACGAGGCGCGCGCACACGGCGCCGACCTGGTCCTGCTGATCGTCGCCGCCCTCGAGCAGAACGTCCTGATGGGTCTGCTGGAGCGAATCGAGTCGTTGGGCATGACCGCCCTGGTCGAGGTGCACGACGAGGAAGAGGCCGACCGCGCGCTGGAGGCCGGCGCGCAGGTGATCGGGGTCAACGCCCGTGACCTGCGTACCCTTGAGGTCGACCGGTCGGTGTTCGAGCGGATCGCGCCCGGCCTGCCCAGCAGCGTCGTCAAGATCGCCGAGTCCGGCGTTCGTGGCCCGCACGACCTGATCCGATACGCCTCCGCGGGCGCCGACGCGGTCCTCGTGGGCGAGGGCCTGGTCACCCAGAAGAGCCCCCGCGAGGCGGTCGCCGAGTTGGTCAACGCCGGCAACCACCCGGCAACGCCCCGGCCGGTGCGCTGACCCCGCGCCGGTCTGACGTCCCAGCAGCGAGAGGATTCCCGATGAGCGCCGACGCGCTGGCCCCGGTGGCCGGCCCGCAGCCCGACTCCGCCGGCCACTTCGGCCGCTTCGGCGGTCGGTTCGTTCCCGAGGCCCTGGTGGCCGCGCTGGACGAGCTCGACGGGGCGTGGCGTACGGCGATGGCGGACGAGTCCTTCCGGGCGGAGTTCGGCGCGCTGCTGCGCGACTACGCCGGCACGCCGTCGCTGCTCTACGAGGCCCGGCGGTTCTCCGCGAAGGTCGGCGCGCGGGTGCTGCTCAAGCGGGAGGACCTCAACCACACCGGTGCGCACAAGGTGCGCAACGTGCTCGGCCAGGCGCTGCTCACCAAGCGGATGGGCAAGACCCGGGTGATCGCGGAGACCGGTGCCGGCCAGCACGGTGTCGCCACCGCGACCGCCGCCGCCCTGTTCGACCTGGAGTGCGTGGTCTACATGGGCCAGGTCGACACCGAGCGGCAGGCGCTCAACGTGGCCCGGATGCGGATGCTCGGCGCGACGGTCGTCCCGGTCACCAACGGCTCGCGCACCCTCAAGGACGCGATGAACGAGGCGATGCGCGACTGGGTGGCCAACGTCGACGAGACGCACTACCTGATCGGCACCGCCGCGGGCCCGCACCCGTTCCCGGCGATGGTGCGCGACTTCGTCCGGGGCATCGGTGACGAGGCCCGCCAGCAGTGCCTGGACCTCACCGGCGCGCTGCCGGACGCCGTCACCGCCTGCGTCGGCGGCGGTTCCAACGCGCTCGGCATCTTCCACGCGTTCGTGGGCGACGAGGCCGTGCGGCTGTACGGCTTCGAAGCCGGTGGCGACGGGGTGGCCACCGGCCGGCACGCGGCGAGCATCACCGGCGGGTCCGCCGGGGTGCTGCACGGCACCCGCACGTTCGTGCTCCAGGACGCTGACGGGCAGACCCTGGAGTCGCACTCGATCTCCGCCGGCCTGGACTACCCCGGCGTCGGCCCCGAGCACGCGTGGCTGCACGACACCGGCCGGGCGAACTACCTGCCGGTCACCGACGACGAGGCGATGGCCGCCTTCGAGCTGCTCTGCCGCACCGAGGGGATCATCCCGGCGATCGAGAGCGCGCACGCGCTCGCCGGCACCGTCGCGCTGGCCCCGAAGCTCGCCGCGGAGCTGGGCCGGGAGCCCACCATCGTGGTCAACCTCTCCGGGCGGGGCGACAAGGACGTGCACACCGCCGGTGACTACTTCGGCATCCTCGACAAGGAGCGGTGAGATGAGCCGGATCGGGGTGGCCTTCGACAAGGCCCGCGCCGACGGACGGGCACTGCTGGTCGGCTGCATGCCGGCTGGTTTCCCCACCGTCGAGGGCAGCATCGCCGCGATGACCGCCATGGTCGAGGCCGGCGTCGACGTCATCGAGGTGGAGATCCCCTACTCCGACCCGGTGATGGACGGGCCGGTGATCCAGCGGGCCAGTGACATCGCGCTGGCCGGGGGCGTACGCACCGCGGACACGATGCGCATCATCGAGGCGGTGGCGGCGACGGGCGCTCCGGTGGTCACCATGACCTACTGGAACCCGGTCGAGCGCTACGGCGTGGACGTCTTCGCCCGTGACCTCGCCTCCGCCGGCGGCACCGGCCTGATCACTCCGGACCTCATCCCGGACGAGGCCGACGAGTGGCTGGCCGCCTCGGACGCGCACGGGCTGGACCGCACGTTCCTGGTCTCGCCGTCGTCCACCGACGCCCGGCTGGCGATGACGGTGCGGCACTGCCGTGGCTTCGTCTACGCGACCGCCGTGATGGGGGTGACCGGCGCCCGGGCGCGTACCTCCGACGCCGCCCCGACGCTGGTCTCCCGGGCCCGCGCGGTCACCGACCTGCCGATCGGTGTCGGCCTGGGGGTGGGCACCGGCGCGCAGGCCGGCACCGTCGCCGGTTACGCCGACGGTGTGATCGTGGGTAGCGCGCTGGTCCGGTGTGTGCTGGACGCGCCCACCGAGGCCGACGGGCTGGCCGCACTGCGCACCCTCAGCGCCGAACTCGCCGAGGGCGTCCGCAACCCCACCCGCTGAGCCGGCCCTCACTGAGCCGGCCCTCACTGAGCCGGCCCTCACTGAGCCGGCCCTCACTGAGCCGGCCCTCACTGAGCCGGCCCTCACTGAGCCGGCCCTAGCTGAGTCCGGCCGGACCGCGCAGCGCGGGGGCATGTCTTGTCTGTTGAGCCTGATGCCTGTGAGTCATATTGATGACTCACAGGCATCACGCTCAATCGAATGTGGCCTGGCAGGCGAGGCTGTCCGCGACCACGCGGCGAACCTCGGAACGGTTGCGGCTTGTCAGGGGTGCAGGGACCGTGCCGGACGGCCGTCCTCGGCTGGGCGGGCCGCCGGCAGCGGCGCGGAGGCGACGGTTCCTGGCGCGCAGCCGACGTCGCGGAGCACGCCGGAGCGGCCGGCGGTCGCGTCGGTGACGGCGGCCCGGGTGAGTGGGGTGACCACCTCGGGCAGCGCCTCGGGGAAGTGCCAGGACAACCGGCAACCCGGCGGTGGGTCCGTGGCGGGTCGGATCCCCGCCGCGCGGGCCCGGAACACGTGCACGAGGACGTCGGGCAGTGGCCCGGCGCGTCCGGCCGCGGCCTCCCTGGGAGGGCCGGTCAGCTGGTAGACGCCGACCAGGTCGATCAGCTCGATGTCCCAGCCGGTCTCCGCCCGGATGTCCCGTAGGGCAGCCCGCACCGGGCCCTCGGCCGGGCGCAGCCGTCCGCCGGGCAACGCGTAGCGGCGCGCACCCCGGCCCTGCTGGCAGAGCAGCACCCGCCCGGTGTCGTCGGTGACGACCGCGGCGACCGCCCAGGTGAGCGCGCTCATGGACAAAGAGCCTACGGCGGTGCAAACCAGAAGTCACCGGGATGCGCGCTCCAGCGGCCCGGGGTGCCGCTGCGGGGGTGTGCAGCGGTAGCGTGTGCACCCGTGACCCTCGCCTCGCTCTCCCCCCAGGCGGCCCTGCCCAGCCCCAGCACCGCGGTCTGGCAGCTCGGGCCGGTGCCGATCCGGGCCTACGCGCTCTGCATCATCGCCGGCATCGTGCTGGCCTGCTGGGTGACGGAGCGCCGGCTGCGGCAGCGCGGTGTCGCGCCCGGCGCGGTGCTCGACATCGCCGTCTGGGCGGTGCCCGCGGGCATCATCGGCGCCCGGATCTACCACGTGGTCACCTCACCGGAGAAGTACTTCGGCGCCGGTGGGGACCCGATGAAGGCGTTCGCCATCTGGGAGGGCGGTCTCGGCATCTGGGGCGCGGTCGCCGGTGGCGCGCTCGGTGCCTGGATCGCGGCCCGACAGCTCGGCATTCCGTTCGGCGTGGTGGCCGACGCGCTGGCCCCCGGGCTGCCGCTGGCCCAGGCGGTCGGCCGGATCGGCAACTGGTTCAACAACGAACTCTTCGGTGGCCGGACGACGCTGCCGTGGGGCCTGGAGATCCATCGGATGGACCCGGACAACCCCGGGCACGCGCTCCGGGACGACGCCGGGCAGCCGATCCTCGAACCGGGCCTCTACCAGCCCACCTTCCTCTACGAGGCGCTGTGGAACCTCGGCGTCGTGGCCCTGGTCCTCATCCTCGACCGCCGGCTCAAGCTGGGCCGGGGCCGGGCGTTCGCGCTCTACGTGATGGGTTACACCGCCGGCCGGTTCTGGATCGAGCTGATGCGCACCGACGAGGCCAACCAGATCCTCGGCGTCCGGCTCAACGTCTGGACCGCCGCCCTGGTCTTCCTCGGCGCCCTGATCTACTTCGTCCGGGTGCGCGGCCCCCGGGACTACCTGATCCCGCTCGGTCCGGCGGCGACGACGACCCCGCCCCCCGCGTCCGACCTGTCCCAGGTCGACCTCTCCGAGCGGGAGACCCCGTCGCGGGCCGCCGCGCCGGAGGGCTACCGGGTGGTGAGCGAGGAGCAGTACGCCACCTGGCAGGACACCGGCGTCGTACCGCCGACGACCGACGACGACTCCCGGCCGGACGACGGCGAGCCGTCCGACGACGCCGCCGCGACTGACCTCGCGTCGAGCGACGACGAGCCGGCGGACGATCCGTCCGCCGCTCGCACCGACCGGGCCGACGCCACTGGCGCGCGTCCCGCCGACCGGGACAGCTGAGCGGGGGCGGCACCGATGCGAAGCGCGGTGGTGGTCGGCGCGGGGGTCGGTGGCCTCGCGGTGGCCGGCGCGCTGGCCCGTTCCGGCTGGCAGGTCACAGTGCTGGAACGCGCCGAACGGGTCCGACCCGAGCCGACCGCCGTCGTGCTCTGGCCCAACGGCGTCCGCGCGCTCCAGGCCCTCGGCCTCGGCGCCGGCCTGGCCGCCATCGCCACCCCGTTGCCCGACGGCGGGGTTCGTCGCCCGGACGGGCACTGGCTCGTGCAGCCCCGGCCCATCCCGGCCGACCGGATGCCGGTGGTGGTGCACCGGGAGGATCTGCACGACGCGCTGATCGCCGGCCTCGGCGAGCGGGTCGAACTGCGGACCGGGGTGACAGTGCGCCACGTCCGCGTCGAGCCGGGCGAGCGACCGGGAGTCAACGACGGTCGGCACACCATCGAAGCCGATCTGGTGGTTGCCGCCGACGGCACGGACAGCGGCATCCGCCGCCAACTCGCGCCCGAGTCCCGGGTGGTCAGCTCCGGGTGCGCCGCCTGGCGGGCCGTCATCCCCTGGTACCAGGCACCTCGACTCCCCGACGATCAGCCACTGGCCGGCGAGATTCTCGGCGCGGGTTACCGGTTCGTGGCCGCGTCGCTGGGCGAGCGCGGCTCCTCGGGCGGGTCCACCCGGGGCGGCATCTACTGGGTGGCCACCGCCGCCGGCGCGCCCCGCCCGGAGCCGCCGGAGACCCAACTCGCCCTCCTGCGCCGCTGGTACGCGGGCTGGCCCGCGCCGGTCGGCGCGCTGCTCGACGCCACCGACCCGGCAGACCTGGTCCAACAGGAGGTTCGCGAGCTGCGTCCGCTGCCCCGGGCGTACGGCTTTCCGGTCGGGCCCGGTGGGGTGGTGCTGCTCGGCGACGCGGCGCACGCCATGCCGCCGCACCTCGGGCAGGGCGCCTGCCTCGCGTTCGAGGACGCCGCCACGCTCGCGTCGCTGCTGCGGGAGGCTCGACTGCCCGACGCCGTCCAGGCGTACGACCGGGTGCGTCGCCCCCGGGCCGCGACGGTGGTCCGGCAGACCCGGCGGATGTCGGCGGTGCTCCAGACCCGGGGCCGGTTGGCGCTGCGCGCCCGGGACGCCGCGCTGGGCACGATCAACTCACGGCTGCTCTCCAGCGCCGTCGCCACCGCCGCCCAGTGGCGCCCCCCGACCTGAGCCGGGTCGCCGGGCAGGTCAGGGGATGAGGGCGGCGGGTTCGGCGATGCAGGCGGTGCCGATCCGGCGGAAGCCGACCCGCAGGTAGACCCGCGCGATCTCCTCGCTGCCCGCGGAGAGAAAGACCAGCTCGGCGCCGGCCGCCAGCAGTTCCCGGGCCAGGGTGGCAGTGAGCGCCGCGCCCAGCCCGCGTCGCCGGGCGGACGGCAGGGTGGCCACGCCGGCGATCTCCGCGACGTCGTCCACCCGCATCGCCATGCCGCTGGCCAGCGCCCCCTCGGTCGGCGTGACGGCCAGCGCGGAGATCCGTCGGCCGTCGGCGATCCGGGCGCGTTCCTCGTCGAGCGCGGCCAGTTCGAGTTCGGTGACGGCGGCGTCGCGTTCGGCCGGGCCGGCCTCACCGGGGGCGGTGCCGGCGGCGGCGAACGACACCGCTGCCACCGCACGCCGGGCGGCGACGTCGGCGGCGAAGCCGGGGGAGTCCGCTGCCAGCACCCGCACCGCCGCGTCGGACAGCGTCGCCGGGTCGGGCAGCGCGCTCGGGTCGAGCACCATCAGCGGCGCCTCCAGCACGCTGAGCCCCGCCGAGCGGGCCACCGCCAGCAGTTCGGGGGTCGTCTCGTGCACCCACTCGAAGGCTTCCGGCAGGCCAAGCTTCCGCTGGCGCTCGCGGACCGCTGTCACGTCGGCCAGCGACGGCGGCTCGGTGGCGTCGATCCGGGGGCGGGCGTAGAACGGCCACCCGGTGCCTTCGCGGACGAACAGCACCAGCCCGCCATGATCCTCCGCACCGGCGACGTCGCGGGGCACCGCGTCGTAGAACTGTTCCAACCGGTCGAAGACGTGCTTGTGTCGCGGATCCACCGCGCGAGACTACACGTCCCAGCCAGTGGACGGTGTGATCAATCTCGGGTGGCCGTGCGACCCCGGCCCTAACGTAGACTCAATAGACCCACGGGCCGACGTCGTCCCCACCATGATCCAACCTGAGTGACGACAGGAGGCCCGGTGGCTCAGCCGTACGCGGACACAGAACAGCCGCACCCGCACAGCCCGCAGGCGTCCCCGACGCCCCACCCCCGTCCGTCCGCCCAGGGCCTCTACGACCCAGCCCAGGAGCACGATGCCTGCGGCGTGGCCTTCGTGGCGGACCTGCACGGCCGGCGTTCACACTCGGTCGTCGCCAACGGGCTCGGCGCGCTCTGTCGGCTGGACCACCGGGGCGCCCGCGGCGCGGAGCCGAACACCGGCGACGGCGCGGGCATCATGATCCAGGTGCCGGACGCGTTCCTCCGCGCGGTGGCTGACGTCGCGCTTCCCCCGGCGGGCGAGTACGCCACGGGGCTGGTCTTCCTTCCCGACGACGATGTCGCCGAGGCGCGTGCCCGTCGGGTGGTCGAGAAGTACGCGCTGGTCGAGGGCGCCGACGTGCTCGGTTGGCGGGACGTGCCGATCGACCCGAGTGACCTGGGCGAGACGGCCCTGGCGGCGATGCCCCGGGTCCGGCAGCTCTTCCTGGCCGCGCACCGCCTGACCGACGCGCCCGACGGGCCGGCCGGTTCCCCGCTGCGCGGCATCGAGCTGGACCGGGTGGCGTTCTGCCTGCGTAAGCAGGCCGAACGGGAGACCGCCGAGCGGGGCGTCCCGGCGTACTTCCCGTCGCTGTCCAGCCGCACCATGGTCTACAAGGGCATGCTCACGCCCGACCAGTTGCCGGCGTTCTACCCGGACCTGCGCGACGAGCGGGTGGACAGCGCCATCGCGCTGGTGCACTCCCGCTTCTCCACAAACACCTTCCCGTCCTGGCCGCTGGCGCACCCGTACCGGTTCATCGCCCACAACGGCGAGATCAACACGATCCGGGGCAACCGCAACTGGATGCAGGCCCGCGAGGCGCTGCTGCGCTCGCCGAACGTGCCGGGCAACATCCGGCGGGTCTTCCCGGTCTGCACCCCGGCCGCCTCGGACTCGGCGAACTTCGACGAGGTCCTGGAGTTGCTGCACCTGGCCGGGCGGAGCCTGCCGCACGCGGTGCTCATGATGATCCCCGAGGCCTGGGAGAACGACCCGGGGATGGATCCGGCCAAGCGTGCCTTCTACCGCTTCCACGCCAGCCTCATGGAGCCGTGGGACGGTCCGGCGTCGGTGGCCTTCACCGACGGCGAGATCGTCGGCGCGGTGCTGGACCGCAACGGGCTGCGTCCGGGGCGCTGGTGGCAGACCGACGACGGGCTCGTGGTGCTCGGCTCCGAGGCGGGCGTGCTCGACCTCGACCCGGCCCACGTTGTCGCCAAGGGGCGCCTCCAGCCGGGCCGGATGTTCCTGGTCGACACCGTGGCCGGGCGGATCGTGCACGACGAGGAGATCAAGTCCGAGTTGGCCGCCGCCCAGCCGTACGGCGAGTGGCTGCACGCCGGGCTGATCGAGCTGAACGACCTGCCGGCCCGCGAGCACACCGTCTACACGCACGACTCGGTACGCCGCCGGCAGCAGACCTTCGGCTACACCGAGGAGGAGCTGAAGATCCTGCTCGGGCCGATGGCCCGCACCGGCGCCGAGCCGCTCGGCTCGATGGGCACGGACACCCCGATCTCGCCGCTGTCCACCCGGCCGCGGCTGCTCTACGACTACTTCCACCAGCTCTTCGCCCAGGTCACCAACCCCCCGCTGGACGCCATCCGCGAGGAGCTGGTGACCAGCCTGGCGTCGACGATCGGGCCGGAGGGCAACCTGCTCGACCCGGGTGCGGCGAGCTGCCGGCAGATCGTGCTCCCACACCCGATCCTCGACAACGACGAGCTGGCGAAGATCCTCTCCATCGACGAGGACGGCGACCTGCCCGGCTTCAAGGCGGTCCGGGTCTCCGGGCTGTACCGGATCCGGGAGGGCGCCGCCGGGATCAAGGCACGGCTGACCGAGATCTGCCGGCACGTCTCCGAGGCGATCGAGGACGGCGTGCGCATCCTGGTGCTCTCCGACCGGGACTCCAACGCCGACCTGGCGCCGATCCCGTCGCTGCTGCTCACCGCCGCCGTGCACCAGCACCTGGTTCGTGAGCAGACGCGTACGCAGGCGGCGCTGATCGTCGAGTCCGGCGACTGCCGGGAGGTGCACCACGCGGCGGTGCTGATCGGCTACGGCGCGGCGGCGGTCAACCCGTACCTGGCATTCGAGTCGGTGGAGGACATGATCGCCACCGGCACGCTGGCCGGGGTGGAGCCCGCCGCGGCGGTGCGCAACTACGCGAAGGCGCTCGGCAAGGGCGTCCTGAAGATCATGTCCAAGATGGGCATCTCGACTGTCTCCTCGTACTGCGGTGCGCAGGTCTTCGAGGCGGTCGGCCTGGACAGCCGGCTGGTCGAGCGCTACTTCCGGGGCACCCCCAGCCGTATCGGCGGGGTGGGTCTCGCGGGCGTGCACACCGAGGTGGCCGCCCGGCACGCGCTGGCCTGGCCCCCGGCCGGCACCGCCACCTCCGACCGGTTGGAGGTCGGTGGCGAGTACCAGTGGCGCCGCGAGGGTGAGCTGCACCTGTTCAACCCGGAGACGGTCTTCCTGCTGCAACACGCGACCCGCAGCCGGCAGTACGACGTCTTCCGGCAGTACACCGCCAAGGTCGACGCGCTCGCCGCGCAGGCCGGCTCGCTGCGCGGGCTGTTCACACTGCGCACGGGGGTCCGGCCGGCGGTGCCGATCGAGGAGGTCGAGCCGGCCACCGAGATCGTCAAGCGGTTCGCCACCGGCGCCATGTCGTACGGGTCGATCTCCGCGGAGGCGCACGAGACGCTCGCCATCGCCATGAACCGGCTCGGCGGCAAGTCCAACACCGGTGAGGGCGGCGAGGACGTCGAGCGGTTGCACGACCCGGCGCGTCGTTCGGCGGTCAAGCAGATCGCCAGCGGCCGGTTCGGTGTGACAAGCGAATATCTGGTCAACGCCGACGACCTCCAGATCAAGATGGCCCAGGGCGCCAAGCCGGGCGAGGGCGGTCAGCTGCCCGGCAACAAGGTCTGGCCGTGGATCGCCCGGACCCGGCACGCCACTCCCGGCGTGGGTCTGATCTCCCCGCCGCCGCACCACGACATCTACTCCATCGAGGACCTCGCCCAGCTCGTCCACGACCTGAAGTGCGTCAACCCGGCTGCCCGGGTGCACGTCAAGCTGGTCAGCGAGGTCGGCGTCGGCACCGTCGCCGCCGGTGTGGCGAAGCTCAAGGCGGACGTCATCCTGATCTCCGGCCACGACGGCGGCACTGGTGCCTCCCCGATGAACTCGCTCAAGCACGCCGGCACCCCCTGGGAGCTGGGGCTGGCCGAGGCGCAGCAGACGCTGTTGCTCAACAAGCTGCGCGACCGGGTCACGGTGCAGGTCGACGGCCAGCTCAAGACCGGCCGGGACGTGCTGATCGCGGCGCTGCTCGGCGCGGAGGAGTTCGGCTTCGCGACCGCGCCGCTGATCGTCGAGGGCTGCGTGATGATGCGGGTCTGCCACCTGGACACCTGCCCGGTCGGCATCGCCACCCAGAACCCGGTGCTGCGGGAACGCTTCACCGGCAAGCCGGAGTTCGTGGAGAACTTCTTCCTCTTCCTCGCCGAGGAGGTCCGGGGTTACCTGGCCGAGTTGGGCTTCCGGTCGATCGAGGAGGCGATCGGGCAGTCCGAGGTGCTCGACGTGGTCCCGGCGGTGACGCACTGGAAGGCGCACGGGTTGGACCTGGCGCCCGTCCTGCACCTGCCGGAGCTGCCCGCGGGTGCGGCCCGACGCGGGGTCCGCGCGCAGGATCACGGCCTGGAACAGGCGCTCGACAACGAGCTGATCGCGCTGGCCCGTCCGGCCCTGGAGGAGGGGGCGCCGGTGCGGGTCGAGGTGGCGGTGCGCAACGAGCACCGCAGCGTCGGCGCGATGCTCGGCGGTGAGGTGACCCGTCGCTTCGGTGGCGCCGGCCTTCCCGAGGACACCATCGAGTTCGTGCTGCACGGCACGGCTGGGCAGTCGTTCGGGGCGTTCCTGCCGCGCGGGGTGACCCTGCGCCTGCACGGCGACGCCAACGACTACGTGGGCAAGGGCCTCTCCGGGGGCCGGCTCATCGTCCGTCCCGACGCTGCGGCCCCGTTCCTCGACCCGGACGCCGAGCCGGGCCAGCGGGCCGAGGATCAGATCATCGCCGGCAACACCATCCTGTACGGGGCCACGGCGGGCGAGGTCTTCCTGCGCGGCCGGGTGGGGGAGCGGTTCGCGGTCCGCAACTCGGGCGCGATCGCCGTGGTCGAGGGCGTCGGCGACCATGGCTGCGAGTACATGACCGGCGGCACGGTGGTGGTGCTCGGCGCGACCGGCCGGAACTTCGCGGCCGGCATGTCCGGCGGCACGGCGTTCGTGCACCACCTGGACCGGGCCCGGGTCAACGCGGAGCTGGTCGACCTGATGCCGCTGGGCGAGCAGGAGCAGTCGCTCCTGCACGAGCTGGTCCAGCGGCACGTGGCCGAGACCGGGTCGGCGGTCGCCGAGGAGCTGCTCAAGCGGTGGCCGGAGGCGGTCGCCGAGTTCACGGCGGTGGTACCCCGCGACTACCGCCGGGTGCTGGAGATCATGCGGGCCGCCGAAGCCGCCGGCCGCGACGTCGACGACGCGGTCATGACAGAACTGACCGCACCCGCTGTGCCGGCGATGCCGGTGCCGCCCGCCCCGCGGGTGGCTGCCCAGGAGGTGGCACGTGCCTGACCCGAACGGTTTCCTGCGCTACGACCGGCGGCTGCCGGCCCGCCGCCCGGTGCCGGTGCGGATCAGCGACTGGCGGGAGGTGTACCCGCCGGCCGGTGAGGAACTGGTCCGTGAGCAGGCCACCCGATGCATGGACTGCGGCATCCCGTTCTGCCACGACGGCTGCCCGCTGGGCAACCGCATCCCGGACTGGAACGACCTCGTGCGTACCGGCAACTGGGACGCCGCGGTGGAGTCGCTGCACGCCACCAACAACTTCCCGGAGTTCACCGGCCGGCTCTGCCCGGCGCCCTGCGAGGCGGCGTGCGTGCTCGGCATCTCCGGTGGTCAACCGGTGACCATCAAGCAGGTCGAGGTGGAGATCGCCGACGCCGCCGCGGCGCGGGGGTTCACCCCCCGCCCGGTGCCGGCGCCGTCGGGCCGGTCGGTCGCCGTCGTCGGTTCCGGGCCCGCCGGCCTCGCCGCCGCCCAGCAGCTGGCCCGCGCCGGTCACGCGGTGACTGTGTACGAACGCGACGACGCGATCGGTGGCCTGCTCCGGTACGGCATCCCCGACTTCAAGTTGGAGAAGCGGCACATCGATGCCCGGTTGGCCCAGCTCACCGCCGAGGGGGTGCGCTTCCGCACCGGCGTGAACGTCGGGGTGGACGTCACCGCCGAGCAGTTGCGCGCCGAGCACGACGCGGTGTTGCTGGCGGCTGGGGCGTTGCAGGGCCGGGACACCCCGGAGACCCCGGGGCGGGCGCTTCGGGGCGTACACCAGGCGATGGCGCACCTGGTCGCGGCGAATCGCGCGGTCGCCACCGCGGCCACCGACCAGGCCGGCGTGGTGGCCACCGGTGAGCGTCGGCTGGCGCCGGCGGTGTTGCCGGACGGCACCCCGATCGACGCGGCCGGCAAGCACGTGGTGATCATCGGCGGCGGTGACACGGCGGCCGACTGTCTCGGTGTCGCGCACCGCCAGGGCGCCGCAGGCGTGCACCAGCTCGACCTGTACCCGCAGCCGCCGCAGGAACGCGACGAGGCACGCGACCCCTGGCCGACCTGGCCGTGGGTGTTGCGCAGCTACCCGGCGCACGAGGAGGGTGGCGAGCGGGTCTTCGCAGTGGCGGTGCAGGAGTTCGTGGACGACGGCACCGGTCAGGTGCGGGCGGTGCGGATCGCCGAGGTGACAGTGGAGAAGCGCGACGGCCGCCGGGTCGTCACAGTGGTGCCGGGTTCCGAGCGGGAGCTGCCGGCCGATCTGGTGCTGCTGGCGATCGGCTTCGAGGGCACCGAGCAGCAGCCGCTGCTGGCCCAGTTCGGCGTGGCCCGCAACCCTCGGGGCGCCATCGACGCCAACGAGGGCTGGCAGACCGAGGCCGACGGGGTGTTCGTGGCCGGTGACATGCACCGGGGAGCCTCGCTGATCGTCTGGGCCATCGCCGAGGGGCGGGCCGCCGCCGCCGCCATCCACGGCTATCTGGGCGGTGTTGGCGCGTTGCCGGCCCCGGTCGGCCCGACCGCGCAGGCCCTCGCCGCTCGCTGAGTCGCGGGCGTCCGGTCGGTGCGGCAGCTACCGCTGCCGCGCCGACCGGGCATTCCCGCTGGTGAAGCCGCTCACAAAAGTGGGCAAAGAGGTTTAAGTCGGCAAGACTGGCTGACTGCCGAACCGCGCCGCGATCGGTGTGAATGATCATGCTGCCGATCGTTGGAGGGTCGTCGTGGCCAGAGGTGCCACCTTCGCCGCGTTGCGCCACCGCAACTACCGGATCTGGGCGCTCGCCGGCTTCGTCTCCGTCATCGGCACCTGGATGCAGGTCCTCGGGGTCAACTGGTACGTCCTGAAGGAGACCGGCTCGGCGACCTCCATGGGCTTCGCCGTGCTGCTCCAGGCGGCGCCCACGTTGCTGCTCAGCGTCTGGGGCGGTGTGCTGGCCGACCGACTGCCGGCCCGCCCGCTGCTGATCGCCGCCCAGGTCGCCCACGCGGCGCTCGCCGCCGGACTGGCGGCGGTCGCCCTGACCGGGGTCGGCGGCCTGCCGCTGATCTTCGCGATCTCCCTGGCCACCGGTGCCGTCTCGGCGATCGAAGGCCCGGTGATGGGCCGCTGGGCCGCCAGCCTCGTCGACCGGGAGACGCTGGGCAACGCCCTGGCGCTCGGCTCGCTCACCAACTCCGCCGGCCGCATCCTCGGCATGAGCCTCGGTGCCGTGGTGGTGGCCGCCGTCGGCCCCGCCCTGCTCTTCGGCATCAACGCGGCCAGCTTCGCCGCCGTGGTGGTGGCGCTGTTCGCCGTACGCCCGGGAGTCGTGCCCGGTCTTCCGGTCCCGGACGGCGGACCGAACCGGGGCGGTGTCCGGGCCGGGTTCGCCTACCTGCGCGGGCAGCCGGTGCTGCTCCTCGCGCTCGCCCTGTCGTTCGTGCTCGGCAGCCTGGGCCGCAACTACCAGGTGACCATGGCCGCGATGAGCGACGGTCCACTGCACGGCGGCGCCTCCGGGTACGGCTTGCTCTCGACAGTGTTCGCTGTCGGAACGGTGGTGGGTGCGCTCGTCGCAGCCCGGCGGCGATCCCTGGGCTACCGGACGCTTGTCGTCGCGGGCCTGCTCGCCAGCGGGTTGCAGATCGTCGCCGGCCTCGCACCGGGCACCTGGAGCTTCGCCGCGGTGATCCTGCCGATCGCCGCCGCCGCAGTGGTGATCGACACCACGGTCGGCACCCGCGCCCAGCTCGACACCGACGGCGCGATGCGAGGCCGGGTGCTCGCCGCCCTGGCGGTCACCGGCTCGGTCTCCGCCGCGGTCGGCGCCCCGCTGCTCGGCTGGCTCGCCGAACACGCCGGCCCCCGGCAGACGCTCGTCCTCGCCGGAGCCGCCGCGGCGATCGCCACGACGGCGGCCGGCGTCGCCCTGGACCGGCAGCGTGACCGCGTGGCGACCCTCGCGCTGGTCGTGCCGCGACCCCGTCATCCGGTACGACGGGCGGCGTTCCGGGCCGCCCGCATCGTCCGGCCCACCGGCGCGGTCTGTGTCATCGCGCCCGCCCACGCCGGTGCGGCTCGCCCGGGACCGGTCCGGCTCAGGGAGTTGGCCACCGCCGGGCCGACGGCGAACCGCTGAGACAGCTGTCACCCCTCGGCGGCCCGCTTGCGGGACAGGGCGACACGAAGATCATCGTTACGCTGCGATCATGGAGATCGAGGAACGCCTACGGCGAACCCGCCGATGGCTGTGGATCGTGCTGATCGGGCTCTTCCTGAGCGGTGTCACAGCGTTTCCGCTGGAGATCGAGGTGCGCTGGCTGCTGCGCGCACTGGACCCGCTCGCCGGCCAGCTGCCCGCGCTGGTCGCCTGGATCGAGCGGGTGCACACCGGGCTCGTGACGGCCGGCGAGGACTACCCGTTCCTGCTCTACGGCACCGACTGGCTGGCCTTCGCCCACCTGGTGCTGGCGGTGGCGTTCTGGGGGCCGCTGCGTGACCCGGTACGCAACGTCTGGGTGGTGCAGGTCGGCATGATCGCCTGCGCGGGCATCGTCCCGCTGGCGCTGATCTGCGGCCCGATCCGGGACATCCCCTGGTTCTGGACGCTCGTCGACCTGTCCTTCGCGGTCGGGGCGTTCCCGCCGCTCTGGTTCGCGTACCGGCACATCCGCGCCATCGAGGCGAGCACGGCCGATGCGGCGACGCCGACGTCCTGAGCCATCCGACCTCTGCCCGATCTGCGCACGCTGTTCCGCGCTGGCACCGCCCCCGCTGCTGGCGACGGCCCCGTCGGTAGGCCAGCGACCGCTGTACGTCCTCACGTCCTTTGCTCTGCTTCAACCCAGGCAACGCCGCACGTCCGATATTCGGACAACCGATGTTGCGTCCGTTGAAGCAGAGCAAAGGACGTGCAAGGGCGGGACCCCCCCGGGTCGCAGTGATGATGGCGGCTGAGTTTGCTCCGGCAAGACCAGCGAGCACCGACGGAAGGGGCCGCCGCGTCAGCGACGGCCCCTCGTCGGTGCTGGCCTGCCTCTAGTGCGACATCAGGTGGTGGGCCTCGCGGATCTTCGCCCAGGACTTGGGCTCGGTCGGCGGGGCGGCCTTGCGGGCGGTGGTGGCCACGTCGGGCCGACCGGCGGTGAACAGCCAGGTGGTGAAGAGCTCGTCCAGGTCCAGTCCGGAGATCCGCTCGGCCAGGGCCTGGAACTGCTCGATGGTGCCGTTGCCGTACCGGCGCTCGGCGGTCCAGGTCGGCAGGATCTCGAAGAACGCGTCGTCGCCGACGGCCAGCCGCAGCTGGTGCAGGGTCATCGCGCCCCGGTCGTAGACGGCGTTGTCGAAGACCCGAGCGGCGCCCGGGTCACCGGGCAGCACCTGCCAGAACTCGTCGTCGGCCGGGTAGCTGGCGTAGGTGAAGTCGAAGACCTCCTGGGCGGTGCCCTCGCCCTGCTCCTCCGACCAGAGCCACTCGGCGTACGAGGCGAAGCCCTCGTTGAGCCAGATGTTGCGCCAGTCGGCCACCGAGACCGAGTCGCCGAACCACTGGTGGGCCAGCTCGTGCGTCACCACGTAGGTGTTGGCGCCGCGTCGCCAGAAGCCCGGCCCGTACACCGGTCGGGTCTGCGTCTCCAGGGCGAAGCTGATGCCGTCGACCGGCCCGGCCACGCCGCCCTGCGCCTCGAACGGGTACGGGCCGAAGATCCCGCTCTCCCAGTCGACGATCTCGGCGGTCCGTTCGATGCTGGCCCGCGCGGCCGGCCCGAGGGCGCCCAGCGAGGTGCTGTACGCGTTGATCACCGGCTGGCCGCTCGGGCTGGTGTCGGTGACGATGTCGTACTGGCCGATGGCCATGAAGGCCAGGTAGGTGGCGGTGGGGGAGGTGGTCCGCCAGATCCACCGGGTGCGGTTGCCGGCCTCGGCCAGCGGCGGTCTCGGCTGCACGCCGTTGCTGATCACCTCGACGCCGGTGGGCACCGACACCGAGATGTCGTAGGTGGCCTTGTCCAGCGGGTGGTCGTTGCTCGGGAACCACCACCACGCCGACTCGGGCTCGTTGACGGCGAGGGCGCCGTCGTCGGTACGCGTCCAGCCGGTGTAACCGTTGACCAGGGCTTCCGACGGGACACCGGAGTAGCGCACGACGATGGTGAGCTGTTGACCACGGGTCACCGTGCGGGCCGGAGTGACCACCAGCTCGTGCGCCCCGGCGGTGCTGGTGCTCGCCGCCCAGCCGTTGACCCGCACCGACTCCACGTCGAGCAGGAAGTCCAGATTGAACGTCGAGAGGTCCTGGGTGGCGGTGGCGAGGATGGTGGTGGTGCCGGTGAGCAGATCGGTGGCCGGCTCGTAGCGCAGCCGGACGTCGTAGTGCTCGACGTCGTACCCGCCGTTGCCGTAGTCGGGGAAGTAGCTGTCGCCCAGTCCGGGCGCGCCGGGTTGCGGCGCGGCGGAGACGACCGGACGGCCCCAGGCCGTCGGGGCGGCCTGGCCGGGGGTGCCGGCGAGCATGGTGCCGGCGGTGGTGAGGGTCAGGGCGGTGGTGGCCGCCGTGAGGACTCGTCGCACGGGGTGGACTCCCTCCATCGGGTGTTCGCCACGCCAACCTAATCGACAACTGTGAACGTCGCCGGCCCGCCACACCCATCGCCGATCGTCAGCCTCTGGCGTGCCTTGCACCGCAAGGTCACACTGTGTTGATCGGAGGTGACACGTGCGGCGCTCGGAGTTACCCAAGCGGGAGTTGATCGGCCAACGGCAGTCGACAGCGGGCCGGGAGCGGCTGCCAGCCGGCGGTTTGGAGTTGTTCGCGCTGCTCGCCCGGCTGCTGCGGCGACCCCATCGCGGTGACCGCCGGCTGCCACTGCTGTGGCTGGTCCGCTCCGACACCGCGGATCTGATGGTGCCGCTGCGCCGGTTCCTCGGCCAGGGCCCCCGGCGGCGGGTCCCGCACGCCGTGCTGGACGCCGACGTGCCGCCCGGCGCCGGGGACGTGCCGGCGCTGCTGCGCGAACTGCACCGGCAACTCTCCCTGGAGGCCTTCGGCGCGGCCCGACTGCGCTTCCGGCACTACCCGCTCGCCGACTGGCTGATGCAGCAGAGCCTCAGCCTGAGCATCGACGCCGACGACAGCCGCGCCGCGCTGGTCCGCCGGCTGCGCGACCGCAGGGGCCCGCGTACGCCGGAGGCGTTGCCCTCCGGCGGCGACGCCGTCAGCATCGTCTCGCAGGTGCTGCTCTGGCTGGTCCGACGGGCCGTGCCGGGGGTGGTCTTCCGGGCTGCCGTCTCCGGGCGGGTGCCGGTGCTCGGGCGGCACTACAACTGGTTCATGCGCCAGCAGTACCTGGCGCACCGGCAGTCGGTCACCTTCCTCGGCTTCGCCGAGCGCCTCACCGCGGGCTGGCGCGACGGGGAACAACCCGACCAGGTCAACAAGCTGCTGCTGCACGCGTTCCTGGAGGACCTGCGGCAGGCGTACCGGCGTCGGCCGTGGCGTCCGTCGGACTGGCGGCGCACCGCGTACCCGGCGCTGCTGATCGACAACGTCGCCCCCGGCAACGTCGGTGGGGAACTGGTCCGCCTGATCGGCGACGTCCGCACCGAGACCGGCCGCAACGACCCGCTGCTGATCGTCGCGTCCGGTGGGCAACCCCCTCCGGACCTGCCCGAGCCGCACCCGTTGACGGAGGCCGACGAGGCGTACGACGAGTGGGCCGGTGCGCTGCCGGAGATGCGGCGGCTGCGCCGCCCGGCCACCTGGCTGGTGGCGTTGCGTCCGGACGAGACCGACGCCGGCCCACCGTCCCGTGGCGGGCTGCGGCCCTTCTCCGCGCCGGATCCGCCGTGGTGGTCGCGGCGTTTCCTGCCGGCGGCGCTGTGCCTGGTGCTGGTGGCGGCGCTCGGTCTGTGGGTGGCCAGCCGGTGGGGGCCGGGGTGTCACCCCACCCTCACCGGCCAGGTGTCGGTCGAGGTGGTCGGCAGCGGTGAGTGTGTCGGCTACAGCGACAGCGCCGCGCAGGTGTTCAACAACGACCCCGGCCAGGATCGGCTGCGCACCGTCCAGGAGCGCATCTTCGCGCAGAACCGCGCCGCCGAGGAGGTCTGGCAGCGCAGCGACCGACGACGGCCCTTCCTCACCCTGGTCTACCTCGGCACCCTCACCGGCAACCGGACCCGCGCGGACGAGGAGTCGTACGTCTCCGAGCGCGAGGAGCTCGAGGGGATGGCCACCGCCCAGTACGCGTTGCTGAAGGAGTCGGCCGGCGCGGACGGCGCGGCGCTGTTGCGCATCGTGGTTGCCAACGGTGGCCGGCAGATGATCTACGCCGACCGGGCCGTGGCGATGCTCGCCGAACTGGCCCGGGACGACCCCACTGTGCTCGGGGTGGTCGGGCTGGTGGAGAGCCGCAGCAGCACCGCCCGCGCGCTGCGCGAGCTGAACCAGGTCGGGCTGCCGGTGCTGGCGCCCACCCTCTCCGCGGACAAGATGGACGCCAACTCCCGCCTCTACCTGCAGATCTCCGCGCCGAACAAGGACCAGGTGAAGCTTGTCGACGCGTACGCCAAGCAGGTGCTGAAGGTCAACGAGGCGCACGTTTTCTACACCACACTGGAGGGCAGCTCCCTCACCGAAGATCTCTACGTGGGCACCCTCGTCGACGGGCTCCGACAACAGTTCGGCCCCCGGATCACCCGCCTCGACGAGTGGCGCACCGGGCAGCGGCTGACCGACGAGTGCGGCTACCCGGGGCTGCTCTTCTACGCGGGTCGATGGTCCGAGTTCGACGGTTTCCTGCGGGCGCTG
The DNA here is from genome assembly GCF_015751785.1 of Micromonospora vinacea. NCBI lineage: Bacteria > Bacillati > Actinomycetota > Actinomycetes > Micromonosporales > Micromonosporaceae > Micromonospora > Micromonospora vinacea. The sequence goes on along the minus strand of NZ_JADOTY010000001.1, from coordinate 7,297,680 downwards.
CGCGAGTGCGGCGGCAACCCGCCCCGACATCTCGTCGCCGATGACTCGGCCAACCGGTACATGGCCAACCCGGGGCTGCGCGCCGCCGCGCCCGGCAACCTGCCTGTCACGTACGTCTCCAAGGCGTCCCTGGCCACCTGCGCGGTGCTGCGGGCCGCCCAGGACCGGCGCGACGACGACGCCCGGGCCAGCTTCCTGTCCTGGATCCAGGCCGACGACCTGCTCGACCCGCCGCGCTGCCGGCCGGGCTCGGAGGAGCAGGTCGGCGAGCGGGTCAGTCTCTCCTACGACGCGTCGATGATGCTGGTCCGGGCTGTGGAGAGCCTCGCCGCCCGGCTGCACCACGCCAACCCCCGGCAACGATGGGAGCCGGATTCGGTCAACCCGGTGGGCGTGCACGCCGAGGTGCTCCGGCAGAACGCCGGGCAGGGCTACCCGGGGGTGGCCGGGCTGATCCGGTTCACGCCCGACTCGGGGGAGCCGGTCGACAAGCGGCTGGCCCTGATGCGGGTGGAGCAGGTGCCCGACGTGGCGAGGGCGCCGGTGGAGGTGTTCCGCTGCGGGGCGGCCGACGCGTCCGGTCCGGCGGCGTGCGGCCCCGCCTGACCCGTCCGGCGTGACACGTCCTCGCAGGACTGTCCGGGTGCCGCCGGTGTCCGTTAGGGTTCCTGGGACCAGGCGGCCGTGGCGTTGGGGGCAGAGGGTGGGCAGGCTCGCGTCGGCGTACGGGCAGGCGGTCAGCTCCCACCGGGCGGCTCGGGCGCATCTGGACACTGCCCGCAACGCACTGGGGGCGGCACCGACCGCCGCCGCGCCGGTCGGCGACGACCTGGTGACCGGCCTCGCCCGCCTCGGCGCTGCCCTGGCCACCCCCGCCCCGGGCGTCACACCGCTGACCGACGAGCCGACAGCGGTGCGGATCGGCGAGGCGTCCACAGCGGACGGCGCCTTTCCGGTGCTGGTCCCGCTCGGCGGCGGCCACCACCTGGCAGTGGACACCGACGCCCGCGACCCGCAGGTCGCCGGGCTGCTGCGGGCGCTGGTGCTGCGGCTGGTCGCCACCGCGCCGCCCGGTCAGGTCCGCGTCGCCGGCATCGACACCGCCGCGCTCGGCGCCACCTTCGGCCCGCTGCGCCCACTGCTCGACGCCGGGGTGCTCGACCCGCCGGCCACCAGCGACGCCGAGGTGGCCGCGCTGCTGGACGCCGCCGAGCAGCACGCCCGCGCCGCGCAACACGGTCAGCCCGCCGCCCGTCGCCTGTTGGTGGTGGTCGCCACCGCCGCGCCGCCGCCGCGCGAGCTGGCCCGGCTCGCCGCGCTCACCCACGCCGGCCCGGCCGCCGCCGTGTGCGTGCTGCTCGCCGGCCACCCGTCCCGGCTGCCCGGCGAGACCGCGCCGCCGCTGGGCGGCACCACAGCGGTGCGGCTCAACCAGGGGTACGCGCACGTCGGCGACCCGCCCGGCACCCCGTTCAGCGCCGACGGCAGCGGGCTCGCCGCGCCCGTCCTGCTCGACGGCGACCCGCCGCCCGCCTCGGTACGCGCGCTCGCCGAGCACCTCGGCACCGCCACCCGTCGCGCCGACGCGTTGCCCTTCACCGACCTGCTGCCCGAACGGCGCTGGGCCGAGTCCGCCGGCAACGGCCTGCGGACGGTGATCGGCCGGGCCGACGGCGCCGCGCTGACGCTCGCCTTCGACGACGCCACCCCGCACTGGCTGGTCGGCGGGCGCACCGGCGCCGGCAAGACCGTCTTCCTGCTCGACGTCCTCTACGGGCTGGCCGCCCGCTACTCGCCGGCCGAGTTGCAGCTCTACCTGCTCGACTTCAAGGAGGGCGTGAGCTTCACCGAGTTCGTGCCCACCGGCCGGGACCCGTCCTGGCTGCCGCACGCCCGTGCCGTCGGCATCGAGTCCGACCGCGAGTACGGTCTCGCCGTGCTGCGCGAGCTGCGTCGGGAGGCGCAACGCCGGGCCACCGCACTCAAACGGCACGGCGTCACCAAGCTCGCCGACCTGCCCCCTGACAATCCGCTGCCGCGCATCGTGACAGTCATCGACGAGTTCCACGTGCTGCTCGCCGGCAACGACACGCTGGCCCGCGAGTCCGTCGACCTGCTGGAGGAGTTGGCCCGCAAGGGCCGCTCGTACGGCATCCACCTGGTGCTCGCCAGCCAGAGCATGACCGGCATCGAAGCCCTCTACGGGCGGGCCGAGGCGATCTTCGGGCAGTTCGCGTTGCGGGTGGCGCTGCCCGGCGGTGGCGGAGTGCTCGACCAGCTCAACGCCGCCGCCGCGGCCCTGCCGGTCGGCTCGGCCGTGGTCAACACCGCCGCCGGCGCGGTCGGCGCCGACACCGTGCTGCGCTTCCCCGACGCGCACGCCGCCGCGGCGGACCTCGCCGCCTTACGCCACGAGCTGTGGCAGGCCCGCCCGCCGGGCTCGCAAGCACCGGCGGTCTTCAAGGGGTACGAGGCCGCACGGATCGAGGACGACCCGACCTTCGCCGGGTTGCGCCCCGGTGGCCGACGGCCGATGGCCCTGGTCGGCCGAACCGTCGACGTGCACGGCACCACCGCTCTGTTCCTGATGGACACCACGCCCGGCCGGCACCTCGCCGTGGTGGGCACCGCACCGACCGGCGCGGACGTGCTGCGCGCCGCGACGATCAGCCTGGCCCGACAGCACACCCCCGGCGACGCCCGGTTCCACATTGCCTGCCTGGTCACCGTCGCCGACCCGGTCGCCGACGACACCGAGACGCTGCTGCGGGCCGCCGGGCACCCGGTGCAGCGCCTCGACGCGGCCGGGCTGCGCGACCGGATCACCGCGCTGGCCGCCGAGCCCGCCGGCCGCGAATACCTGGTGGTGTTCGGCATGGACGCCGCCGCGCCCGTTCTCGGGGCCACCGACCCCGGCACCTTCCGCTCCGGCCTGGACGACCTACGGACCGTCCTGCGCCAGGGCCCCGGGCACGGGGTGCACCTACTCGGCTGGTGGCGGGGGCTGCGCCGGCTCGCCGACGACCTCGGCGGCACGCAGAACCGCGACGACGTCGCCTGCCTGGTCGCGCTCAACGTGCCCGGCGCCGAGCTGGCCCTGCACCTCGGAGCGCACGACCTGACCTACACGCCCCGCCCCGACCGGGCGCTGCTGATCGACCGGCACGACCAGCGCACCCGGCTGATCGTCCCGTTCGTCGGCGACGGGCCCGAGCCGGACGGGGAGCGGTGACGGTGTCCTTCGAGGAGTACGCGGCGCTGGCCCGACAACTCTCCGCGCAGCACCGCGCCGGGGAACAGCACGCCGCCGCCGAGTCCGCGCGCCGCCGCGACCTGCACGCCGCCGTCGACTACCTCCAGCAGCGGCTGAGCGCCCAGGGGCAGCGCCTCGACCAGCTCGGCCGAGCCATCGGCATCGACCAACCACCTCCTGCCCCGGCCCCTCCTCCCACCCCACCCGGATCCGGGGACGGCGGACCCGCCGGCGCAGCCGGCGCGCCGGGGCGGGCGGACGTCGGGGCGTACCCCCAGCTGCCGGCGGGGGAGGCGCGGCTGGCGCTGCCGACGGCGGTGAGCCCGGCGGGCGGCGGGGTGCCCGCGCAGCGCTCGGCGGCGGCCGACCCGGCGGTGGAGTTGGAGCTGGCCCGGCGGATGGCCGACGAGGCCGACCGGCACGGCCAGCAGGCGGAGTTGCTGGCCCAGCGGCCCGCGCTGCTCCCGACGTGGTCGCCGCTGGCCCGCGCGGTAGCCGTCTACGCCGGGTGCGGGGCCGCCGCCGGGGTGCTCGTGCTGATCCTGGTGCTCGCTTCCGGGGTCGGCCTGGTGGACGGGTTCACCCTCGGCGCGTGGATCTGCGCGGGGTTGCCGGCCGTGGCGTTCTTCGGTGGGTACCTGGTGCTGGGCCGGTGGGGGCGGCCCGCGATGGTCGCCGGCACCCCGCCGCGATACCTGCCGCTCGGGTTCCTGATCTGCTTCCTGCTGGTGCCGATGGCCTACTGCGCGTACCTGCTGATGGTGCGCGGCCTGCGCTGACGGTGCGGCTGGCCGGCTCGGGCCGACCGGCTAGTCCAGGTGGTAGGTGATGCTGCCGGCGTCGCTGAACCTCTGCTCGGCGCCGCTGTTCGAAGGGCTGAAGACGCGGCAGGCGCAGCCGTCGACGGGCCGCCCCGCCGACGCTTCGGCGTAGTACCAGACCTGACCCAGCTGGGCCTTGAACGTCCGACTGGTCCGTGCTGGCACCTCGACCGCCCGGTGCGGTTCGCACTGAGCGTCGAAGAGCCACAGCACGTACGGCTCACTGGCCGCCGAGGCGGTGCCGCGCACCGGTTCACCCCACCGGCCCTCGGGGATGTCCCGTTGGAAGTACGCCACCGCTTCCTGGCCCTTGGTCCTGGCGATGCACGCCCGGTCGAGAGGTGCCCGAGATTCCAGGGTCGGGTTGGGCGCGCCCGGCGCCGATGACGATGACTGGAGGCTGCTGAGGATGCTCTGCCCGTCACCGGTCGCGACGGAGACGACGAGCAGGAGGGCGAGCAGCCCGATGAGACCGCCGGACAGGCCAATGGCGGGAGCCCGGCGACCACTGCCAGCCGATGTCGTGTCTGTCCTCTGAGCCGTCACGCCACGTCACCCCCGTTGCCAGCGGCCACCGAGTCTATGAGGCTTCGCGCTCCGGCATGGTCCCGAGCCTCGGCAACACGGTCTGTCGTCCGTTGCTCCACTGTGTTCGCTTGCCTCGCAGTCTGCGGCGCTGGGCACCACACCTCCCGGCCGTCCACCGTGTTCGGTCCCGTGCCGTAGTCTCGCGCCCCGAGCGCAGTCGGTGCGCAGTCCGCCTGCCGAGGTCTGGATCATCACGCCTCGACGTCTCGCGAGCGGTAGGTCGAAAGGTTGGTCAGGGAATTGCAGGGACAGACGTCCACCCAGGTTGAGCCGATGCCGGCAGGCGGCGGGATTGCCGTTTCGCCGGTCAACGCCGATGCTGCCGCAGGCACGACGCCTCGCTCCGAGCCAGGGCTGTCGGTCGTCGCCGCATCGCAGCAGGCCGGCCCGGGCGCTGTGGTCGCGGGCTTCGGGCTGATCGCCGTCGGCGCCGTCGGCGGCTGGATGATCTGGCGCAGCGGCGCCTCCGCGGCGAAGATCCAGCCCGAGGACACCACTGGCGTCTTCCTCACCCTGTTGGTCTTCGCCGCAGCTGTCGAGCGGATCCTCGAACCGTTCTCGCGGTGGCTGCCGGGGCGCGCCGCCGAGGCTGCGCTGTCCCGGACGGTGGCCGACGTGACCGGTCGGGTCGACGGCCTCACCGAGGCCGACCGCGAGGCGGTCGCCGTGGCCACCGCCAAGGTCGCGCGGGCAAAGGCCAACCGCACCATCGTCGCGTGGGGTCTCGCCAGCGGGTTGGCGACCGTGGCGTCCAGCGCCGGCGGGTTCTACGTTCTGCACGCGGTCGCCGGCGGCGACTGGAACGGGGTGGCGGTCTGGGTCGACGCCGTCGTGACCGGCGTGATGGTCGGCAGCGGCACCAAGCCGTTGCACGATCTGATCACCCGGGCACAGAACGGCCCGCCGTCGGCGTAGTTGGGCTGTTGTGGCCTGTCCCGGCCGCCGCCGGGCGTGATCCACTCGGTTTCATTGAAGTCGGGGTATCCGCGCCAGTGGGATACCCCGACTTCAGCTATCCCGTGTCGATCTTCGACCCGGTTGCGCTCACTGCCGCGCCGGTTCGCCTACCTGCTGGGGATCCGCATCGTGCGCCGTGTCATCGGCAGCGAGTGCGGCGGCCACGAGAACGTCGTCGAGTTCGCGGTCGGTGAGACCTTCGTCTTCGAGCAGGCCGAGCAGCAGCACCGTCCGCGCGACGATCGCCGCCACGTCGTGGGGCACCGGCGGACGCTCGCCGAGCGCCGCCCACACCAGCGCCTCGGCGAGCACCGGGTCGACGTCGCGCCCGGTCGCGTCGTAGCGTTCCCGAGCGGACGCCACGAAGCGGATCACCGGCGCGCGATCCTGCCCCGCGACGAACCGCCGCCGTACCGCCACCAACAACGCACCGGCGAGCAGGTCCGCGTACCGCCGCCAGTCCGACTCGGCAAACCGACCCAGCCGGCGTTCGTGGCCGCGCAGCCGCCCGGTCAGCAGGCCGCGTAACGCCGCGTGCGGGTCGGTCACCATCGTCGCCTCCTGATCATCGTGAGTGCTCTCCGGTGTGCGCGTGACCTGGTCAGACGATGCCGCCGGGTCACCAGCGCGCTCGCCGCCCGGCAGCCGCGAGCGATCACTTCGGCGCTGCCGGCGTCGCTGGCCCTGCCGTTGTCGCTGTCGTGATCGGCGTCGCTGTCTTGGTCGGCGGCGTTGTCGCGGCTGGTGGGCTGGGGCAGCGCGGGCGGTGCCGCCACCGAATGGCCGGTCAGTGCCGCCACCGAACGCTCGATCCGGCGACCGCCGACCGCGAGCCGGGCAACGACCAGGTCCAACCGGGTGATCGCCGCCGCGAGGTGCCGGGCCGCGACCACGTCCGCCACTTCCCGGGTACGCCGCAGCCGGTCCTCGGTCGCGCCTAGCCGCCAGCGGACCCGAGCGGCCAGAGTGGCGGCCCGGTCCGCGTCGAACCGAGCGGCGTGCAAACCGGCGAGCAGGTCCCCGACCGAGCCTCCCGGTGACTGCCGATCGGCGGCCAAGCCGGCGTAGACCAGACTCAACGCCCGCCAGCACTCCGTGACCGCGTCCTGCCAGGGCAACGGCCGACCGGGCGGCCCCGCCCCGTGCAACTGCGCGCCCGCCCGATCGGCAGCGGAGATGGTCGCCAGCCAGGCGGTCCGCAGGTCGTCCACGGCATCGGTGCTCATTCGCCCGCCTCGGCACTGGACTTGACCAGCAGGGCGAAGCGCACATCGGCACAGGGGTAGTCGACGCCGCACTCGCACAACCAGCGACGGACCACGCGGGGCGGATGGGCAAAGAGGACGTCGTCGGCGTCCTCGACGTCCTGATCGGACACGAGGCGATGGCGTTGCTCGGGTAAAGCTTGGGCTGGTGGGTCGGCGGGGCATTCGTCGGGTCGATCGGGCATCGGGGGCTCCCGTCTGGTCGTCTCCTAGCTGCTCACGGCTCTTGCGTCGGGGCGGCGTGCGGGCACGCCCCGGCACGCCCGGCCGAACGGGGGGACCGACGACCGGGCGCTTCCTGCGCGGTGGGAACGAACCAGCTCCGGGTTTGCAGACCAGGGAGCCGGTCGATTCGAACTTTGTCACACTAGTCTGTACAAGTCAACGACAGACTAGTCCGTTCTTGTACTGAGTAGTTGGGTGTGATCAAATGGCGGTGCAGACCAGGGAGACGACATGCCCGCCAAGCCCAAATGGGCGCAGCTCGCGGACCATATCCGAGAGCAGATCGCGTCCGGTGAACTCGCCCCAGGTGACAAGCTGCCATCCACCTCCCAGCTTCGTGTTGAGCACAACGTCTCGGCTGGCGTGGTGCGGCAGGCGATTCTCGTCCTACAGACCCAAGGCCTTGTCGAAGGCGTTCACGGGCTGGGTGTCTTTGTCGCTGAGCATTGAGCAGTTGCGGTCCCCTAAGTGGCTTGAGTTTGAGGGATCTGCTGCTCTCGTCGTGACGAGAGAGCGATCACGCGGTCGCGCTGGGTGCGCGAATCTCGTACGCTCCCATGTGGTCTCCGCTGTGGTGGAGGCGATGGTCGATCACGGGGAGGTGCGCGTGAGCGCAGCACAGATCATCGCGAGGTTGGCGGCGGCGTCGCAGAAGCTGGACGAGGCGAAGGCCAAGACCGCAGCGGCAGCACAGGACGCGGCCGAGGCGCGGGCACTCGTTGCGGGCGCGCTGGAAGGCGTAGCCGCTGGTCCGCTGGTCGGCATGATCGACTCTTACCGTCAGGCGCTCGCGCAGGCGTCCCAGGGTGGCGACCCGGCCAAGCAGCATGTGCAGGAGACGATCGCCAAGGTCCGAGCGCTGGGAAACTGACCACGGGTGGTGGCAGCGCAATCCACCAACCACCCTTGACGGTGAAACCAGTCATCAGGTCTGCGGTCCCTCGACGGCTCCATAGAACGAACCGAAACCAGGCAGCGCCGCCGGCACCGCGCCGCCAGCACCTCAGCAGCGAGTCGATCGGGTGGTGGACCTCGGCCACGGCTGCGGCGTACGCGAGTTTCCAGGAATTCTTGCCAACGACCGTCAAGGCGGTTGCGGGTACTCTGCTGGCTGCTGCTGCCGCAGCCGGATCTTTTAAGGCGTGGAGAGCGAAGCACCGAGACGGAGGGCCGGGCCGTGAAGATCAATGAGCAGGTAGAGGCTCAGGTCAGAGCTGTCCTGGATGCTGCTGTTCACCGTGACTCCGACAGATTCGACAGCGCCTTGGACGCCTTGAGTGTCAGTCAGGAGACGTTGACCAAGGCGGTCGAGCTGACGCTGGCCGTGAACGCCGCTGTTCTGTTCGAGGTCCACGATGGCCTGCCTTCAACCCACGAGATCAACGAGATCTCTCGCAACATCGGTCAGCAGGAACGATGGGCCGAGGTCTCCGCACAGGACGTACATGCCGTCCTGTCCGCGGTGACGACGGGCAAGCTGCCACGACTTGCGAACACTGCGAGCGGCGTGAGTGTCGTATTCGTTGTCGCAGCCAATCTCCTCGCCACAGCCTCTCAGCCCGATGAGGGGGAGTGGTGGTTCAACTACCTGGACAAGGTGGAGGCCGCGATTGAGGCGGCCGGCTGACAGGCGTGCCTGATCCGATCACCGCGGCCAGGTTCGGCTGTTCGCTCCGGAGGCAGTGATCAGGTGATGAAAAGTAGGTTTCGGAAGTGGGTCTGACCTACTTCTCATCACTTGATCATCGGATTCCCCCGTCGGCGGTCAGCGGCAATGGGTCGGCCGCTCTCAGCGGGTGATGCGGAACGTCTGCTCGAAGGTCGGGTAGTCGCAGACGTCCTGGTTGCACAGTTCGAATCCGCCGCTGATCAGTGCGACACCCTTGTGCAGGACCAGCCCGCCGCCCTCCACCCATGCTCGCCCGGTCACGGCCTGCGGCTCGCCGGTGCAGCTGTTGAGGGGCGCCCAACCGCCCGCGTAGGCGACCCTGTCGCCCGACCGCTGCCGGACGATCAGCTCCGTCGCGCCGGACAGGCCGGCTGGGCAGGTCACGGTGAGGGTGATGTCCACGGCGACGCCGCGCGCGACAAGGGTCGCTGAGGTGACTTCTACGCTGCTAGCCGCGCTGGCCGGCGTCGGTGCCAGTACGACGGAGAGTGACAGCCCGAGCAGTGCGATGGTGGTGATGATGCGGCGCACGACGGTCCTCCTTGCCGGAGTGGGGTGCTTACCTGCCGTCACCCTAGCCCTCAGCAGCCATGAGGGACATCAATCGCCTTCGATGACGACGACCGGGATCTCGCGGTCGGTCTCCTTCGCGTAACGGGCGTACGTTGGGAAGACCTTCGTCATCACCGGCCACAGCCGGGCGCGCTCCTCGCCGGTCGCGGTCCGGGCCTGACCCGTGATCCGCTCCGCGCCGACCTGGATCTCCACCGTCGGGTCGGCGTTCAGGTTCAGGTACCAGGCGGGGTGTTTGGCCGCGCCGCCGTTGGATGCCACCAGCAGGTAGTTGTCGCCGTCGCGCCCGTACATCAGGGCCGTGCGGCGCAGCGTGCCCGATCGGCGTCCGCGGGTGGTGAGCAGCAGCGAGGGTACGCCGTGGAAGGTGCCCCCGTCGGCGCCGTCGGTCCGCACGTAGCGCCGGATGTGGCTGGCGACCCAGCCGACCGGGCTGTCCTCGACCGTCTCGTGCTGCTCGTGTGTGGTCACGCCATCGCCTCCATCGTCGAGCCCGGACGGTCGAACGGGGTGTCGATCATACGCGGGCCTTATGCGCCGGCCGGCGCTCAAGAGGGTGCTGGCGGTTGTGGTCGAACGTGATGCCTGTGAGTCATCTTGATGACTCACAGGCATCAGGCTCTCCAGGGACATGGCCTCCCGGGGCCGCAGGGACCGAGCCGGCGGGGGAGGGTCAGCCGCGCGAGCGGGGTAGGCAGCACTTCTTGTACTTGGCGCCGGATCCGCACCAGCAGGTGTCGTTGCGGCCGGGCGGCCAGGCGGTCACGCCGGCCTCGTCGAGGCTGTCGGCGTACTCGTCGAGGGTTTCCTCGCTGGTGGGGTCACCTCCGGTGCGTTCGGCGAAGGCCGCCAGGTCGGCGACCGTGCCGACGACCACCCCCAGGTCGGCGCCGCCGATCCCGGAAGCCTCGACGAGGGCGCGTTCGAGCTGGGTGCGGTGCTCGTCCCAGGTGGCGGGGTAGCTGTCGACGAGAGCGGGCCAGCGCAGCAGCAGGGCGGTGAACTCCGCCTGCGGCCAGAACAGCAGCGTCGCCGGGCCGTCGTCGAGGGCGTCGAGCGCGTGGGTGCTCGCGGCGCGCAGCCGGTCGGCGAGGTTGTCGTATTCGTCGTGGGGGAGGCCCTGCTCTTCGCGCAGGTCGTGCCGCTGCTGGGCCAGGCCGTAGATCATGGCGGCGGCCTCGTCCTGGGCGTCCTCGGACGCGTGCTGCTGGGTCCGGGTCCGTTCCAGGATGGCGTCCAGTGCCCCGGTGAGCCACTCCAGCGCCGTGTCGGTGCGGCCGGACTCGGCCAGCTCGTCGATCACGTACGTGGCCGCTGGGTCGGTCTCCAGCAGCGGACGCAGTGCGGTCAGCTCGGCCATGCCCTCGTCGGAGCGGCCGAGGCGCAGCAGCAGACCGCCGCGCACCGCGCGGGCGTACGCGTTGTCGTCCGGCTGCTCGGCGATGGCGCGGGTGGCCAGGGCGAGCGCGTCGGCCAGGTCGCCGGCCTGCTCCAGGATGTCCACGGCGACCAGCAGGGCGTACCCGGTGTCGTCGGGGTCCGCGACCCGCCCCTCGTCGACGGCGCCCACCAGTTCGGCGACGAGCGCGGCCGGGTCGGGGCTCTTGAGGCCCAGGGAGCCGATCTCTTCGATGCGGTCGGCGGTCAGCAACTCGGACATGGGCGCATCCTGAAAGACGACGGACGGTGGGTGGGGGAGCGGCCAGCGTACTCCTGGACATGCCGCAGCCCGGGCGGTGAACCGCCCGGGCTGCGACACGTTCCCTCAGCGGGTCGCTGGCATGGTGGCGAACTCGCCGGCTAGCTCCGACTCGACGATCGTCGTGGCGGACGGCCGGCGACCGGCCGACGCCCGCCGGGTGGACGGGACGGCGAGGGCCGCGAGCGCGGCGGCCAGGGCGATCGCCGTGAGGACGAGAAACCCCATGGTGAAGCCGGCCTCCCGGGGCAGGCCGTTGGCCTGCGGGTGCGCGGTGATCACGCCGCTGACCACGGCGGCGCCGATCGCGCCGCCGATGGTGCGGATGTTGGCGTTCATGCCGGTCGCCACGCCGGTCTGGCTGGCGGGCACGCTGGCGACGATCAGGTTGGCCATCGACGCGAAGGCCAGGCCGATGCCGAGGCCGACCAGGCCACCGGCGATGGCGACCTCCCAACGGGTGTCGTGCGCGGTGGCGAGCATCGCGGAGGCGGCCACGTTGAACGTGGCGCCGGTGGCGAGCTGCGCCTTGGCGCTGAAGACCGCCTGGAGCCGCCCGGCGACGAGGCCGGCGACGAACATCGCGACGAGCATCGGCAGCATGAGCAGACCGGCCTGGCTGATGCTGGCGCCGAAGCCGTAGCCGGCGATGGTCGGGGTCTGCAGGAACTGGGGAAGGAACGCGTACACGGAGAACATCGACGCGCCGTAGAGCAGGGCGACCAGGTTGGTGGTCCAGACGCCGGGCAGGCGCATCATCCGCATGTCGATCAGCGGGTTGGCCGAGCGCACCTCGGCGACCAGCCAACCGGCCAGCAGCACCACGGCCAGCGCTAGCAGACCGAGCACCCGGGTGGAGGTCCAGCCCCAGGTGGCGCCCTGGCTGATCGGCAGCAGCAGCGCGACCAGCCAACCGGAGAGCAGCAGTGTGGCGCGCCAGTCGATCCGACCGGGGGTACGGACCGGCGACTCGGGCACGAACAGGTGCGCGGCCACGGCGGTCAGCCCGACCACGACCATCGGGATCCAGAACAGCCAGCGGTAGTCCAGCGTGCTGACGATCGGGCCGGCCAGCACGATGCCCAGGCCACCGCCGACGGCGACGATGGCCGAGATGGCGGCCACCGCGGTGGAGACCCGTGCGGCCGGGAACTCGTCGCGGATGATGCCGAACGACAGCGGGAAGACCGCTCCGCCGATGCCCTGGACGACCCGGGCGAGGATGAGGACGCCGATGTTCGGCGCGATGGCGGCCAGCAGGCAGCCGAGGGCGAGGGCGGCGAGCGAGACGACGAGCATCCGCTCCTTGCCGACCATGTCGCCGACGCGTCCGAGGATCGGGGTGAAGATCGACGCGCTGAGCAGGTAGGCGGTCAGGACCCAGGTCACTGTGTTCTGGGAGGTGTGCAGGTCCTGCTGGATGGTCGGCAGCACTGGGGTGATCAGCGACTGGAGCATCGCGAAGAACCCGGCGCCGGCCGCGAGCACGGTGAAGGTGAGCCGACGCGAGCCGCGTCGGGAGGTCACTGCCACGAGAGAAAACTCCCTGATTACGTACGGGAATGAAGGCTTGTCGCCCGTCGTCTGCGACGGGTGGTTTGTCGGGCCCGGGCGATCGGGGTGGCCAGGCGGCGATCGGGCGGGGTCCCGAGGTAAGCTAACCGGAGGCAGGCCTCCGGGATTCCGGAGGGGTGCCTCCACTAAGCTAGCGGAGGGGTGCCTCCGGATGCAACCAGGGTGAGGTGACGCACGTCATGACCAGCGCGGGGCAGGCGCCCGAGGTCTTCGCCCAGCGGCCCAAGCGGGCCGACGCGCGGCGTAACTACGACGCCCTGATCACGGCGGCGCGCGAGGCGTTCGCCGAGAACGGGGCTGCCGCCTCCCTGGAGGACGTGGCCCGTCGGGCCGGCGTGGGCATCGGCACGCTCTACCGCAACTTCCCGACCCGGCGGCACCTGTTCGAGGCCGTCTACGTCGAGGAGGTCCGGGAGCTGTGCCACTCCGCCGAAGGTCTGGCCGAGCTGCCACCGTGGGACGCGCTCGTCGCCTGGCTGCACCGCTTCGTCGCGTACGTCGCCACCAAGCGGGCGCTCGCCGAGCAGTTGCTGCGAGACTCCGAGATCTTCACCAGCTGCCGCACGGAGATCTTCTCGGCCGGTGAGCCGCTGATGCGTCGCGCGCAGTCCGCCGGTGTGGTCCGTGACGACATCGGCTTCGACGACGTGGTGCGGCTGATCAGTGGCCTCACCATGGCCCAGTTCCCATCACCCGAGCAGCGTGACCGGGTGCTCGGCGTGGCCCTGGACGGCCTGCGCCCGCCAGCCGCGTCGCGCTGACGCCCCAACCTGCCGCGTCGCGCTGACGCCTGTTCGGCCGGTCAGCAGTCGACCAGCAGCAGCCACTCGTCGTCGAGGGGTTCTGCCGTCGTGCCCGCCGGCCAACGGTGACCGGGATCGGTCACCGCCCGGGCCTGCTCGACCTGGGGTGGCCGGCTGAACTGTGTGTCGCGGAAGCTGGCCATGCCGTGGAACCGGGCCCGGCCGAAGTTCGCGGCGTCGACGAAGCGGGCCCTGTCGAATAGCGCCTCCGCGCCGAACACCGTCCAGCGGAACAGTGCCATGTTCGTGAAACGGACGGAGTGGAAGCCGGCCGACCGGCCGAACTCGGTGTGCTCCATCGACAGGGCGCCGTCGAAGACGGCCTCCCGGAACGTGGTGGTGTCCTCGAAGCGGGTCGCGTCGAAGCTGGTCGGCTGACCGAAGGTCACCCGGCGGAATGAGGTCGGGCCGGCGAAGCTGGCACGCCGACAGGACAGGCCGTCGGAGAACGCGGCGTCGTCGAAGCTGGCCGTACCGCCGACGCGAACGCCGTCGAGAATGACCTCGCCGTCGGCCGCGAGCCCCTCGAAGACCACGTCGCCGAAGGTCGCCGCCCCGAGCAGCAGACGCCCGCGCGCCGTCGCGCCCGCGAAGGTGGTCGTACCGGTGAACGCCGTCTCGGTGAAGTTCGCGTCGACCAGCGTGCAGCCCGTGGCGTCGAAGTCGACGAGCGCGGCACCGGTCAGGTCCAGCACTACCTCCGGCCAGTGGGCCGCGTCGTCCGCGCGCAGGTGCCGGGTGAGCACGCGCTGCGCGCTGCGCCGGACCTCCGTCTCGCGCGGATCGCCGTCGGGCGCCGGCATTCGGAGGTACGCGCAGAGCACCGCCGCAATCGTCGGGCGCTGCCCCGGATTGTCCTGGCCGAGGCGCTCCAACGCGTGCAGGCCGCCGAGGCGTACCGCCGCGCTGTCGTTGCCGAGCAGCTCGACCGCCCGGGTGTAGAGCTCGGTCAGCCGACGCTCCGCCGCGTCGTGTTCGGCGGCCCCGGACTGCCGGTCCTGGTGGCGCTGCGCGGCCTCGGCCACCGTCTCGGCGTGCGCCTGCACCCGGTCGCGGTGTACCTGGTCCCGGGCGGCGACGCTCTCCTGGTGCCGCTGCGCGCGTTCGGCGATCCACTGGCGGCGGGCGGCGAGCAGCAGCGCGAGCCCTCCGCCGGTGCCGGCGACGACGGTCAGTCCGGTGCGGATCGCGTCGATGCGCAAAGTGGCGCGGGTGTCCGGTTGGCTCGCCCGGTCGGCCTCGGTGAGCAGCAGATCCAGCACCAGCCAGCCCAGGGCGACGGCGACCAGCAGGCCGACCAGGACCAGCCACCACGGCATCACCCGCAGCTCGCGCTCGGTGGGTTCGTCGACAGCCACGGCCACAGCATGCCAGCCACCGTCGGTGTCCGATATGGAGCGTGGCGGTATGACCGTTTACGCCCCCGCCGGAACAACGGGTTACCGGCGCGTAACAAGTCATTGACGTTTCTAAATTGTTGCGGGGATGATCGTCGCACGGTCGACCGGAACCCCCACCCACCTGCCCGGTTCGCCGGGTGCCTCCCCCCGGAGGTGCAGCCATGCTGCTCCGAAAGACCGCCCTCGTCCTGGCCCTCGCCACCGCCGCGCTGCTCGCGTCCGCCGCCACGGCGACCGCCGCCCCCGCCTCTCCCGTCCCGGCCACCGCCGCCCCCACGGCACCCTTGGCCGCCGCGGCGGCCAACCCCGTCATCGTGGTCGGCGGGCTCAGCGGCATCGCCGTCGCGTACGAGCCGATCGCCGCCCGCCTACGCGCCGACGGCTACCGCACCTTCATCTACCAACTGCCCGGGCTGGGCCTCGGCGACATCCCCACCTCGGCCCGCGCGTTCGCCGGCTACGTCAACCAGGTACGCGCCAGCACCGGCGCGGCGACAGTGGACGTCGTCGCCCACTCCGAAGGGGGCCTGGTCAGCCGGTACTACCTCAAGCGGCTCGGCGGCACCGCCACCGTCGGCCGGTACGTCAGCCTGGGCACACCGCAGTACGGCACGTACGTCGCCAACATTGTGGCGTTCCTGGGCCTGGGCAGCTGCGCCGGCGTCGTGGCCTGCCAGCAGATGACCATCGGCTCGGCGTTCCTCGCCGACCTCAACGCCGGCGACGACACCCCGGGCGCCGTGCGCTACACCACCATCCGCACCTTGCAGGACGAGCTGGTCCGGCCGACCGGAAACGCCGCCGTCAACGACGGTGCGACGAACGTGCTGATCCAGGCGTACTGCCCGCTTCGGGTGGTGGGGCACCTCGGTCTGGTGCTCGACGGCACGGCGTACACCATCGTGCGGGGCGCCCTGGTCGACGGCCCGGTGCGACCCAACTGCCTAGCGCTCTGACCAGCTCCGGTGCGGCGGTCCCGGAGGGGACCGCCGCACCGGACCCGCGACGCTGAGTGTCGGGTGCGCGACGATCCTCCCGAACGGTGTGGCAGACATCAGATGTCCTCGATAGCCTGCTCCGGCTGTCCATTCCCGACAGTGGACGCCATCCTCCGAGAAGGAGCAGCGCTCATGACCGAGCCGCCCACAGTGCCGCCGGAGAACACCCCGCCGACCGTGCCGCAGCTCGACGTCCGGGCCGCCCAACCGCCGTCGGCCGACACCCCGCCGCCCACCGGCGGGTTCGCCGACCGCCCACCGGGCTACCCCAGCGCGCTGGTCTGGCTGCGCGCCGGAATCCTGCGGGACTGGCGCGGCGTGCTCGGCGCGTTCGTCGCCACCTGGTTCTACCTGCCGGTCGCGCTGCTCCTGGCGTTCTGGGGCGGTCTCCTGTTCGGCATCGTCGGGCTCTTCGCCGTCGGGACCGGCGCCGACGACCAGGTGCCCCAGGTGCTGCGCGACGCCCCGCTGATCGGCTCCCTGGTCGAGGCGTTCCTGACCCGCTCCGGCGGGCTGCTCGGCGGCGTGGCCGGCTTCGCCATCGGCTTCCTGGTCGGCTTCCTCGCCGTGCTGGCCCTGCCCTGGATGGGCGTCGCCGACGAACCCTTCGCGCTGCTCACCGGCCTGATCGGCACTGTCATCGCGGCGGCGCTGATCGGGGTCCTCTACACGCTCTACCGGGTGCTGCTCGAACCACGCCTGCTGGTCGTCTCGGGTGCGCGCCAGCCCAGCCGCCGCGAGTACGCGCGCCTGCGCCCCATGCTCGACGACTGCGCCCGACGGCTCGGCCTGCCCAGCGTGCCCCGACTGCTCATGGAGGACGACCCGGTAGTGAGCAACGCCCGGACGTACGCCCGGCACGTGGTGGTCACCACCGCCGTGCTGACCGAACCGGACGACGAGGTGGCCGCGCTGCTCAGCCACGAACTGGTGCACTGGCGCACCGGGGACGAGATCACCAGCGCCTTCGTCCGCGGCGTCGGCCTGCCGCTGACCCTCGCGCACGCCCTGCCGACCTGGCTGATGCGGACGTTCCCGCACCCGGGCACCAACTTCGTGGTCTTCGTGTTCTTCTGGCCGATCCTGCTCACCATGCGGTACGTGGTGCTGCCACTGCACGCCCGCGACGTGCGGGCGGCCGAGTACCGGGCCGACCTCGGCGCGGTGCTCACCGGGCACGTCGACGGGCTGCGACGCATCCTGGAACGGCGGCTGTCCTTCGAAACCGGGCGCAGCGGCTGGGACGAGGCGGTCTGCGCCACACACCCGCCGCACGAGCTGCGGCTCGACGCTCTGGAGCGGGCGTCGCTGGCCGGCGCGCCCGACGGGGCGGCCCAGCCCGTCACCGTCGATGGGCTGTTCAACTCCGCCGGCCCGGTCGGCACCCGCCGCACCTGGCTGCTGGTCGGCGCCCTCACAGTGGTCGCCTGCCTCGGCACCAGCGGGCTCGGCGTGGTGCAGTGGGCGTTCTTCCGGCCCCAGGCGGCGATCGACGGCTACTTCTCCGCGCTCGCCGACCGGGACAGCGAGGCCGCACTCGGCTACCTGACCGGCCAGGGCAGCGACACCGACACCAAGCTGCTCGCTCAACTGTTGCGCGGCAAGGGCTACCAACCGCCGACCGACGTCGAGATCAGCTCGTTGGAGCGCGACGGCGACAGCGCCACCGCCACTGTGGCGTACCGGCTGGGTGACGTGCGGGAGACCACCACCCTCACCCTGTTCCGCACTGGCGAGACCACTGCCGGGTTGTTCCACGGCTGGCGGGTGAGGGGTGGGCCGATCCCGCTCAACACCGTGATCGCCGACCCCGGGGTACGGCTCAACGGTGTGGAGTTGCCGGTCGCCACCGAGGGTCCGCGACTGGTGCTGCTGCCCGGCGGCTACACCGCGACCGGCCCGTCCAGTGCGCTCAGCGAGACGCCGAGCGCGACAGTGCTGGTCGGCCCGGGGGAGACCGCCGCCGTCCTGCAACTGGCCCCGGTGCTCAAGCCGGCGGCGATCGAGGCCGTCGAGGCCCGCGTACGCGTCTGGTTGGACGAGTGCGCCAAGCAGACGGTCGCCGCCCCGCCGGGCTGCCCGTTCCGCTACTACGGCGGCTCCACGCAGAAGGTCACCTGGAAGATCCTGGAGTACCCGAAGCTCGCCGTCGAACTCACCGGCCCGAACAGTGCGCAGGTCTCCACCCCGTACGAGACCCAGGGCAAGGTGCAGGTCAGCGGCACCACCACCTACTTCGGCGGCAGCTCACCGTTCAAGGACGAGGACGGGTTGAGAGTGACCGGCGTCGCCACCGCCGACGGGGACACCGTGACCTTCCGACCTGCCGCCGACTCATCGGGAGACTGACAGTGACCGACAGCGATACCGCAGCCCGGCTGCCCGTCCGGCTGACCATCAACCCCCGGCAGCGTCAGCCGTCGTCGGTCGACCTGCTGACCTGGATCCACCGCCACCCCGAGTACCGGCCGGTGGTCCGGGCGTCCGGTGGCGGCGGGGGCCGGCCGGGGTTCAGCGACGCGGTGATCATCGCGGTGCTGGCCCAGGGACTGCTTCCGGGACTGTTCAACCTGTTGCAGTCCTGGGTCGACCAGCAGCGCACCGAGGCCAGCATCCGGATCCAGACCGGGGATGCCGAGGTGGAGTTGCAGGTGAGCGGGCGGACCGACTCCGCTCGCCTGCTGGCCCAGGCGACGGAGGCGCTGCGCGCCGCCCGGGAGCCCGGTCCGGAGCCTGGTTCCGCGCCCGGTCCGGACGCCGCCGGCTGAACCGACGGCGTCCGGGATCTCCGGGTTCAGGCACCGCCGGGTGACCCGACGGCGTCCGGAGCGGCGGGTCAGCTCGCCTTGGCGAGCGCCTCGAACTCGTCGTCGGTGAGCCGCACGTCGGCGGCGCCCACGTTCTCCTCCAGGTGCGCTACCGAGGACGTACCGGGAATCGGCAGCATCACCGGCGAGCGGCGCAGCAGCCAGGCCAGCGCGAGCTGCGCGGGCGACGCGCCGTGCGCGTTGGAGATGGCGTCCAGCGGGCCGCCCGGGCGGGCCAGCTCACCGGTCGCGATCGGGAACCACGGGATGAACGCGAGGTCGTTGCGCTCGCAGAACTCCAGCACGTCCTCGGCGCTGCGGTTGGCGAGGTTGTACAGGTTCTGCACCGACGCGATCGTGGTGATCGCCCGGGACTCCTCGATCTGCGCGACGCTCACCTCGGACAGCCCGATGTGCTGGATCTTGCCTTCCTCGCGCAGCAGGGCCAGCTCACCCAGCTGGTCGGCGAGCGGCACCTTCGGGTCGATCCGGTGCAACTGGTACAGCGGGATGCTGTCCAGGCCGAGGTGACGCAGGCTCAGCTCGCACTGCTGGCGCAGGTACTCCGGGCGGCCCAGCGCCCGCCAGTCGCCGGGGCCGGAGCGGCTCAGCCCGGCCTTGGTCGCGATCACCAGGTCGTCGGCGTACGGGTGCAGAGCCTCCCGGATCAGCAACTCCGACACGAACGGCCCGTACGAGTCGGCCGTGTCGATGAACGTCACGCCCAGCTCGACCGCGCGGCGCAGCACGCGAACCGCCTCGGCCGGGTCCTTCGGGTCACCCCAGACACCCGGGCCGGTGATCTGCATGGCCCCGTAGCCGAGCCGGTTGACGGTGACGTCGCCACCGATCCGGTACGTGCCGGACGCCTTCGCGGGCTGCTCACTGATATTTGTCGCCATTGCCCGATCCCCAATCGTCTCGTCGTGGCGGGCGTGGACAGCGCGGGCGTGAAGAGCCCACCCGCCACTGATGGATCATCCCCCGGAACCCCGCCCTCATGCCGCTGGTCGGCCGACTGTGGGCGCGGACACCCCGTCGGCGCGTCGAGCCGAGTTGCCGGGAAGCGCCCGGTACGACAGGGGTGTCCGTGCGACGCTGGCCGGAGCCGGTGCGTTCCGGCGCGACGGCGGAGGGAGCACCCATGGGAGTGCCGCAGGTCAACTTCGCGCTCGACACGTACGAGTGCATCGTGATCTACCCCGGCGCGGCCGGGCGGGCCCTGCCCGCGGAGACCGTGCAGCGGTTGCAGGCCGAGCACGCCGAACACATGCAGGCGCTGCAGCGACGCGGCATCGTCCTGGTCGCCGGCTCAGTGGACGGGCCGGCGCGCGAGCCCGATCCGCCGATCGGCTTCGGGCTGGCCCGCACCGGCAGCGTCGACGATGTGCGCAGCGTGCTGGAGGCCGACCCGGCGGTGCAGGCCGGGCTCTACCGGGTGGAGGTGCTCACCTTCCTCTGCCCGGCCGGTTCCCTGGAGTTCCCGCTGGTCAAGGCGGGCAGCTGAGCCGCCGGCCCATCGGTGGCTGTCGTGATGGTGACGGCGCTCGCCCGCCTGCCGGTGCTACGGTCGCGCCCAGCGCGGGCCGCCGCCGGGGCGTACCCGGTGTCGTGGGTCGGCCCCGGTCGAGGAGTCGCCATGCTCTCCGCCGCCACCCCCGATGTCGCGTCCGCCGCCGCCCGACTGCGTGCCCTGCTCGGCGACCGGCTGCACGAGCCGGGCGACCCCGGTTACGCCACCACCACCCGGCTCTGGAACGGCGCCGTGGCGCGCACGCCCGCGCTGGTCGCCCGGTGCCGGGACGCCGACGAGGTGGCCGGGTCGGTCCGAATCGCCGCCCGGTGTCACCTGCCCGTCTCGGTCCGCTCCGGAGGGCACGACTGGGCCGGCCGGGCGCTGCGCGACGGCGCTCTGGTGCTCGACCTGACCGGGCTGCACGCCGTCGAGGTCGACCCGGACAACGCCACGGTGACCATCGGCGGTGGCACCACGGCGGCCGAGTTGCTCGCCGCCGCCCGCCCGTACGACCTGGTGGTCCCCACCGGCGTGGTCGGCGCCGTGGGGATGGCCGGGCTCACCCTCGCCGGCGGGTACGGCCCGCTCTGCGGTCGGTTCGGTCTGGCCCTGGACAGTCTGCTCGGCGCGGAGGTGGTTCTCGCCGACGGCCGTCGGGTCACCGCCGACCCCCGCCACGACGCCGAGCTGTACTGGGCGCTGCGCGGCGGCGGTGGGAACCTCGGCATCGTCACCGAGCTGCGCTTCCGCGCGCACCGGCTGCCCGGCGTCCTGGCTGGCATGATCATGTTCGCGCTCTCCGAGGCGCCGTCCGTGCTGCGCGGCTACGGCGCGCTGGTCGCCGAGGCCCCGGACGAGCTGACAGTGATGGCCGGCTTCCTGCCCGGCCCGGCCGGCGAGCCGGTGATCTTCGTGTGTCCGTTCTACAGCGGCCCGGACCTGGCCGCCGGGGCGCCGTGGATGGACCGGCTGCGGGCGCTGGGCACCCCACTGGTCGACCAGATCGGCCCGATGCCCTACGCGGACGCGCTGCGGATGTTCGACGGCGGAATGGTCGACGGCAACCACTACCTGCTGCGGACCCGGTGGTTGCCCGCGCTCACCGACGGCACCGTTGACACGCTCGTCAACGCGGCCCGGCAGGTCACCTCGCCGTTCTCCGCGCTGGCAGTGCACCACTTCCACGGCGCGGCCAGCCGGGTCCGACCCGCCGACACGGCGTTCGGCCTGCGCACCGACCACCTGATGACCGAGGTCATCGCGGTGTGGGCGCCCGGCGACGAGGTCGGCCCGCACCGCGAGTGGGCCGAGCGGACCTCCGCGGCACTCGCCCCGCACGCCCTGCCCGGTGGTTACCCCAACCTGCTCGCCCCGGAGGAGACCGACCGGGTCCGGCTCGCCTACGGCGCGAACTGGGCGCGGCTGCGCCACGCCAAGCGCCGCTACGACCCCCGCGACCTGCTCCACGCGGTGCCCACCCTGCCGCCCTCGGTACCCCCGGAATGAGCCGCCACCGACCGCCGTCGGGCCACTCGGAGTGGGCCGCCGCCGGGAGCACCCCGACAGCGCACGCCACCGGAGGCGTACGATTCCCGGCGCGCGGTCGCTGATGCCCGTCGCCACAACGTTCCCGGTGCGGTTCCGCCCGCCGGCCCGACGCGCACCGCGCGTCGTTGGACAACTGTTCCACTGCCTGCAAGGGGTCGGCCCCGAGTCCGACCTGAAGGAGAGACTAGCCTGATGGGCGTGACACGCCGCGCGAAGATCGTCTGCACTCTTGGACCCGCCACCTCGTCCCCGGAGCGCATCCGGGGTCTTGTCGAGGCCGGCATGAACGTGGCGAGGCTCAACTTCAGCCACGGCAGCCACGCCGACCACGAGGCGGTCTATCGACTGGTCCGGGAGGCATCGGAGGCGGCGGGTAAGCCGGTCGCCGTCCTCGCCGACCTGCAAGGTCCCAAGATCCGGCTCGGTCGGTTCGCCGACGGCCCCCACGAGTGGCGCACCGGTGACTCGGTCGTCATCACTGGCGACGACGTCATCGGCACCAAGGATCGGGTCTCCTGCACCTACACGAAGCTGCCCCACGAGGTGAAGCCCGGCGACCGGCTGCTGATCGACGACGGTCGGGTCGCCGTCGAGGTCACCGACGTCACCGGCAACGACATCCGCTGCCTCGTCACCGAGGGCGGCCCGGTCTCCAACAACAAGGGCGTGTCGCTGCCCAACGTGGCGGTCAGCGTGCCCGCCATGTCGGACAAGGACGCCGAGGACCTGCGCTTCTCCCTGGGGCTCGGCGTCGACCTGGTGGCGCTGTCCTTCGTCCGCTCCGCCGAGGACATCAAGCTCGTCCACAACATCATGGCCGAGGAGGGCGTGTTCCGCCCGGTGCTCGCCAAGGTCGAGAAGCCGGAGGCGGTGGAGCACCTGGAGGCCATCGTGCTGGCCTTCGACGGTGTCATGGTCGCCCGTGGTGACCTCGGCGTCGAGATGCCGCTGGACGAGGTCCCGCTGGTGCAGAAGCGCGCCGTGCAGCTGTGCCGGGAGAACGCCAAGCCCGTCATCGTGGCCACCCAGATGCTCGACTCCATGATCGAGAACTCCCGCCCCACCCGGGCGGAGGCCTCCGACGTCGCCAACGCGGTGCTCGACGGCGCCGACGCGGTGATGCTCTCCGGCGAGACCAGCGTCGGCAAGTACCCGGTGCTCACCGTCAGCACCATGGCCAAGATCGTGACGACCACCGAGGCCGGTTCGATCGGGGTGCCGCGGTTGCAGCACGACCCGCGTACCCACGGTGGCGCCCTCACCGTCGCCGCCTCGTCGATCGCCCGGGCCATCAACGCCAAGGCACTCGTCGCCTTCTCGCAGACCGGCGACACCGTGCGACGGCTGTCCCGCCTGCACTGCGACCTGCCGCTGCTGGCCTTCACGCCGGTCCCCGAGGTGCGCGACCAGCTCGCCCTCACCTGGGGCGTGGAGACCTTCCTGATGCCGTTCGTGCAGCACACCGACGACATGTTCCGCCAGGTCGACCAGGCGCTGCTCGGCCTCGACCGGGCCAACCCCGGTGACTACGTGGTGATCGTGGCGGGTAGCCCGCCCGGCACCCCCGGCTCGACCAACACGCTGCGCGTACACCAGCTCGGCTCGCTGGTCGACGCCGCGTCGGCGCGGGCGCTGCAGTGAGCGACGGTCGGGTCGCGGTCGGCCAGGCGGCGGTGGACCAGCTGCTGGAAGTCCTGGACCTCGACCCGACCGGCGAGATGACCTTCCGGGGGATGAGCCCCCCGGTCGGCCCACAACGGGTGTACGGCGGCCAGGTCGCCGGTCAGGCCCTGGTCGCCGCCGGCCGCACCGTCGACCCGGAGCGGTTCGTGCACTCCCTGCACGGCTACTTCGTCCGCCCCGGCGACCCGGTCGAACCGATCGCGTACGAGGTGGAGAACATCCGCGACGGCCGGTCCTTCTCGGTCCGCCGCGCCGTCGCCCTCCAGCACGGGAAGCCGATCTTCTTCATGTCGGCGTCGTTCCAGCGGGCCGAGGAGGGCCTGGACCACCAGGCTCCGGCCCCGCTGGACGTACCCCCGCCGCAGGACGTGCCGACGATGACCGACAGGCTCTCCCGCTACCCGGAGCGGCTGGGCATCTGGGGTCAGATCCCGCGACCGATCGACGTGCGCTACGTGGGTGAGCCCGGCTGGGTCCGCCCCGGCGACCGGCCCGCCGACCCGCACCAGCGCGTCTGGATGCGCATCGACGGCAAACTGCCCGACGACCCCCTGCTGCACGCCTGTGCGCTCACCTACGCCTCGGACCTCACCCTGCTGGACTCGGTGCTCTCCGCACACGGCGAGGTGTGGGGGCCGGGCGGGTTGGTCGGCGCGAGCCTGGACCACGCGCTCTGGTTCCACAGGCCGTTCCGGGCCGACGAGTGGTTCCTCTACGACTGCCTGAGCCCGTCGGCGTCCGGCGCGCGTGGGCTGGCCACCGGCCGGATGTTCACCACCGACGGCCGGCAGATCGCCAGCGCCGTCCAGGAGGGTCTGCTGCGCCGCGTCGGCGCCTGACGCTCTCGTCCATCCCGCCAGTCAGCTGTCACTCATCCCCGCCAGGCCTCTGGCGGGGATGAGGCGCGTCAGGCCTGGTGGATGGCCTCCCCGGCGATCTCGATCTGCACCGTCTTGCCGACCAGCACCCCGCCGCTCTCCAGGACGACATTCCAGAGCAGGCCGTAGTCCTCACGGTTCATCTCGGCCGTCGCGCTGAAACCGAAGATGTTCTGCCCGTACGGATCCTGACGGGCACCACCGAAATTCACCGCCAGGTCGACGGCCCGGGTGATTCCCTTCACCGTCAGCTCACCGGTGAGGACGAATCGTCCGGGAATACCGTCGGACTGCGGCGGAACAATGTGACTCCGGCCTCGTCCGCCCAGCCGATGGTTGCGCAGACGCGCCCACTGGAATATGGGGTCCTCGTTGCCCTGCCATTTGATGCCGGTGCTTCGATATTCAAGGGTGGGAAAACGCTCCACGTCGAGGAAGTCGGCACTCTTCAGATGCGTGTCCCGGTCGACGCTTCCGGTGGTGATGCTCGCCGACATGATGGTGGCCGTCACCGAGGAGAGCAGCGGGTCCTCCGCCACGTAGATCTGGGCGGTGGCCTCGGCGAACTCGCCGCGTACCGGGCTCACCATCATGTGCCGGGACAGGAAACCGATCCGCTTGTGCGCCTGATCGAGAAGATAGGTGCCGGCCACCGGGATGGTCATGCCGTCCCAGGTGCGGGTGGCGATATCGGTCATCGTGTTGCCTTCCCCCCGAGCACAACCCGGGTGTTTATCAATATGTTGCTGGCGGCCGGGCAAATGGCCAGACATTCGTTCTCACGCCCAGCATAGGGACGCTCCGGACCGGCATTTCGGCCGCCACCGTGCCGTGGATCATGAGCTACTTCACCGGCCCTGCCGGCGGCCGTTCACCGGCCCTGCCGGCGGCCCGGACGGGCGCCGGCAGGGCCACTTTCCATCGATGCGTGGCCGATCGGCCGAGGGTCGGCCGCCCGCCCGGTTGACCAGGGACTAACCTTGCCGACATGCGCCTCTCCGCCCGGGTCGACTATGCCCTCCGCGCGGCCGCCGAGCTTGCCGCGACGGCCAGCGGCCCCGGGCGCGGCCGGCCGGTCACGGCCGATCAGATCGCCCGCGCCCAGGAGATCCCGCCGAAGTTCCTGGAGAGCATCCTTCTCCAGCTGCGCCGGGGCGGCATCGTGCACGCCCAGCGCGGCCCGGAGGGCGGCTACTGGCTGGCCCGCCCGGCCGAGGAGATCTCCCTCGCCGAGGTCATCCGGGTGATCGACGGGCCTCTCGCCCACGTACGCGGGCAGCGCCCCGAGCAGCTCGGATACCACGGCCCGGCGCACGCCCTCCAGGAGGTCTGGATCGCGCTGCGAGCAAGCGAGCGGGAGATCCTGGAACTGGTCAGCGTCGCCGACGTGGCCGCCGGCACCCTGCCCGCGCGTGTCACCGAGCTGGCCGCCGACCCACGCGCCTGGATCTGATCGCCGGCTCGCTCGCTGGCCCCACGGCACCTGGTCGCTGACCTCGCGCACCGCCCCGCCGCGTCCCATCCACCGATCGGGGGCTTGACCCTGACTGCCCCATCCCGCATTGTCGACCAAGTCGATAGGAGATGCCGAAAAGTCAGGGGGCGCTCGTGCGCAAGCTGTTGGTCCTCGCTCTGGTCGGGCTCGTCGCGCAACTGATCGATGGTTCGCTCGGCATGGCGTACGGCTTGACCTCCTCCACCCTGCTGCTGGTCGCCGGGGTCGCCCCGGCCGCCGCCTCGGCCTCGGTGCACCTGGCCGAGATCGGCACCACGCTCGCCGCCGGGTTCGCGCACTGGCGGTTCGGCAACGTCGACTGGCGGGTGGTCACCCGCATCGCCCTGCCCGGCGCGATCGGCGCCTTCGCCGGCGCGACAGTGCTCAGCTCCATCTCCACCGAGGCCGCCGCACCGTGGATGGCCGGCATTCTCTTCACGCTCGGCGCGTACCTCCTGGTCCGCTTCGCCCGACCACTGCGCACCGACCGGGCCGGCGGGCGGCTACGCGGTCGTTTCCTCAGCCCTCTGGGCCTGGTCGCCGGCTTCGTCGACGCGACCGGCGGCGGCGGGTGGGGCCCGGTGGCCACCCCGGCGTTGCTGGTGTCCGGCCGCATGGAACCCCGTAAGGTGATCGGCTCGGTGGACACCGCCGAGTTCGTCGTGGCCGGCGCGGCCAGCGTCGGCTTCCTGATCGGGCTGGGCACGGAGGGGTTCCTGCTCCCCACTGTCGCCGCGCTGCTCATCGGCGGGCTCATCGCCGCCCCGCTGGCCGCCTGGCTGGTGCGAATCGTGCCCGCCCAACTGCTCGGCGCGGCAATCGGCGGCGTGATCGTGCTGACCAACGCCCGCACCCTGATCCGTTCGGCCGAACTGGACGGTCCGGTCCGCCCCGCCCTGTACGTCCTCCTCGCCGCCGGCTGGCTGGCCGCCCTGGTGTTCGCCGTGCGCGCTCTACGCCGTACCCGCCGCGCCCGCGCCGAAGCCGCGAACGCTTCCGCCTCCGCCGCCGCCGCCTCCGCCGCCGCTGCCGGCCCGTCCGCCGAAGAAGAGGTCCCGGCCGATCTCGCCGCAATGGGTACGTCCGCCCCCCGCTGAATCCCGTTCCGCCCGCCCGCGTTCGTCGTCAAGATCCGCGCAATATCAGGGATGTTGGTGTCTCCCGCGCGTCGGAGGCGGCAACATCCGGGAAGTTGCGGAGATCTTGGCGCGGGGCGCGGGGCGCGGGGCGCGGGGCGCGGGGCGCGGGGCGCGGGGCGCGGGGCGCGTGGCGCGTGGCGCGTGGCGCGTGCGGGGCGAACGGGGGGGGTTAGGGAGTGAGCAGGGTGTTGGCCGCTTCGGAGAGCAGGGTCCAGGCTTCGTCGATGTGCGCTTCGGCGGTCCGGGGTGAGCCGACCGCCAGCCGCAGCGTGTAGCGGCCGGCGACGCGGGTGTGCGTCAGGTGTACCCGCCCGGTGGCGTTCGCCGAGGCCAGCAATGCCGCGTTGGTGTCGTCGTCGGCGCGTAGTCGGAAGCAGACCAGTGAGAACGGGTGCGCCGCGGCCAACTCGAACCGGTCGTCGGCGCGGACCCGCTCGGCGAAGCGTTCGGCCAGTGCCACCCCGGAGCGGATGTGCGCCCGCAGCCCTTCGGCGCCGTACCAGCGCAGCACGAACCACAGTTTGAGGGACCGGAACCGCCGGCCCAGCGGCACCTGCCAGTCCCGGTAGTCGATCACCGCACCGGATTCGGAGGCCGCGTTGCGCAGGAACTCCGGCAGTACGGTCAGCGCCTCGATCAGTTCGGCGCGGTCGGCCACCCAGAACGCGTCGCAGTCGAAGCCGGTGAGCAACCACTTGTGCGGGTCGAAGCAGTAGGAGTCGGCGTACTCCAGGCCGGCGTGCGTCCACCGCAGTTCGGGGCAGACGGCGGCGGCGCCCGCGTACGCGGCGTCCACGTGCAGCCAGATCCCGTGTTCGGCGCAGATGGCCCCGATCTCGGGCAGCGGGTCGACTGCGGTGGTGGAGGTGGTGCCGATGGTCGCCACCACGACGGCCGGCACGTCACCGGTGGCCAGGTCGGCCTCGATGGCGGCCCGCAGCGCGCCTGGCAGCATCGCCTGGGTGTCCGGGTCCACAGCGATCGACCGGATTCCGTCGCTGCCCAGCCCGGCGATCCGTACCGCCTTTTCGATGGACGAGTGCCCGTGGAGGGAGGTGTAGGCGCGGTAGCGCCGGTCGATGCCGGTGTGCCGCCAGCGGCCGCCGCTGGCCCGGTGCAGCGCGGCCAGGGTGGCCACCAGCGTCGCCGAGGAGGCCGAGTCCTGGATGACTCCACCACCGGTGCCTGTGGAGCGGAACCGCTGTGGCAGGTCCAGCAGGTGGGCCAGCCAGTCCATCATCACCGTCTCCACCTCGGTGCAGGCCGGGCTGGAGGCCCAGAGCATCCCCTGGACTCCGAGCCCGGAGCTGACCAGGTCGCCGAGCACGCTCGGGCCGGAGGTGTTGCCGGGGAAGTAGCCGTAGAAGCCCGGGTGCTGCCAGTGGGTCAGCCCCGGCACGACGATCGAGTCCAGGTCGGCGAGGATCGCCTCGACCGGTTCGCCGCCGGTGGTGGGCGGCTCACTGGGCAGTGCGGCGGCCACCGTGCCCGGGGGGTCGGCCGGGGCGACAGGTCGTTGCTCCACTGTCGCCCAGTAGTCGGCGATCCAGTCGACGACGGCGTGACCGGCGCGACGGAATTCGGCGGGGTCCATGTGGTGAGCGCTCACCCGGACGAGTTGATCAGGCAGGGATCGCGGAGGCAAGACCCACGGCAAGCGACAATCATCGATGTTGCGTGTCGGAAAGCGCTTGCCTTACGATGCGCGGTGAGTCGGATCCGTGAGTTCCAGGGCGTTTCACCCCCGATCAGAACGCCGTCCACCGCCGTCGCGGTGGGGTCGGTCCACTGTGCTTCCCGGGCAGGGCCGGTGGGTCATGGCGATCACCACCGGATCCCCGGAGGCAGTGCATGCACCCGTCCAGACCTCGGCTGATCCTGCTCGCCGTCACGACGGCGGCCACCGTCGTGGCCGGCACCCTCGGCACGGTCGCCGCCTCGGCCGCCGCCGTCGGCTGCCGGGTCGACTATCAGATCACCAACCAGTGGCAGGGCGGCTTCGGCGCCAACGTCACCGTCACCAACCTCGGCGACCCAGTCAACGGGTGGGCCCTCACCTGGTCGTACGCCGCGGGCCAGCAGGTCACCCAGGCGTGGAACACCGCCGTCACCCAGTCCGGCGCCCAGGTGACCGCGCGTAACGTCGATCACAACGTCGCCATCGCGACGAACGGCAACGCCTCGTTCGGCTTCAACGGTTCGTGGACCGGCAGCAACCCGGTGCCGAGCAGCTTCGCGCTCAACGGCACCACCTGCACGGGCGCCCCACCCACCGACGAGCCGACCACCCCGCCACCCACCACCCCGCCGCCCACCACGCCACCCCCGACCACGCCGCCACCGTCGGCCGGGGTGGTGCAGATGGAGAACCTGGACCGAGGGTTGGTCAGCGTCCGCTCCGGCAGCGGCAACCTGGTCTCCTGGCGGCTGCTCGGCACCGAGACCTCCGGGGTGGCGTTCAACCTCTACCGGGGATCCACCAGGGTCAACGCCAGCCCGATCACCGGCGCCACCAACTACCTCGACAGCGGCGCGGCGGCCGGCTCGGCGTACACCGTGCGGGCCGTGGTGGGCGGCGCCGAGCAGGCGGCGTCGGCGCCGGCGTTGCAGTTCGGCGCGGGCTACCTGGACGTGCCGTTGCAGGTCCCGGCCGGGGGCAGCACCCCGAGCGGCGAGAGCTACAGCTACAGCGCCAGCGACGCCTCCGTCGGTGACCTCAACGGCGACGACAGCTACGAGATCGTGCTCAAGTGGGAACCGTCGAACGCCAAGGACAACTCCCAGTCCGGCTACACCGGCAACGTCTACGTCGACGCGTACACACTCACCGGCACCCGGTTGTGGCGGATCGACCTGGGCCGCAACATCCGGGCCGGCGCCCACTACACCCAGTTCCAGGTGTACGACTACGACGGCGACGGCCGCGCCGAGGTGGCCATGAAGACCGCCGACGGCACCCGCTCCGGCACCGGTCAGCTCATCGGCTCGTCGTCGGCCGACCACCGCAACTCCAGCGGCTACGTGCTCGCCGGCCCGGAGTACCTGACCATGTTCAACGGTCAGACCGGTGCGATCGCCTCCACCGTCAGCTACGACCCACCGCGCGGCACCGTGTCGTCCTGGGGCGACTCGTACGGCAACCGGGTGGACCGGTTCCTCGCCGGCACCGCGTACCTGGACGGGCAGCGCCCCTCGCTGATCATGGCGCGGGGTTACTACACCCGCGCGGTGATCGCGGCCTGGGACTTCCGCAACGGCACGCTGACGAAGCGCTGGACGTTCGACTCGAAC
The DNA here is from genome assembly GCF_015751785.1 of Micromonospora vinacea. Lineage (NCBI taxonomy): Bacteria > Bacillati > Actinomycetota > Actinomycetes > Micromonosporales > Micromonosporaceae > Micromonospora > Micromonospora vinacea. Next base: position 7,267,497 of record NZ_JADOTY010000001.1, on the reverse strand, counting down.
TCCTCCGGCAACGGCGCCGCCGCCGGTCAGGGCAACCACCAGCTCTCGGTGGCCGACGTCGACGCCGACGGCCGCCAGGAGATCGTGTACGGGGCCGCCACCATCGACGACAACGGCCGGCTGCTGCACTCGACGGGCAACGGTCACGGCGACGCCCTGCACGTCGGTGACCTGGACCCGGGCCGCGCCGGCCTGGAGGTGTTCAAGGTCGACGAGGACGCCAGTAAGCCCAGCTCCTACTTCGCCGACGCCCGTACCGGTCAGGTCCTCTGGTCCACGCCGGCGTCCGGGGACAACGGCCGGGGTGTCTCCGCTGACATCTGGGCGGGCAGCCCCGGCGCGGAGTCGTGGTCGTCAGCGGTCTCCGGACTGGCCAACACCCGGGGGCAGAACGTGGGCCGCAAGCCGTCCTCGGCCAACTTCCTGGCCTGGTGGGACGGCGACCCGGTGCGGGAACTGCTCGACGGCACGAAGATCGACAAGTACGGCACCGGCGGCGAGACCCGGCTGCTCGACGGCAGCGGGGTGGCGTCCAACAACGGCACCAAGTCCACGCCGGCGCTCTCCGGCGACATCCTGGGCGACTGGCGCGAGGAGGTGATCTGGCGGACCACCGACAGCCGGGCGTTGCGCATCTACAGCACACCCACGCCGACCAGCACCCGGATCTACACACTGATGCACGACCCGCAGTATCGGGTGGCTATCGCGTGGCAGAACACGGCCTACAACCAACCGCCGCACCCGGGGTTCTTCATCGGCAACGGAATGGGCGCTCCGCCCACGCCGGATATCCACCTACGTTGATGAAACCCCTGGCGGTCCCGAGCGGGGTCGCCTAGGGTGGCAGGCACCGGGCCGCAGCCGCGGAATCCGCTCAGCTCCGGCCCGGTGCGCCACACCGCGGCATTCCCAACCCGTCCCGACCGGGAATGCCGTACCACCACCGGAACCAACATTAGGCACCGTCCGGGTCGGCGGGGTGACGCTGACGTGAAGATCGTGTTTCACGCCGTCCGGCGTAGACCGCCCGCCACCTGCTCGGCGATCAATTCGTACGACCGCACCCGGTCCTTCACGTCGTACACCAGCGTGGTCAGCATCAGCTCGTCCGCACCGGTGCGCTCCACCAACTCGGTCAGCTGTCGACGCACCGTCTCCGGCGAGCCCATCGCCTGACCGTCACGGCGCGCCACGACGAACTCCCGCTCGACCTCCGAGTACGGGTACGCCGCCGCCTCGTCCGGCGTCGACAGCGGCTCCGGCCGCCCGGAGCGCAACTTCAGGAACGACAGGGCGCTCGGCCCGGCCAACCATTCGGCCCGCTCGTCGGTCTCCGCGCACACCGCGTTGACCGCCACCATCGCGTACGGCTTGTCCAGCCACTGCGACGGCCGGAAGTTCTGCCGGTACAGGGCCAGCGCCGGCAGGGTGTTCTGCGAGCTGAAGTGGTGCGCGAAGGAGAACGGCAGACCGAGCAGGCCGGCGAGCTGGGCGCTGAAACCGCTGGAGCCCAACAGCCACACGGCCGGCTGCTCACCGCGACCCGGCGTGGCGATGATCTGCCCCGGCTTCTCCCCGCTGAAGTAGTTCATCAGGTCCGTCAGCTCGCGCGGGAAACCCTCCGCCGACAGGCCCTCCATGGTGCGCCGCAACGCCAGCGCGGTCACCTGGTCGGTGCCCGGCGCCCGCCCGATGCCCAGGTCGATCCGACCGGGGTGCAGCGCCTCCAGGGTGCCGAACTGCTCGGCCACCACCAGCGGCGCGTGGTTGGGCAACATCACCCCTCCCGACCCCAACCGGATCGTCGAGGTGTTCGCCGCAAGGTGCGCCAGCAGCACCGCGGGGGCGGAGCTGGCGATCGCCGGCATGTTGTGGTGCTCGGCCACCCAGAACCGGTGGTAGCCGAACTCCTCGGTGCGGCGGGCCAGCTCGGTGGTGGCCTGCAACGCCGCGCCAGCGGTGGTGCCCTTGGCGACCGGAGCAAGATCAAGAACAGACAACGGTACGGTGATCACACGGTCAGCCAACCCGTCGCCGGCCGGTTTTGTTCCGGCATACGGGTTTTCGTCTGCCACCTCACCCGCCGCTCAACCCATCCCGCGCGCCTGCTCGAAGATCAGACTGGTCTGCGTGTGCTGCACCACCGGGTCCACCGCCAGGTGGTCCAGCACGAAGTCCCGCAACGCGTCACCGGACGCCGCCCGCACATGCAGCACGTAGTCCTCCGCGCCGGCCACGTGGAACACCGACACCACCCCCGGCAGCCGCACCGACCGGGCCCGGAACGCGTCCACCGCCGCCCGCTCGTGCGCTGTCAACCGCACCGACACCAACGCCTGCAACGGCAGGCCGAGCGCCGCCGGATCCACCTCGGCGTGGAAACCACGGATCGCACCACGCTCGCGCAGCGCCCGGGTGCGCGTCAGGCACGTCGACGGCGCCACGCCCACCCGCTCGGCGAGGGCGTTGTTCGGCAGCCGGCCGTCCGCCGCCAGCTCGGTCAGGATCGCGCGGTCCACCTCGTCCAGGGCCGGATACGGCCGCACATCATTCGACTCAGGGGGCATTGCGCCATCCTCACCCGAACCGAACACGGAAACCAACCCGACTCACAGAATGATCTGCCGAACCATTGCCCACCGGCGGCCGGATGTTCGACGCTACCGCCATGACAACGATGGACACCCGGGCCGTACACGCCGGCCGCGACGACCTCCGCACCCTCGGCGTGCACGTACCACCCATCGACCTGTCGACCACCAACCCACTGCCCTCCGTCGACGACGGCGGCGCCGCGTACGAGCAACTCGCCACCGGCGGCACCCTCCCCACCGACGGCGGCGCCGTCTACCAACGGCTCTGGAACCCCACCGTCGCCCGCTTCGAAACCGCCCTCGCCGAACTGGAAGGCACCACCCAGGCCGTCGCCTTCGCCAGCGGAATGGCCGCCCTCACCGCCACACTGCTCGCCGCCGCCCGCGACGACCGCCGACACGTCGTCGCCGTCCGCCCCCTCTACGGCGGCACCGACCACATCCTCGCCACCGGCCTGCTCGGCACCACAGTCACCTGGACGCGCCCCGACGAGGTCGCCACCGCCATCCGCCCCGACACCGCACTGGTCATCGTCGAGACACCCGCCAACCCCACAGTCGACCTGGTCGACATCGCCGCCCTCGCCGCCGCGGCCGGCGACATCCCACTGCTCGTCGACAACACCGTCGCCACCCCCGTACTGCAACAACCCGCCCGGCACGGCGCCACCCTCGTCCTGCACAGCGCCACCAAGAGCATCGGCGGGCACGGCGACGTCCTCGCCGGTGTCGTCGCCTGCGACGACACCTGGGCCGTACGACTACGCCAGGTCCGCGCCGTCACCGGCGCGATCCTGCACCCCCTCGGCGGCTACCTGCTGCACCGCGGCCTGCAAACCCTGCCGCTGCGAGTCCGCGCCCAACAGGCCACCGCCGAGAAACTCGCCGGCTGGCTCGCCGACCACCCCGCCGTACACCGGGTGCACCACCCCTCGGTGCACGACCCGGCGGCGCTGGTCGGGCGGCAGATGTCCGGACCCGGCAGCCTGCTCGCCTTCGAGGTACACGGCGGCGCGCCCGCTGCGGCCGCCGTCGCCGGCGCCTGCCGCCTCATCACCCACGCGGTCTCCCTCGGCGGCGTCGACACCCTCATCCAGCACCCCGCCTCACTCACCCACCGGCCGGTCGAAGGCGACGCCAAACCCGCCGCCGCCCTGCTGCGCCTCGCCGTCGGCCTCGAAGACCCCGAGGACCTGCGCGCCGACCTCGCCCACGCCCTCGACACGATCGCCTGACCCTCAGCGCAGCTCGCGATTGCCCAACACCCGCACGGGCGAACCCTCCCGGGCCACCCGCAACATCGCCCTACCGATCCCATCGGTGGTGGTGACCTGGTTCGGCAGCAACCGACGCAGCACCGGAAACAGCGGACGGGTGACCGCGTACCCGAACCGGTACCACCCCGTCTTCGACACCGCCCCGTATGTCGGCTGGATGAACCCCGGCCGCGCCGCGTAACCGTTGGGCAGTAGATCCATGACCGCGTTCTCGGCACGCCCCTTGACCCGCGCCCACATCACCCGACCCTGACCCGACGAATCGGTCCCCTGACCCGAGACGTAGACGAACGTGACCTGCGGGCTCACCTCCGCGAACAACCGCGCCGCCGCCATCGGGTAGTCGTAGCTGACCCGCGTGTACGCCGCCTCGTCCAGACCCAACGAGGACACCCCCAGGCAGTAGAAACACGCATCGACCCCGGTCAACTCGGCGCGCACCGCGTCCAACTCGCCGACGTCCGCGACCGTCAACTCCCGCAGCTTCGGATCCTGCCGGCCGGTCGGCCGCCGACCGACAGTCAGCACCTCCCGCACGTCATCGGCGAGCAGGCACTCGCGCAACACGCCCTGACCGACCATCCCTGTCGCACCGAAGACAACCACCCTCATCAGATTCCACCCCTGTCGTCACCCTCGCCACTCGCGTCCTCGCAGGCTCCCACGATCGGCATGACCGCCGACGGCTGGGGAAAGCCCCGCCGACCGACACCACCAAACCGGCAGGGAGAGACGAACGTGCCGTTCATCACCGTGGGCACCGAGAACAACACCGCCATCGACATCTACTACGAGGACCACGGCTCCGGTCAGCCGGTCGTGCTCATCCACGGCTTCCCGTTCAACGGCGCCACGATGGAGAAGCTGGCCAACCCGCTGCTCAACGCCGGCTACCGCGTGATCACCTACGATCGCCGAGGATTCGGCGCCTCCAGCCAACCGGACACCGGGTACGACTACGACACCTTCACCGCCGACCTCGACACCCTGATGACCGAGCTGGACCTGCGCGACACCATCCTCGTCGGTCACTCGATGGGCACCGGTGAGGTGACCCGCTACCTCAGCAGGTACGGCTCGGACCGGGTCAGTCGTGGAGTGCTGCTCAGCCCCCTGGCCCCGTTCCTGCGCAAGACCTCGGACAACCCCGAAGGGGTCGACGGAAGCGTCTTCGACGGCTTCAAGCAGGCCGTCCTCGCGGACCGGTTCGCCTACCTCACCGCCTTCTGCACCAGCTTCTTCAACTACGACAAGACCAAGGGCAAGCAGGTCAGCGAGGAAGCGTTCCGGGCGCACTGGGCCATCGGCCGGCTCGCCTCCGCGAGCGCCACGTACCAGTGCATCGACGCCATCTCCACCGACTTTCGCCCCGACGTGCCCCGTATCGACGTGCCGATCCTCATCGTCCAAGGTGACCAGGACGCGGTACTGCCCTACCCGGTCACCGGCCAGCGGCTCGCCCCGATGCTGCCCAACGGCAAGCTCGTCACCCTCAAGGGCGCCCCGCACGGCATCCCGTGGACGCACGCCGACGAGGTCAACAAGGCGATCATGGACTTCATCGGCGCGCCAGCCATGGCCCGCGCCTGAGCGTCAGGTCAGGACTTGGGGCCGACGTGCCGGTCCACCGTGGCGACCGCGTCGCGTCGCGCCACCGACAGCGCGTTGCGTCGGCTCATCCGCCAGTCGACGCCGAGCAGATCGAGGCTCCACTGGCAGAGCCCCATGATGTCGGCCGACTCGTTGACGAACATGTAGCGCGGGTAGACGTACGCCCTGCCGCGCACGGTCACCCGGTTGGCGAACCGGCAGCCGTCGGAGTGGAACAGCCCGCGCAGGAAGTCGCCCGGGTGTGCCGTCACGAGATCGCGCTGCCAGTCGGCCAAGATGATTGGGCGTTCGTGTTTCTTGCCAGGGCCGTGCTGGGGGAGCAGACACGGCCAGTGCTTGCCGGAACTTTGCACGCTGACGCAGCCGACCTGCCGGACGCGCTGCACCCTCGCGGCTAGCACCGCTCGCATAGCGGCGTCACAGGCGTCGATCAGGCCTGGCCAGCTGTCGCTGCAGGCGATGCGAAGCACCGGGACCCGGGCGGACGTGACGAGATGACCGTCGCCCAGGTAGAGGCCGAGCAGGTATAGGTATGAAGACGGATCTGTCTGAATGTTGACGTTGGGCCGGCAGCGGAAGCAACGGGACTCGGTGCCCTGCTGTTGTGGCTCAGCCTGCCCCCTGCACCAGCCGCGGACGGTCGGATAGGGAAGTCTCAGTCGTCGGGCGACCTCAGCGACCGTGCTGCCGGCGAGGTGCTGCTGCCGTGCTCGTAGGCGCAGTTCAGGTGGGTGCACAGCACGATTTTGGAACAGCCGTACGACAAGTTTGGTGCCCCCGGTGGGATTCGAACCCACACTGTCGGAGGTTTGAGCTCCGCTTCTCTGCCGGTTGGAATACGGGGACGCTTGGCCGAATGCTCTGGTGGCCTCCCATAGGTTACCTACTACGCTGAGGGCGGTGACACCCGGCTGGGCGGGTGTTGGGTTCCGACTGGTGGGGGTAGGGCTGGTGGCTGAGATGCCGACGGATGCCGAGCGCAGGCGCGTACTGATCGCCGAGGACGAGGCGCTGATCCGGCTGGACCTCGCCGAGATGCTTGTCGAAGAGGGTTACGAGGTGGTGGGGGAGGCCGGTGACGGCGAGACAGCCGTGCGCCTCGCCGAGGAGTTGAAGCCCGATCTCGTCATCCTCGACATCAAGATGCCGATCATGGACGGGCTGGCCGCCGCCGAGCGCATCGCCGGTGCCCGGATCGCCCCGGTGATCATTCTGACCGCGTTCAGCCAGCGTGACCTTGTGGAGCGGGCGCGGGCGGCGGGCGCGATGGCGTACCTGGTGAAGCCTTTCCAGAAGAGCGACCTGGTCCCGGCGGTGGAGATCGCGTTGTCGCGCTACTCGGAGGTCGCGGCGCTGGAGGCGGAGGTCGCGAGCCTGACCGACCGCCTGGAGATCCGTAAGTCGGTGGAGCGCGCCAAGGGCGCGCTGATGACCACGTACGGGATGACCGAGCCGCAGGCGTTCAAGTGGATCCAGCGCACGGCGATGGATCACCGGATGACCATGAAAGAGGTCGCCGAGCGGATCCTCGCGGAGACCGCCGGCGGCGAGGTGTCGCAGCAGCCGACGGTCTGAGCGCTCCTGGTGACAACGGGCTGCGCGGGGCCACCGTGCGCGGGGTGTGGTGGTTAGCATCGACGGGTGTCCGTCCGACGGGTGATCGCGGTGTTCGGCCTCTTCGTGCTGCTGCTTGCCGGGTGCGACGGGCCGGCCGCGCCGAGCGACGCGGGGTCGACGACCGCCGCCGCGCCACCGCTGCGGCCGGGTTGGCAGCCGCTGACGTTGCCGGCGCCGCCGGGTGGCCCGGGCCGTCCGCTGGTGCGGGACGCGGCGTCGTGCGCGGGTCGGTGGTTCGTGGTCGGTGGCGTCCTGGACGCCGAGGGCGGCACCCGTCCGGCGGCCTGGACCAGCGTGGACGGTACGACGTGGACGGTGTTGCCGGTGCGTCCGGATTCCTTCTACGGACGGCAGAACGTGTTCCTGTCGGCGGCCTGCCGCGATGGTCGGGTGGCGTTGATCGGCGCGAAGGTCGGTGGTGCGCACGGTTATCCGCGGGTGAGCACGTGGCGGCAGGTGGCCGATGGCGCGCTTGTCGAGGTGCAGGCGTCGTTCGAGACGTATGGCGGGCCGACGGCGGTGAACGTGTCCCGGCTGGCGGCCGGTCCACAGGGTTGGTTGATAGTCGGTAACCGGTCGGCGGGTGCCGCGTCCTGGGTGGGTTCGCCGGACGCGGCGGAGTTCGCGCTGGTCGAGGGGGCGCCGGAGCTTGCCAGTGACGCGGTGGGGGTGACCTGGGCGTTCGACGCGGTGGCGACGTCGTCGGGGTGGCTGACGGTGGGTGGTCTGTTGCCGGCTGGCCGGATCGACCGGGACCCGGCAGCGTGGTCGTCGCCGGACGGGCGGTCGTGGCGGCGCACGGTGTTGCCGGGCGGGTCGGAGTACGAGGAGATGCAGCGGGTGGTGCTGGCCGACGGCGTGCCGGTGGCGGTCGGGCTGCGTGGGGGGACGTTCGGCGCGTGGCGGCAGGAGACGTCGGGTTGGCTGGCTGTCGGGGCGTTCGGGCGGCGGGCTGGGGCCGGGGTGCCGGGGGTGGGGTCGCTGGTGTCGTCCGGGGGCAGTCTGTTCGCCGCGGTGATGGATGGGGCGCGGCATTCGGTGTGGGTGTCGACCGATCGGGGTGGGTCGTGGCGGGAGGCGACGATGCCACTCGATGTGCCGGCGGGTGTTGATCGGGATGTGACGCTGGTGGCGGTGGGTGACCGGTGGTGGTTGGCGGCGGACGACGGCACGCGCGCCGGGTTGTGGTGGGCGGCCGGCCCGGGCGCCTGAACGTCGACGGTGCTGTGGCGCTGCACCCCCGGTGTGTGACCCGCGCGGGCGTTTCCGCAGGTCAGTCGGCATTTTGTCAGGGTGCAGGCGGTCCGGGTTGGTGCGGGCGGACTTCGACCGGGCGTGGATTTAAGGACCGTCTGGCGGATTCACCTGTTACGGACATCGACATGATTGCCCACGTCTTCGTAACGGTTTCGCAGACCCAGCCTTCAGGCCTTCCGGGACGGTATGTCGTGTCGGTACGCTCCGCCATCACGAGCCGTAACGCAGGGGGAGTCCCTGCGGGGTGGGTGGAATTGCGGGTTTGCTGCTGTCGCCGTCTCTTCGGGTCAGTCGCGTCCGCATCTCGAGGAGGTCAGGAAGCCGTGAGGCGAAGCTATGTACGGGCGCTGGGCACCGTGGCGCTCGCCGCGACCCTGGTGGTTGCGGCTGGTTGCCAGGATTCCGGTGGCGGCGACGGTGGGACCGCGTCGGGTGACTGCGGTGGCAAGATTGCGATCTTCGGCGCGTTCACGGGTGACAACGCGGGTCTGGTGATCCCGTCGCTGAACGGCGCGAAGCTGGCCGTGAAGCAGTTCAACGCGGCGAACCCGAACTGCAAGGTCACCATGCAGGAGTTCGACACCCAGGGTGACCCTGCGGTGGCGACCCCGTTCGCGAACCAGATCGCGGGGGACAATTCGTTCCTCGGTGTCATCGGTGGTCACTTCTCCGGTGAGTCGGACGCGACGATGCCGATCTACCAGGCTGCCGGCCTGGCGATGGTCAGCCCGTCGGCGACCCGCACGGACCTGACCCAGAAGGGCAACACGTCCTTCTACCGGGTCGTCGGTCACGACGGCACGCAGGCCGGTGCCGTGGCCAGCTACATGAAGACCCAGAACGCGAAGAAGGTCTTCATGATCGATGACGCCAGCGCGTACGGCGCGGGCATCACCGAGGAGCTGGGCAAGCAGCTCGGCCCGCTGGTCGTGAACAAGGACAAGATCCAGGAGCGGCAGGCGCAGTTCGACGCCACCATCTCCAAGATCAAGTCCGCGCAGGCCGACTTCGTCTTCTACGGCGGTTACACCCGTGAGGCCGCTCCGCTGGTGAAGCAGATGCGTGCCGCTGGTGTCCAGGCCAAGTTCGTCGGCCCGGACGGTCTCTACGACACCGCGTTCCCGAAGGGTGCCTCCGGCGGCGCCGAGGGTGCCATCATCACCTGCCCGTGCCTCCCGGCCGACAAGGCCGGCGGCACCTTCTCCGCCGACTTCCAGAAGGAGTACGGCATCCCGCCGGGCTCCTACGGCGCTGAGGGCTTCGACGGCGCGACGATCTACCTGGACGCCTTCAAGGCTGGCAAGAAGAGCCGCGCGGACATCCTGGCGTTCGTGAAGTCGTACGACAAGCAGGGTGTGTCGAAGTACATCAAGTTCGACTCCAAGGGCGACGTCGACCCGTCGAAGGTCGTCATCTGGGCGTACCAGATCAAGGGCGAGGCTATCGAGGCGCTGCAGGAGCTCAAGCTCAGCTGACGCCCACGAAATGGAGTGCGGCCGGGGTGTTTCACCCCGGCCGCACTCGATTCAAGGAGACCCCCGGTGCATTTCGATGAACTGATCGGTCATCTCGGCCAGCACACGGTCGATGGCCTTTCCAAGGGCGCCATCTACGCCCTGATCGCCCTTGGCTACACACTCGTCTATGGCGTCCTTCGTCTGATCAACTTCGCACACTCCGAGGTCTTCATGGTCGGCACCTTCTCGGTGCTGATCCTGTGGAACCAGCTCGGTGTGAAAAATAACCCCCCCATCGGCCAGGCGATCCTGTTCCTGGTGCTCGGCCTCATCGTCGCGGCGGTCGCCTCGGGCGGTACGGCGCTGGCGCTCGAGCGGGTCGCGTACCGGCCGCTGCGGCGCAAGAACGCTCCGCCGCTGATCTTCCTGATCACCGCGATCGGTCTGTCGCTGGTCTTCGTGGAGCTCTTCGGGCAGGTGCTGCCCAAGCTGCTCGGTGGCGCGCTGCCGGATGTGTTCGGCCGGCCCCGGCAGATCGTCGGCATGCCGACGATCATCCAGCAGGAGACCCTGTTCACCATCGGCAACACCGCGATCACGAACATTCAAGTGATCGTCTTCGTCGCGGCCGTGGTGATGATGGCGCTGCTGGACTGGTTCATCAACCGCACCCGGTACGGCCGGGGTGTGCGGGCGGTGGCCCAGAACCCGGAGACCGCTGCGCTGATGGGTGTCAACCAGGAGCGCGTGATCATGCTGATCTTCGTGCTCGGTGGCATCATGGCCGGCGCCGCCGCGCTGTTGTGGAGCATGCGGTTCGGCTTCACCCAGAACAGCATCGGCTTCGTGCTCGGCCTGAAGGCGTTCACCGCCGCCGTGCTCGGTGGCATCGGCAACCTGCGCGGTGCGCTGCTGGGTGGTCTCTTCCTCGGCATCGTCGAGGTCTACGGCGCCACGCTTTTCGCCTCCAACTGGGAGGACGTCATCGCCTTCGTGGTGCTGATCGTGGTGCTGATGTTCCGGCCCACCGGCCTGTTGGGTGAGTCGCTCGGGAGGGCCCGCGCATGATCGACAAGATTCGCTCCGCAGACCGCCGTCGGGTCGGCATGCTGACCTCCATCGGCGACCGCTGGCGGGCGCTGACGAAGTGGCAGCAGGCCCTCGGGCTCGCCGCCTTCGTGGCGATCCTCTACTACCTTCCACTGCTTGGCGTTCCGGGCCTGACCTGGTTGCGTACCGACTCGATCGAGGGCGGTAACAACTGGGCGGGTGTGCTCTTCGTCTGTGCCATCTACGTGCTGGTCGCCATCGGCCTGAACGTGGTGGTGGGTCTCGCCGGCCTGCTCGACCTGGGCTACATCGGCTTCTTCGCCATCGGGGCGTACAGCGTGGCGCTGTTCGGCTCGGTGAACTCGCCGGTGGTGAAGTGGATCCAGCAGGAGTTCAACCTGCCGCCGACCTGGGCGGTGACCTGGGCGATCTGCCTGTTCATCGCGATCGTGCTGACGATGATCTCCGGGGTGCTGCTGGGCTGGCCGACGCTGCGGCTGCGCGGTGACTACCTGGCCATCGTGACACTGGGCTTCGGCGAGATCATCCGCATCGTGGCCCGTAACGCCACCGGCCTGACCAACGGCCCGGTCGGCATCTCGGCCATCCCCGGTCCCGAGGGTGCGCCGTCGCCGGACAACAAGGTCTTCGGTCTGATCGACGCGAAGCCCTGGTACTGGCTGGCGATCACGTTCGTACTGATCATGGTGTTCCTGGTCCGTCGGCTGGAGCACAGCCGGGTCGGCCGGGCGTGGTTGGCAGTGCGGGAGGACGAGGACGCCGCAGCGGTGATGGGCGTGTACCCGTTCAAGTTCAAGCTCTGGGCGTTCGCCATCGGTGCGGCGCTCGGTGGCCTGTCGGGCTTCCTCTTCGGCAGCCGGAACGCGTTCATCGACCCGACCCAGTTCAACGCGAACCTGTCCATCCTGTTCGTGGCCATGGTGGTGGTCGGTGGCTCCGGCAACATGATCGGAGTCTCGCTCGGCGCGGTGCTGCTGGCGTACCTGCCGGAGCGGTTCCGCGACTTCGCCGACTACCGGTGGTTGGTCTTCGGTCTGGCCATGGTGCTGGTGATGATCCTGCGTCCGCAGGGCCTGGTCCCGAGCCGGCGGCGTGCCCGCGAGTTGAAGGACCGCGCGGCAGAGGCAGAGGAGGCGCCCGCTCATGTCTGACCAGTCCACCAGCACCACCACGCCGAAGATCCCGACGCAGGCGGGTCCCCGGACGGTACTGCTCGAAGTCGACGACGTCACGCTCCGCTTCGGCGGTGTGGTCGCCCTCGACAAGATCAATTTCCAGATCTACGAGGGCGAGATCCTCGGCCTCATCGGGCCGAACGGTGCCGGCAAGACCACCAGCTTCAACGTGATGACCGGGGTCTACAAGCCGACCTCCGGCGCGGTCCGGTTCCGCGGCCAGAAGGTGACCGGTCGCAAGCCGCACCAGATCAGCCAGCTGGGCATCTCCCGGACGTTCCAGAACATCCGGCTCTTCCCGGAGATGACGGCGCTCGAGAACGTCATGGTCGGGACGGACTCCCGGCACAAGACGAGCGTGCCCGGTGCGCTGTTCCGGCTCTACCGGGTGCGGCCCAAGCCGGAGGAGCTGCCGCAGGTCACCGCCGCGTCCGGGATCGTCCGGACCTGGCAGCAGGTGCGCCTGTCGGCCGCCAAGATCTTCGGCCTGTCCCGGCACATCCTGGAGGAGCGGGCGGCCGAGAGCAAGGCGCTCGAGCTGCTCCGCTTCGTCGGGATCGCCGACCGGGCCAACGACGAGGCGCGCAACCTGCCGTACGGCTACCAGCGTCGGTTGGAGATCGCCCGCGCGTTGGCCACCGAGCCGAAGCTGATCTGCCTGGACGAGCCGGCCGCCGGCTTCAACCCGGCGGAGAAGGAGGAGCTCCTCACCCTGATCCGCAAGATCCGTGACATGGGCCTGACCGTCCTGCTCATCGAGCACGACATGCGCCTGGTCATGGGAGTCACCGACCGGATCGTGGTGCTGGAGTTCGGCCGCAAGATCGCCGAGGGTGCGCCCGCGGAGGTCAGCCGCGATCCGAAGGTGATCGCCGCGTACCTGGGGGAGCCCGCCGATGACGCTGCTTGAGCTGGAGAACGTCGCCGTCGCGTACGGCCGGATCGAGGCGCTGCACGGGATCAGCCTCACCGTCAACGAGGGTGAGGTGGTGGCCCTGATCGGCGCGAACGGCGCCGGTAAGACCACCACCATGCGGGCCATCTCCGGGACCCGGTCACTGGCCGAAGGCAAGATCACGTTCAACGGCGAGGACATCAGCAAGCTCCGGGCCGACCTGCGGGTGGTCCGGGGGCTGTGTCAGTCGCCCGAGGGACGGCAGATCTTCCCGGGTATGACGGTCATGGAGAACCTGGACATGGGGGCGTACACCCGGCGGGATTCCGCCGGCATCGCCTCCGACCTGGAGCGGGTGCTGACCCTCTTCCCGCGGCTGGCCGAGCGGCGCAAGCAGGCCGGTGGCACCCTCTCCGGCGGCGAGCAGCAGATGCTCGCGGTCGGTCGGGCGCTGATGAGCCGACCGAAGCTGCTGCTGCTCGACGAGCCGTCGATGGGCCTGGCCCCGCTGGTGATCCGGCAGATCTTCGACATCATCACCGAGATCAACCAGCAGGGCACGACGATCCTGCTGGTGGAGCAGAACGCCCAGCAGGCGCTGTCGCGGGCACACCGCGGCTACGTGCTGGAGACCGGTCAGATCGTGAAGGAGGGGTCCGGTCAGGACCTGCTGCACGATCCGTCGGTCAAGGAGGCGTACCTCGGCGTGGCCTGAGCCACCCGAATCGGCGGCCGGTCATCCCCTCGCGGGGGTGGCCGGCCGTCGGCGTTCGGCTCGGCGTCGCGGCACCCCGTGCCGAGGGCCAGGGATGTCGGTGCGACGGACTAGAGTCGCTGCCGTGACAGCTACGACACCGCGCCTGCTTCTCGTCGACGGACATTCCATGGCATACCGGGCTTTCTTTGCCCTGCCTGTGGAAAACTTCTCCACCACGACGGGTCAGCCGACCAACGCGGTGTACGGCTTCACCTCAATGCTGATCAACGTGCTCCGCGACGAGCAGCCCACCCACATCGTGGTGGCCTTCGACGTCTCCCGCCACTCCTTCCGCACCGACAAGTACGCGGAGTACAAGGCCGGCCGCAGCGAGACCCCGACCGACTTCAAGGGCCAGGTGAGCCTGGTCAAGGAGGTCCTGGCCGCGCTGCAGATCCCGGTGGTGGAGAAAGAGGGCTTCGAGGCCGACGACGTGATCGCCACGCTCGCCTCCCAGGCCCGCGACCAGGGCATGTCGGTGCTGATCAGCAGCGGCGACCGCGACGCGTTCCAGCTGGTCGACGACCAGATCACCGTCCTCTACCCGCGCAAGGGCGTCTCCGACCTGGCCCGGATGGACCCGGCGGCGATCGAGGCGAAGTACGGCGTCCCGCCCCAGCAGTACCGGGACCTCGCCGCACTGGTCGGCGAGACCAGTGACAACCTGCCCGGCATCCCGGGCGTCGGCCCGAAGACCGCCGCCAAGTGGATCACCACGTACGGCGGGGTGGAGGGCGTGATCGCCCGGGCCGACGAGATCAAGGGCAAGGCCGGCGACAGCCTGCGGGAGCGGCTCGCCGACGTGATCCGCAACTACGAGATCAACTGCCTCGTCTCCGACCTGGAGCTGCCGCTGCGCCCGGAGGACACCCGCTGGACGGGGTGGGACCGGGAGGCCGTGCACCAGGTCTTCGACACCCTGGAGTTCCGCATCCTGCGCGACCGTCTCTACCAGTACCTGGAGGCGGTTGAGCCGGAGGCCGAGTCCGGCTTCGACCTCACCGGCGAGGTGCTCACCGAGCCCGGCGCGCTGGCCGGCTGGCTGACCACGCACGTCCCGACCGGCACCCCGGTCGGGTTGGCGGTCAAGCTCGACACCGGCCCCAACCGCCGGCACACCGCCTCGATCACCGGTCTCGCGCTGGCCACCGCCGGCGGCGCGGCGGCCTGGGTCGACCCGGCGCAGCTCGACCCGACCGACGAGAGCGCCCTGGCCAGCTGGTTGGCCGACGAGCAGCGCCCCAAGGTGCTGCACGACAGCAAACCGGCCGTGCTGGCCTGCGCCGCGCACGGCTGGCAGCTCGCCGGCATCGTCCGCGACACCCAGATCGCCGCCTACCTGGCCCGCCCCGACCAGCGGTCCTACGACCTCACCGACCTGGCGCTGCGCTACCTGCACCGGGAGTTGCGGGTCGACGTCCCGGAGTCCGGCCAGCTCACCCTCGACGGCCTCGGCGACGAGGGGGTGGTCGAGCAGAACCTGATGCTCCAGGCCCGGGCCACCCTCGACCTGGCCGACGCGATCGACGCCGAACTGTCCCGCGACGGCGAGCAGTCCGCCCGGCTGATGGCCGGCGTGGAGCTGCCGTTGATGCGGGTGCTGGCCACCATGGAGAGCACCGGCATCGCCGCCGACACCCACTATCTGTCCGAGCTGGAGGCCCACTTCGCCGCCGAGGTGAAGGCCGCCGCGCAGGGCGCGTACGAGGCGGTGGGCCGGGAGTTCAACCTCGGCTCGCCCAAGCAGTTGCAGGAGATCCTCTTCACCGAGCTGGGTCTGCCGAAGACCAAGAAGATCAAGACGGGTTACACCACCGACGCCGACGCCCTGCAGTGGCTCTACGCGCAGCAGCCGCACCCGGTGCTGGCCCACCTGCTGCGCCACCGGGACGTGGCCAAGCTCAAGTCGACGGTCGACGGGCTGCTCAAGTCGGTCTCCGACGACGGCCGGATCCACACCACGTTCAACCAGACGGTGGCCGCCACCGGCCGGCTCTCCTCCACCGAGCCCAACCTGCAGAACATCCCGATCCGCACCGAGGAGGGTCGTCGGATCCGGCGGGCCTTCGTGGTGGGGGAGGGCTACGAGAGTCTGCTCACCGCCGACTACAGCCAGATCGAGATGCGCATCATGGCGCACCTCAGCTCGGACGACGCGCTGATCGACGCGTTCAACTCCGGCGCCGACTTCCACGCCGCCACCGCCTCGTCGGTCTTCGGGGTGCCGCTCGACGAGGTCACCCCCGACCAGCGCCGCAAGATCAAGGCCATGAACTACGGCCTGGCGTACGGGCTCAGCGCCTTCGGCCTGTCCCAACAGCTCAGCATCAGCACCGAAGAGGCGCGCGGGCTGATGGAGAACTACTTCGCCGGCTTCGGCGGGGTGCGCGACTACCTCCAGCAGGTGGTCGCCCGGGCCCGCCAGGACGGCTACACCTCCACCATCCTGGGTCGACGCCGCTACCTGCCCGACCTGGTCAGCGACAACCGGCAACGCCGCGACATCGCCGAGCGGATGGCGCTCAACGCCCCCATCCAGGGCTCCGCCGCCGACATCATCAAGGTGGCGATGCTGCACGTCGACACCGCGCTCGGCGAGGCCGGGCTGCGTTCACGGATGCTGTTGCAGGTGCACGACGAGCTGGTCTTCGAGGTCGCTCCGGGTGAGCGGGAGGCGTTGGAGGCGCTGGTCCGGCGGGAGATGGGCGGGGCGTACCCGCTGTCGGTGCCGCTGGAGGTGTCCGTCGGTCTGGGCCGGGACTGGAACAGCGCTGATCACTGATCGTTTCTTGGTTGCGGTGGGGGGTTTCGGGGCAGCCCGACCCACTCCGGGCGGTCAGGCTTGATCCCTGCGTGGGTCGGGCTGCCCCGAAACCCTGACCGGGTTGCCCTGGTCGCGACCGTTGGCGTTGGCGTTGTGGATCAGGGCCGTCGCCCTTGGTCTGATCTGTGGTGTGGTTATTTCAGGGGGTCGTGGCCCCAGTTCATGAGGGACCAGCGCCACTTGGTGTCCCGGACGTCGCCCGAGGGGCGCTGCGCCATGTGCCGGCGTACGTAGCCGACCACCTTGCGCATGTGCTTGTAGTCGCCCTCGGACAGGTCGCCGCGCTTACGACGGAGCAGATTGATGATCTTCCGACCGGACTCGTGCCCGACCGACTCGCCACCACCGGCCTGACCGCCCTTGTGCCAGCCGACCTGCTTCGACTCGTCGGTCTCCAACCACGTGGACAGCTCACCGGGCTTCATGTTCACCGCTTCGGTGAACTCCCGGTAGGTGTCCCGGCCGTCGTCACTTCTGCTCATGACGCAACGCCTCGGGGCGGTGGGCCACGTCGCGGCCCGTGCCGTCACTGCGGACCCGGTACTGCGGGTCGTCGGGGGCCGCGTTCACGGCCCGCCCGCGGATCCGCGTCCGCTCGGTGATCGTCCCCCGCACCACGCCGTACGCGCGGCTGCCGTGGGCCGACCAGGAGACCTGGTCGCCCTTGCGGAATCTCTGTTCGGCCATGGTCGTCGGCTACCCGAGGCGGCCAGGGCGAAACGACTACGGGGTGATCTCGGCGACCGGCAGCTTGATGTCGAACGGCTCGGTCAGCTCGATCACGTCGGCGCCGTCGGCGACCAGCTCGTACTGCCGCTCACCGCCCGGCCCCACCCGGTCGCCGATCCGGTACGCGTACACGTGCACCGGGTCCTGCTCGATGCGCCAGTAGAATTGGATGCCGGCGGCGGCGTACTCGCCCGGCTTCGCGAACCGGTCGATCCGTCGCGTGCCGGGCGAGACGATCTCCACCGCGAGCACGACGTCGTGTGGTCGTAGCGAGGACCGGTCGGACAGCCGTCGCACTGTGCGTGCGGCGCTCAGGCGGCGGGCTTCTCGGTGACGAAGATGGCGGTGCCGGGAAAGAGCCGGCCCCGCAGCGGGCTCCACTGCCCCCAGATCCCCTCGTGTCCCTCCGGCCACTCCGGTTCCACCAGGTCCAGCAGCCGGAAGCCGGTGCCGACCAGTTCGCGGATCCGGTCGCCGAGGGTGCGGTGCTGCTCGACGTAGGTGGCCACGCCGGTCTCGTCCTGCTCCACGTAGGGGGAGCGGTCGAAGTACGAGTGCACGGCCGTCAGGCCGCCCTCACCGGGGTCGTCGAGGAAGATCCACCGCATCGGGTGGGTCACCGAGAACACCCACCGGCCGCCAGGGCGCAGCACCCGGTGCACTTCGGCGAGCAGTGCCGCCGAGTCGTCCACGAACGGGATCGCGCCGAACGCGGTGCAGGCGACGTCGAACGACCGGTCGGCGAACGGCAGGGCGAGCGCGTCGGCCTGCACCAGCGGCACGCGTACCCCGGTGCGGTCGGCGGCCTTGGCGGCGTGCCGCAACATGCCGGCGGACAGGTCGAAGGCGACCGGCCGGGCGCCCTGGGTGGCGAGCCAGCGGGCGGCGGCCGCGGCGCCGGCGCCCACCTCCAGCACCCGTCGCCCCGACACGTCGCCGAGCAGCCGGGCGTCGGCCTCGCGCAGGCCCTCGGGGCACCACACGAAGTCCACGTCGCCGAGGAACGCGCCGTGTTCGGCCTGGTAGTCGTCGGCGTCGGTGTCCCACCAGCCGCGGTTGGCGCGCCGGGCCTCGGCGTCACCCACCCGGCGCCGGGTAACCCGGCTGTCGTCATCCACGCGCTCACGCTAGGCCCCACCAACCCCGGTGGGTACGGCGACGCGTCCACGATCTGCCCGACTCCTCGCGCGGGGGCCTTGATCGTCTCGTCTTCGGTGAAGTTCGCGGTGTCCGGGCGGGCCGGACACGCCGGACACGCCGGGGACACCGGGTCGAGCAAGCGTGGCGCGCGGGGCTGCTGTGACGCAGGAGACAGCAGGGGTCATTTCCGGGCGATTGTTCGGCTTTCGCAGGTCATCGCACGAAGAGAACCCGGGAGGGCTTGCACGCTGTGGTAATGCGCACGGTAGGCTAGACGATGCGCTCGCGGATCGCGTTGCCTCGGCAGGGAGCAGGTGCGCGGTCGACGGAGCCACATCATGATCTCACTAGGCGATCGTTCGGTGTGCCCGGCGACGGATCCGCTGGCGCGAACAGGTCACTGCGACACACCAGCCTGCTGTGACAACCCACCGACCGGAGCAACCGCCCACATGACGAGCAGCATCGAGGCCCCCTCGAGCGCCACCCGGGTCACCCACGACGATCTCGGTTCCGAGGAGGCATTCCTCGCCGCGATCGACGAGACCATCAAGTACTTCAACGACGGCGACATTGTCGAAGGCACCGTCGTCAAGGTCGATCGGGACGAGGTCCTGCTCGACATCGGCTACAAGACCGAGGGTGTCATCCCCTCTCGGGAGTTGTCGATCAAGCACGACGTGGACCCCGCCGAGGTTGTGACGGTTGGCGACCACATCGAGGCCCTGGTCCTCCAGAAGGAGGACAAGGAGGGTCGTCTGATCCTCTCCAAGAAGCGGGCACAGTACGAGCGGGCCTGGGGCACGATCGAGAAGATCAAGGACGAGGACGGCGTCGTCCGCGGTTCGGTCATCGAGGTGGTCAAGGGCGGCCTCATCCTCGACATCGGGCTGCGCGGCTTCCTGCCCGCGTCCCTGGTCGAGATGCGTCGTGTGCGCGACCTGCAGCCGTACGTCGGGCGGGAGCTCGAAGCCAAGATCATCGAGCTGGACAAGAACCGCAACAACGTGGTCCTGTCCCGCCGGGCCTGGCTGGAGCAGACGCAGTCCGAGGTGCGCACCGAGTTCCTCAACAAGCTGCAGAAGGGCCAGGTCCGCAAGGGCGTCGTGTCCTCGATCGTCAACTTCGGCGCCTTCGTGGACCTGGGCGGCGTCGACGGTCTGGTGCACGTCTCCGAGCTGTCCTGGAAGCACATCGACCACCCGTCCGAGGTCGTCGAGGTGGGCCAGGAGGTCGAGGTCGAGGTCCTGGACGTCGACCTGGACCGCGAGCGGGTCTCGCTGTCGCTGAAGGCGACCCAGGAAGACCCGTGGCGGCAGTTCGCCCGCACCCACGCGATCCAGCAGATCGTGCCGGGTAAGGTCACCAAGCTGGTGCCGTTCGGTGCGTTCGTGCGCGTGGACGACGGCATCGAGGGCCTGGTCCACATCTCCGAGCTGGCCGAGCGCCACGTGGAGATCCCGGAGCAGGTCGTCCAGGTCGGCTCCGAGGTCATGGTCAAGGTCATCGACATCGACCTGGAGCGTCGCCGGATCTCGCTGTCGCTCAAGCAGGCCAACGAGGGCTTCGTCGAGGGCGAGGAGCACTTCGACCCGACCCTCTACGGCATGGCCGCGACGTACGACACCGAGGGCAACTACATCTACCCCGAGGGCTTCGACCCGGAGACGGGCGAGTGGCTCGAGGGGTACGACAAGCAGCGCGAGACCTGGGAGAACCAGTACGCCGAGGCTCGTCTGCGCTGGGAGGCCCACACCAAGCAGGTGCAGACCTCTCGGGCCGCCGACGCCGAGGCTGCCGCCAACCCGACTCCGGCCGTTCCGGCCGCTGCCGGTGGCGGTGGCGGTGGCACCACCTCCTCGTCCAGCCCGGCCCCGAGCCGGCAGGCCGAGGAGCCGGCCGGCACGCTGGCCACCGACGAGGCGCTCGCCGCACTGCGGGAGAAGCTCGCCGGCGGTAAGTGACCCGCTGAACGACGACGGGCCCCGTCCCCGCGATCTCCGGATCGCTGGGGGCGGGGCCCTCGCCGTACCCGCCGTGCCCCGCGCGAGCTGCGGGCGGGGAGTTGCCCGGGCGAGTTGCGGCCTCGGGTGCCCCAGGCGAGTTGTGGGCGCGGCGCTCCCGCGGGCCGGGGCGCCGCCGTGGGCGCGGCATGCGCGGCTGACGCCGACCGCCCAAGATCGCGCTCGATCCATGATGGAGGGGCCTCCCGGGCACCGAACACCACTACATCCTGGTTCGAGCGCGATCTTGGCGGCCCGTGGGCGCCCGAACCCTGGTCCCGGTCTGTCGGGGGGCGGCGTTCGTCGTCAAGATCCGCGCAATATCGGGGATGTTGCTGTCTCCTGCTTGTCGGAGGCAGCAATATCGGGGAAGTTGTGGAGATCTTGGCGCGGGGCGCGGGGCGCCGGGCGCCGGGCGCCCGGCGCGGGGCGCGGGGCGCGGGGAGCCGGGACGGGCGCGGTCGCGGCTTGGGGCGGGGTGGTTGGGAGGTCGCCGGGCCGTGCGTGGGTTTGGCGGCGGGCTTGTTGATCCGGTTGACTGTTCGGGTGCTGAGAGTGGGGTTGACCGGCGGGATCGGGTCGGGCAAGAGCGCGGTGGCCGCGCGGCTCGTCGAGCGGGGCGCGGTGCTCATCGACGCCGACCGGGTGGCCCGGGAGGTCGTGGCGCCGGGTACGGACGGGTTGGCCGAGATCGTGGCCGCCTTCTCCGACGCGGTGGTGGACGCCGATGGCGCGCTGGACCGTGCCGCCCTGGGAGCGGTGGTGTTCGCCGACGAGAGCGCCCGGCGTCGGCTGGAGGCGATCACCCACCCCCGGGTGCGGGCCCGTACCGCCGAGCTGGCCGCGGCGGCGGCACCTGACGCGATCGTCGTCAACGACGTACCGCTGCTGGTCGAGGTGGGTCTCGCGCCGACGTACCACCTGGTGGTCGTGGTGCAGACGGCCGTGTCGACCCGACTGGAGCGGCTGGCGCGCGACCGGGGGATGGGTCGCGCGGAGGCCGAGCGGAGGATCGCCGCCCAGGCCGACGACGCCCGCCGCCGGGCGGCGGCGGACGTGGTGCTGACCAACGACGGGAGTCTGACGGCGCTGCACGACGCCGTCGACCTGCTCTGGAAGCAGCGGCTGGTGCCCTATGAGGACAACCTGCGCCAGCGGCGGGTGGTTCCACCGGCTCCGGCCGAGCTGGCGGGGGCCGACGCGAGTTGGCCGGAGCAGTACGCGCGGCTGGCCGCCCGGATCCAGCACGCGCTGGGTTCGGATGCCCTACGGATCGATCACATCGGTTCGACGGCGGTGCCCGGTCTGGCCGCCCAGAACGTCATCGACGTGCAGGTGGCGGTCTCCAGCCTCGCCGACGCCGACGGGCCGTTGGCCGATCGGCTGGCGAACGCCGGGTTCCCGCGGGTGCCGGGGCAGTGGTGGGACGACCCGCGTCCGGCCGGCCGGGGCCGGTGGGAGAAGCGGCTGCATGGCAGCGCGGACCCGGCCCGCTCGGTTCGTCTGCACGTGCGGCTGGCGGATTCGCCGGGCTGGCGGTACGCGCTGCTGATGCGCGACCACCTGCGTGCCGACCCGGATCAGCGGGCCGCCTACCTGATGTTCAAGCGGGACCTGGTCGACGCGGCGCCGGAGGTCGGCGATTCCGGCACGGCCCGGAACCCGTGGTTCGACGAGGAGTACCTGCGGGCCGAGCAGTGGGCCGCGCAGACCGGCTGGCGCCCCTGAGGTCAGCGGGCACCGGGCCGAGGGGCCGAAGACCGAGGGGCTGATGGTCGAGGGGCGGCAGGCCGGGGGTTGGCGGCCAGTCGCGGTACGACGGCAGGGCGGAGATCCAGGTGGGCCCACGCACCGGCGTCGGTCCGCAACTCGAGCCGGCGGAGCGACCCGTCGCGGTCGATCCAGTAGCGCAGCCGCGCGTCCGCCGGACCCGACTCGATGATGTCCACGGTCCGTCCGGCGGCGACGTCCTCGCGTACCCGCACGGCGGTGCCGCGGTGCCCGACGGATCCGGCGGTCACGGCGGCGTCGACCAGCACGCTCAGGGCGTCCCGGCCGGGTCGGGAGACCCGCCACGCCACGGCCGGGGGCGGCAACGGCGGCCGGGCCGGCGCCTCAGCGGTGCCGCCGCCGGCACTGGCCGCCGGCAGGTCCGCCCGGGCCAGACCGGCGGCGTCGCGTCGCAGCAGCGTCCGGCGATCGGGTACGCCCAGGTCGGCGACCGCGAGGTACGCGCTACGGGCGGTCCAGCTCAGCCAGCCGGCGCCCCGCAGGTTCGTGGTCGTGCCCATCGGCGCGGTCAGCGTCAGCGTGGCGCCACCCTGGGCGCGGAGTCGGGCTGGCAGCCGGTCGAGCCGACGTTGCTCGGCGTCGGTCAGCGCGCGGGGCAGACCGGGTCGGCCGCCGAGTGCGTCCACCGGACGTAGTGTCGGCCGGTCGGCCCGGTTGAAGATCATCGTGACCGGGCCGGCGCCGGGCAGCCGGGTCACCAGCTTGTGCAGCCGGGCGTCCTGGTCCAGCCAGTACCGGGTCTGTCCGTCCGGGGCGGGCGTCGCGGCGCCGGGGGTACCGATCGCGGTGCTGGCGGCCGGCAAGCCGCGAGCCAGCGGTGCCTGTATGACGTCCAGTGCTCCGGCCGGCACGGTCTCCCGGGCGATCCAGCGTGCTCCGCTTGACGGCGCCGTCCGGGTCGTGGTGTCCGGGCGGTCGGCGGCGAGGTCGAGGAGCAGGTCGAGCACCGGTGCCAGTTGCGCCCTGGGTGCCAGTCGGTGCAGCCGCCACCGGTCCTCCGGGGCTACCAGTGGTGGCGCGGCGGGAGTGGGTACCGCCGCCGGATCGGGCCGGATCACCAGCACCGGGCCGCTCTTCTGCAACAGCCCGCGTTCGGCACCCGCGCCCGGCCCGCCAACGTCGAGGTAGAGCAGCGACCGGGACCAGTCCACCCAGCCCACCAGCTCGATGCGGGTGGCGCCAGTGCCGGCCGTGACGCGTACACCGGCGCGCAGGTCCCGCAGGTTGGTGACCCGCACGGCGGCCAGCCGCTCGCTCTCCGCCACTGTCAGCGGCCGGGCCGGCTCGGGTGGGTCGGGCGCCCAGCTCAACAGCCCGAGCACCAGGGCCGTCGCGGAGGTCACCGCCGTCAGACCGAGCAACAGCAGCACCGTACGCCGACGACGGCCGGCCGAGGTCGGGCCGGTGGTGTCGGCGGCGCCGGTGGTGTCGGCGGTGTCCGGGGTGTCGTCGCGGCGGGCGGTGTCACGGTTCTCCGCGAGGCTCCGCGCGGCGGCGGCCCGGCGCGTGTCGTCGGTCTTGCGGCCGACGGTGGCTCGGCGCGCCCCGCCGGCGGACCGGCCGGTCGTGGACCTGCTCTTGGTGTCGTTGGTCCGGCTCGCCGTGGACCTGCTCTTGGCGTCGTTGGTCCGGCCGGCCACCGAGGCGCCACCGGCCGAGCCGGTGTGGTGCCGCCCGCTGCCGCTGGCCGGGCCGCTGCCACCACTGGTTGGGCCACTGCCCCCGCCGGCCGGGCCGTTGCCGGTGCTTCCGGCCTCCGGTCGGGGTGTGGCGGTGCGGGCGGTGTCGGGCGCCGGGGTCGGAGAGGTGTCCACGGAGGTGAAACGGGCGGGGACGCGCCGGGGTGACGAGCAGGGGCGCTCGCGGCGGCCGGTCTGCGCCTCGAGCGCGACCACACGGGTGCGCACGCCGGACGAGCCGGGTGCTGCGACCGCAGTGCCGGGGGTGACCGGCCGTGATGTTGGCCTGGCCACCGGCCCGGTCGGCCGCCGCGAGCGGCCTACATGAAGAGGGTAGTCCCGGTGACATGGGCCACACAATGGGAATATTGAAGCTGATCACGTACCTGCCGTGACGGCCGTTCCTGTCGGACCTCCGGCGTACCGTTGACGGCATGGCGCTTGACATTCCCCGGCTGGACAGCCGCTTCCAGGTCGTCAGTGAGTTTCAGCCGGCCGGCGACCAACCGGCAGCCATCGACGAACTTGAGCGCCGGGTTCGGCGTGGCGACCGCAACACAGTGCTGCTCGGCGCGACCGGCACCGGCAAGAGCGCCACCACGGCGTGGCTGATCGAGCGGCTGCAACGCCCCACCCTGGTGCTCGCCCCGAACAAGACGCTCTGTGCGCAGTTGGCCAAGGAGTTCAGCGAGCTGCTGCCGCACAACGCTGTCGAATACTTCGTGTCGTACTACGACTACTACCAGCCCGAGGCGTACATCCCGCAGACCGACACCTACATCGAGAAGGACTCCTCGATCAACGAGGAGGTGGAGCGGCTGCGGCACTCGGCGACGATGTCGCTGCTCACCCGCCGCGACGTGATCGTGGTGGCGACCGTCTCGGCGATCTACGGTCTGGGCACCCCGGAGGAATACCTCAACCGGGCGGTGAAGGCACAGGTCGGGCAGGAGCTCGACCGTGACCAGTTGCTGCGCCGGCTGGTCGACATCCAGTACACCCGCAACGACATGGCCTTCCAGCGCGGCACCTTCCGCGTCCGCGGCGACACCCTGGAGATCATCCCGGCGTACGAGGAGCTGGCGATCCGCATCGAGCTCTTCGGTGACGAGGTGGAGAAGCTCTACTACCTCAACCCGTTGACCGGTGACGTGGTCCGCGAGGTCGACCAGCTGGTGATCTTCCCGGCCACCCACTACGCGGCGGGTCCGGAGCGGATGGAGCGGGCGATCCGCGACATCGAGGTGGAGCTTGCCGAGCGCCTCGCCGAGCTGGAGCGGCAGGGCAAGCTGCTGGAGGCGCAGCGGCTGCGGATGCGCACCACCTACGACATCGAGATGATGCGGCAGGTGGGCTTCTGCTCCGGCATCGAGAACTACTCGATGCACATGGACGGGCGGCTGCCCGGCAGCCCGCCGCACGCCCTGCTCGACTACTTCCCCGACGACTTCCTCACAGTGGTCGACGAGTCGCACGTGACCATCCCGCAGATCGGCGGCATGTACGAGGGCGACGCGTCGCGCAAGCGGATGCTCATCGACCACGGCTTCCGGCTGCCCAGCGCGGCCGACAACCGGCCGTTGCGCTTCGACGAGTTCCTGGAGCGGGTGGGCCAGATGGTCTTCCTCTCCGCGACCCCCGGCACGTGGGAGATGGAGCAGGCCCAGGGCGAGTTCGTCGAGCAGGTGATCCGACCCACCGGTCTGGTCGACCCGGAGGTCGTGATCAAGCCGACCAAGGGCCAGATCGACGACCTGATGCACGAGATCAAGCTGCGGACCGACCGGGACGAGCGGGTGCTGGTCACCACGCTGACCAAGAAGATGGCCGAGGACCTGTCCGACTACCTCCTGGAGAACGGCATCCGGGTGCGCTACCTGCACTCGGAGGTCGACACGTTGCGCCGGGTGGAGCTGCTGCGCGAGCTGCGCAAGGGTGACTACGACGTGCTCGTCGGCATCAACCTGCTCCGCGAGGGTCTGGACCTGCCCGAGGTGTCGCTGGTGGCGATTCTCGACGCCGACAAGGAGGGCTTCCTCCGCAGCGGCCGGTCGCTGATCCAGACCATCGGGCGGGCCGCCCGTAACGTCTCCGGTCAGGTGCACATGTACGCCGACAAGATCACCCCGTCGATGGCGGCGGCGATCGACGAGACCGATCGGCGTCGGGCCAAGCAGATCGCGCACAACGAGGCGCACGGCATCAGCCCGGAGCCGCTGCGCAAGAAGATCCACGACATCCTGGACGACATCTACCGCGAGGCGGAGGACACCGAGAATTCCCGGGTCGGGGGCGCGGTGCGTCAGCTCTCCCGGGGCAAGGCGCCGGTCAAGGAGACCCGCAGCCGGAGCCGGTCCGCCGCCGGCACCACCTCGCGGGAGGGGATGGCCCGCGCCGACCTCGCCCAGCTCATCCAGGAGCTCAACGACCAGATGTTGGCCGCCGCCCGCGAGCTGCAGTTCGAGTTGGCGGCCCGGATCCGCGACGAGGTCTCCGACCTGAAGAAGGAGCTGCGCGGCATGGACGCCGCCGGGGTGAAGTGACAGCCACCCGGTCGGCCACGCCCAGCGCTCCGCTGGGGTCCGGCCGACCGGGTCACGCGAAGGGCGGGCACTGTTGACGACGGTGGTGCCGATCGGCGAGATGGTCCTCGGTCTGCCCGATGCCAGCCTGCGTCCATTCGTCGACAGATACGTGGGCTATCGGGAACGGGCGGACGTGCCACTGGTCCGTCGGGAGTCGGCGGGCGTCTTCGTGGTGCTGATCCTGGGTTGGGGCGCTCCGCTGGACGTGACCGACCCGCGCAGCGCGGAGCGCGGTGTCACAGCTGTCGACTCGTTCGTGGCCGGCACCTTCGACAGTTGGTGCACCACGCGCACCGTGGGTGTGGGGGAGGGCGTCGAGTTGCTGCTCGCCCCGCTGACCGCCCGTCGGCTCCTCGGCCTGCCACTGAGCGAGCTGACCAATCGGGCCGTCGGCGTCGGGCAACTCCCGGGCCGTTGGCTGGATCGGCTGCGCGGCCGGCTCGCCGAGGCCCCCGGCTGGCCGGAGCGGTTCGCCCTGCTCGACAGGGTGCTCACCGCCCGGCTGGCGGCGTCCCCGCCGGTGGACCCGCGGCTCGACTGGGCGTGGCGGTGGCTCGTCGCCGATGCTGGGCGGGGGAGCGTCGGGGTGCTCGCCGACGAGTTGGGCTGGAGCCGCCGGCACCTCGCGTCCCGGTTCCGGCAGGAGGTCGGGCTGCCGCCCAAGATGGCCGCCCGGCTGCTGCGTTTCCAGCAGGCCCACGCGGCGTCGACCCAGGTCGGCGCGACCGGGCGGGCCGTCGACTGGGCCGCCGTGGCGGCGGGCTGCGGCTACTACGACCAGTCCCACCTGATCCGGGACTTCCACCAGTTCGCGGGGGCGACCCCGGCCGCGCTGCTCGCCGCCCGCTGACGCCGGCCGGCTGACCGCAGCCGCGTCGGCGACCAGCGGAGGTCACATTCGTCCAATCCGGATCGGCGCCGCCGGCAGCAGAATCGGGTCATGCGAACCATCTATCCGATCTTCCGTTATCCCGATCCCCGCGCCGCGATCGACTGGCTCGGCGCCGCCTTCGGTTTCCAGGTGCATGCCGTGCACGAGGCGCCGGACGGCACTGTGGCGCACGCCGAACTGGTCCTCGACACCGGCATGATCATGCTCGGTGGACGAGCCGACGCCCGGCCCCGGCCGGCCGACGACGACTGGTCGGTCTACGTGGCCGTGCCGGACGTCGACGCGCACTGCGCCCAGGCCCGCGCGGCCGGCGCCGAGATCACCCGCGAGCCGTTCGACACCGACTACGGCTCCCGTGACTACGCCGCCCGCGATCTGGCCGGCAACGTGTGGTCCTTCGGCACCTACCGACCCTGAGCCCCCGCCGCACCGGCGGGACGCACGGCCCGCCGGGATCGGACCTCGCCGGCCGTAACCGCTGCTGACCTGTGGAAACGGTACGTGTGGGCCGGCCCGGCCGGTCAGCGGCACCGAATGCCCTGATTGCGGTGTGCGAGCGCGCTATTGCACTGGGTGATCGTCCTGCGTAGTCTCCCTCGGTGGGGAGGCCGGGATGCCGCTGCCAACAAGTCCTGTTATTCGACGTGCACGTCTCGGCGCAGAACTGCGCCAACTCCGTCGGCGCGAGTCGCTGACCCTGGAGCAGGTCTGCGACCGGTTGGGCTGGGCCTCGACGTCGAAGCTGTCCCGCATCGAGCTGGGCCAGAGTCGCCCGGACCTCGCCGACGTGCTCGATCTGCTGGACGTCTACAAGGTTTCCACGCCCGCCCGGGAGGCGCTGATCGTCATCGCCCGGGACGCGGCGACCAGTCGGGGCTGGTGGAAGACGCTGGGCGAGATGAGCGAACGGCAGCGCACCTACGCCGAGTTGGAGGCCGGCGCCGCCGACATCGTGGAGTACCAGCCGTCGGTGGTGCCGGGGCTGCTCCAGACGCCCGCGTACGCCCGGGTGCTGGTGGCGGCCGGCGCCCAGCTCACGCCGGAGGTCGATGTGGAGGCCGAGGTGCGCGCTCGGGCCTTGCGGCAGGAGGTGCTGCGGCGGGCCTATCCGCCGCGCTACACGGCGGTGCTCGCCGAGGCCGTCTGCGACCCCGGTGACCTGCCGGTGGAGATCTGGCGCGAACAGCTGCGGCATCTGGTCGCCGTGACCGGCCTGTCCCACGTCACGGTGCGGCTGTTGCCCCGCGGGGCGGCCGGTGGCGGGCTGCACCCGCTCACACCGTATTCCTGCTACGCCTTTCCCGACCCGGCGGACCCGCGGACGGTGATGCTCGAGGCGTTGACCACCGACGTCCGGTTGGCCACAGTGCTCGACGTCGACCGCTACGAACGGATGACCGCGGCGCTGCTGGCCGCGGCGCTGTCACCGGAAGAGACGGTCACCGTGCTGGCCCGCCGCGTCGGCGAGTAACGGCTTCGGGTGTCGACGGTGCGGCGCCGCGCGGCCACCGGGCCCGGCGCCCCCGAGCCCGTCGGGACCGGCGGCCGGCGCGTGCGCCCGGCACGATAACCCTGGGGTACGACAGCTCGGCTCAGGCCGGTACGTCGAGGAAGTGTTCCACCACGGGCGGTCCCGCGAAGTGGGGCCCGATCAGCGCCCGCCACTGCTCGAACCGTTCGGTGGCCCGGAAGTTCTCCTCGTGCGCCTCGACCGAGTCCCATTCGACGAGCAGCACGAAACGGGTCGGTGACTCGATTCCTCGGGTCATCCGCACGGACCGGCAGCCGGTCGCCCCGGCGAGCACCGGGTGACCCTCGGCGTACGCCTTGGCGAACGCGTCCTCGTGTCCGGGAAGTACATCGATCAGCGCGACCTCAAGCACCATGTCGGACAGCCTCCCACGGTGGCCGGGGCCGGTGGTGTCGCGGGGGTCTGTTCCGGCGCCGGCTCCGCACCTAGGGTGGCCTCGTGATCATCGACTGGCTCACCGGCACCGCGTTTCGGGTGGCCGGTACGGGCACCACCTGGGCGGAGCTGCTGGGGTTTGCGACCGGTGTGCTCAACGTGTGGCTGGTGGCCCGGCAGAAGATCGCCAACTGGCCGATCGGCATCGCCAACGTGCTGCTGCTCATGGTGCTGTTCTGGACCGCCGGGCTGTACGCCGACGCGGGGCTCCAGGTCGTCTACGTCGCGCTCGGCTGCTACGGCTGGTGGCACTGGCTGTTCGGTGGCGAGCGGCGTAGCCGGCTCACTGTGAGCCGGACGGGGCGGCGGGAGTGGCTGGTGCTGGCCGCCGCCGGGGTGCTGCTCACCGGCGCGCTCTGGGTGCTGCTGGACCGGGGCACCGACTCGACGGTGCCGCTGCCCGACGCGTTGACAACGGCGCTGTCCCTGCTGGCCACGTACGGGCAGACCCGCAAGCGGGTGGAGAGTTGGTGGCTCTGGATCGCCGCCGATCTGATCTACATCCCGTTGTACGCGTACAAGGGACTGCACCTGACCGCAGTCCTCTACCTGGTCTTCCTCGCCCTGTGCGTACTCGGGTTGCGGGCCTGGCGGGCCGACCTGCGTCGGGCCGACCGGCCGAGCGCGGTCCCGCCCGGCCCGGCGCCGGTCACCGCGTGAACGCCGAGACGTCCGGCCCTGCTCCGGTGCCTCGCGGGCCGGCCCGCTCGGCGGAGTTCGGGCACGGGATGGTGGTGGGAAAGTTCTATCCGCCGCACGCCGGGCACCACGCGCTGATCGGGGCCGCCGCCGCCCGCTGCGCCGAGGTGACGGTCGTCGTGGCGCCCTCACGTCGGGAGTCCATTCCGCTCCCGCTGCGCCTCGGCTGGTTGCGGGAGGTGCACGCGGACACACCGTGGGTCCGTTTCGTCGGCCGGTACGACGATCACCCGGTGGACTACGCCGATCCGGCGGTCTGGGACGCGCACTGCGCGGTGTTCCGTGCCGCGGTCGGGTCGAGGCCGGTGGACGCGGTCTTCTCCTCTGAGGCGTACGGGGCCGAATTGGCGCGCCGCTTCGACGCCGTACCCGTGTCGGTGGATCCGGACCGGCGGACGGTGCCGGTGTCCGGGACGGCCGTGCGCGCGGACCCGGCAGCTCACTGGCGGTGGCTGAGCCCGCCGGTGCGGGCGTGGTTCGTCCGGCGGGTGGTGGTGGTCGGGGCCGAGTCGACCGGGACCACGACGATGGCGGCGGCCCTCGCGGGGCACTACGGCACGTCCTGGGTGCCGGAGTACGGCCGGGAGTTGACCGCTCGCAAACTGGCAGGGTTGCGCGAACGCACACCGGAGGCGACCGTCTTCGACGTCACCTGGGACCGGGACGACTTCCGCGCCGTGGTCCGCGAGCAGCAGGCGGCCGAGGACGCGGCGGCCCGGACGAGCGGGCCGCTGCTGGTCTGCGACACCGACGCGCGGGCGACGGCGGTGTGGGAGGAGCGCTACCTGGGCAGCGCATCGGAGGAGGTGCGGGCGGCGGCCCGCCGGCCGGCGCTGTACCTGTTGACCGATCACCGGGGGGTTCCGTTCACCGATGACGGGCTGCGCGACGGTGAGCACCTGCGGGCGTGGATGACCGAGCGGTTCCGCGCCGAGCTGGCGGGGTGCGGGGTGCCTGTGGTGGAGCTGACCGGGTCGCACGCCGAGCGGTTGGCCCGGGCGGTGCGGGCCTGCGACGACCTGCTCGCCGCCGGCTGGTCGCTCGCCGACCCGATCGCCGCACCCGACCTGCACTAGCCTCCTAGGAAGCCCTAGGCGAGGTGTGCCAGGCCGCAGGTGGTCAGCGCCACCCGGTGCCCGGGGTGCGATCACGGGGCGTGGTGGGCAACAATGGTCACCGAGGAGGGGAGTATTCCCCCGCAACGGAGTCGTCAGCACGGTCGATCGCCGGAACCACGGTGACCCGACCCGGCCCCGTAGGTCGCCGCCCCACTTCGGGGCGACGGCGGAAGAGACCTCCGACAGTCACCAGAGTGAGCGACAGCGGCACGCCGGCTCCCGCAGGGGCGTACGGTGTGCCCGACGCCGCGTGTCTGCCGGAGGAATGAACGTTGGACGTGTCCGGATTGGTGTGGGCGGGGACGCTTGTCGCACTGACTGCGGTCCTGCTCGTCGACCTGTTGATCATTGGTCGGCGCCCGCACGAGCCGAGTGTGCGGGAGTCGAGCCTCTGGGTCGCCTTCTACGTCGGTCTCGCCCTGCTCTTCGGCGCGGGTGTCTGGCTGACCTCCGGGGCCAGCGCGGCCGGCCAGTTCTACACCGGCTGGCTCACCGAGTACAGCCTCTCGGTGGACAACCTCTTCGTCTTCGTGATCATCATGGCCCGCTTCGGGGTGCCTCGGCAGTACCAGCAGAAGGTGCTGCTCGTCGGCATCGTGCTGGCGCTGGTGATGCGTGGCGGGTTCATCGCCGCCGGTGCGGCGCTGATCACGCAGTTCTCCTGGGTCTTCTACATCTTCGGCGCGTTCCTGATCTACACTGCGGTGAACCTGGCCCGGCAGGGTGAGCCGGACGAGGACGAGTTCTCCGAGAACGTGCTGATCCGGTGGAGCCGCAAGGCGCTGCCGATCTCGAAGGACTACGACGGCGCGAAGCTCACCACCCACGTGGCCGGCAAGCGGCTGTTCACCCCGATGCTGATCGTGATGATCGCGATCGGCACCACTGACCTGATCTTCGCGCTGGACTCGATCCCGGCGATCTTCGGCATCACCCAGGAGCCGTACCTGGTCTTCACCGCGAACGTCTTCGCGCTGATGGGCCTCCGGCAGCTCTACTTCCTGCTCGGTGGCCTGCTCGACCGGCTGATCTACCTGAGCTACGGCCTGGCCGTCGTGCTCGGCTTCATCGGGGTCAAGCTGGTGCTGGAGGCGCTGGCCGACAACCAGCTGCCGTTCATCAACGGTGGCGAGCACGTCGGCTGGGCGCCGCACATCCCGATCTGGTTGTCGCTGCTGGTCATCATCGGCACCCTGGGCATCGCCACCGCCGCCAGCCTGATCAAGTCCTCCCGGGACCGGCGTCGCGAGTTGGCCGACGCCCGACGCTGACCGGTCACCGGCCGGGTGCGGACACGCGCCCGGCCGGTGAAGGGCGGCTTCCGAAACGCGCCCTAGGGCCTGTTTCATAAGAACTGGCCGGCCTGCGGCGGGCCCGGACGACGACCGGCGGCGTTGCGGTTTCGTCCGGATACGACACCGGTATCCGGACGAAACCGCGCCTTGCCGGATCGCCGCCCGGACTCCGCCTCGGCTCGACCGCCCTTATGAAACAGGCCCTAGACCCGGTGCGCGCCGACCAGCGTGGCGGTCCGGTCGGCCGGCAGTTCCTCTTCGATGACCCGCCGCCGCCGGTAGCAGGCGTGCAGCATCCGGCGCTGACCGCCGTCGCCCGGCGTGGCGGTGACGATGCCGATGTGGTGGATCTTGCGGCCGGGTCGGGCGAAGAAATAGAGGTCGCCGGGGCGTTCCGCGCCCAACGGCAGTGGGGTCGTGGCGACGGCCTGGTCGTCGGCGTCGCGGGGCAGCAGTACCCCGAACCGCCGCCAGGCCAGATGCACCAGCCCCGAGCAGTCGATGCCGTGCGCGGAGAGCCCGCCCCAGATGTAGACCACGTCCAGCAGTCGCTGTGCCACAGCGAGCGCCTGCTTGGCGGGCGGCGTCGCTGCCGCCGCTGGGACCAGGTGCCCGTCCGGCAGCCAGAGCGGCGTGGCCCGGCCGGGGACGTGCACCGGCCGCCAGCCGTCCTGCGCGGGGCCGGCCGGGACGAGGCGGGTGCCGACGACGACGCCGGGCAACTCCACCGGCCCGTTCGGGGCGGCGTGCAGCCCGGTGACAGTGGCATCGACCACCAGCGGGTGATCGGTGCCGGTGTGGGCCGGGTCGGGGACGGCCAGCTGCCCGGCGGGCAGCCAGCCCGGGTAGCCGCGCGGGTCAAGCTTGGCGGCTGGTTGTTCGACGGCGACGACCCGGGCCCAGCCGTCCGGGCGGAGCTCGCTGACGAGGACCCGTTCGCCGAGCAGGAGTTGGCTCAGCACGCAGTCACCGACCTGCTGGTCGGTGTCCAGTCCGGAGACCCAGGTCGGGATGTCGACACCGGCGGTCAGCGCTGGGCAGTCGACCGGGCGGACCGCCTCGGGGGAGGTCCACAGCGTCGCCACGGCGACCCGGACGACGGCCTCACGGCCCGGTTGCAGCTCCACGTCAACCCCCAGATCGTGTCGGCTGTCCAGGGAACCCTATGAAAGAAACCGACAGTCATCAACCACGAGCCTGCACTTTTGCTTCAGCGAGGCCGGAGATGCCCAGGCCAGGGGCATCCGGCAACACCACTGTCGCCCCGTCGTAGCGTATGCCGCCCTGCACCGGTGACCAGGCCAGCCACCAGGCGGCGTCCAGGTCGGCGACCGCCGTCGTGCCGTACGCGGCGACCAGACTCGCCGCCGCCCCGATGCCGACCTGGCTCTCCATCATCGAGCCGACCACAGTGCCGAGCCCGTGGGCGGTGGCCAGGTCGAGGAGGGTGCGGGCCGGATGCAGTCCACCGCACTTGGCCAGCTTCACGTTGACCAGGTCGGCGGCCCGGCGACGGATCACCTCCACCAGGTCACGAACCCCGAAGACCGCCTCGTCGGCGAGAATCGGCACTGACACCCGGTCGCTGACCCAGGCCAGCCCGTCCAGGTCCCAGCGGGCCACCGGCTGCTCGACCAGCTCCACGTCCAGCCCGGCGTCCTCGATGCCGCGGATCACCCGCACCGCCTCCCGGGGCGTCCAGCCCTGATTGGCGTCCAGCCGGATCCGGATGCCCGGGCCGACGGCCGCCCGTACCGCCCGCACCCGGTCCAGGTCACTCGCCGCGTCGGTGCCGACCTTCAACTTGAGCACGCCGAAGCCGTCGGCCTGCCGCTGCCGCGCCGCGGCCGCCAGGTCCACCGCGTCGCCCGCCGCCAGCGTCACGTCCGTCGGGACCCGCAGCGTGGTGCCCCCGAGCAACCGCACCAGGGGTACGCCCAGCCGCCGCGCGGCGAGGTCGTGCAGGGCGACGTCCACCGCCGCCTTCGCTGCCTCGTTGCCGACCACCGCGCGCTGCACCTCGCCGCAACGGGTCACCAGGTCGTCCGGGTCACGGCCGATCAGCTGCGGGCCGAGCAACTCGCTGACACACGCCTGTGCGCCGGCGACCGACGCGCCGGTGACCTGCCAGACCTGGGGGGCCTCGCCGAAGCCGGATCGGCCGTCGCTGTCGACGAGTTCGACGACAATGGTGTCCACTGTGGTGGTACGGCGCAGTGCGGTGACGAACGGGGTGTGTAAGGGGGCGGAAACCCGGTGGGTGCGTACCGCCGAGATCGTCATGTCAGGCACCCTATACGGAGGTCCACCGCGGGAGGGGAGACCGGATGACCGGGCAGAGCTGGGAACTGGTGGGTGCACCGAACGCACGTGACCTGGGTGGGCTCGTCGGCGCGGACGGGCGGCGGGTCCGCGTCGGCCAGTTGATCCGCACGCCGGCGCTGGGCCGGCTGACCGACGACGACCTACCGGTGCTGGCGAAGCTGGGGCCGGCGTGCGTGGTCGACCTGCGCGACGGCACCGAGATCGCGGTCGCCCCGGAGGACCGGTTCGCCGGTGAGCCACGGGTGGTGCGCCTGCCGGTGCACGACCCGGAGCACCCGGTCTTCACGTACGTCTCGGCGGTGCTGCTCGGTCACGACCTGGACGCGTACGCGGAGCTGGCCCGGCAGGGCACGGCGGGGGCGATGGCGGCGATCTACCGCTGGTTCGTGACCGGTGAGTCGGCGCGGGTCGGTTTCGCCGAGGCGGTGCGGCTGGCGGCCCAGCCGGAGAACCTGCCGCTGGTCTACCACTGCTCGGCTGGCAAGGACCGCACCGGTTGGCTCACCGTCATCCTGTTGACGGCGCTCGGGGTGGACGAGGCGGCGATCCGCGCCGACTACCTGCGCAACAACGAGCTGACCGAGAGCCTGCGGGCGGTGATCGTCGAGGCGATGCGACGGCGGAATCCCGAGCTGGACGTCGACGCGGTGCTGCCGGTGCTGGAGGTTCGCGCCGAGTACCTCGACGCCGGCTACGCCGAGGTGCGTCGGGTGCACGGCTCGTTCGACGCGTACCTGCGCGACGGGTTGGGGCTCACCGACTCGGACCTCAGCGCGCTGCGGGTGCAACTGCTGGAGTGACCGGCGCGCCCGGTGGTGTGTCGACGCGGGTGGCCCAACCGGTGACGATCAGCGCCTGACCGGCGGCGTAGGTCGCCATGACCAGCACCGGCGCGCCGGGTGGCTGGGCGACCTCGGCCACCCCGGCGGCGATCAGCAGGTCGGAGCCGAGGAAGAGCGCGGCGCCGAGACCGATCCGCCAGCCCTGGGTGGTGGCGGTGGTGGCCATGGCGGCCAGTGCGATCGCGTAGCCGGCCACCGGTACGGCCAGCCCGACGTCGGTCAGCCCCGCCCACATCCAGGTCAGGGCGACGACGGTCAGCACCGCGTACCCCAGGGGGACGGCGACCAGCGGCGTGCGGCGCAGCGCGGTCGCGGCGCCGTGTCGGGTGAAGGCCGCGAGGTAGCAGAGGTGCGTGCCGAGGAAGCAGGCCATGCCGGCGAGGAACCAGTAGGTGCCGTCGATCATCAGGGCGACGTCGCCGCCGGTGGCGAAGGCCAGCGCGGCGAGCAGCAGCCGGTCCGGTCGGGCCGCGCGTTCGGCGCTGACCCGCCAGAGGTACGCCGCCAGCAGCGGCATCAGCAGCGGCTTGGTGAGCAGGAAGGCCAGGCCGACGCCGGTGGCGTTGGCCAGCAGGTTCGCGGCCGTCACGACGAGGAAGGCGATCAGCACGGTGCGACTGCGGGGCATCGGCGGCTCCGGGGTGGGGGTGCGAGCAGCGTAGCCGCAGTCGGCGGCGTTGGCCTCGCCGCCGAGGCTGTCGGGTCAGAGTTGGTGGCGGGCGGCCCAGACCTGCGCCGAGATGTGCGCGAGCAGCAGGCAGGCGTCGTCCTCCACCTGGTCGTCGCCCCCGGCCAGGTCGGTGGTGGTGCAGACGGCGATCAGGTACGGCGGGGCGTCGTCGGGCAGCACCACGCCGGCACCGTGACGGACGCCGCGTACCCACCCGTTCTTGTGCGCGATGCGGGTGCCCTCGGGCAGGCCGGCGGCGAGGTCCTCGCGGTGTTCCTGGGCGAGCAGGACGTCCAGCATGGTGGTGCAGGCCGCCGGTGAGGCGAGTGGGCCGGGGGTGTCGGCCCCGGTGGCCAGGGCGCCGAGCAGGGCGGCGAGGTCGGCGGCGGTGACCGTGTTGGTGATGCCGGCCTCGCGGGCGGCGAAGTCCTCGATGCCGCGGCCGGTGACGCTGGTGCGGGCGCCGGCGAGCGCCCAGACCTCGGCGACCGCGGGCAGCCCGACGTGGCTGAGGACGAGGTTGGTGGCGAGGTTGCTGGAGCGCACGATCATCCGGTCGGCCAGCCAGCGCAGCGTCGCGGTGCCGCCGATGCGGTCCCAGACCGCGTCGTCGTTGTCATAGGGCTGCGCGCACGTGAAGCGGGGCACGCCGGACTGGGCGGAGTCGAAGTCGTTGACGACCGGAACAGGGGCGTCCAGGTCCAGGGTGCCGGCCTCGGCGGCGCGGTGCAGCGCGGCGAGCACCGCCACCTTCATGGTGCTCGCGGCGTAGTGGGCGGCGTCCGCGTGCCGGGTCCAGGTCGGCGGCGCGTCGAGCCGCCCCACGTACGCGGAGACGGTGCCGGGCACCCGGTCCAGGTGGGCGTCGAGATCATCCCAGGTCATGACGGTGACCGTAGCGGATCACCTGTGGACGGGCCCGGGTGCCCGTCGGGGGGAAAGCGAACGGGCGCGCCGGCCGCAAGCGGCCGACGCGCCCGGTGTTCGGGTGCTGGTGGGTCAGCCGGCGTGCTTGCGGCGGGCGGCGGCCCGGCCCCGCAGCTGCTGGTCGAGCACCACCTTGCGGATGCGCACCGCGGTCGGGGTGACCTCGACGCACTCGTCCTCGCGGCAGAACTCCAGGGCCTGCTCCAGCGAGAGCTTGCGCGGCGGGATCAGCTTCTCCGTCTCGTCGGAGGTCGACGCCCGCATGTTGGTGAGCTTCTTCTCCTTGGTGATGTTGACGTCCATGTCGTCGGAGCGGGAGTTCTCCCCGACGATCATGCCCTCGTACACCTCGGTGGTGGGGTCGACGAAGAGCTGGCCGCGCTCCTGGAGGTTGATCATCGCGAAGGCGGTGACCGCGCCGGCCCGGTCGGCGACCAGCGAACCATTGTTGCGGGTACGCAGCTCGCCGAACCACGGCTCGTACGACTCGAAGACGTGGTGCAGGATGCCGGTGCCCCGGGTGTCGGTGAGGAACTCGGTGCGGAAGCCGATCAGGCCGCGCGCCGGCACCAGCCACTCCATCCGGATCCAGCCGGTGCCGTGGTTGACCAGCTGCTCCATGCGGCCCTTGCGGGTGGCGAGGAGCTGGGTGATCGCGCCCAGGTACTCCTCCGGGGCGTCGATGGTCAGCCGCTCGACCGGCTCGCAGGTCTTGCCGTCGATCTCCTTGGTGACCACCTGCGGCTTGCCGACGGTCAGCTCGTAGCTCTCCCGGCGCATCTGCTCGACCAGGATGGCCAGCGCCAGCTCGCCGCGGCCCTGCACCTCCCAGGCGTCCGGCCGCTCGGTGGGCAGGACCCGCAGCGACACGTTACCGATCAGCTCCTTGTCGAGCCGGTCCTTGACCATCCGCGCGGTGACCTTGGAGCCCTTGACCCGGCCGACCAGCGGCGAGGTGTTGGTGCCGATGGTCATCGAGATGGCCGGCTCGTCGACGGTGATGAGCGGCAGCGCGACCGGGTTCTCAACGTCGGCCAGGGTCTCACCGATCATGATCTCCGGGATGCCGGCGACGGCGATGATGTCACCCGGGCCGGCGGTCTCGGCCGGCTTGCGCTCCAGGCCCTCGGTCATCAGCATCTCGGAGATGCGGACCCGCTGGGTGCTGCCGTCGGTGCGGCACCAGGCCACCGTCTGACCCTTGCTGATGGTGCCCTGGCGGACCCGGCACAGCGCGAGCCGACCGAGGAACGGCGAGGCGTCGAGGTTGGTGACGTGCGCCTGCAACGGCGCGCCGTCCTCGTACGCGGGTGCCGGGATGGTGTCCAGCAGGGTGCGGAACAGCGGCTCCAGGGAGGTGCTGTCGTCGGGCACCGAGCCGTCGGCGGGCTGGGTCAGCGAGGCGATGCCGTCGCGGGCGCAGGCGTAGACGATCGGGAAGTCGATCTGCTCCTCGTCGGCGTCCAGGTCGAGGAAGAGCTCGTAGGTGTCGTCCACGACCTCCTTGATCCGGGCGTCCGGACGGTCCACCTTGTTGATCACCAGGATGATCGGCATCCGGGCCCGCAGCGCCTTGCGCAGCACGAAGCGGGTCTGCGGCAGGGGGCCCTCGCTGGCGTCGACGAGCAGCACCACACCGTCGACCATGGTCAGGCCGCGCTCGACCTCGCCGCCGAAGTCGGCGTGGCCGGGGGTGTCGATGATGTTGATGGTGACCGGGTCGGAGCCGTCCGCCGGCAGGTAGTGCACGCCGGTGTTCTTGGCCAGGATCGTGATGCCCTTTTCCCGCTCCAGGTCCCCGGAGTCCATCACCCGCTCGGTGTTCTCGCCGCGTGCGCCGTACGCGCCGGCCTGCCGCAACATGGCGTCGACCAGGGTGGTCTTGCCGTGGTCGACGTGAGCGATGATGGCGACGTTGCGGAGGTCGGTGCGAAGCTGCATACCCTCTATCCTTCCGCCTGCGCTCGCGCAGGCTGCGTCGGGGTCACCCCCAGGTGCCCCTGATCTATGGTGAAACCGCTGTGCCGGTGGTTCCCCCGGCTGGCATGCTGGCTCCCGTGTCCCGGGGGCCTGAGTGCACGACCTGCTGACCTGGGTGCAGGGTCTGCCCACCCTGTGGATCTACCTGGTCGCCGCGCTGATCGTGGCGGGCGAGACCGCGGTGATCTTCGGCCTGCTCGTGCCGGGTGAGGCTACCCTGCTGCTGGTCGGCTTCCTCACCTACAACGGTACCTTGCGGCTCGGGCCGGCGTTGCTCGCGATGATCGTCGCGGCGGTCCTCGGCGATGGGCTGGCCTTTCGCGCCGGACGGCGGTACGGCTCCCGGCTGCGCGCCGGGCTGGGTCACCGGGTCGGGCCGCAGCGGTGGGCCCGCGCCGACGCCATGCTCGCCCGCCTGGGTGGGCGCGGGGTGTTCGCCGCCCGGTGGGTGGCTTTCGCCCGCACCCTGGTGCCCCGGCTGGCCGGAGCGGCCGGCATGCCGTACCGGCGGTTCGCCCTGTGGAACCTGGCCGGGGTGGTGACCTGGGTGGGCGGCTCGGTGCTGCTCGGTCACCTGGCCGGTGAGTCATACGACACTGTCTCCCGTCTGCTCGGCCGGGCCACCGGGGTGGCGTTCCTGTTGCTGGCCGGCCTGGTCGGTGTGGTGCTCGTCGGCCGGTGGCTGGGTCGTAACCCCGACCCGGTGCGCGCGCTGCTGTCCCGGGCGGGCGCGTTGCCCCCGGTGCGGTGGCTCACCGCCCGCTACGGGGTGCTGTTCTTCCTGGTGGCCATGCGGATCGGCCCGGCGTGGACGCTGCTGCTCAATCTGGCCGCCGGGCTGCTGTTGCTGTTCGCCGCCGGGCTCGCCATCGCCGGTCTGCTCGCGGTGGCGGTGCGCAACAGTGGGCTGGCCGCGTTGGACGGCGCCATCGCGGGGTGGTTCGCTGCCCGACGGACGCCGGACGCCGCCGACGCCGTGCTGGTCGTGGTGTCGGTGGTACGCGGGTCGGTGCTGATCCTGTTGGTGGCGCTGGTGGCGGCGGTGCTGGCGTGGCGCAACCGGCCTTGGCGGGCGGACCTGCTCAGCGTGGTCGGCACGGTGGGCGCGTTCGTGCCGTTGGTGGTGCTGGCAGTGGTGGCCGAGCTGACCGGCCCGAACGGGACCGCCCCGGGCGGCGGTGAGGCGGCCCCACTCTCGACCCAGAACGCCGTGGTCGCGGCGAGCTTCTGCACCCTGGCCTGGCTGGTGTCGCGCAGCGCCCACTGGCCGGTGGCCGTGGCCGCCTGGACCGCCGCCGCTGCGGGGGTGCTCGGTGTCGGCGGCGCGCGGCTCTACCTGGGGTTGGACACGGCGAGCGGGACCGCCGCGGCGGTGCTGCTCGGTGTGCTCTGGACGGTGGTGTTCATGGTCGCGTGGGCGACCCGGGACCGGGCGGTGGGCAATGGTCAGCCCCCGGTGGACCAGGCCCGGCGGCCGTCGCAGGGGCACCGCCGCCCGGTGGAACCTTGTTAGGGTGCGGCGACAGCCACACGGGGGAGGCAACGGCATGGTCCGACGGACCGATCGGCTGGCCGCCGCGGTGCTCGCCGGGCTCCTGCTGGCGAGCGCGCTGGTCGGCTGCGCCGGCAAGGGGGAGAGCCCATCGGGCCTGGCCGCGCCGGTCGCCGTCGCCGACGGGGCGACGGATGCCCCGTCCGACGAGGCCGGCGGGGAGCCGAGCCCGTCGGTGAGCGCCGTGGAGGCGATGGGTTCCGCGCCGAGTCGTAGCGCGACCCCGACCCCGAAGCCGACGAAGAAGCCGACCACTGTGGCGCCGAAACCGCGTGCGGTGGCGAAGCCGCCCACCGAGACCGAGGTTCCTCCGGCGCCACCGAAGCCGGCGCCGAGCTCCTGCAAGCCGACGTACAAGGGCAGCCAGGCGACCCGGGCCGAGGTGAAGGCGGCGCTGACCGACGCGGCCAACCGCACCTACTGGCCGGTCTCGGCGCCGGACATCACGATCCCGCTCACACTGCTCAAGGCCACCGCCTGGCAGGAGAGCGGTTGGCAGTCCAACATCTACGCCTGCGACGGTGGGGTAGGGCTGTTGCAGGTGATGCCGGACACCGCGACCTGGATGAACCAGCGGTTCGAGAAGAGCTACAAGATCGACGCCTACCGGGACAACGCCTACCTCGGGGCCACCTACCTGGCCTGGGCGACGAAGTACATCGGCGACATGTACTTCGAGTCCGACTTCCGTCTCGACCCGGCACTGTGCACCAGCGAGCTGAATTCCTGCCTGCTCAACGCGGTCATCGCCGCGTACAACTTCGGGCACGGCGCGGTGGCGCAGGAGGGGAAGCCACTGGCCATCCCCAACCCGTCGTACGTGCGCAACGTGCGGGCCTTGATGAGCGAGTGCGTCTGCCTGGCGTACTGACCTCGTCGGGGCCGTGCCGGATTGGCCACGGCCCCGACGTGTCGGTCAGT
This sequence comes from Micromonospora vinacea, assembly GCF_015751785.1. Taxonomy (NCBI): domain Bacteria; kingdom Bacillati; phylum Actinomycetota; class Actinomycetes; order Micromonosporales; family Micromonosporaceae; genus Micromonospora; species Micromonospora vinacea. The sequence continues at coordinate 7,225,845 of NZ_JADOTY010000001.1, read as the reverse complement.
CGTGCGCGGCCACCGGCTCGGGCGAGCGCGGGGTGTCCGGCACCGGGTCGCGGGTGATGCGGCCGGGCCACCAGAAGCGGTCACCGAGCAGGAACGCCAGCGCCGGCACCAGGACCGTGCGGACCAGCAGGGTGTCGAGCAGGACACCGATGCAGACGATGATGCCGATCTGGGTCAGGGTGATCAGCGGCAGCACGCCGAGTACCGCGAAGACCGCGGCGAGCAGCACTCCGGCACTGGTGATCACGCCGCCGGTGACCCGCAGGGCGGAGAGCATGCCGTCGCGGGTTCCGGCGCTGCGGGCGTCCTCCCGGGCCCGGGTGACCAGGAAGATGTTGTAGTCCACCCCGAGCGCCACCAGGAACACGAAGGCGAGCAGCAGCACCCCGCTGTCCAGGGCGGGGAAGCCCAGCACGTGGTCGAAGAGCAGCCAGGCCGCGCCGAGGCTGGCGAAGAACGACGCGATCACGGTGAGCACCAGCAGCAGCGGTGCGAGCAGGCCGCGCAGCAGGAGCACGAGCACACCGCCGACCAGCAGCAGGATGATCGGCAGGATGAGGCGTAGGTCACGGTCGTTGGCCTCGTCGGAGTCGTAGGTGGCGGCCACGGAGCCACCGACGATCGCCCCGGACGGGGCGTCGGCGCCGGCGGCGGCCGGCGGCGCGGAGTCAGGCACGGCGGCGACAGCCGCGCGCAGCGCCTCGATCGCCCGGTCCGAGGCGGTGGTGCCGGGTTCGGCGTCGAGGACCACGTCGACCTGGGCGACGGCCGCGCCGGCGTCGCCGGGGCGCGCCGAGGCGACACCGGGAACCGCGGTGGCGGCGTCGGTGACCGCCCGCACCGCCGCCGGGGTGGTGATCACGGCGACGGGTTGGGTGCTGCCGGCGGGGAAGGCCCGCGCCAGGGTCTGCGCCCCGGTCACCGCCTCGGGCTCGGCCCGGAACTGTTCGGTCTCGGACAGGCCGGTGCGGATGCCCAGCCCACCCAGTGCCAGGCCGCCGAGCAGCACTGTGGCCAGCGTGGCGACCACCACCGGGCGGCGTTGCACTGTGGCGCCGAGTCGACCCCAGAGGCGGCCCTCGCGGACCGGCCCGCCGATGCGGGGTACGAACGGCCAGAACAGGCCGCGACCGAAGAGCACGAGCACGGCGGGGAGCACGAACAGGGCCGAGAGCATGGCGAAGACCACACCGGTGGCGCAGGCCACCGCCAGTGCCCGGTTGGTCTCCTGCTCACTGAGCAGCAGGGTGAGAACGCCGAGTACGACCGTGCTACCGCTGGCCAGGATGGGTTCCGCGGTGCGGCGCAGCGCGGCGCGCATCGCCGCGAACCGGTCCTCCTCGCGGCGCAGCTCCTCCCGGTAGCGGGCGATGAGCAGCAGCGCGTAGTCGGTGGCGGCGCCGAAGACCAGCACGCTGGCGATGCCGGTGACCTGGCCCTGCTGAAGGTTGATGCCGACGGCCGGCACGATGACGTCCACAGCGCGCAGGGTGAGCTGTTCGGTCGCGGCGACCACGACCAGCGGCACGATCCACAGGAACGGGCTGCGGTAGGTGATCAGCAGGAGCAGCGCGACAACGGCGGCGGTCACCGCGAGCAGGGTGATGTCGGCGCCGTCGAACACCGAGGAGAGGTCGGCGGTGAAGGCCGGGGAGCCGGTCACCTCGGCGGTCAGCCCGCCGGGCAGGTTCGCGAGGGCGGTGCGCAGCTGGGTCACCGTGTCGGTGACGGCCTCCTGCCCACCGGCGGTGTCCAGTGGCACGGCGACGAGGGCCACCGCGCCGTCCGGGGAGAACTGGGCGGGGCTGACCTGCCCACCCGCCGCGAAGCGGCGCAGGTCGTCGGCGCGAGCGCCGACGGTGGCCCGGTCGGCCTCGCTCAGCGCACCGCCGTCGCCCCGACTGACCACCACGATGGCCGGCTGCACGTCGCTGGAGGGCAGTTGGTCCTGGAGACGCTGCACCTGGGTCGACTGCCACTGCACGGACAGTCCGGTGGCGGAGACCGGTGCCGGGTTGTCAGGCTGGGGCGTTGCGAAGACGGCCGCGCCCACGACGATCGCGGCGGCCACGGTGAGCCAGGCGGCCAGCCGGCCACGAGCGACTCTGGTGAACACAGACATCAGATGACCCCAAGGTCTTTCGGAAGTCGAGTATCTTGATAGCCGAGATTATCCAGAGCTGTTCTATGCTGCAACCCGGGGGACCGACGACGGGAAGAGCGGCGCGAGGTGGCGACTCACGGCATGTACCGACGGCGCGACACGCGCCGCGAGCAGCTGGTCGCGGAGATCACCAACAACCTTCGGCGGTACGCGGTGGACGCCCAACAGGTCGGCCACGCCTTCGCCAACCTGCACGGCCTCAACCCGACCGACCTCCAGGCGTTGATCGCGGTGATGGACGCCGAGCTGCTCGGTGACCCCATCACCCCCGGCCGCCTCGGTGAGCAGCTCAACCTCTCCTCCGGCTCGGTCACGGCCCTGATCGACCGGCTGGAACGGGCCGGGCACATCCGCCGCGACCGGGACACCGTCGACCGGCGCAAGGTGCTGCTGCACTACGCCGACCAGGGCGCCGCCCTGGCCATGGAGTTCTTCCAACCGCTGGGCGCCCGTACCGACACGGTGATGGCCCGCTTCGGCGAGGACGAGCTGGAGGTCGTGCACCGGTTCATGGCCGAGATGAGCGAGTCGCTGCGGGGGCACCGCGACGCGGTGCGCGCCGCCCGGCCGGAGTCACCCCGCCGACCGACGGGCTGACCGGTGCCGGACCGGCTCGTCACCCGCCTCGCCAGCGCCGCGCTGCGCCTGCCACCGACCCGCCCCGGCCCGGTGCGGGTCACCCGTGACCTCCCGGTGCGGGCCCGCGACGGTGTGGTGCTGCGTACCGATCACTACGCCCCGGCCGTCGGCCCCGCGCCGACAGTGCTGATCCGCACCCCCTACGGGCGCGGTGGGCCCCTGCGGCTGCTCGGTCGGCTGCTCGCCGCCCGTGGTCGACACGCGGTGATCCAGTCCTGCCGCGGCACCGGTGGCTCCGGTGGGACGTTCGCCCCGCTGGTGCACGAGCGCGACGACGGGGTGGACACCCTGGACTGGCTGCGTCGCCAACCCTGGTGGTCCGGGCAGCTCGGCATGTTCGGGGTCAGCTACCAGGGCTTCGCGCAGTGGGCACTGGCCGCCGACGCCGGCGAGGAACTGCGCGCCATGGTCGCCGTGGTGACCGCCTCGGCCACCCGCGACTCGACGTACGCGGGGGAGTCCTTCGCCCTGGACACCGTGCTGACCTGGGCCGAGCTGCTGCACGCGCAGACCGTGCCGTGGCTGGCCCGGCAGTGGGAACTCAAGCGTGGGCAGCCCCGCCTGGCCGCCGCGCTGGAGCACCTCCCGCTGGCCGACGCCGACCGGGTGGCCACCGGGGTGACCATCCCGTTCTTCCAGGAGTGGCTGCGCCACCACACCCCGCAGGCCGCGTACTGGCGGACCCGGGTCTTCGCCGACCGGGTCGCCCAGGTGCGGGCGCCGGTGGTCATGGTCACCGGTTGGCACGACATCTTCCTGCCCGCCCAGCTCGACGACCACGCCGTGCTGCGCGCCGCCGGCACACCGTCGCGCCTGGTGATCGGCCCGTGGACGCACGGCAGCCCCGGCCTGTTCGTGGCCGCGCTGCGCGAGGGGTTGGCCTGGCTCGACGAGCACCTCCCGGCCGCGCCCCGACCGAACGGGCGGGCACGGTCAACCGTGCCACCCGTCCGGCTGTACGTCGGCGGGGCCGGCGGTGGCTGGCGGGACCTGCCGGACTGGCCGCCACCGGCGGTCGAGACCGCCTGGCACCTGCAACCCGGTGGTGGGCTGGCGGCGCGCCCTCCGGTCGCGTCGACGCCGGACGAGTTTCGCTACGACCCCGCCGACCCCACTCCGTCGCTGGGCGGGCCACTGCTCGTCGCCCAGCGGGCCGGCCCGGTGGACAACCGGAGCGTCGAGGCCCGGCGCGACGTGCTGACCTACACCAGCGCCCCGCTGACCGGGCCGGTCGAGGTGGTCGGCCCGGTCCGCGCCGAGATCCACGTCCGCAGCGACCTGCCGTACCTGGACGTCTTCGTTCGTCTGTGCGACGTGGACCGCCGGGGTCGCTCGTGGAACGTGTGCGACGGTCTGGTGCGGGTCACCCCCGAACGGTTCCCCGCCGACCCCTCCGGGGCGCTGCGGATTCCGGTGCCGCTCTGGCCGACCGCGTACCGGTTCGCCTCCGGGCACCGGCTGCGGGTGCAGGTCTCCGGTGGCGCCCATCCACGGTGGGCCCGCAACCCCGGCACCGGGGAACCCCTCGGCGCGGCGGTGACGCTGCGTGCCGGCCAGCGGCAGGTTCTGCACGACCCGGCACATCCCTCGGCGCTGCTGCTACCGATCGTCCACTCTGCCCCACCGCAACCTCCAATCTGAACAGACCCATCCTGAGCTGGGCGTTTGCCGAAAACGCGGGCTATGGTTGAGTCAACGCCCGGCGCCGTGCACCAGTAGGCCGGGCTCGTCCGAAGCCCAGCACCGCGTACGCGGTGTGATGTCGTGCCCGGTCCCCACCTCTCGGAAAGGGGGACCCCATGACCCGGGCCCCGGCTAATCTTCTGGCCGTCCGAAGCCTCCTCCTCACTCACCTCGACAACGCCCCCGGGCCGGACGACCTGGACCCGGGCGAGGTCGGCATCGTCGGCGACTCGGCCCACCGGGGCGGCTACCACTGCGGATCGGACCGGGTGGTGACCAACGACTACTCGGTGGTCGAGTCGCCCCGCGACCGGGCCGGGCTGACCCTCGACGCGGCGGCGCTGGATGTCGGCCAGTTCGACGTCCGCTCCGGTGGCCGTACCAACACCCTGGCCAGCTTCTCGGTCTGGTGTGTGGCGCAGTGCGCCGCGAACGCTGCCGACACCCGGGACATCCGGGAGATCATCTACAGCCCCGACGGCACCACTGTGAAGCGGTGGGATCGCCTCGGCAAGCGCACCAGCGGCGACAGCTCACACCGCTGGCACACCCACTTCAGCTTCTTCCGCGACGCCATCAAGGCGGGCCGCGACCAGCGGCCCCTGTTCCGCCGCTACCTCAGCTCCATCGGACTCCTGGAGGACGACGACATGACCCCCGAAGAGCACAACTGGCTGGCCACCGTCCACAAGAACCTCACCAGGCTGGACGGCCGTAACCCGGTCGGGCAGATCTACACCCGGATGGCGATGGGTGAGGACGTCACCGTCCCGAACTACAAACCGGCCCACCCGACGCTCAGGACGCTCGCCGCTCAGCTGACCGCGGTGCAGACGGCGCTGACGGCGCTGTCCAACCAGGACTTCACCGACGAACCGGCGATCGTCCAGGGCGTGCTGGCCTCGCTGACGCCGGAGAAGATCGCCGCGGCCATCCCACCCACAATGGCCAAGCAGGTCGCCGACGAGCTGGCCCGCCGGCTGGCCGCCTGAGCGAGGGGCGGCCCGAGGCCGCCGGGCCGCCCCTCTTGGCGCATCCGCAACAGCTGTTGAGCAACAACCATTGCACAAGAGTTGTTGCGGATGTCATGCTGTCGGCATGGACAGCTCCGACGTACGCCAGATCACCGACTCCCGGGTGCTGGCCGCCATGTCCCACCCCCTGCGCCGACGGCTGATGGACGTGTTCAAGGTCCACGGGCCCTCCACCGTCGGGATGCTCGCCGAGCGCACCGACCAGGCCCCCGCGAACGTCAGCCACCACCTCAAGGTCCTCGCCAACGCGGATCTCGTCACCGAGGCGCCCGAGCTGGCCCGGGACCGGCGCGAGCGGTGGTGGCGCCTGGTCACCCGAGGGCTGCGCTGGTCCAACGCCGACTTCGACGCCGACCCGGCCGCCCGGGCGGCCGCCGACGCCGCCACCTCGCTCAACCTGGACCGACACGTCGCCCTGGCACGGGCCTGGCACGCCGCCGACGAGGTCGAGCAGGCATCCTGGCACGACGCCGCGTTCTCCACCGACCACTGGCTGCGCCTCACACCCGAGGAACTGGCCGAGCTGAGCCGCGAGATGATCGACCTTCTCGCGCGCTGGGCCAACCGGGAGCTGCCCGACGACGACGCCGAGCGCAGGCCGGTCTTCGTGTTCGTCCACGGCGTGCCGGCCCGCCCGTGACCACAGTCACCCGCGGTGGCCCGACCGACGCCCGGCCGACCGGCGGGCTGCTGCGCCACCGCGACTTCCGACTGCTCTGGGCCGGCCAGGCGGTCAGCAGCGTCGGCAGCAACGTCACCACTGTCGCGTTGCCCCTGGTCGCGGTCGCCGTCCTCGACGCCGGCACCTTCCAGGTGGCGGTGCTCACCGCCGCGGCCTGGCTTCCCTGGTTGCTGATCGGTCTGCCGGCCGGTGCGTGGGTCGACCGGCTGCCCCGACGACCGGTGATGGTGGTCTGCGACCTGCTCTGCGCGGCGGCCTTCCTCAGCGTGCCGCTGGCCGCCCTGCTGGGCCGGCTCACCGTCGCGCAGCTGCTGGTGGTCGCCCTCAGCGCCGGCGCCGCACGGGTCTTCTTCGAAACCGCCGACCAGGTCTACCTGCCGGTGCTGCTGCGACCGGGTCAACTGCCGGAGGGCAACGCCAAGCTCCAGGCGACCCAGACCGTCAGCTACGTCGTCGGCCCCGGCCTCGCCGGCCTGATCGCCCAGCTCACCGGTGCCGTCGCCGCACTGCTGCTGGACGCGCTCACGTTCCTGCTCTCCGCGGTGTTCCTGCTGCGCATCCGCACCCGCGAACCACGCGCACGCCGCGCGGAGCGGTCCCGATCGCTGCGCCGGGACATCATCGAGGGGCTGCGCTTCGTCATCCGGGACCCGTACCTGCGGGTGCTCACGGTTTTCGGCGCGGCCAGCAACATCGGGCTGACCGGCTACCAGGCCGTCCTGGTGGTGTTCCTGGTGCGTGACCTGCGTCTCGAGCCGGGCCTGGTGGGCGCACTCGTCGGCGTGATGAGTGCCGGCGGGATCATCGGAGCGCTGGTCGCCACCACTGTGGCCCGGCGCTGCGGCACCGCGCGCGCCCTGCTGATCGCGGCGGCGCTCACCGGCCCGCCCGCGCTGCTCATCCCCCTCGCCGCGCCCGGCATCGGGCTGGCCTGGCCGGCCCTCGGCGGCCTGCTGATCGGCCTGGGGGTGGCCATCGGCAACGTGGTGAAGGGCGCCTTCCGGCAGACGTACACGCCGCACCACCTGCTGGGCCGGGTGACGGTGAGCATGCATCTGCTCAACTACGGCACGATCCCGCTGGCAGCCGTGCTGGCCGGTGTGATCGGCGCGCGCTACGGCGTCGGGACGGCAATCGTCGTGATGACCGCCTGGCTGGCGCTCACCCCGTTGATTCTGTTCGTTGGGCCAATCCGGAGGCGGCGGGACCTGCCCGCCGCCCCGGTGGCGTCTTGAGTGCGCTGCGACGGCGGCCGGAGAACCGACCGCCGCCACCGGCACGGAGCTACATCGGGCGGACGTTGTCCGCCTGCGGACCCTTCTGCCCCTGGGTCACCTCGAACTCGACCTTCTGGCCCTCGTTGAGCTCCCGGTAGCCGCTCGAAGCGATGGCGGAGTAGTGGACGAACACGTCCGGCCCTCCACCGTCCTGCTCGATGAAGCCGAAGCCCTTTTCCGAGTTGAACCACTTAACCGTGCCGGTTGCCATGCATCTCTCCCTGTTCAAAGCGGCTGACCCTCGGCCTCTGGCCGATGATCGCCCGTACCTGTTCGACAGTAACGGGCAAAACCCCGATCCGCTGGCCGAAGTGCCGTAGGTCTTTGACTGAACTCGGGTGAACTCTGCGCGGCGGCATGCGAAACCCGCCCCGACCAACCGCCGCTGGGGCATGCTTGCGCCGATGAGGGATGCCGCAGCCGACGCGCTGACCGAGCTGGAACGCGAGATCAACTCGCCCGGCGCCGGTCTGGACCGGCTCCGGTTGATGCCCACCCCGTTCGTCCCCGAGGTGCGGCTGCACCTGGCCGAGGACGCGATCGTCTGGTGGGCCCGGATGGAAGCCGTCGCGGGGCACGCGCTGCCGGCGCCGTACTGGGCGTCCGCCTGGGCCGGCGGGCAGGCCCTGGCCCGCCACCTCCTGGACCACCCGGAGCTGGCCGCCGGTCGCCGGGTGCTCGACCTCGCCTCCGGATCCGGGCTGGTGGCCATCGCCGCCGCGCTGGCCGGCGCCGCAGAGGTCACCGCGAACGACATCGACCCGTACGCCGTCGCCGCCGTCACCCTCAACGCCCGGGCCAACCACGTGGCCGTCGACGCCACCGGGGACGACCTGCTCGACAGCACCGAGGCGAAGGTCGACCTCGTGGTCGCCGGAGACGTCTTCTACGACCGCGCGATGGCCGACCGGGTACTGCCCTTCCTGCAGCGGGCCGCCGCCGCAGGCGCCGACGTGCTGGTCGGCGACCCCGGCCGCGGACACCTACCGACGGACCGCCTGAGCGTGCTGGCCGACTACCCGGTGCCCACGACCGAACCGTCGGTCGACTCGTCGCTACGCCACGTGCAGGTGCTGCGCCCCGTCTGAGGCGGTACCCCGACTCAGGGGCGACCCCGAGGCGGATACCAGGGGTCACTGGGGGCTACGACCCGATGTCCGAAGTGGCACATCGGCCATAGCGTCGACGCATGACGCAATGGCTGGCCCAGATCGGAGAACTACCGGTTCTGCTGCTGATGGGTGCGCTCGGGCTCGTCATGCTCTTCGACGCCGTACCCCTGCTGGGTGTCCTCATCCCCGGCGACATCGCGATCCTCGCCGCGGTCGGCGTCGGCCGCCCGAGCACCGGGCTGGCCACCTTCGCCGCGGTGCTGATCGGCTGCCTGGCCGGCTGGTCGCTGAGCTTCCTGATCGGCCGTCGCTACTCCGACCGGCTGCGCCACAGCCGCATCGGCGGCTGGATCGGCGAGACCCGCTGGACAGCGGCGGAAGGCATCCTGCGCCGCGGTGGCGGCCGGATGATGGTCGTCGCGCCGTTCCTGCCGGTCTTCAACGCGCTACTGCCACTGGCCGCCGGCGGGCTGCGGATGTCGTACCGCCGATTTCTCGGCTGCGCGACGATCGGCGCGGCCGCCTGGGCCGGTCTCTACCTCGCTCTGGGCACCGCGTCGCGGTCGGTGGCCGCGCTGCTGCCGGGCGACCCCAGCCCGCTGGTGGTCACGATGGGGGTCGGGCTGGTGCTGGCCTCCGTCGCGTTGCTGGGGGCGCGGCGGCGGTTGTTCGCCGTCGTCGGCTGAGTTGTCTTCGTGCCGGGGGCACGGGGGTGTGGGGGCGTTTGGAGCCGGGTTGCGGTGGGTGGGGGCGGGGGCCCGCCGTACCCGGCTCCGGGCGGTCAGGCTTGATCCCTGCGCCGGGCACGGCGGGCCCCCGCCCCCGTCGTGGTTTCGGCTCGCGCGCGGAGTGCCACCACGTCGGTTGAGTTGTGATCTTGGTCGTGAACGGTCGACGGTTGGTGATCTTGATTGGTGGTGGGGGGGTTACCAGCCCCTTGCTTTCCACTGGGGGAGGGCGGGGCGTTCGGCACCCAGGGTGCTGTCCTTGCCGTGGCCCGGGTAGAACCAGGTGTCATCCGGTAGCTGGTCGAACAGCTTCTGCTCGACGTCACCGATCAACGCCGCGAAGCGTTCCGGGTCCTTGTCCGTGTTGCCAACGCCACCTGGGAAAAGGCTGTCCCCAGTAAAAAGATGCGGGGTGCCGGCCGGGTCCCGGTAGAGCAGCGCGATCGAACCCGGGGTGTGCCCCTTGATGTGGATGACCTCCAACGCGCAGTCGCCGACCGCCACGGTGTCGCCGTCGGCCAGCCGCTCCGCCTCGATCGGCAGCCCCACCGCGTCGTCGGCGTGCACCAGCGCCCGCGCACCGGTCTTGGCGACGACCTCCTCCAGCGCCACCCAGTGATCCATGTGCTGGTGGGTCGTCACCACGGCGGTGAGCCCACCGTCACCGATCAGTTCGAGCAACCGGGGGGCCTCGTTGGCGGCGTCGATCAACACCTGATCACCGGTGCCCGTGCACCGCAGCAGGTAGGCGTTGTTGTCCATCGGGCCCACCGAGAGCTTGCTGATGGTCAGCCCGTCCAGCTCCCGAACCGCCGGTGCGCCGCCGTGCGTGACGTCTCCGCTGTATGTCATGACGTTTCTAGATCCATTCCGGTGGAGTAGGCAGGGGACCGTCGGGGACGACGGAGAGCGGGGCGCCGTCGGCACGGCCGATCAGCCAGGCGGCGAGATCGGGGGCGGGACCGGCGACGATCGGGGCGCCGACGCGTTCCCCGATCACCACCTCGTGCTCGGTGCCGTCGAGGCGCAGCACCATCGACGGCGGTGTCGGCCCCATGGCGTGGTGGCTGGCCGCCTCGCGCAGCAGTCGGTGGGCGAACGTCTCCGACCAGTGCGCGGCCTGGTAGTCGGCGGCCAGATCGAGGTGGTGCACCTCGATCTCCCGCAGCCGACCCCAGACGAGCAACGCGGCCGGCCAGGGGCCCTTACGCGCCTGTACCGTCGCCGCCCAGGCGTCGGCCGGCATCGCCGCGACCGCCTCGGAGAACAGGTCCGCGGTGCGGCGCAGGTCGTCCAGATGCTCGGCCGGTGGCCGGCTCGAACCAGCTTCGATGTCCGCCGTGCGGGCCTCCAGCGAGGCGTACATCGGCAGCGCCTCCCCGGTGCGGGCCGAGGTGAGCAGGTTGACGAAGCCGTCGGCGTTGCGCGCCAGATGCGCCAGCACGTGGCCGCGCGTCCAGCCGGGCAACAGCGACGCGGCGGCAAGGTCCGCGGCGTCGAAAGACGCAGCGGTACGGAGTAGTCGGCTGGTGGCCGCGTCCACCTCGCCCATCAGCAGCAGCGGATCCGTGGTCACCCGTCGACCCTAGCGGTCCGCCGTCGCGCCGTCGCCGGGGAAATCGCTTTCGGCGCGTCGGCGCGCGACCTACCGTCAGCGGCAGACGCGGCACCGGGACATCGGACGGAGGTGGTGATCATGCCGGACGTGGCACGCGTGTTCCGCCATCACCAGCTTCGACACCGATGAGGATGCCATGACGATCGATCTGACCGCCCTCGGCTGGGACGCCGAGCGGACGGCGTACGCCGCACGCCGCGGCGAGCACCAGCCGGGGCGGGTGGCCCGGGTGGACCGTGGGGTCTGCACAGTGCTCAGCGCGGCCGGCCCGGTCCGGGCCAGCCTGGGTGGGGCGGTGCTGGCCGCCGCGGCGCGGGACCCGTCCGCGCTGCCCTGCGCCGGGGACTGGGTACTGCTCACCCACTGGCCGGACCGCCGCGTCACAGTGGAGGTGGTGCTGCCGCGGCGCGGCGCGCTGATCCGGCGTACCGCGGGCAAGGACGCCAGCGGCCAGGTGCTGGCCGCCAACCTCGACGCCGCCGCCGTGGTGGAGCCGGTGCACCCCGAACCGGACGTGGGCCGGATCGAGCGGCTGCTCTCCCTGGCCCACGAGTCCGGCGCCCGGCCCCTGGTCGTACTGACCAAGGCGGACCTCGCGGCCGACCCGGCCGCGCTGGCCCGCCAGCTGGCCGCGGTCGCCCCCGGAGTGCCGGTGCTGCCGGTCAGCGCCGAACTCGGCCTCGGGCTGGACCCACTGCGCGCCGAGGTGGCGCCCGGCCGCACGCTCGGCCTGCTCGGCCCGTCCGGGGCGGGCAAGTCGAGCCTGGTCAACGCGCTCGTCGGGGCGGTGATGATGCCCACCCAGGCGATCCGGCGCGTCGACGGCAAGGGTCGGCACACCACCACCTGGCGGGCGCTCGTACCGATCCCCGGCGGCGGGGCGGTGATCGACACACCCGGCGTGCGGGCGGTCGGCCTGCTGGACGGCGCGGTCGGGCTCGACCGGGCATTCGCCGACATCGCCGGGCTGGCCGAGGGCTGCCGGTACGCCGACTGCGGCCACGACGGCGAGCCCGCCTGCGCGGTCCGGGAGGCGCTGCACACCGGCGAACTCTCCACCCGCCGGTGGGAGAGCTGGCGACGGCTGCAGGGTGAGGTGGCCCACGAGAGCCGACGGCGGGAGGCCCGGGTGGCGGCCGAGCGGCGCGGCGGGTGGCGTTCGGCCCGACGCCGGGCGGCGCGTCCGCCGACGCCCGGCGGCTTCTGACCGGGCGCCCGCCGACGCGCGGGCGCCCGGGCTTCCGGGTGGCGCGTGTTTTCGGGTGGCCCGGGCTTCCGGATGGCGCGGCCGACCGGGCTGAGCTGGGGGAATGTGCGGGCGAGGGAAACTGTCGTACCTCGGGGCTAGAGTTGCCGAGGCGTGTTTTCCGCGCCCGCACGACCGCTCAAGACCACCCAGAGCGGGACACATCCTTCGCTTTTTCTTCTCCCGGGAGTACACGCACCGTGGCCGACCGACTGATCATCCGTGGCGCGCGCGAGCACAACCTGCGTGACGTCAGTCTCGACCTGCCCCGGGACGCACTCATCGTGTTCACCGGGCTGTCCGGGTCGGGCAAGTCGAGCCTGGCCTTCGACACGATCTTCGCCGAGGGGCAGCGCCGCTACGTCGAGTCGCTCTCCTCGTACGCCCGGCAGTTCCTCGGCCAGATGGACAAGCCGGACGTCGACTTCATCGAGGGCCTGAGCCCGGCCGTCTCGATCGACCAGAAGTCCACCTCGCGTAACCCGCGTTCGACTGTCGGCACCATCACCGAGGTCTACGACTACCTGCGCCTGCTCTACGCCCGCATCGGTGAGCCGCACTGCCCGGTCTGCGGCGAGCGCATCTCCCGGCAGAGCCCGCAGCAGATCGTCGACCGGGTCCTCGCCATGGCCGAGGGCACCAAGTTCATGGTGCTCGCCCCGGTGATCCGCGGCCGCAAGGGCGAATATGTCGACCTCTTCGCCGAGCTGCAGGCCAAGGGCTACGCCCGGGCCCGGGTCGACGGCGTGGTGCACCCGCTGACCGAGCCGCCGAAGCTCAAGAAGCAGGAGAAGCACACCATCGAGGTGGTGATCGACCGGCTCACCGTCAAGCCGAGCGCCAAGCAGCGGCTCACCGACTCGGTCGAGGCCGCGCTGGGCCTCTCCAGTGGCCTCGTCCTGCTCGACTTCGTCGACCTCCCCGAGGACGACCCGGACCGCGAGCGCCGCTACTCCGAGCACCTGGCCTGCCCCAACGACCACCCGCTCGCCATCGAGGATCTCGAGCCGCGGGTCTTCTCCTTCAACGCGCCCTACGGCGCCTGCCCGGAGTGCACCGGCCTGGGCACGAAGAAGGAGGTCGACCCGGAGCTGCTGGTCCCCGACCCGGAGCGCAGCCTGCGTGAGGGCGCCATCCAGCCCTGGTCCACCGGGCACAACCTGGAATACTTCCTGCGCCTGCTGGAGGCGCTCGGCGAGGCCCAGCACTTCGACATCGACACGCCGTGGCGGGCGTTGCCGGCGCGGGCGCAGAAGACGATCCTGCACGGCTCCGACGACCAGGTGCACGTGCGCTACCGCAACAAGTACGGCCGCGAGCGCTCCTACTACACCGGCTTCGAGGGCGTGGTGCAGTGGATCGAGCGCCGGCACTCCGACACCGAGTCCGAGTGGTCCCGCGACAAGTACGAGGGCTACATGCGCGACGTGCCGTGCGCGGCGTGCGGCGGTGCCCGGCTCAAGCCCGAAGTGCTCGCTGTCACGTTGGCCGGCAAGAGCATCGCCGAGGTCTGCAACCTGTCCGTGGGGGAGTGCGCCGATCTGCTCGCCGGCATCGAGCTGACCGACCGGCAGAAGATGATCGCCGAGCGGGTCCTCAAGGAGATCAACGCCCGGCTGCGGTTCCTGCTCGACGTCGGCCTGGACTACCTCTCCCTGGACCGCCCGGCCGGCACGCTCTCCGGCGGTGAGGCGCAGCGCATCCGGCTGGCCACCCAGATCGGTTCCGGCCTGGTGGGCGTGCTCTACGTGCTCGACGAGCCGTCGATCGGGCTGCACCAGCGCGACAACCACCGGCTGATCGAGACCCTGATCCGGCTGCGCGGGCTGGGCAACACGCTGATCGTGGTCGAGCACGACGAGGACACCATCCGCACCGCCGACTGGATCGTCGACATCGGGCCGGGCGCGGGTGAGCACGGCGGCAAGATCGTGCACAGCGGTTCGGTGCCGGCGCTGCTGAAGAACAAGGAGTCGATCACCGGGGCGTACCTGTCGGGTCGCCGGTCGATCCCGACGCCGACGGGCCGCCGTCCGCAGGATCCGGCCCGCGAGCTGGTGGTGCACGGCGCGCGGGAGCACAACCTGCGCAACCTGACCGTCTCGTTCCCGCTGGGCCAGCTGATCGCTGTCACCGGGGTCAGCGGCTCGGGCAAGTCGACGCTGGTCAACGACATCCTGTACGCGGTGCTGGCCAACCAGATCAACGGCGCCCGGCTGGTGCCCGGCCGGCACACCCGGGTCTCCGGTCTGGAGCACGTGGACAAGGTCGTCGGCGTGGACCAGTCGCCGATCGGCCGGACGCCGCGCTCCAACCCGGCCACCTACACCGGAGTCTGGGACCACGTCCGCAAGCTGTTCGCCGAGACGACCGAGGCGAAGGTACGCGGCTACGGCCCGGGACGGTTCTCCTTCAACGTCAAGGGCGGGCGCTGCGAGGCGTGCTCGGGTGACGGCACCATCAAGATCGAGATGAACTTCCTCCCCGACGTGTACGTCCCCTGCGAGGTCTGCAAGGGCGCCCGGTACAACCGGGAGACCCTGGAGGTGCACTACAAGGGCAAGACCGTCTCGGACGTGCTGGAGATGCCGATCGAGGAGGCCGCCGAGTTCTTCTCCGCCATCCCGGCCATCCACCGGCACCTCAAGACGCTCGTCGACGTCGGCCTGGGCTACGTCCGCCTCGGTCAGCCCGCGCCGACCCTCTCCGGTGGTGAGGCGCAGCGGGTCAAGCTCGCCTCCGAGCTGCAGAAGCGCTCCACCGGGCGGACGGTCTACGTGCTCGACGAGCCGACCACCGGTCTGCACTTCGAAGACATCCGCAAGCTGCTGATGGTGCTGGAAGGGCTTGTCGACAAGGGCAACACGGTGATCACCATCGAGCACAACCTCGACGTGATCAAGACCGCGGACTGGCTGATCGACATGGGTCCCGAGGGTGGTCACCGCGGCGGCACCGTGCTCGCCACCGGCACCCCCGAGGAGGTCGCCGAGGTGGCCGAGAGTCACACCGGCGAGTTCCTGCGCCAGGTGCTCAAGCTCGACGGCAAGGCCAAGGGTGCGGCTGCCGCCACCACCCGGGCCGCCAAGGCCAACGGCGCGACCAAGGCGCGGGCCAGCCGTAAGGTGCCGGCCGGGGCGCGCTGACCTCTGTGCGTGTTCGCGTGGCGGGGCGGGTCGGTCGACGACCCGCCCCGCCCCATTTGCCGGGTCGGACGAATGCCGCGATGAACCATCCGGCACAGTTGCCCGTGTGGAGAAGTGTGGCCGGCTATCGACCGGCAGCGGGCTAGAGAGAGGCGAGGCATGAGTGACGATCAGGCGCTGACCGGTCCGGGTACGCAGACACGCCGTACCCTGCTCACCGGCGTCGGGGCGGTCGGCGCGGCCGTCGTCCTGGCTGCCTGCGGCAGCGACGACGGCGGCAGCGGCAGTGACGCACCCACCAGTGGCGGCCCCGCCGTGCCCAGCACGGGTGACGCCGGCGGCGGCGACCGCCAGGGTTCCCAGTCGTTGGCCACCACCGCCGACATCCCGGTCGGTGGCGGCAAGGTCCTCGCCGCCGAAGGTGTGGTCATCACCCAGCCCACGGCCGGCCAGTTCAAGGGCTTCAGCCCGATCTGTACGCACCAGAACTGCCCGGTGACGAACGTCGACGGCGGCACCATCAACTGCACCTGCCACGGCAGCAAGTTCTCGATCGAGGACGGCTCGGTGAAGGGCGGCCCGGCCACAAAGCCGCTGCCGCCGAAGAACATCAAGGTCACCGGCGACCAGATCTCGCTGGCCTGATCCGACGCGGGGCCAGCGGGCTGGCCCCGCCGCCGGACGCTGACCGGCCGGTCGGCCCGGCGCCGCACTATCGAATCGCGTTTCGGCAAGTCGGGGTGTCTGCGGTGTGCCGACACCCCGACTTCCCGGACGCGGAGTGGATCACGCTTGCGGTGGGCTGTCGGTGCTGCGGACTAGGCTTGTTGGCGTGGCTGACCCCTCGACCTACCGTCCCGCACCCGGCACCATCCCGGAGCTACCGGGGGTCTACCGCTTCCGCGACGGCACCGGCCGGGTGATCTACGTCGGCAAGGCGCGAAATCTGCGCAGCCGACTCAACTCCTACTTCGGCGACGTCTGGAACCTGCACGAGCGCACCCGGCAGATGGTCACCACCGCCGAGTCGGTGGACTGGATCACCGTCGGCACCGAGGTCGAGGCGCTCCAGCAGGAGTTCACCTGGATCAAGCAGTACGACCCGCGGTTCAACGTCCGCTACCGCGACGACAAGTCGTACCCCTATCTCGCCGTCACCCTCGACGAGGAGTACCCACGGCTGCAGGTGATGCGCGGCGCCAAGCGCAAGGGCGTGCGGTACTTCGGCCCCTACTCGCACGCCTGGGCCATCCGGGAGACCCTCGACCTGCTGCTGCGGGTGTTCCCCGCGCGGACGTGCTCCGCCGGGGTGTTCAAGCGGGCCGGCCAGGTCGGTCGTCCCTGCCTGCTGGGCTACATCGGCAAGTGCTCGGCGCCGTGCGTCGGCACCGTCTCCGCCGACGAACACCGGGCCATCGTCGACGGGTTCTGCGACTTCATGGCCGGGCGCACCGACACCATGGTCCGCAAGATCGAACGCGAGATGACCGAGGCGAGTGAGCAGCTGGAGTTCGAGCGGGCCGCCCGGCTGCGCGACGACGTGGCCGCACTGCGCCGGGCCATGGAGAAGCAGACAGTGGTGCTCGGCGACGGCACCGACGCGGACGTCGTCGCGTTCGCAGACGACCCACTCGAGGCTGCCGTGCAGGTCTTCCACGTCCGCGACGGTCGGGTCCGCGGCCAGCGCGGCTGGGTGGTGGAGAAGACCGAGGATCTGACCACCGGAGACCTGGTGCACCACTTCTGCACCCAGGTGTACGGCGGCGAGCACGGTGAGGCCGACGTGCCTCGCGAACTGTTGGTGCCCGAGCTGCCCGCGGACGCTGACGCGCTGGCCGAATGGCTCTCCAACCACCGGGGCAGTCGGGTGTCGCTGCGGGTGCCGCAACGTGGCGACAAGCGCTCCCTGATGGAGACGGTGGAGCGCAACGCCAAGGACGCGCTGGCCCGGCACAAGCTGAAGCGCTCCGGTGACCTGACCACCCGGGGCAAGGCACTGGACGAGATCAGCGAGGCGCTGGGCATGAGCACCTCGCCGCTGCGCATCGAGTGTTTCGACATCTCCCAGATCCAGGGCACCGACGTGGTCGCCAGCATGGTGGTCTTCGAGGACGGGCTGCCCCGCAAGAGCGAGTACCGGCGGTTCATCGTCCGGGGCGCCACCGACGACCTCTCCGCGATGTCCGAGGTGCTCCGGCGCCGCTTCGCCCGCTACCTGGACGCCAGGGCCGAGACGGGCGAGGTGGGCGTGGAGTCGGCCGACGACTCGGCCGCCCCGGGAGGCGCCGTCGATCCGCAGGTCGGTGTCCTGATCGACCCGACCACCGGCCGGCCCCGAAAATTCGCGTACCCGCCGCAGCTGGTGGTCGTCGACGGCGGCGCCCCACAGGTCGCGGCCGCCGCGCAGGCGCTCGCCGACCTGGGCATCGACGACGTGGCCCTGTGCGGGCTCGCCAAGCGGCTGGAGGAGGTGTGGCTCCCGGACGACGAGTTCCCGGTCATCCTCCCGCGCACCTCCGAGGGGCTCTACCTGCTGCAACGGGTGCGCGACGAGGCCCACCGGTTCGCCATCACCTTCCACCGGCAACGCCGCTCCAAGCGGATGACCGAGTCGGCGCTGGACCACGTACCCGGCCTGGGTGAGGTGCGTCGCAAGGCGCTGCTGCGGCACTTCGGCTCACTCAAGCGACTCTCGGCCGCGACGGTCGAGGAGATCACCGAGGTGCCGGGGGTGGGTCGGCGCACCGCCGAGGCGATCCTGGCCGCCCTGGACACTGACACGAAGGCCGGCGACGGCGCGGAGGCGAAGGCCGGCGACGGCACAACGGCTAAGGCCGGCGACGGCACAACGGCGAAGGCCGGCGACGGCGCGGAGGCGAAGCCCAGCACCTGAGCGCGGCTCGCGCTCGCCCTCGTCGGGTGGTCGCGACCCGCATGATCGTGCTCGATCCTTGTTGTAGTGGCCTCGTGGCATGGGGAAGGCCCTGTTTCCTGGATCGAGCGCGATCTTGGGCTGGGTTCGCGCGGTGTTTCTATCCCGAAGTGGGCCTGCGCGCGTGGCGATCTGCACCCGGGGTGGCGCTCCGCGCCGGGGCATGTCCACGATCTGCGCACTATCGGTGAAAGCGCTGCCTCACGGCGTGCCGAGGCAGCACTTTCACCGACGTTGCGCGGATCTTGGGGCGGAGCGGCGTGGTGTGGGTTTCAGGCAGGGCGGTGGGTTCGGGGCTGGGTCGGTTTGGGCCGGGCCGGGTCGGGCCGGGCCGGGTCGGGCCGGGTGCACCAACGGCGCAGACCGGCTTGATCCACTCGGCTTTCATGATGTCGGGGTATCCCCGGCACCTGGACGCCGCGTTTTCCATGAACCCGAGTCGATCACCCCGCCCTGACCGCCATGTCCGTTTCGCCGGCTGGGTGCCTTGTCCGGTTTGACCCCGGCTGTCGGGTGGTCGGGGCCACCCCGACGGTGGAATCGGCGGCCGGCCGGGGTCGTTATACCTGGCATGCCACCGCGACCGCCGGGTCGTGGGGCCACGGTAGCCGCCGGGAACATCCGGCAGGCCGCCCCGGTTACATCCCCGCACGGCCGAGCACCACAACGGCCAGCGGCCGAGCACCACAACGGCCAGCGGCCGAGCACCACAACGGCCGACCCCCAGCAGGTAGGCGGAATGACCCGCCACCGGCAACCGTTACACCCTGTCCCGACGCCGACCTCCCTCGCGGGTCGCCGGGCAACAAGCTTTCCCCGCACGACCACACCCCCTGAGGTGGTGCGGGCACACCCCCGATGCAGAGGAGCACGCCATCATGCGTACCGATCTGATCCGTAAGACCGCCCTGACCGCCGCCGGCCTCGCGTTCACCGGAGGCGCCATCGCCGGCCCCGTCACCACCGCCTTCGCCGCCCCCACCACCGGCAAGCCGGCCACCCAGACCCAGACCGACCGCAAGGGCCACGGCGAGCGCGAGTTGGGTGTGCGCTACGAGGCGCAGCCGAACTTCTACTACTGCGGCCCCGCCGCCACCCGTAACGCCCTGTCCGTGCAGGGTAAGGACATCAACGTCGATGACATGGCCAAGGAGATGGGCACCACCGAGGCCGGCACCAACTCCATCAACGACATCACCCCCGTGCTGAACAAGGAAACCGGCAAGAACGACGCCTACCGGTCGGTCGAGATCAGCACCCCCGACGCCAACACCAAGCAGACCGACACGCTGCGCGCCGACATCGTCAAGACCGTCGACGACGGCCGGGCCGTGGTCGCCAACATCGCCGGCACCAGCACCGACACCGACGGCGGCGTGCACTCCTACGAGGGCGGGCACTACATCAGCGTCGTCGGCTACCGCGACAACGGCAACACGGTGAAGATCGCCGACTCCGCCGACCCGAACACCGCCTCCTACTGGATCAGCGTCGAGCACCTCGCGGACTGGATCGCCACCCGCGGCTACGCCACCAGCTGACCCACCGCACCACGACGAAGGGCCGGACCCCACCACCGGGGTCCGGCCCTTCGGCATGACGTCAGTCGGTGGCGAGGACGGCCAGGATCTGCTCGCCGTACTTGGCGAGTTTGTTCTCGCCGACGCCGCTGACCCGGGACAGCTCGGCCAGTGTGCTGGGCGCGTCGCTGGCGATCTGTCGCAGCGTGGCGTCGTGGAAGATCACGTACGCCGGGACGCCCTGCTCCTTGGCGGTGGTCGCGCGCCAGCCGCGCAGCCGCTCGAACAGTGACGCGGCGGCCGGGGTCAGCTCGGCCACGACTGTGGACGCGCCACGCGGCTTCGATGAGCGGCTCGACGCCGGCTTCTCCGGCTCACGCCGCAGGGTGACCGTGCGGCGGCGGCCGAGGACGTCGGCGCTCGCCTCGGTGAGCGCCAGCGTGCCGTAGTCGCCCTCCACGGCGAGCAGCCCTTCGGCGAGCAGTTGCCGGACCACGCCCCGCCACTCGGCCTCGCTGAGCTCGGCGCCGATGCCGAATACCGTCAGCGAGTCGTGACCGTACTGGCTGATCTTGTCGGTCTGCTTGCCGAGCAGGATGTCGATGCAGTGCCCGGCGCCGAAGCGTTGGTTGCGTTCGCGGTCGAGCCGGAAGACGGCGGAGAGCAACTTCTGGGCGGGGACGGTGCCGTCCCAGGACTCCGGTGGGGTGAGGCAGGTGTCGCAGTTGCCGCAGGCGGCGGTCGTCGTCTCGCCGAAGTATTCGAGCAGTTGGACCCGTCGGCAGCGCACCGTCTCGCAGAGGGCCAGCATCGCGTCCAGGTGCGCGGCCAGGTTGCGGCGGTGGGCGAGGTCGCCGTCGGACGTCTCGATCATCTTGCGTTGCTGGACCACGTCCTGCAGCCCGTAAGCCAGCCAGGCGGTGGACGGCAGGCCGTCGCGGCCGGCGCGGCCGGTTTCCTGGTAGTAGCCCTCGACGGACTTGGGTAGGTCGAGGTGGGCGACGAACCGGACGTCGGGCTTGTCGATGCCCATGCCGAAGGCGATGGTGGCCACCATGACCAGGCCGTCTTCCCGCAGGAAGCGCTGCTGGTTGGCGGCGCGGGTGCCCGCGTCAAGCCCGGCGTGGTACGGCAGGGCGGCGACCCCGTTGGCGGTGAGGAACTCCGCCGTCTTGTCGACCGAGGCCCGGGACAGGCAGTAGACGATGCCGGCGTCGCCGGGGTGCTCGTCGCGCAGCAGGGTCAGCAGCTGCTTGCGGGGCTCGCGCTTGGGCACGATCCGGTACTGGATGTTGGGCCGGTCGAAGCTGGCCACGAAGTGCCGGGCGTCGTCGAGCTTGAGCCGGGTCGCGATCTCGGTGCGGGTGGCGCTGGTCGCGGTGGCGGTCAGGGCGATGCGGGGCACCTGCGGCCAGCGCTCGTGCAGCATCGACAGCGCGAGATAGTCGGGGCGGAAGTCGTGCCCCCACTGGGACACGCAGTGCGCCTCGTCGATCGCGAACAGGGAGATGCGGCCCCGGTCGAGCAGGGCGAGGGTGGATCGGACGCCGAGCGCCTCCGGGGCCAGGTAGAGCAGGTCCAGCTCGCCGGCGACGAAGGCGGCCTCGACCCGCCGCCGGGCGTCCAGGGTCTGGGTCGAGTTGAGGAACCCGGCGCGTACGCCGACCGCGGTGAGGGCGTCGACCTGGTCCTGCATGAGCGCGATCAGCGGGGACACGACGACGGCGACCCCGTCGCGGACCAGGGCCGGGATCTGGTAGCACAGGGACTTGCCACCACCGGTGGGCATCAACACCAGCGCGTCGCCGCCGGCGACCACATGGTCGATCACGTCCTGCTGGAAACCACGGAACGCGTCGTAGCCGAAGACCCGGCCCAGCACGTCCAGGGCGTCGGAGGCGGCACGCAGGTCGGTGGGAGAAGCCATCCGGGGAGTCTACGAGCCCACCCCGACGGCGCCCGTCCGGCGCACCCGGGCCGGGTGCACCGGACGTGCGACGCGGTCAGCCGGGCTGGCTGGACCGGTTGGCCAGGCCGCGTGGCGGGGCCTTCATCCCGACCACGATGTCGACGATCTCGATGTAGCGGGCCTTGTTGCCCATTCGGAAGGCGGTGGCCGCCGCGTTGATCTCCTCGAGGGTGTCGGCCTCGACCATGGTGACCTGGTCGTACTTGCCGTTCACCCCGGTGCAGACGACGTGGGTGAGCTGCTTGGCGAAGCGGCCCAGGTCGCGGGCGTGCTCGGCGGAGATCTCGTGGATGCCCTCGCGGCCGAGGGCGAAGTACTCGGGGCTGATCCGCATGAACAGGAAACCGACGTACTTGTTCTTGTCCGCCAGGTCGTGCATCGCACCCTCCAGATGTCGGTCTGACCTGCGACGATCACGTTGAGCGTATTGACAACTACTGATCGTCATCAAGTGCCCTCGGGTGTCGGGAGGGCGACCGTCGAAGAGGTCAGCGGGCGCCGCCCGGCCACGGGTGCCGGGTCGCGACCCGGTGGCGGGATAGAGTCGCTGATTGACCAATCGCGGCCGAGGGCGGCCGCGGCGCCACGGCTTGGGGGTACGGGTGAGCGAGGCGCGCACAACCGGTGACCGGATCGACGGCCCGGATGCCGGTGACGAGCAGGTGGCGGCCGAGTCGGAGACCACCCTCGTGGTGGTCACCGGCCTCTCCGGGGGTGGCCGCAGCACTGTCGCCCGGGCGTTGGAGAACGTCGGCTACTACGTCGTGGACAACCTGCCGCAGGCCCTGATGCTGGACATGGCCGAGCTTGCGTTCAAGGCGGGCGGCGCGGCCCGGCGTACCGCCATGGTGCTGGACGTGCGGTCGCGGGCCTTCTCGACGGACCTGGCCGGGGCGATCCGGGAGCTCAAGGAGCGCGGGTTCTCGCCCCGGGTGGTCTTCGTCGACGCCGACGACGAGGTGCTGATCCGGCGGTTCGAGAGCGTTCGGCGTTCGCACCCGTTGCAGGGTGACGGGCGGCTGGCCGACGGCATCGCCGTGGAGCGCGGTCTGCTGGAGGAGGCCCGCGACCAGGCCGACGTGATCATCGACACCAGCCACCTGAACGTCAACCAGCTCCGGCGGCGCATCGAGGAGTTGTTCGGCGGCGAGGACGCCCGCCGGCTGCGGCTGACCGTGCTGTCGTTCGGCTTCAAGTACGGCCTTCCGCCGGACGCCGATTTCGTGCTGGACGCCCGCTTCCTGCCCAACCCGTACTGGGTGCCGGAGCTGCGTGAACACACCGGGCGGGAGGAGGCGGTCAGCGCGTACGTGCTGGGTCAGGAGGGCGCGGACGCCTTCGTGGCCTCGTACGCCGACCTGGTCAACGCCACCACGACCGGCTTCGAGCGGGAGGGCAAGCGCTACCTCACCGTCGCCGTGGGCTGCACCGGCGGCAAGCACCGCAGCGTGGCCATCTCCGAGGAGTTGGCCAGCCGACTGCGTCACTCCGGGCTGGCGGCGAACGCCCAGCACCGCGACCTGGGGCGGGAATGACGGCCCGGCGGGTGGTGGCGTTCGGCGGAGGGCACGGGCTGTCCGCCTCGTTGCGTGCGCTGCGCCACTGCGCTCCCGAACTCGACCTCGACATCACCGCTGTGGTCACTGTGGGCGACGACGGCGGCTCCAGTGGCCGGCTGCGGGCCGAGCGGGGCGGCCTGCCCCCGGGAGACCTGCGCCAGGCCCTGGTGGCGTTGGCCGGGGACCACCCGGCCACCCGGCGCAGCGCCGGGCTGTTCCAGCACCGCTTCGCCGCCGTACCGGTGGGCGT
This sequence comes from Micromonospora vinacea, assembly GCF_015751785.1. Lineage (NCBI taxonomy): Bacteria > Bacillati > Actinomycetota > Actinomycetes > Micromonosporales > Micromonosporaceae > Micromonospora > Micromonospora vinacea. The sequence goes on along the minus strand of NZ_JADOTY010000001.1, from coordinate 7,202,286 downwards.
ACCCGAAACTGGAGCGACCGAGCCGGGCCCGGCGGCGGGCGACGGCCCGGACCGCGACGGCGCGGCCCGGCGGGGCACCGACGGGGCGTCGGCCGGCACCGACGGTCTGACCGGTCACGCGGTGGGCAACCTGGTGCTCTGCGGCCTGATGGAGCTGCTCGGCGACCCGGTGGCCGCGCTGGAGCACGCCGGAGCGATGCTCGGCGCGGTCGGCAGGGTGTTGCCGATGTCCCGTCAACCGGTCGGCATCGAGGCGCGGGTACGCGGTGCCGACCCGGCCGCCCCCGACGAGGTGCGCACTGTGAGTGGCCAGCACCAGGTGGCCGTCACCACCGGGCGGGTCGAGTCGCTGCGTCTCACCCCGAGCGCCCCACCGGCCTGCGCCGAGGCCATCGAGGCGATCCGGGCGGCCGACTGGTTGATCTTCGGGCCGGGCAGTTGGTACACCAGCGTGCTTCCGCACCTGCTGGTGCCGCAGCTGGCCGACGCGATCGTGTCCACCTCGGCCCGGCGGCTGGTCACGCTGAACCTCGCCGCGGAGAAGGAGACCCTCGGGCTCTCCGTCGCCGACCATCTCGCGGCGCTGCACTGGTACCTGCCCGAGCTCAAGGTGGATCTTGTGCTCGCCGATGCCAAGGCGGTGGGTGACCCCGAACCGGTCGAACGTGCGGCAGAATCGCTGGGTGCCCGCCTGGTCCTCGCCCCCGTCGCCGTTGTCGACGGGACTCCCCGCCATGATCCGGCTGCCCTGGGCGCCGCGCTGGTGCCTGTCCTGGGCGCCGATCGTTAGACACGTACGTAATCTCCGGCGACACGCCGGAACAGGTCCGTGAGGGGACGCACAATGGCGATGACGGCCGCGGTCAAGGACGAGCTGAGTCGGGTCGACGTGCCCAAGCCCTGCTGCCGACGGGCGGAGATGGCCGCACTGCTGCGCTTCGCTGGCGGGCTGCACATCGTCTCCGGCCGCGTGGTGGTGGAGGCTGAACTGGACACCGGGGCGGTCGCCCGGCGGCTGCGCCGGGAGGTCGCCGAGGTCTACGGCTACCCCAGCGAGATCCACGTGCTGGCCTCCGGTGGGCTGCGCAAGGGCAGCCACTTCATCGTGCGGGTGGTCAAGGACGGCGAGGCCCTGGCGCGGCAGACCGGTCTGCTCGACGTGCGGGGTCGCCCCGTGCGCGGGCTGCCCCCGCACGTGGTGGCGGCCAACGTCTGCTGCGCGGTCTCCGCGTGGCGGGGCGCGTTCATGGCTCACGGCTCGCTCACCGAGCCGGGTCGCTCCAGCGCGCTGGAGATCACCTGCCCGGGGCCGGAGTCGGCGTTGGCGCTGGTCGGGGCGGCCCGCCGGATCGGCATCACCGCGAAGAACCGCGAGGTACGCGGGGTGGACCGGGTGGTCGTCAAGGACGGTGACGCGATCGCCGCGCTGCTCACCCGGATCGGCGCGCACTCCAGCGTGCTGGCCTGGGAGGAGCGCCGGGTACGCCGCGAGGTGCGGGCCACCGCCAACCGGCTCGCCAACTTCGACGACGCCAACCTGCGCCGTTCGGCGCGGGCAGCGGTCGCCGCCGCCGCCCGGGTCACCCGTGCGCTGGAGATCCTCGCCGACGAGGCGCCCAACCACCTGACCGACGCCGGTCGGCTGCGCCTGGAGCACCGGCAGGCGTCGCTGGAGGAGTTGGGGGCGCTGGCCGAGCCGCCGCTGACCAAGGACGCCATCGCGGGGCGGATCCGCCGGCTCCTGGCGTTGGCCGACAAGCGGGCCCGCGACCTTGGCATCCCGGATACGGAAGCAGCCGTCACGCCCGACATGCTCGTGGTCTGATAGGACGGTGGGGCCGCACGGTGCGTCCGGGAGCACGACCCGGCGCAGCGTGGTCTCGCGCGCTCGGATAGGGTCGCTGCGTACGGCAAGGGGGCCGACACCGGCATTCCTCGTCGTGCCCCACCGCCTCGGGCGGTCAGGTCCTCAGACCGCGCGGCGGGGTGGCCGAGATGAACCGTCGACGGCCGGCTCCAACGGTCGGCGCACACCATTCCCGCCGGCCCGTTGTCTGAAGCCGGCGGACCAGAACGCGAGGAGATGGGACCTGTGACCATCCGGGTTGGCATCAACGGCTTTGGCCGAATCGGCCGTAACTTCTTCCGGGCAGTGCTGGCGTCTGACGCCGACATCGAGGTCGTGGCGGTGAACGACCTGACCGACAACGCCACGCTCGCCCACCTGCTCAAGTACGACAGCATCCTCGGTCGCCTGCCCTACGAGGTCAAGGCCACCGCCGACGAGATCACCGTCGGTGGCAAGACCATCAAGGCGTACGCCGAGAAGGACCCGTCGAAGCTGCCGTGGGGCGAGGTCGGCGCCGACGTCGTCATCGAGTCGACCGGCTTCTTCACCGACGCCACCAAGGCCAAGGCGCACGTCGACGGCGGGGCCAAGAAGGTCATCATCTCCGCCCCGGCGAAGAACGAGGACGTCACCGTCGTCATGGGTGTCAACCACGACACCTACGACCCGGCGAAGCACACCATCATCTCCAACGCCTCGTGCACCACGAACTGCCTCGCCCCGATGGCGAAGGTCCTGCACGACACGTTCGGCATCCAGCACGGTCTGATGACGACGATCCACGCGTACACCCAGGACCAGAACCTCCAGGACGCGCCGCACTCGGACCTGCGTCGGGCCCGCGCCGCCGCGCTGAACATCGTCCCGACCTCGACCGGCGCCGCCAAGGCGATCGGCCTGGTCCTGCCGGACCTCAAGGGCAAGCTCGACGGGTACGCCCTGCGGGTGCCGATCCCGACCGGCTCGGTCACCGACCTCACCGTCAACGTGGGTCGCGAGACCACCGTGGACGAGGTCAACGCCGCGCTGAAGGCCGCCGCGGACGGCCCGCTCAAGGGCATCCTGGTCTACAACGAGGACCCGATCGTCTCCACCGACATCGTGACCGACCCGGCGTCGTGCATCTTCGACGCGCCGCTGACCAAGGTCGTCGGCAACCAGGTCAAGGTCGTCGGCTGGTACGACAACGAGTGGGGCTACTCCAACCGGCTGGTCGACCTCGTCAAGCTGGTCGGTTCGTCGCTGTGAGCATCCGGACCCTCGACGACCTGCTCGCCGAGGGGGTGTCGGGTCGGCGCGTGCTGGTGCGCGCCGACCTGAACGTCCCGCTCGACAAGCAGACCGGTGCCATCACCGATGACGGCCGGATCCGCGCGGTGCTGCCGACTCTCGGCGCGCTGGTCGAGGCCGGCGCGAAGGTGGTCGTCTGCTCGCACCTGGGCCGCCCGAAGGGCGCTCCGGACCCGCAGTTCAGCCTGGGCCCGGTCGCCGGGCGGCTCGGTGAGCTGCTCGGCGCGCCGGTGCACTTCGCCACCGACACCGTCGGTGACTCCGCCCGCTCCACAGTCGCCGACCTGGCCGACGGCCAGGTCGCCCTGCTGGAGAACCTGCGCTTCAACGCCGGTGAGACCAGCAAGGACGAGGCCGAGCGGGGTGCCTTCGCCGACCAGCTCGCCGCGTTCGGTGACGCGTACGTGGACGACGCGTTCGGTGCCGTGCACCGCAAGCACGCCAGCGTCTTCGACGTGCCGGCCCGGTTGCCGCACGTCGCGGGTCGGCTGGTGCTGCGTGAGGTCGAGGTGCTCTCCAAGCTCACCGGTGACCCCGAGCGCCCGTACGTGGTGGTGCTCGGTGGGTCGAAGGTGTCCGACAAGCTCGCCGTGATCGAGGCTCTGCTGCCGACGGTCGACCGGCTGCTCATCGGTGGCGGGATGTGCTTCACCTTCCTCAAGGCCCAGGGCCTGGAGGTGGGCACCTCGCTGCTGGAGAAGGACATGGTCGAGACCTGCCGCAACCTGCTGGAGCGGTCCGGCGGCAAGATCATGCTTCCGGTCGACGTGGTGGTCGCGGACGCGTTCGCTCCGGACGCGGCGCACGACACGGTCCGGGTCGACGGCATCCCGAGTCACCGGCTCGGCCTGGATGTCGGCCCGGAGACGGTGGCGGGCTTCAGCGCCGCGCTGTCCCAGGCGAAGACGATCTTCTGGAACGGCCCGATGGGCGTGTTCGAGATGGCGGCCTTCGCGGCGGGCACCCGGGGGATCGCCGAGGCGATCACCAAGGCCGACGCGTTCAGCGTCGTCGGCGGCGGTGACAGCGCGGCGGCGGTCCGTGCCCTGGGGCTGGACGAGTCGTCCTTCGGGCACATCTCCACCGGTGGTGGCGCCTCCCTGGAATACCTCGAGGGCAAGACCCTCCCCGGCATCGCGGCCCTGGAGAACTGAATGTCGAGCACCACCCGCCGGCCGCTGATGGCCGGCAACTGGAAGATGAACCTCAACCACCTCGAGGCCAACCTGCTGGTGCAGAAGCTGGCGGCCAGCCTCACCGAGAAGCAGCTCACGGCCGTCGAGACGGTCGTGCTGCCGCCCTTCACCGACCTGCGCACCGTGCAGACGGCTGTGGACGGGGACAAGCTGCTGATCGGCTACGGCGGGCAGGACCTCTCCCCGCACGCGTCCGGCGCGTACACCGGGGACATCTCCGGGCCGATGCTGGCCAAGCTCGGCTGCACGTACGTGGTGGTCGGGCACTCCGAGCGGCGGGCCTACCACAACGAGGACGACGCGCTGGTCAACGCCAAGGTCAAGGCGGCGCTGACGCACGGCCTGACGCCGATCCTCTGCGTGGGGGAGGGGCTGGACATCCGCGAGCAGGGCACCCACGTGGCGCACTGCTCCGACCAGCTCGACGGGGGCCTCGCCGGGCTCACCCCCGAGCAGGTGCGGCAGGTCGTGATCGCGTACGAGCCGGTCTGGGCGATCGGCACGGGCAAGACCGCGACGCCGGACGACGCCCAGGAGGTCTGCGGGGCGGTCCGTCAGCGGCTGGCGGAACGCTTCGACCAGGAGACCGCCGACCAGGTGCGGGTCCTCTACGGCGGCTCGGTCAAGGCGTCCAACATTGCCTCGATCATGGCGCAATCGGACGTGGACGGGGGCCTGGTGGGGGGCGCCAGCCTGGACGCGGAGGAATTCGCTCAGATCTGCCGGTTCCCGGAGCACCTCGCCCGCTGATCGCTCGGTATCCTTGACACCGCCCGTCCGCCGGTCGGTGCCGCCGTGCCCGATCAGACCGGGCGAGGATCGCTACGAGAGGAACTGACCCCAGCCATGCCGATCTGGTTCGCATACACGTTGATCGTGTTGCTGGTCATCACGAGCATTCTGCTCACCCTGCTGATCCTGCTGCACCGCGGCAAGGGCGGCGGTCTGTCGAGCATGTTCGGCGGTGGCGTCAGCTCCAGCCTCGCAGGCTCCTCGGTCGCGGAGAAGAACCTGGACCGCTACACCGTTCTGGTGAGCGTCGTCTGGTTCGCCGCGATCATCGGGCTCGGGCTCTGGCTGCGCCTCCAGATGAACAGCGTCACCTGAGCAGGCTCAGTAAGTCGTACAATCTGCGCGCGGTCCGTCACTCGACGGGCCGCGCGCAGGCTTTTCTCCGCTGCACCGCGTCGCCCGCCGCTCCACCCCCGAAGACGGCGGGTCCCCTCCGACGACAGGAGCGAGCAGCCGTGCCGAATGGCAACGTTATCCGGGGAGCCCGGGTCGGATCCGCACCGATGCGCCCGGACGAGCGGCACCAACCCGCCCCCCGACAGGACGTCAGCTACTGGTGCCGTAACGACCACCGGGTCGACATCCGGATCGCCGCGGACGTCGAACCGCCAGCCCTGTGGGACTGCCCCCGCTGCGGTCTACCCGCCGGTCGGGACGCCCAGAACCCGCCGGGCCGGGTCCGCGCCGAACCGTACAAGAGCCACCTGGCGTACGTGAAGGAGCGGCGTACCGCCGAGGAGGGGGAGGCCCTGCTCGCTGAGGCGCTCGCCGCACTACGACGTCGACGCGGCGAGTAGCGGGCTTCCCCTCACGCTCAGCGCAGGCTACGCAGCCGGGCGGGCACGTCGACTGCCGCCGCCCGGTCCAGCAGCCAGCGGGTGCGGCCCACGCCCCGCACGCCGGCCGCAGGCAACTGCACCGGCCCGGCGCCGGCCAACGCCATACCCACCGCGCGAGCCTTGTCGGCGCCGGCGGCCACCAGCCAGATCTCCTCGGCGGTGTTGATCGCCGCCAGGGTGAGGGTGGTCCGCGTCGGCGGCGGCTTGGGGCTGCCCCGCACCGCGCTGACCGGCCGGGTCTCGTAGCTGACCGGGTGCTCGGGGAAGACCGAGGCCACGTGGCCGTCCTCGCCGACGCCCAGCATCAGCACGTCGAAGTGCGGCAGGGTTGCGTGCCCGGGCCGGGCGGCACGGGCCAGCTCCTCCGCGTACGCGGCAGCGGCCGCCTCGGGGTCGTTGCCGGCCGGGCCGTCCGAGGCCGGCATCGGGTGCACTCGGGCCGGGTCCAGCGGCACCACGTCCAGCAGGGCGGCCCGCGCCTGGGTCTCGTTGCGGTCCGGGTCACCGGCGGGCAGGAACCGTTCGTCGCCCCACCACACGTCGACCCGGGACCAGTCCACCGCGTCGCGGGCCGGCAGCGTGGCCACCGCCCGGTACACGGCCGCGGCGACCCGACCTCCGGTGAGCACCACCGAGGCTTCGCCCCGGTCGGCCTGAGCGTCGAGCAGCTTCACCAGCAGCCGGGCCGCCACCGCCTGCGCCAGCAGGTCGGCGTCGGCGTGGACGGCGACACTCGCCTCACTCATGGTTGCGCCTTCGTTTCCCGACCGCGGTGCGGTCGCTGTCGTGCCCGGGGCGGTGTGCCCGAGGTGGTGGGACGGAGAACCCCGGAGGGTGCGGGGCAGGGCCGGCTTGTACCGGCCCTGCCCGACGTGGTGCCCCGGCTGGGCTCAGCCCTCGCCGCTCGTGCCGACGTGCGCGGTGACCCCGGCCTCGGCGCGCTGCGCGGTGGCCGGATCCTTCCAGACGTGGACCCGCTGCGGGGGGCGCTGCTCCAGCCCGCGCAGCCCGACCGTCGCGCCCAGCGCCTCCGCGTACACCTGGTCGGCGTCCAGACGGCGCAGCTCCTCGGCCAGTTCGTCGCCGAGCGGGCGGCGGACCAACGGCAGGGCCCTGTCGTCCTGGCCGGTCCGCCGGAACACCGCCATGCTGTCCTCGCGGGTCAGCGTCAGCTGGTCGCCGTTGGCGCAGCTGAGCTGCACCTCCCGCATCCGCGGGAACTCGTTGCTGTCCACCCGTCGTGGGGTGATGCCGAGCCGGCTGGACAGCCAACCGGCCATCAGCGCCGCCGTCGGGTCGGTGGCCGGCGCGACGATGGTCGCCTCGGTGACCTGGGCGCTGGTGGTGTCGAAGGCCCCGGCGACCAGGGTGCGCCACGGGGTGATCCGGGTCCACGCCAGGTCGGTGTCGCCCGGGGCGTAGTCCCGGGCCCGCTGCCGCAGCGCCTCCACCGGGTCGGCGGCCTGCGCGGAGTCGGTGATCCTCCGGTCGGCCACCACCCCGAGGAAGTCGGTCGCGATCTCCGCCGGCGGCTCGCCGTGCCACCAGGTCACCACCGGTACGTCCGGGACGAGCAGTGGCATCACTACCGACTCGGCGTGCAGGGACAACCGGCCGTACATCCGGGTGACCACCGCCTCGCAGGGGCCGAGCCGGCCACCCACCACGATCTCCGCGTCCAGTCGGTTGCGGTCCCGCTCGATCTCCGAGCGCACCACCACCAGGAGCCGGCACGGGTGGGCGGCCGCGGCGATCGTCGCCGCGGCCTCCGCCTCCCGCACCCGCTTCTCGTCCACGACCACGATGAGGGTGAGTGCCATGCCGCTGGCCACCCCGCCGGCGCTGCGCCGCTCGGCGGCGAGCGCCTTGACCACCTCGTTGCCGGTGGTGTCCCACAGCCCGATCATGCTCGTCTCCAGGCGCGGCCCTCGCGGGCCAGCATCTCGTCGGAGGCCCGGGGGCCCCACTCGCCGGCCCGGTACGGCTCCGGGGTGGTGCCCTCCCAGGCGTGCTCCAGGGGGTCGATCACCTGCCAGCTCTGCTCGACCTCGGCCGCGTCCGGGAACAGGGTGCGGTCACCGATCAGCACGTCCAGCACCAGCCGTTCGTACGCCTCGGGGCTGGACTCGGTGAACGCCTCGCCGTACTGGAAGTCCATCGCGATGTCGCGGACCTCCATGGTCGTCCCCGGCACCTTCGAGCCGAACTTGAGCACCACACCCTCGTCCGGCTGCACCCGGATGACCAGCTGGTTGTTGCCCAGCGACTCCATGTCGGCGTCGTTGAACGGCAGGTGCGGCGCCTTCTTGAACATGATGGCGACCTCGGTGACCCGCCGGGGCAGCCGCTTGCCGGCCCGGATGTAGAACGGCACCTCCGCCCAGCGGCGGTTCTGGATGCCCAACCGCACCGCCACGTACGTCTCGGTGGTGGAGCCGGCGGGGACGTCCCGCTCATCCAGGTAGCCGACCGCGCGTTCGCCGCCGACCCAGCCGGGCAGGTACTGACCGCGGACGGTGTCCCGGGCGACGTCCTTGGGCAGGGTGATGGCCTTGAGCACCTTCAACTTCTCGGCCCGGATCTCGTCGGCGTCGAAGCTTGTCGGTTCCTCCATCGCCACCAGGGCGAGGAGTTGGAGCAGGTGGTTCTGCAGCACGTCACGGGCGGTGCCGACGGTGTCGTAGAAGCCGGCGCGGGTGCCGATGCCGACGTCCTCCGCCATGGTGATCTGCACCGAGTCGACGTACTTGGAGTTCCACAGCGGCTCGAACAGGTTGTTGGCGAACCGCAGGGCGAGGATGTTCTGAACCGTCTCCTTGCCCAGGTAGTGGTCGATGCGGAAGACGTCCTGCCGGGTGAACACGTCGTCGACGAGGTCGTTGAGTGCCTTCGCCGACGGCAGGTCGTTGCCGAACGGCTTCTCCACCACGACCCGGCGCCAACCGCCGGACTTGTCGTTGTCGGCCATCCCGGTGCGGGCCAGCTGCTTGAGCACGACGGGGAACGCGGCCGGCGGGATGGAGAAGTAGAACGCCGCGTTGCCGGCGATGCCGTGGGTCTGGCGCAGGTCGTCCAGCGTCGAGGCGAGTTGGTCGAAGGCGGCGTCGTCGTCGAACGAGCCGCCGACGAACTTGATGTTGCCGGCCAGCCGCGCCCACACCTCGTCCCGCCAGGGGGTACGGGCGTGCTTGCGGGCAGCCTCGCAGGCCAACGTCTCGAAGTCGCCGTCACCCCAGTCGCGGCGCGCGAAACCGAGCACCACGAAGCCCGGCGGTAGCAGCCCCCGGTTGGCCAGGTCGTAGACCGCAGGGAGCAGCTTCTTGCGGGCCAGGTCGCCGGTCACCCCGAAGATCACCAGAGCGCAGGGCTCCGGGATCCGGGGCAACCGGCGGTCCTGCGGGTCGCGCAGCGGGTTCACCGAACCACCTCCTCGCTCCGCTTCAGTCACGTCGTCCATCCTCACGCCCGCAGATCACCGGCCGCGTCCAGTAGTTGGGCGACACCGGCGGCCCGGTCGGTCAGGTGCAACCGCAGCAGCGGCCGCTCCCGACCGGCGAGAGCCTGCCGGTCCCCGGCGGCCTGCGCCGCCTGGAGCTCACCGAAGGTGTACGGCTTGCCCGGCACGGCCAGATCCTCGGCGACCGCGCCGGTCACCTGGAGGTAGCTGCCCACCTGCGGGCCGCCCTTGTGGTACTGGCCCGTCGAGTGCAGGAACCGGGGACCCCAACCGAAGGTGACCGGCCGGCCACCCGCCTGGGCCAGCAGCGGCCGCAGCCGGGCCGCGTCGGCGTCGGCGAACCGGTCGAGGTACGCCATCACCGCGAGGTAACCGTCGTCGCCCAGCCCGTCGAGCAGCCAACGCAGCACACCGGCCAGGTCCTCGGGAGCGCCCTGCGGGGCGTACACCTCGATCGCGCCCTCGGTGAACGACGGCGTCTCCGCCGGCAGGCCCGAGGCCAGGATCTTGTTGGTGTTCTCCTTGGACTCGGTGACGTTCGGCTGGTTGAACGGGTCGATGCCGAGCACCACCCCGGCCACCGCGGTGGCGTACTCCCAGGCCAGGAACTGTGCCCCCAGCGGGCCGTTGACGGCCACGTCCGGGGCGGCGCCGCCGCCCGGCACGTCACCGGGAGCCAGCGCGCCGCCGTAGCTGACGGTCAGCACGTCCGCGCCGGTGGCGCCGGGGCTCTGCGGGGACTCCACGACCACCGGCAGGATGCCCACCCCGGCCTTGCCTGTCGACTCGGCGATCAGCTGCTCGGCCCAGTCGCCGAGCCCGTCGATGCCGGTGCCGTCGGAGACCAGGGCGACCTTGTCCCGGGCCAGCGTGGCTGCGGCGCCCAGGGCAGCGCCCAGCGCCAGCGCCGGGTTGTTCTGGTCCGCGCCGAGCGACGTGGCCAGCGCGTCCGCCTGGTCGAGCAGTTCCGCGACCTCGACCCCGGCCAGAGCCGAGGGCACCAGACCGAACGCCGTCAGCGCCGAGTACCGGCCGCCCACGTTCGGGTCGGCGAGCACTGTGAACGCGCCCATCTCGGCCGCAGTGGTCTCCAGCGGCGAACCCGGGTCGGTGACGATGACGAAGTGCCGTCCGGCCTCCGCCTCGGTCATCCCGGCGTCCAGGAACGCCTGCCAGTAGGCGCGCCGGTGGCTGTCGGTCTCCACCGTCGACCCGGACTTGCTCGCCACCACCACGACGGTGCGCTCCAGCCGGTCACCGAGCGCCGCCCGGACCTGGCCCGGGTCGGTGGTGTCCAGCACTGTCAGCGGGCGACCCAGCGTCCGGGTGATCACCTCGGGCGCGAGCGAGGAGCCGCCCATGCCGGCGAGCACCACGTGATCCAGGTCGGCCAGCTCGGCGGTCAGCTCGGCCAACTGCACGAGCAGCTCACGGCTGCGCCGGTGGGTGTCCACCCAGCCCAGCCGGACCTTCGCCTCGGCCTCGGCGTCCGGGCCCCACAGGCTCGCGTCCTTGCCCGCCAGCTTGCCCGGAACGCCGGCCTTGACCAGCGCGTCCCGGGTCGAGGCGGGCGCGGCCTTGTCGACCGCGTCCGCGCCGTACACGGCGAGCCCGGCGGCTGCCTCCACCGGCCCAGCGAGCAGGTCGCTCATGCGTTACCCCCAGCCTTCTCGGCGGCCTTGGCGTTGCCCTTGGCGGCCTTGTTCGGGGCACCCTTGCCCTTGGCCGCCGCCTCCAGGGACTTGCGGACGCCGTCGAGAAGCTCCTGCCAGCTGGCCTCGAACTTCTCCACGCCCTCGCGCTCAAGGGTGACGATCACGTCGTCCATGTCCACCCCGACCGACTCCAGGTCGGCGAAGACCTTCCGGGCCGCGTCGTAGGCGCCGGTGATGGTGTCGCCGCGGGTCTCGCCGTGATCGGCGTACGCGTGGATGACCGACTCCGGCATGGTGTTGACAGTGCCGGGGGCGATCAGTTCCTCGACGTAGATGACGTCCCGGTAGTCCGGGTTCTTCGTCGAGGTGGACGCCCACAGCGGCCGCTGCGGGTGCGCGCCGGCGGCGGCGAGCGCCTTCCAGCGGTCGGAGGAGAAGACCTCGGTGTAGCGCTCGTACGCCAGCTGCGCGTTGGCGATGGCGGCCTTGCCCTTGAGGGCCTTCGCCTGGTCGGAGCCGACCTTCTCCAGCCGCTTGTCGACCTCGGAGTCGACCCGGGAGACGAAGAACGACGCCACCGAACCGATCTTGGACAGGTCGTGGCCGTTCGCCTTGGCCTGCTCCAGACCGGCCAGGAACGCCTCCATGACCGCCGAGTAGCGGTCCAGGCCGAAGATCAGCGTGACGTTGACGCTGATCCCCTCGGCCAGGGTGGCGGTGATCGCCGGGAGGCCGGCCTCGGTGGCCGGGATCTTGATGTAGAGGTTGGGGCGGTCCACGAGCCACCACAGGGCCTTGGCCTCGGCCACCGTCCGGTCGCTCTCGTGGGCCAGCCGGGGGTCCACCTCGATGGAGACCCGGCCGTCGACACCGTCGCTGCCGTCGTACGACGGGCGCATCACGTCGCAGGCCCACCGCACGTCGTACGTGGTGAGCATGCGCACCGACTCCTCGACCTCGACGCCACGGACGGCGAGGTCGTGCAGTTGCCAGTTGTACTCGTCGGCGTCGCTCAGCGCCTTCGCGAAGATCGTCGGGTTGGTGGTGACGCCGGCCACGTGCTTCTCGCGGCGGAGCTTGTCCAGCCCGCCAGAGCTCAAACGCACCCGGGAAAGATCGTCGAGCCAGACCGCCACACCCGCGGCGGTGAGCTCATTCAGCTTGTCCGTCATGCCATCCACGCTCCCTCAGTTGCCGGTCGTGAAACCGGTGATGTCGCCCACCCGGGCCAGCGAGGCGTGTGCTGCCGCCACGATCCGGTCGGGGGTGAACCCGAACTGCTCGAAGAGCACGGTGTGCGGGGCGCTCGCTCCGTAGTGCTCCAGGCTCACGCTCTCGCCCAGGTCACCGACGACGCCGCGCCAGGACATCGCGATGCCCGCCTCCACGCTCACCCGTGCCTTTACCCCGCGCGGGAGCACCGACTCCCGGTACGCCTCGTCCTGCTCGTAGAACCACTCCTGGCAGGGCATCGAGACGACCCGGGTCGGGGTGCCGTCGGCCTCCAGCCGCTCCCGGGCGGTCAGGCAGAGCTGCACCTCGGACCCGGTGCCGACGATGATCACCTGAGGCTTGCCGTTGGACGCCTCGGCCAGCACGTACCCACCCTTGGCCACGCCCTCGGCGCTGCCCAGGACGTCGCGGTCCATGGTCGGCAGCGGCTGACGGCTCAGCGCCAGAGCGGTGGGCCGGTCGGTGTGCTCCAGCGCCTGCCGCCAGGCCCAGGCGGTCTCGTTGGCGTCCGCCGGACGGACCACGTCCAGGCCCGGGATGGCGCGCAGCGCGGTGAGGTGCTCCACCGGCTGGTGGGTCGGGCCGTCCTCGCCGAGGCCGATCGAGTCGTGCGTCCAGACGTAGGTCACCGGCAGCTTCATCAGCGCGGCCAGCCGCACCGACGGACGCATGTAGTCGCTGAAGACCAGGAACGTGCCGCCGTACGGGCGGGTGCCGCCGTGCAGGGCGATGCCGTTGAGGATCGCGCCCATGGCGTGCTCACGGATGCCGAAGTGCAGCGTGCGGCCGTACTCGTGGCCGGGGAAGTCCTTGGTGGCGTGCGCGGCCGGGATGAACGACGGCTCGCCCTTCATTGTGGTGTTGTTGCTCTCGGCCAGGTCGGCCGAGCCGCCCCACAGCTCCGGGAGCACCGGCGCCAGCGCCTCCAGCACCTTGCCGGAGGCGGCCCGGGTGGCGACACCCTTGGCGTCCGCGGGGAAGACCGGCAACGCGTCGGTCCAGCCGTCGGGAAGTACGCGACCAGCCAGCCGCTCGTAGAGCGCGGTGCGCTCCGGGTTGGCCTTCTTCCAGGCGTCGAACGCGGTGGTCCACTCCTGCTGGGCGTCGGAGCCGCGGCCCATCACCATGCGGGCGTGGCTGAGCACCTCCTCGTCGACCTGGAAGGTCTGCTCCGGGTCGAAGTCGAGGATCCGCTTGGTGGCCTTCACCTCGTCGGCGCCGAGCGCCGAACCGTGGATCTTGCCGGTGTTCTGCTTGTTGGGCGCGGGCCAGCCGATGATGGTGCGCAGCGCGATGAAGGAGGGGCGGGCGGTCTCTGCCTTGGCGGCCACCAGCGCCGCGTACAGCGCCTCGGCGTCCTCGTGGTAGTCGCCCTGGTCGGCGTCACCGCTGCGCCAGTCGACGGTCTGCACGTGCCAGCCGTACGCCTCGTAGCGGGCGGCCACGTCCTCGCTCTTGGCGATCCGGGTGTCGTCCTCGATGGAGATCTCGTTGTCGTCGTAGATCACCGTGAGGTTGCCCAGCTGCTGGTGCCCGGCGAGGGCGCTGGCCTCGTGGCTGATGCCCTCCTCGATGTCACCGTCGGAGACGATGCACCAGATGTCGTGGTCGAAGACCGACGCGCCGAGCTCGGCCTCCGGGTCGAACAGGCCGCGCTCGCGGCGGGCCGCCATGGCCATGCCGACCGCGTTGCCCAGACCCTGCCCGAGCGGGCCGGTGGTGGTCTCCACGCCCGGCGTGTGCCCGTGCTCGGGGTGCCCCGGCGTCTGCGAGCCCCACTGCCGCAGCGACTTCAGGTCGTCCAGGCTCAGCGGGTAACCGGAGAGGAACAGCTGGATGTAGAGCGTCAGGCTGGAGTGCCCGGCGGAGAGCACGAACCGGTCACGGCCGGGCCAGTTCGGGTCGGCCGGGTTGTGCCGCATCACGCGGTTGAAGAGGAGGTACGCCGCGGGCGCGAGGCTCATCGCGGTGCCCGGGTGACCGTTGCCGGATTTCTCTACGGCGTCCATGGCCAGCACGCGGACGGTGTCTACGGCCCGGCGATCGAGGTCGGACCAGTTCAGTGCGGAGTGCTCGGGTCGTTTAACAGCCACGATGGTTGTGCTCCTCGGCAGATGGGCGGAACCCTCACCGATGACCTTATCGAGCGTCCGTAAACGTGCGCCCGGGGATCTGTGCATGGTGTGCGCTACGTGACCATCCGGATGCTCGGTTCAACCCGGTGGTGTGACGGCCCGCACCGTTGTCGGGTCGGCCGGGCAGCCAAAACGACGACGCGTAGTGTGTGGGGCGGTATGCGGACCCGAGCGGTCCCGGCCAATCCGATCTCCCCGTGCCCGATGCCGGAAGGTGGCAATCCGTGAGCATGATCACCGAGCGCCCCGCGAGCAACCCGGCCGGGCAACACCCGGCGCGGGCGGCCGAGGGCCCGGTGGCCCGGCGGGACGTACGCGCTGTCCTCTCGGCGTACGTGGCGCTCACCAAGCCGCGGATCGTCGAGTTGCTGCTGGTCACCACCATCCCGGCGATGATGCTCGCCGAGGGCGGGCTGCCGTCGCTGTGGCTGATGGCCATCGTGCTGATCGGCGGTTCGCTCGCCGCCGGCGCTGCCAGCGTCCTCAACTGCTACATCGACCGGGACATCGACCAGCTGATGCGGCGTACCAAGCGTCGGCCGCTGCCGGCGCACACGGTGTCGCCGCGAAGCGCGTTGATCTTCGGTCTGGTGCTGGCGGCGGTGTCGGTCGCCCTGATGGCGGCGTTCACCAACCTGCTGGCCGCCGGGCTGACCCTCGCCGCGATCGCCTACTACGACCTCGTCTACACCCTGTGGCTCAAGCGCTCCACCCCGACGAACACCTTCTGGGGCGGCGCCTGCGGGGCGGCACCGGTGCTGATCGGGTGGGCGGCGGTGACCGGCTCGCTGGCGCCGGCTGCCTGGGGCCTCTTCGCTGTGGTCTTCTTCTGGCAGATGCCGCACTTCTACCCGCTCGCCATGAAGTACAAGGACGACTACGCCCGCGCCGGCATCCCGATGCTGCCGGTGGTGGCCTCGATCCGCCGGGTGAACGCCGAGATCCTGATCTTCGCGTGGCTCACCGTGCTCACCTCCCTGGCCGTCTGGCCGCTGGGGCTCAGCGCGATCTACGGGGTGCCGACCCTGGTGGTGGGTGCCATCTTCGTGGTCGAGGCACACCGGCTCTGCCGGCGTGCGACGCGCGGCGAGGCGGTCAAGCCGATGCGGCTGTTCCACTGGTCGACCACGTACCTGACGATCGTCTTCGTGGCCGTCGCGCTCGACGCGCTGATCTGACCCGCCCCGCTCTGGCGCCCCTGGTGCTTGGTGCGATGCGCCTCCGGTCCGCGGCTTCGCTGGCCGCCGGCTTCCGTGCCGCGGCTCCGCTTGTCGGCCCCCGCGCCGCCCGTCGCGTGATGCGCGGGGGACCGCGGTCGGGAGATGCGCGGAGCCATCGGCGGCGAATCGCGCCGATGATCTCCCGACTAATCATGGACGTGGATGAGTTGTCCGGGTTTAACGTCACATCAGAGTAACTTTCAGCATGAGTCGGATCGGCTCAACCTGGGGTAGTTCAGGGGAGATTTGCCGAGGTGCTTTGAGCGCAAAAGTCCACATATAAGCGGACAGCAAACCTGTGGTCGTCCTTAAACCTGTAGGTAATTGGCATCACAAAACGTTCATGGTTCTCACCCGGCAGGGTGCAACTCTGCTTAGGCTTCGCGTTATGGCAGATGGTTCCGATACGACGCTGACGGCCGAGCAGACCGCCGGCGAGCAGGCGCCCCAAGGCCTGGTCGCGGGCCTCAAGGCGTTCGCGGCCGGACACGGCGGCGCGAAGGCGGTCATCGAGTACGTCGGCAAGCGTGGCGCGCGGATCGTCCTGGTGGGCTCCGACGGCGAGTGGGGCGACCAGTTCGCCGACGACACCGTCACCGCCCGGGAGGCGTGCGCCAAGGCGGGAGTCACCGTCGAGAACGCCTGGGAGCGTGAACTGATGGACCAGATGCGTCCGAGCAACGACCTCTGGCGGTCGATGGCCCGGCGCACGATGGCCCGCTGAAACAGACACCTGAATTGACCACACATCACCAGTCGACCCGGGGGGAACCCCGGGTCGCTCTCGTCACCTGCGCCGACCTGGCCGACCTCGACCCGGACGACCGGCTGGTCCTCGCCCCGCTCGCCGCCCGTGGCGTCGCCGTCCACACCGTCGTCTGGGACGACCCCGACGTCGACTGGTCGTCCTACGACCTGGTCGTGCTCCGCTCACCCTGGGACTACGCGCTGCGCCGCGACGAGTTCGTGTCCTGGGCGGCCACCGTGCCCATGCTGGTCAACCCGGCCGACGTGGTCCGCTGGAACACCGACAAGCGCTACCTCGCCGAGCTGACCGCCGCCGGGGTGCCGACCGTGCCGACGTCGTGGATCGAGCCGGGGGAGAGCTGGCAACTGCCTGCCGAGACCGGCGAGTACGTGCTCAAGCCCGCCGTCAGCGCCGGCAGCCAGGACACCGGCCGGTACGACCTGGCCGACCCCGAACACCGGGACCTGGCCGCCGCGCACGTCCGCCGGCTCTCCGAGGCCGGCCGGGTGACCATGGTCCAGCCGTACCTGCGCGCCGTCGACACCGAGGGCGAGACGGCACTGCTCTTCCTGGCCGGCCCGGACGGGCTCGCGTTCAGCCACGCGATCCGCAAGGGCCCGATGCTGTCCGGGCCGGATCTCGGCCCGGACGGGCTCTACAAGGCCGAAGAGATCACCGCCCGCACCGCCCGCCCCGAACAGCTGGCGGTGGCCGAGCAGACCCTCGCGACGGTGCCCGGCGGCACCCGACAGCTGCTCTACGCCCGGGTCGACCTGATCCCCGGCCCGGACGGCGAGCCGGTCCTGGTCGAGCTGGAGCTGACCGAGCCGTCCCTCTTCATCGGGTACGCGGACGGAGCCCCGGACCGCCTCGCCACCGCGATCACCACCCACCTGGCCCGCGCCGCCTGACCTCCCACAACGAGCGTCACCCCAGAACGGCCTCGGGGGTGGCGCGCGACCGCGCCACCGGGAAGATCGCGCAACATCCTGGTTCTAGTGGTGTCGGCGCTGCGCCGAGGCCACTACATCCTGGTCCGAGCACGATCTTGGTGGCCGTGGGCGCCCCGAACCCGTCCCCGGTCTCTCGGGCGCGCTGTGCGTCGTCAAGATCCGCGCAACATCGGGGATGGTGCTGTCTCCCGCGCGTCGGAGGCAGCAACATCGGGGAAGTTGCGGAGATCTTGGCGCGGAGCGCGCTGGGCGGGCCGACGCGCGCTGGGCGGGCTGGGCGGTCAGGCGGTGGCTGGGACCGGGGTGGCGGCGGCGGTCGGGGCGGCCTGGGGGGCCGGCGCGACCGGGCGGCGTTCCCGGGTGGACCACTGCACCGCCAGGGCGGCCAGCAGCACCAGGCAGGAACCGAGCATGTGCGCGCCGACCAGGATCGCCGGCAGGTGGGTGAAGTACTGCACGAACCCGATCAGGCCCTGACTCAGCTCCACGGCGACCAGGACGATCGCGGCGCGGGTGGCTCGCTGCGCACCGACGGCGCGGAACGCGAAGATCAGCGCCACCGACAGCCCGATCAGCAGGAAGACGCCGTCCGCGTGCACCTGCGCGATCGTCTCCGGGTCGAGCCCGTTGCGAGCGGCGCCGTGGTCGCCGGCGTGCGGGCCGCTGCCGGTGACCCAGGTGCCGACGACCAGCACGGCCACTGTGACGCCGGTGGTGACCCGGGCCAGCGCACGCAGGGGTGTGGGCACCACGGCCACGGTCGGGCCGTCGGGGTCGCCGATGCGTCGCCAGAGGGCGTACGCGGCGGCGATCACCGCCATCGAGGCGAGGAAGTGCAGCCCGACCACCCACGGGTTGAGGTTGGTCAGCACTGTGATGCCACCGACCACCGCCTGGGCGGGGATGCCCAGGAAAACCGCGACGGCAAGCGCGAGGAGCCCGGGTCGGCGAGGCCGGTGCAGCAGTACGGCCAGCACGGTGGCCAGCGCGATGAGACCCACCGCGAAGGTCAGCATCCGGTTGCCGAACTCGATCACCCCGTACACGCCCATCTCGGGGGTGGTGACGTAGGAATCGTCGGTGCATCGGGGCCAGGTGGGACAGCCGAGGCCCGAGGCGGTCAACCGGACGGCCCCGCCGGTGACGACGATGCCCACGTTCGCGATGATCGAGGCGAGCGCGAGGCGGCGCAGCAGGTTGCCGGAGACCGGACGGACGATTCGGTTCACGGCGCAAATCCTACGCACCGTAGTGATCGAGGTTCGTCCGACTCCGTTGAGTCGGTGGTTGGGATCACCGGGGCCCGGGTTTGCGACCCTCCGGGTAATTACGTAACGTTGGCGTTGTGAAAAACGCGGCGGCGCTCTCCGGGCACCAACCGACGGCCGTACCGGCCCTCGGTGCGCCCGCCTCCGCGCCCGTCGTGACCACGTCGGCCGGCCTGGCCGGGTCGGCGGCGGCCGAGATCTCCACCCGGGATCGGGTCACCCAGTTGCTGCTGGAGCAGGGTGCCACCACCGCCGCACAGCTTGGCGCGGCCCTCGGGCTCAGCCCGGCGGCGATCCGCCGGCACCTGGACGCGATGCTCGCCGACGGTGACGTGTACGCCCGCGAGCAGACCGTGCAGGGCAGTCGGGGGCGGGGGCGCCCGGCCAAGGTGTTCCTTCTGACCGAGTCTGCCCGGGTCCGCTGTGGCACACACCACTACGACAACATGGCCACCGCCGCGCTGCGTTGGATCGCCCGCAGTGGCGGCTCGGACGCGGTCGAGGCGTTCGCCACCGAGCAGGTGTCCGCTCTCGAGTCCCGTTGTCGGACGGCCATGGAGGACGCCGGCGACGACCCTCTCGCCCGAGCCGAGGCACTCGCCGCAGCGCTCACCGCCGAGGGTTACGCTGCCAATGCGACCACGATCGCCTCTGGCGGCCAGCTCTGTCAGCACCACTGCCCGGTGGCGCACGTGGCCGCCGAGTTTCCCCAGCTGTGCGAGGCCGAGACCGCGGTTATCTCCCGTCTGGTCGGCACCCACGTGCAGCGTCTGGCCACCATCGCGCACGGCGACGGGGTGTGCACCACGCACATCCCGACCCAGCCGGGCCGCGCTCAATCCGGTAATCCCGTAACCACTGTGAGGACAGATAGATGACCGAGCAGATCGTCCAGCCCCTGACCCAGGAAGAGCAGCTCGCCGCCCTGGGCCGGTACGAGTACGGCTGGTCCGACCCGGACGCCGCCGGGGCGGTCGCCCAGCGCGGCATCAACGAGGCGGTGGTGCGGGACATCTCGGCCAAGAAGAACGAACCGGCGTGGATGCTCGACCTGCGGCTGAAGGGCCTGCGGCTGTTCGGCCGTAAGCCGATGCCGGCCTGGGGCGCGGACCTCACCGGGATCGACTTCGACAACATCAAGTACTTCGTGCGGTCCACCGAGAAGCAGGCCACCAGCTGGGAGGACCTGCCCGAGGACATCAAGAACACCTACGACCGGCTGGGCATCCCGGAGGCGGAGAAGCAGCGGCTGGTCGCCGGTGTCGCGGCGCAGTACGAGTCGGAGGTCGTCTACCACAAGATCCGCGAGGACCTTGAGGAGCAGGGCGTCCTCTTCCTGGACACCGACACCGCGCTGCGCGAGCACGAGGACGTCTTCAAGGAGTACTTCGGCACGGTGATCCCGGTCGGCGACAACAAGTTCGCCGCCCTGAACACCTCGGTGTGGTCCGGTGGCTCGTTCATCTACGTGCCGAAGGGTGTGCACGTCGAGATCCCGCTGCAGGCCTACTTCCGGATCAACACGGAGAACATGGGCCAGTTCGAGCGGACGCTGATCATCGTCGACGAGGGTGCGTACGTGCACTACGTCGAGGGCTGCACCGCGCCGCTCTACTCCTCCGACTCGCTGCACAGCGCGGTCGTGGAGATCATCGTCAAGAAGAACGCGCGTTGCCGCTACACGACCATCCAGAACTGGTCGAACAACGTCTACAACCTGGTCACCAAGCGCGCCGTCTGCCACGAGGGCGCGACCATGGAGTGGGTCGACGGCAACATCGGCTCCAAGGTGACCATGAAGTACCCGGCCGTCTACATGACCGGCGAGCACGCCAAGGGCGAGGTGCTCTCGGTGGCGATGGCCGGCGAGGGTCAGCACCAGGACGCCGGCGCCAAGATGGTGCACGCCGCGCCGCACACCTCCTCGACCATCGTGTCGAAGTCGATCGCCCGTGGCGGCGGCCGCACCTCGTACCGGGGTCTGGTGCAGGTGCTGGAGGGTTCGCACCACAGCCGGAGCACTGTCAAGTGCGACGCGCTGCTGGTCGACACCATCTCCCGCTCGGACACCTACCCGTACGTCGACATCCGTGAGGACGACGTGTCGATGGGGCACGAGGCGACCGTCTCCAAGATCAGCGACGACCAGCTCTTCTACCTGATGAGCCGGGGCCTGAGCGAGGACGAGGCGATGGCCATGATCGTGCGTGGCTTCATCGAGCCGATCGCCAAGGAACTCCCGATGGAGTACGCCCTGGAGCTCAACCGCCTGATCGAGCTTCAGATGGAGGGCGCGGTCGGCTGACGCCGCCGCTCCCCGTGGCGGGCCGAAACCTCGGCCCGCCACACCCGGCCCCAACTCGTCGTCACGGAACAGACAGACCAAGGAAGAAATGACTACCCAGGCTTCCGCGCCGCCGCCCAGCACCAAGTCGCAGGCGCTGCGCTCGTACGACGTCGCCGACTTCCCGGCCCTCACCGGCCTGGAGGAGGAGTGGCGTTTCACCCCGCTCAAGCGCCTCCGCGGCCTGATAGGTGAGGCGCCGGCCGCTACCGGCGCGGTCCGACACGAGTACGGCGACCTGCCCGAGGGCGTCGCCATCACCCGCGTCGGCCGTGACGACGATCGGGTCGGCAGCGTGCTGACCCCGGTCGACCGGGTCAGCGCGTTGGCGTACGGTGCCGCCGCGGACGCCCTGCTGCTGCGGGTGGCGCCCGACGTGGTGCTCGGTGAGGCGGTGCGGCTGCGGGTGGTCGGCGAGGGCGTCGAGCAGCCGTCGTTCGGGCACACCTTCGTCGAGGTGGGCCGGTTCGCCGAGGCGACAGTGGTGCTGGAGCACGTCGGATCGGCCACCCTGGCCGACAACGTCGAGGTCGCGGTGGCCGACGGCGCCAAGCTGACGCTGGTCACTGTCGCCGACTGGGCCGACGACGCGGTCCAGGCCCAGCACCTGAAGATCAAGCTGGGCCGGGACGCCAAGGCCATCCACATCCAGGTGTCCCTGGGTGGCGACCTGGTCCGGCAGTTCACCAGCGTGGAATACACCGGGCGGGGTGGCGAGGCCGAGCTGTACGGCGTCTACTTCGCCGACTCCGGCCAGCACCTGGAGCACCGGCAGTTGGTCGACCACACCGTGCCGGACTGCCGTAGCTACGTCGGCTACCGGGGCGCTCTGCAGGGCGAGAGCGCGCACACCGTCTGGGTGGGTGACGTGCTCATCCGGGCCGAGGCGACGGGCACCGACACGTACGAGATCAACCGGAACCTGCTGCTCACCGACGGCGCGCGGGCGGACTCCGTACCCAATCTGGAGATCGAGACCGGCGAGATCGCCGGCGCCGGCCACGCCAGCGCGACCGGCCGCTTCGATGACGAGCAGCTGTTCTACCTGATGGCCCGGGGCATTCCGGAGAGCGAGGCCCGCCGGCTGGTGGTCCGTGGCTTCTTCGCCGAGCTGATCAACAAGATCCCGGTGGAGTCGCTGCGCGAGAGCCTCGGCGACGCGATCGAGGCCCGGCTGACCAAGGCGGGCGCTTGATGATCCGCATCTGCTCCACCGAGGACGTGCCGAAGGGCACCGCGATCAGCGCGGACGTCGACGGCACGCCGATCGCCCTGGTGCACGGCGAGGACGGCGGCTTCTACGCCGCGTACGACGAGTGCTCGCACGCCTCGGTCGCCCTCTCCGAGGGTGAGGTCGACGGCTGCACGCTCGAGTGTTGGCTGCACGGCTCGCGCTTCGACCTGCGCACCGGCGAGCCGACCGGCCTGCCCGCCACCGAACCCGTCCCCGTCTACCCCGTCGAAGTCCGCGACGGCGACATCTACCTCAGCCTGACGCCGAGTAATGGAGTGACCCGATAATGAGCACCCTGGAGATCCGCGACCTGAAGGTGTCGGTCAAGCTGCCCGAGGGTGAGCTCAAGCCGATCCTGGCCGGCGTCGACCTGACCGTGAAGTCGGGTGAGACCCACGCGATCATGGGCCCGAACGGTTCCGGCAAGTCCACCCTGGCGTACTCGATCGCCGGTCACCCCAAGTACGAGATCACCGGCGGCACGGTGACCCTCGACGGTGAGGACGTGCTGGCCATGACTGTCGACGAGCGCGCCCGCGCCGGCCTCTTCCTGGCCATGCAGTACCCGGTCGAGGTGCCCGGCGTCTCGGTGGCGAACTTCCTGCGGACCGCGAAGACCGCCATCGACGGCGAGGCGCCGAAGCTCCGTACCTGGGGTGGCGAGCTGCGCGGCGCGATGGAGCGTCTCCAGATGGACCCGGCGTTCGCCCAGCGCAACGTCAACGAGGGCTTCTCCGGTGGTGAGAAGAAGCGGCACGAGATCGTCCAGCTGGAGCTGCTCAAGCCGAAGATCGCGATCCTCGACGAGACCGACTCCGGTCTCGACGTGGACGCGCTGCGCGTGGTCAGCGAGGGCGTCAACCGGGTCCGCGACAACGGCGACACCGGCGTGCTGCTGATCACCCACTACACCCGGATCCTGCGCTACATCAAGCCGGACTTCGTGCACGTCTTCGTGGCCGGCCGGATCGTCGAGCAGGGCGGCCCGGAGCTGGCCGACAAGCTTGAGGCCGAGGGCTACGAGCGGTACGCCGCCGGGGCCGGCACGGCCAAGGCCTGAGCGGGAGAGGCGCTGCCGAGATGACCAGCATCGCGATCCCTTCGGGGATGCCGCAGTACGACGAAGTGCCGCGTTTCGACGTGGCCCGGGTGCGCGCCGACTTCCCGATCCTCGGTCGGGAAGTCAACGGACACCCGCTGGTCTACCTCGACAGCGCCAACACCTCGCACAAACCCCGCCAGGTGCTCGACGTGCTCGACGAGCACTACGCGCGGCACAACGCCAACGTGTCGCGCTCGGTGCACACCCTGGGCACCGAGGCCACCGAGGCGTACGAGGGGGCGCGGGCGAAGGTCGCCGCGTTCATCAACGCGCCGAGCGCCGACGAGGTGGTGTTCACGAAGAACTCCACCGAGGCGATCAACATCGTGGCGTACGCCTTCTCGAACGCCTCGCTGCGCCCGGACGCCGACAGTCGGTTCCGGCTCGGTCCGGGCGACGAGGTGGTGATCTCCGAAATGGAGCACCACTCGAACATCGTCCCGTGGCAGCTGCTCTGCGAGCGGACCGGCGCGACCCTGCGCTGGTTCCCGGTCACCGACCAGGGGCGGCTGGACGAGTCGGGCCTGGAGGATCTGGTCACCGAACGGACGAAGATCGTCTCGCTGGTGCACATGTCCAACATCCTCGGCACTGTCAACGCGACCTCCCGGATCACCGCGCGGGTCCGCGAGGTGGGCGCGCTGCTGCTGCTGGACTGCTCGCAGTCGGTGCCGCACCTGCCCATCGACGTGGTCGACCTGGACGCCGACTACATCGTCTTCACCGGGCACAAGATGTGCGGTCCGACCGGCATCGGTGTGCTCTGGGGTCGGGGTGAGCTGCTGGCGGCCATGCCGCCGGTCTTCGGCGGCGGCTCGATGATCGAGACGGTCACCATGGCCCGTTCGACGTTCGCGGCGCCACCGGCCCGCTTCGAGGCGGGCACCCCGCCGATCGCCGAGGCGGTCGCGCTCGGCGCGGCGGTCGACTACCTGACCGGCATCGGGATGCAAGCCATCCAGTGGCACGAGAAGGAGCTGACGGCGTACGCGCTGGACGCTCTCGGCTCGGTGCCGGACTTGCGGATCTTCGGTCCGACCGTGCCGGTGGGCCGGGGCGGCACCATCTCGTTCGCGCTGGGTGACGTGCACCCGCACGACGTGGGTCAGGTGCTCGACTCGCTCGGCGTGCAGGTGCGGGTGGGTCACCACTGTGCCAAGCCGGTGTGCAGCCGGTTCGGCGTCCCGGCCATGACCCGGGCCTCGTTCTACCTCTACACCACCACCGAGGAGATCGACGCTCTGGTGGCCGGTCTGGAGCAGGTGCGGAAGGTGTTCGACTGATGCAGCTCGACCAGCTCTACCAGGAGATCATCCTGGACCACTACAAGCGCCCGCACGGGCGTGGTCTGCGCGACGCCGACGACCCGGGCGACCAGGTCGCGGAAGCGCACCACGTCAACCCCACCTGCGGTGACGAGGTCACCGTGCGGGTGGCCACCGACGGCACGGTGCTGCACGACATCTCGTACGACGGGATGGGCTGCTCGATCAGCCAGGCGTCGGCGAGCGTGTTGCACGAATTGCTGCGGGGTCGGGGTGCTGGGGAAGCATTCGAGGTGCACGAGGCGTTCGTGGAGTTGATGTCCGGACGTGGCCAGGTCACGCCGGACGAGGACGTGCTCGGTGACGGGGTTGCTTTCGCGGGTGTGGCCCGTTACCCCGCCCGGGTCAAGTGCGCGCTGCTGCCGTGGATGGCGTTCAAGGACGCCGCGGCACGCGCCGGTGTGGGCGTGAGCCCGGAGGTGAAGGCGTGACGGTGCGTCAGCGAGCGAATGACACCGTGGTGCCCTGTGGCATCACACAGCGATGCGGAGGGACGGCATGAGCGAGCGTCAGCGAGCGAATCAGCGGTTCAGCGCGTTGGTGCCTCATGGCGTCACGGAGCGATGCGGAGGGACGGCATGAGCGAGCGTCAGCGAGCGAATCAGCGGTTCAGCGCGTTGGTGCCTCATGGCGTCACGGAGCGAAGCGGAGGGACGGCATGAGCGAGAACACCGCCACTGAGGCGACGCCGGAGGCCGGTGACACCACGGTGGTGCCGCAGACCGACGCCGCGACGACCGATGGCACCGGTGACGCCGCCGCTCCTGCGGGCGGCGTCAGCAAGGCCATGATCGCCGACATCGAGGAGGCGATGAAGGACGTCGTCGACCCGGAGCTCGGCATCAACGTGGTCGACCTGGGCCTCGTGTACGGCGTCCACGTCGACGACGAGAACGTCGCGACCCTGGACATGACGCTCACCTCGGCGGCCTGCCCGCTGACCGACGTCATCGAGGACCAGACCCGGCAGGCGCTGACCACCGGCCCCGGCGGCGGCCTGGTCAGCGACATCCGGATCAACTGGGTGTGGCTCCCGCCGTGGGGCCCGGACAAGATCACTGACGAGGGTCGGGACCAGCTCCGCTCCCTCGGCTTCAACGTCTGACCCGATCCACTTCGTCGAGCGCGGTACCCGGACGGGTACCGCGCTCGATGCGTTTCCAGGCCCGAAAGTAGTGGAACGGATCGTTCCGGTCTGCTAAGCTGAACTCATCGAACGGAGCGGAATATTCCGCTCCGCACGCGGGCGAGGTAGCTCGCAGGAGACCGGCGGAGAGGGCAGGACGATGAGCGAGATGGCAGCGGCGCAGTGGCGGATCGTGCTCGAGCAGGCGCACGAGGCGCTTCGTACGGCCGTCGAGGGGGTTCCGGCGGACGCCTGGGAGCGGCCCACCCCGTGCGAACGGTGGAACGTCACCCAGGTGCTTCAGCACGCGACCGGCGACCAGCTCGCCTTCGCGTCGGCGATCAACGGCGGTCCGGGGCCGACGGAGGACCCGTTCGCGCCCTCCGGTCGGATCGACGGCGGACAAACTGGCCGACCTGCGCGCTGCCCTCGACGCGTCCGCCCGGGCCTGGAAGAGCGTCGCCGACGACGCCACGGAGGTGCCCACGCCGCTGCCTCAGGGCAAGCTGCCGGCCGAGGTGGGCGCCGTAGCGTGCGCCCTGGATGCGGCGGTGCACGCCTGGGACATCGCGGTGGCCACCGGACAGCCGTCCCCGCTCGACGCCGAACTGGCCCGCCCTCTGCTGGTGGTGGCCCGGCAGATCGTCGAGCCGCTGCGGGCCTACGGCGCGTACGCCCCGGCGATCGACCCCACCCCCGAGGCCGACGAGGTCGCGGCCCTGCTCTCCTACCTCGGTCGCAACCCCCGCTGACCGCCTGACGTTCGGCTCCGCTCGGTCGGCCGACCCCGGAACAATTCACGATCGCGCTCGATCATCGATGTAGTGGCCTCGGTGCGTCGCCGAGGCCACTACATCCTGCTTCGAGCACGATCGTGGCGGCGCTGTGCGTCCCCAATCCCCTTCCGGTCTCCCGGGGGCGCTGTGCGTCGTCAGGATCTGCGCAATATCAGGGATGTTGCTGTCTCCCGCGTGTCGGAGGCAGCAACTTCGGGGAAGTTGCGGAGATCTTGGCGCGGGGCGCGGGGCGCGGGGCGCGGGGAAAATCGGTGGCGGGGGTGCGGGTTCGGCGCGGAGGATGCGCGTGTGATTGAGGCGTACCCGATGCAGGTTCCTGTCCGTGCGGCGACTGCCGTGCGTCGACAGCGGCCGCTCCGGGGACGAACCTCGACCCGCCACCGACGTCCGTGACCGGGGCGTTCCTCGCCGGCCTGGTCGCCGGCTACGGCGTCGCCATTCCCGTCGGCGCGATCGCGATTCTCATTCTGGGGCTCAGCGCCCGTACCTCGTTTCGGGTTGGTGCGGCCGCGGCGCTGGCCGTGGCGACGGCCGACGGGCTGTACGCGGCGGTGGCAGTGCTCGGCGGCGCCGGCCTGGCCGGGGTCATTGCGCCGGTCGCCGGGCCACTGCGGGTGGTCGCTGCCGTGGTCCTGCTGGGTCTCGCCGGGCACGGCCTCTGGCGGACCTGGTCGGCGCACCGCTCGCGGCGACCACCGACGGCACGCGCCGGTCAGGGCATGGGTACCCCGGGGCGGGCCTACGCGGCGCTGCTCGGGTTGACACTGCTGAACCCGATGACGGTCCTCTACTTCACGGCGCTGGTCCTCGGCCGTCGGGACACGGCCGACTCGGGGATGCTCGCCGTGGCGCTCTTCGTGGCCGGGGTGTTCCTGGCGTCGGCGAGTTGGCAACTGGTCATCGCCGGCGGTGGCACTGTGGTCGGCCGGGCGCTGACCGGGCCGCGCGGCCGACTGGTCACCGGCCTGGTCTCCAGCGCGCTCATCGCCGCGCTGGCGGTGGCCGCCCTGCTTCCGAGCTAGCGGTCACCGCCGGAGCGTGCCGGGCCCGCCTGACCATGCTGGGCCCGCCTGACCGCTCTGGGCCCGCGTGCCGCCCGGGGGCCCAGGCGGGTCCGCTGTGCCGTACGGTCGGGCGGTGACCAGTCGACCCGCAGCGGGCGGAGGCCGGTGGGTCGAGGTCGACCCGGCCCGCGTCGGCCGCTGGGTCGAGGGCTTCGCCGACCGGCACGGCCCGCCCACCGCCAGCGCGCGGGAGTACGGCCTGTTGCTCGCCGCCCCGGACGGGGCGACCGCCGAGCTGTACGCCCCACCGGGTGCGTCGGCGGGCGTGGATGTGGCCGGGTTCGTGGCCTCCGCCGTCATGCCCCGCCGGATCGGTCTGCTGCTGGCCCGCAAGGGCGCGGTGGCGCTCGGGGTGGCCGAGGGCGCCGATCTCGTCGTTTCCAAGGTGGACACCCGGTACGTGCAGGGGCGCACCGCAGCGGGGGGATGGTCGCAGCACCGGTTCGCCCGCCGACGCGACAACCAGGCGAAGGCCGCGCTGGGTGACGCGGCGGACCTGGCCGTACGGCTGCTGTTGCCGGAGGCGGCGACGCTGGCCGCACTGGTCTGCGGTGGTGACCGCCGGGCGGTGGACGGGGTGCTTGCCGACCGGCGGTTGGCCCCGCTCGTGCCGTTGCGGGCGGAGCGGTTGCTCGACGTGCCGGAGCCCCGGCACGCGGTGCTGGTCGCGGCGGTGGGTGCGGCGCGGGCGGTGCGGATCCTGGTGCGCGACCCGGACTGACCTCGGCGATCCCCGGCGTCCGAGGGGAGACGACCGCCACCTGGAACGGGGTTCGCGGCGTGCCGCCCGGCTGGCGGTCGGAGGATGGGCGCGTGGAGTTTCTGGTTGACATGGTGACGACGGTGCCGCAGGGAACCTCGGAGGACGGGGTCGCCGACATGCGCGCGCGTGAGGCGGCGCGTTCGGCCGAGCTGACGGCGCAGGGCAGCCTCCTGCGGCTGTGGCGGCCGCCGCTGGCGCCGGGGGAGTGGCGTACCTGGGGGCTGTTCCAGGCCGCCGACGCCGATGAGCTGGAAGTCGTGCTGGCGTCGATGCCGCTGCGCGCCTGGCGGCGCGAGACCGTGACGCCGTTGACGCCGCACCCGAACGACCCGGGTCAGCCGCCTCGCTGAGCCTGGAAGGCACGCCATGACACCGTCCGCCAACAGGGAGATCATCATGTCCGAGGTCCAGATTCTGCGTACCGTCCTCGACCGGTGGAAATCGGCTGTCGATGCCCACGAGCCCGATCGGGTCGCGGCGTGCTTCACCGACGACGCGATCTTCCAGGGGTTGCAGCCGTACACGGTCGGCCCGGCCGGCGTCGCCGCGTACTACGCCGCCCAGCCGCTCGGCCTGACTGCCGCGTACGACATCCGGGAGATCCGTCGTCTCGCCGACGACGTGGTGCTCGGCTACCTGGAGGTGGAGTTCGGCTTCACCGACCGGCCGGCCCTGACCGTCAACCTCGGCGTGCTCCTGCGGCGGGTCGAGGGCGACTGGCTCATCGGCCACTACCAGGTCTCGCGGCTCGCCTGACCCGGCTCCGCCGTCGACCATCCCCTCCCGGGCCGGGGTGGGGGACGGCCGACGGTGGTGCGGTGGCTACCGGGCGACCGTGGCCTGGAAGGTCAGGATCTCGGTGCCGTTGCCCTCCTCGCCGTTGTCCGGCGCGGCCCACATGGTGAGCCGGTTGCCGTCGGCGGCGAGCTTGACCGGGTTGCGGGTAGCCACGTGTCCGGCAGTGGACCACTGCTGGAAGGGCACCTCACGGAGCACGTCATGGCTGTGCAGGTCGATCAGGGCCAGGCCGCCGAGCTCGTAGGTGGCGTTGCTGCCGCCGGCGGCAGGGGTCTGCGGCAGGTTGGTGACACCACCGCAGATCATCTTGCCGTTCGGCACGTACTGGCAGTCCTGGTAGTCGACGAAGAAGTTCTCGTTGTCCCAGGTCCGCAGCTGCTTGCCCTGGAGGTTCCACTCTGCGAAGCGTCGCGATCCCCAGGTGTTGCCGACGAGGTGGCCGTTGGTCTTGTCGAGGACCACGCCGCCGAAGTGGTCGGTGACCTCGAACTGCTTGTGCACCCGCAGGCTGGAGGCGTCGACGCGGTAGACGATCGTGCTGCTGTTGGGGCGGTACTGCGCGACCGGCACCCAGATGTTCGTCCCGTCGAAGTCGATGCCGCCCGGGTGGTACATGTCGCCCTCGCCGAGGACGATGTCGCGTTGCAGGTTGCCCTGGCGGTCCATGACGAACAGGTGGCCCACCCCCTTGCCGGGGCTGCGGTCGTACCCGTTCTGCGGGGTGGGGTATTTGACGGTCGGTTCGATGATCTCGACCGAGGAGAGGAAGATCCGGTCGCCGGCGAAGGCGATGCCCTCGGTGTGGAACGTGGGGAAGTTCAGCTTCAGCTTGCCGGTCTGCTGCCAGGAGGTGTTGCGGTCCACGGCGCCGAATGCGGTGGCGAGCGCGGTGTCGCGGGGGTGGCCCACGCCGGGGTGCCCGGTTGCCGGGCCGGTGGCCTGGGCGGTGGCGGCGCCACCGAGGACGGCGGTCAGGGCCACGCCGACGGCCAGGGTCCACCTGGTGGTCGTCTTCATCGTTACCTCTTCACAGCGGGTTGCGGGGACCCGGTGAACGTAGGTAGCCGTCGTGAACGCCCTCTGATGCTGCGGTGTCATGGCCTGGAACGATCGTGGCAGGCCCGCCGAAGGGCCCGCCACGATCTTGCGGAGAGGTCAGAGCTGGTCGGTCCCGAAGGTGTCGCAGGTCTTCGGGTCGCCGCGGTCGTAGCCCTGGGTGAACCAGCGCTTGCGCTGCTCGGACGTGCCGTGGGTGAACTGGTCGGGGTTGACCCGGCCGCCGGAGCGCTCCTGGATGCTGTCGTCGCCGATCGCCTCGGCGGCCTGCACGGCCTCGCTGATGTCGGTCTGGGTGATGGACTTGAACAGCGGTTCCTGGCCGGTCTTGTCCTTGCTCTCGGTGGCGTGCTTGGCCCAGGCGCCGGCGTAGCAGTCGGCCTGCAACTCCAGCCGCACCGAGGCGGAGCGGGGGCCGCTCTGATCGCCCTGGCCGGCCTTGGCGTTGGTGCCGAGCAGGTTCTGGATGTGGTGTCCGTACTCGTGGGCGAGCACGTAGGGCTGGGCGAACTCACCCTTGGCGCCGAAGCGGGAGGCCAGCTCGTCGTAGAAGCTCAGGTCGATGTACACCTGCTTGTCGGCGGGGCAGTAGAAGGGACCGACGCCCGAGTCGGCCTGCCCGCAGCCGGTGTTCACGGCGGCCTGGAAGAAGTTGGTGTCGGTCGGCTCGTACTTGCCGTTGCCCAGCTCCGGGTACGCCGTCTGCCAGTAGGCCTGGATGCTGTTGACGTAGAGCGCGTTGCGGCAGCGCGCGTCGTCGAGACGTTCGGGGTTGTCGCGGGAGCACAACTGCTCCAGGTCGGTGCCGCCGGCCTGGCCGCCCTCGTCGCCGTTGGTCATGGCGTTGAGGCCGAAGCCGCCGCCGAGCAGCGCAATGAGCACTGCCACCACGATGCCGATGATGCCGCCTCGACCGCCGCCTCCGGGGATCGGGATGCCGAGGCCGCCGCCGCCGGATCCGCCACCGCGGCCCACGTCGTTGACCTGGGAGGTGTCGATTTCGGCCCGCTCGTTGAGTTCCATGGTGACCCCGATCGCCGTATGCCGGTAAGTATGTGTCGTTTCGTCCATCGAGTGCCGGACGGGGTCCGGACAGGCGTTCCGGTACCCGATGATCTTGATCGGTAATCCGGGCGGGCCGTCCCGGGGCGCCCGGTACACTTGTCGGGTGCTGCGCTGCGAAGGCTGAACCGCCCCGCGCCGTCGGGCCCCTTGAGCCCGCCGGCCGTTTCGCGTGCCCCGAGTCAGCCTTCCAAACCCCGAGAGCGAGCCCGCAAACATGATCACTGCCACCGGCCTGGAACTGCGTGCCGGTTCCCGGATCCTGCTGTCCGACACCACCCTGCGCGTACAGCCCGGTGATCGGATCGGCCTGGTCGGTCGCAACGGCGCCGGCAAGACCACCACGTTGAAGGTGCTCGCCGGCGAGGGGCAGCCGTACGGCGGCCAGATCGACCAGCGCAGCGCCATCGGCTACCTCCCGCAGGACCCGCGCACCGGTGACCTGGAGGTCACCGGCCGCGACCGGGTGCTCTCGGCGCGCGGCCTGGACGTGCTGATGTCCCAGATGCAGGAGGTCGAGGCCCGCCTCGCCGAGGACGCCAACGACAAGCTGGTCCGTCGGTACGGCGCGCTGGAGGACCAGTTCGCCGCCCTCGGCGGGTACGCGGCCGAGGCTGAGGCCGCGCGGATCTGCGCCAACCTCGGCCTGCCGGACCGGGCGCTCGCCCAGACCATCGGCACCCTCTCCGGCGGTCAGCGGCGCCGCATCGAGCTTGCCCGGATCCTGTTCCGGGACGCCGGCGAGAACGGTGGCGGCATCCTGCTGCTCGACGAGCCCACCAACCACCTCGACGCCGACTCGATCACCTGGTTGCGGGGCTTCCTCGCCAACCACAAGGGCGGCCTGATCGTGATCTCCCACGATGGCGCGCTGCTGGAGTCGGTGGTCAACAAGGTCTGGTTCCTCGACGCCACCCGGTCGGTCATCGACGTGTACAACCTGGGTTGGAAGGCGTACCTCGAGGCGCGCGAGACCGACGAGCGGCGCCGCCGCCGGGAGCGGGCCAACGCGGAGAAGAAGGCCGGTGCGCTGATGGCGCAGGCCGACAAGATGCGGGCCAAGGCCACCAAGACCGTGGCCGCGCAGAACATGGCCCGCCGTGCCGAGAAGCTGATCTCCGGCCTGGAGGAGGTGCGGGTCTCCGACCGGGTGGCCAAGGTGCGTTTCCCCAATCCCGCGCCGTGCGGCAAGACGCCGCTCACGGCGACTGGCCTGTCCAAGTCGTACGGCTCGCTGGAGATCTTCACCGACGTCAACGTGGCGGTGGACCGGGGCTCCCGGGTGGCCATCCTCGGGCTCAACGGCGCCGGCAAGACGACCCTGCTGCGGATGCTCGGTGGGCTGCTCAGCCCGGACACCGGCGAGGTGCACGCGGGCCACGGCCTGCGGCTGGGCTACTACGCCCAGGAGCACGAGACGCTGGACGTGGAGCGGACGGTGCTGGAGAACATGCGCGCCGCCGCCGTCGAGCAGTCCGACACCGACCTGCGCAAGATCCTGGGCGCGTTCCTCTTCTCCGGTGACGACGTGAACAAGCCGGCCGGTGTGCTCTCCGGTGGCGAGAAGACCCGGCTGGCCCTGTCCACCCTGGTCTGTTCCGGCGCCAACGTGCTGTTGCTCGACGAGCCGACGAACAACCTCGACCCGGTCAGCCGGGAGCAGGTGCTCGACGCCATCGCCAACTACCCGGGCGCGATCGTCCTGGTCACCCACGACCCGGGTGCGGTGCTGGCGCTCAAGCCGGACCGGGCCATCCTGCTGCCCGACGGCGACGAGGACGCCTGGAGCGACGACCTGCTCGAACTTGTCGAGCTGGCCTGACCGAGGAGGCCCGGTCGGCTCTCAGCCGAGCAGGTCGACCAGTCGACCGAGCACGCCGGAGCTGACCAGGATCACCAGACCGATGGCGATGAAGATCGTCGGCACCAGCCAGGCGCCGGCGCGCTCGACCAGCCGGACCACCCTCCGGTGCCCGCCCAGCCAGGCCCCGGCCACGCACCACAGCGCGATGAGCAGCACGAAGACCAGCAGGAACACCACGCTGTCGGCCACACCGAGGGCCCGGAAGACGGGTACGTAGACAGCGACGTTGTCGGCGCCGTTCGCGATCGTCACCCCGGCCACGCCGAGCGCTCCGGTGACGACCGCAGGCGCCTCGTCGTCGCCCGAACTTCGCAGCGCGCGTACCCCGAGCGCGATCGGCAGCAGGCCGAGCAACCCCGTCCACGGGTCGGGCACGACCAGGAGCCCGCCCGCGATCACCGCGCTGGCCACCGCGAGCGCGCCAATGCCGAGGTATTGGCCGGCGACGATCTCCCATGTGCGGGGTCGGCCGGTGGTGCGGGCCGCGACGAAGAACAGCGTCAGGATGACGATGTCGTCGATGTCGGTGGCGGCGAAGACCACCGCCGCCGCGCCCGCGGTGGTCAAC
This sequence comes from Micromonospora vinacea, assembly GCF_015751785.1. Classification (NCBI taxonomy): domain Bacteria; kingdom Bacillati; phylum Actinomycetota; class Actinomycetes; order Micromonosporales; family Micromonosporaceae; genus Micromonospora; species Micromonospora vinacea. The sequence goes on along the minus strand of NZ_JADOTY010000001.1, from coordinate 7,168,548 downwards.
AGGTCGATCACGACCGAAGGGTACGGGCTGTCGTCAGCCGTCAGCTTCCGGCGGCGGTACGCCCGGACGCCGCGGCGGGCCCGATCGCCAGGATCACTCTATCGGGAAGCTGACATTGCATAGCGTGTCGGTTGGCGAAGAGTTGATATCTGGCGCATGATCGTCCGAGGCGGTCTAATAGGTGGGACCGTATCCGAACCGCACAGTCTGGGACGTGAGGACACAGCATGGCAGCCACTGGCACAGCCACCAGCACTGAGAAGGGTCGCCGGATCGTCGGAGCCGAGCGTCAGACGCTCGCCAAGGACCTGGTAAAGCGGTACACCTCGGGGGAGAGCATCCGCGCGTTGGCGGCCTCGACCGGCCGTTCCTACGGGTTCATCCACCGAGTGCTCACCGAGTCCGGCGTGCAGCTGCGTCAGCGCGGTGGCGCCCGGCGCCGCAAGAAGGCGTGACCCGCCCCTCAGCGTCGTTCACCAGCGCCGCGCCCCGGGACGTCCGGTGACCGCCGAGGCGACCGGGGTTCGGCTGACTTGCGACGGGCCGGTCGCCACGGTGACGTTGTGCCGGCCCGACGTGCTCAATGCCCAGACGCCCGCGATGTGGCGAGCGATGAGCGACTTCTCCCGCGACCTGCCCGGCGACGTGCGGGTGGTGGTGGTTCGCGGTGAGGGTCGCGCGTTCTCGGCCGGCCTCGACCTCGCGGTGGCCGGCGCCTCCGGCCCGGGGTCGTTCGCTGAGCTGGCCACGCTGCCCGAGCAGGAGTGCGCCGAGCGCATCGCGGAGTTCCAGGCCGGTTTCACCTGGCTGCACCGGCCGGATGTCGTCTCCGTCGCTGCCGTTCAGGGCCACGCGATCGGTGCCGGCTTCCAGCTCGCGCTCGCCTGTGACCTGCGAGTGCTGTCCGCGGACGCGAAGCTGTCGATGGCCGAGGTGACCCTCGGCCTGGTGCCCGACCTGGCCGGCACGAAACGCCTCGTCGAGTTGGTCGGCTATTCGCGGGCGTTGGAGATCTGTGCGACCGGCCGCCGGTTGGACGCCGCCGAGGCGGACCGGATCGGGCTGGCCACCCTGGTCGTGCCTCCGGCGGAGCTGGACGGCGCGGTGCGGGACCTGACCGCCGGCCTGCTCTCCGGGGCACGCGACGCGGTGGTGGAGATCAAGGCCCTGCTCGCCGGCGCGGCCGGGCGGTCGCACGCCGACCAGCAGCGCGCCGAGCGGGAGGCGCAGACCCGTCGGCTGCGTGACCTGGCCGGCACTGGAGAATAGGTAAGGACCGCACGGGAAGATCCGGGTTACGACCGAGGTTGTCACACTCGTCGGGAGAATTGACCTGACGGTGCGGTCCGCCCGGCAACCCGGAGGTGAGCGATGTCCAACCCGATGTCCGGCGGTGGCATGGCCGGGTGGAGCATGCTCCGGTCGATGCGCAACCGCGACGAGGTCTCCACCCACCGGCTCAAGCGCGGGGTGGCCCGCCGCATCGTCGCCTTCGCCCACCCCTACCGGCGCGACATCATCGTGTTCCTGGCCACAGTGGTGTTGGCCGCCATCATCGGCGTGGCCACTCCGGTTCTCGCCGGCGACGTGATCAACGCGATCAACCGGGGCGGCACCGAGGCCGGCCGGCTCGTGGTGCGGCTGGCCCTGTTCATCGCCGCGCTGGCTGTCGCCGACGCGCTGCTGTCGCTGGCCCAACGGTGGTATTCGGCCCGCATCGGCGAGGGCATCATCCTCAACCTGCGCACCCGGGTCTACGACCACGTGCAGCGGATGCCGTTGCAGTTCTTCACCCGTACCCAGACCGGCGCCCTGGTCAGCAGGCTCAACAACGACGTACTCGGCGCCCAGCGGGCATTCACCTCCACCCTGTCGGGTGTGGTCAGCAACGTCATCCAGCTGGTGCTCACCGCTGCGGTGATGTTCACCCTCTCCTGGCAGATCACCGCGCTCTCACTGGTGCTGCTGCCGATCTTCATCATTCCGGCGCGCCGGGTCGGTCGGCGGCTGGCAGACATCACCCGCGAGGCGTACAACCTCGACGCCAAGATGAACGCGACAATGACCGAGCGGTTCGGGGTGGCCGGCGCGTTGCTGGTGAAGCTCTTCGGCCAGCCCGAGATCGAGGCCCGCCGGTTCGGCGACCGGGCCGAGCGGGTCCGCGACATCGGCATCCAGTCCGCGATGTACTCCCGCACGTTCTTCGTGGCGATGCTGCTGGTCGCCTCACTGGCGCAGGCACTGACCTACGGGCTCGGGGGTTGGCTCGCGGTGACCGGCGGCGTCAGCGCCGGCACCGTGGTGACGCTCGCGCTGTTGCTCACCCGCCTGTACGGGCCGCTCACCGCGCTCTCCAACGTCCGGGTGGACGTGATGAGCGCGCTGGTGTCCTTCGACCGGGTCTTCGAGGTGCTCGATCTCAAGCCGGGCATCGTGGAGAAGCCCGACGCGGTGCCGGTGCCCCGGGGCGCCGGCCGGGTCGACTTCCGCGACGTGCGGTTCCGCTACCCGAGCGCCGCCGAGATCTCCCTCGCCTCGCTGGAGGAGGTCGCCACGCTCGACCGGACCGTCAACGAGCCGGTGCTCAAGGGGGTCTCGTTCAGCGTCGAGCCGGGGCAGATGGTCGCGTTGGTCGGTCCGTCCGGGGCCGGCAAGTCGACGCTGTCGATGCTCATCTCCCGGATCTACGACGTCACCGACGGGCAGGTGCTCGTCGGCGGGGTGGACGTGCGCGACGCGACGCTCGCCTCGCTGCGTGACGAGATCGGTGTGGTCACTCAGGATTCGCACCTGTTCCACGAGACGATCGCCGAGAACCTTCGCTACGCCAAGCCGGATGCCACCGACGACGAGATCTGGGCCGCCCTGGCCGGTGCGCAGGTGGCCGACCTGGTCCGGGCGCTGCCCGACGGTCTGGACACCACAGTGGGGGAGCGCGGCTACCGGTTCTCCGGTGGCGAGAAGCAGCGCATCGCGATCGCCCGACTGCTGCTCAAGGCCCCGTCGATCGTGATCCTCGACGAGGCGACCGCCCACCTGGATTCGGAGAGCGAGGCGGCGGTGCAGCGGGCCCTGTCGGTGGCGTTGGCCGGGCGTACCGCGCTGGTGATCGCGCACCGGCTCTCCACAGTGCGCGACGCCGACCAGATCCTGGTCCTCGACGGTGGGCGGATCGTCGAGCGGGGTCGGCACGAGGAGTTGGTCGCGGTCGGCGGGCTCTACGCCGAGCTGTACCGGACCCAGTTCGCGGTCGCCGACTCGCCCACCCCGTTCGTCGACGCGACCGGCCCCGAGCCGGTGGTCATGCCGCTGGGCACGTACCGCGCCGACGAGGTGCTGCCGCCCGCCGCCGCCAACTGACGTCTGGCGGCCGGGCCGTCGACACCGGGTGTGCTCGGCTCAGTCCGCCACGAAGGCAGCGATGGTGCCGGCCAACGGCGTGCAGGCGAACAGGCCGTACGCGCGCCCGCCCGCCGGCACACGGCCGGCTCCTACGGGGGCGGGCGCAGCGCGGCCAGGTCCCGTTCGATCACCGAGGCGAGCAGGTCGGGGCGGGTGACGTTGAGGTAGTGGCCGCCGTGCTCGACGAGGACCAGGCGCCGCTGGGGCAGGAACAGGTCCCAGTTGCCGACCGCCGCCGGGTAGTCGGCTGTCAGAGTGTCGTCGCGGGCCAGGACCACGGTCGCGGGCGCGGCGACCCGGTGCCCGTCGACGTCGTCGAGGGCCTGGTACAGGGCGTGCGTGGCCAGCGCGGTATCCCGCCGGAACGCCTCGGCCAGGGCGGCGCGGCCCGCCGGATCCTGCTCGTGCGCCCCGCACGGGCCGGTGACCAGCTGGTCGGCGATCTCGGCGTAACTCAGCCCGGCGCCGGTCACGACGTAGTCCGCCGGGTCGGTCGAGCGCAGCAGCCGCGCCACCAGGATCAGCCGGTCCACCGGGACGCTGCGCGACTCCAGGGCCCGGGTCAGGTGCAGGGCGACCGGTGCGCCGGTGCAGTGGCCGAGGACCAGCACCGGGGCGTCGGCGGCCCGGCCGGTGACCTCCTCGGCCAGGTCCCGCACCAGTTCGTCTAGGCCGGCCGCGCCCTGGTCGGCGGCCACCTCCCGGCCCGTCGGCCGCACCCCGAGGATCCGTATCGGCACGTCGTGGGCCGCCAGGCTGCGCGCCAGCGGGAGGTACGCGGCCGGGCCGCCGCCGGCGTGCGGGACGCACACCAGCAGCGGATCGGTGGCACGGCATCGGGTTCCGATGGCGGCGCCCAGGTCGGTGAGCGGGTCGCGACGTGCTGGGACGGAGCGGCCGCCCCGGGCGGTGGGCTCGGTGGTCACGGAGGTCCTCGCCGGATCAGGGAGTGAGGTGGCCGAGGCCGAGCAGCCGGTCGGCCTCGGCGAGCCCGGCACGGCGGACGGCGGCCCGCTCGGACCAGCCGCGGCTGATCTCCCCCAGCTCGGAGAACTGCCGGGTGCTCAGCGCCCGGACCGCGTCGGGATGAGCCGAGCCGCCGGTGAGGTTGCGGTGCAGAGCGCTGTCGACGTCGTCGTCCACGCCCTGCTCGCAGGCGGCACGCATCCGATCGGCGCGGAACTCCAGACGGTCGAAGACGGCCGTGAGCAGCCGGATCATCCCGTCGAACGTGTCAAAGAGCTCGGGCAGCCGGTGGTCGACAGCGGCCGGTGCGCCAGCGCCGAACGCAACGCCGCGCCGGCTCAGGGACAGGGCGGTGGCGAGCGCGATCAGGTGGGAGGTCCGGACCCGGGCCTGATCGAGGACCGGGAAGGGCCGGTCCGTCGCGACTCCCGCGATCTCGCCGGGCAGGTCGAGGTACCCGGCGTCGCCCCAGGCGCTGAGGTCGGTGACGTACCGGCTGACGGCGACCGCGACGGTGGCCAGCTCACCGGCCGGCTCGAGGATCCAGGATCCGGAGGCGACGGCATCCAGGGCGTGCGGAGTGGCGGCGGCACAACCGAGCAGGCGGGCCATCCGGTCGCGGTCGAAGGCCGGGTCCTGACCGTTGCCGTCGCCCGCGCCGAGAGCGGCCGTGTTGCCGAGGTCGTACGTGTACAGCAGCCGCCGCCCGGAGCGCACCACCTGGTCGGCGACCGCCGCGAAGTAGAACCCGGGGGTGATCAGCTGCCGGTCCGGCCCGGCCATCGGCAGATGCGTGGTGCGCCGGGCGAGCGCCACCGCGGACCGGCCCAGCGCGACCAGGCAATCCCCCGCCCGGGCCAGCCGGTCCCGGGTGAAGAGCGCCTCCGCGCAGGCCCGCACGTCGGTCCGGCCGCCGCCCGCGTGCCATCGGCCCGGGGTGTCCCGCAGCCGCTCGCGGGCCCACTGCTCCAGCGCCGTGGCGACGTCCGGCGCAGTCCCGGCGCCGGTGATCGTCACGGCGCGCCCGGCGTCGTGCAACAGTCGGCCGATGTCGGCCGCCTCCTGCTTGCTGAGCAGTCGCATCCGCTGGTATTCCAGCAGCCGCGCCTTCTCCACGGCGATGTGCCACGGCAGCAGGTGCTCGCCGGCGAGGCGGGCCGCCGGTCGGTGGCCGAGCGGTGTCGTCGGGGTCATCGGCCCCTCCTCCCGTGTGTCAGCGGCCCGGATGACAGCGAACCGGGCATCCGGTGGCTCGTGCGAAGATTTCCGGCATGGCAGACACCGAGCCGGCGCTGGCCGGCATCCGCACCGCTATCGACGAACTGGACGCCGAGATCGTCGGCCTTCTCGCTCGGCGCGCGGACCTGGTCCGGCAGGCCGCCCCGCTCAAGAGCGACCGGCAGGCGGTGCGGGCGCCGGAGCGGGTGGCGCAGGTGGTGGCCCGGGTGCGGGCCCTGGCCGGTGCGGCCGGCGCGGACCCGGACCTGATCGAGCGGATCTACCGCGGCATGATCCAGGCGTTCATCGACATGGAGACCGTCGAGCATCATCGCGTCTCCGGCGACTGATCGCTGCGGCACCGCGTCATGCCCGCATCGGTGCGGCCCGAACCGCGACGCGGCGGCTCGTCACCGTCTGCAGCGCGGCCACGCCGAGGGCGGCCACCACAAGCGCCCCGCCGAGGTATCCCAGCGAAGGCGCGGCGATCGTGTCCAGAGCGACGCCGCCGACCAGGCCGGACAGTCCGATCCCCAGGAAGGTGGCCGAGCTGTTCAGCCCGATCGCGACGGCCGGGGCTCCGGGTGCGAATGCCATCAGCCGGTGCTGTTGCGGCACGGTCAGCGCCCAGGCCGACACGCCCCAGACGGCCAGGACCACTGTGGTGCCCGCGACCGATCCGATGGCGGCCGGGAACAGCAGCAGGGCCGCGGCGAACACGGCCAGGCCGCCGAGCAGCACCGGGGCCGCGCCGGCCCGGTCGGTGAGCCGTCCGCCGAGGGCGTTACCGATCAGTCCGGCGACGCCGAAGACCAGGAGGAACCCGGCGAGCGCCGCGGCGGTCACGGCGGTGCCGCCGGACAGGGCGGGCGCCAGGTAGGTGTAGACCACGAAGCCGCCGACGTAGTAGAGGACCGTGGTCAGGATCGCGAGCAGCACCTGCGGGTGGGCGAGGACGGCGAGGCGGGCGCGCAGCCCCGCAGGCGGTGGCGCCGGGACCGCCGGCAGGACAACGGCCAGGGCGACAAGCGCGAGCACGGCCAGCCCGGCGACCACCAGGAAGGTCGCCCGCCAGGCAAGCTGCATGCCGACGTACGCGGTGATCGGCACCCCCAGCACCGTCGCGGCGGTGATGCCGCCGAGCACGACGGCCAGCGCACGCCCGCGGCGTTCCGGCTCGACAAGCGCGGCGGCGCCGGCGGCCGCGGTCGGCGTGTACGCGGCCGCCCCAGCTGCGGCCAGCACCCGGGTCAGCAGCAGGACCGTGAAGTCGGGCGCGAGCGCGGAGAGCAGGTTGGCCGCCGCGAACAGGCCGAGCGCGGCCAGCAGCAGGGTACGGCGCGGCACCCCGGCGAGCAGGGCAGCCGCGAGCGGCGCGAAGACGGCGAACGCCACCGCGAAGATGGTGACCAGCTGCCCCGCCGCGGCGACCGAGACGTGCAGGTCGCCGGAGATGGCCGGGAGCACGCCGGCGGTCACGAACGTGTCGGTGCCGATCGCGAACGACCCGAGCGCGAGCAGGTAGACCCGGCGCATCTCAGGCCGCCACCGGCACGCGTACCGCGTCCCGCTTGATCTCGCCGCCGAGCAGCACCATCTCGATGCGGTCAGGGTCACCCAGGACGGTGATTTCGGCGGCCGGGTCGCCGTCGGTGACGACCAGGTCGGCGAGGCGCCCGGGTGCGACCACCCCGGCGTCGTCGCCGCGGCCGGCCAGGGCCGCGCCGTTGGCGGTGGCCCAGCTCAGCACGGTGGGGGCGGGGATGCCGGCCACCTCGACGTAGACGCGCAGCTCGTCGTTGTAGGTGCCGTGCGGGGTCCAGGCGAAACCGAAGTCGTCGCCGGGGACCAGGCGGATGCCCAGCTCCTGGGCACGCGGCAGTAGCCAGAGCGTGTTGTCGATCTCGTCCTGGAACTCCAGCTTCTCCAGGTACTCCGAGCTCTTGCCGTGCTGCTCGCCGAAGAGCAGCAGTTGCCGCGGCTGATACAGGCTGGGGACGACGAAGATGCCGCGCTCGGCGATCTGCTCCAGGCAATCCTCGTCGGCGTACGAGGCGTGGTCGATCACGTCGACGCCAGCGTTGATCGCGTTGCGGATGCCGTCGATGCCACGGGAGTGTGCCCGGACCCGGACGCCCCGGGCGTGCGCCTTCTCGACGACCGCGCGCAGCTCGTCGAGGGTGTAGAGCAGCTCCTTGCTCTTCGCGTTCGGGTAGGTGTCGTCGCCGGACGAGAACGTCTTGATGATCTCGGCGCCCTCGTCGATCTCCTTGTCGGTGCGCTCGACCATCTCGGCGGCGGAGTCGACGACCGGCATCAGCTCGACCGGGATGCGCCGGGCGACCGCGGGATCGCGGCGGTCAGGCGGCGCGGAGACCATCAGGTCGCGGCTGCACGCGGTGACCCGAGGGCCGGTGATCCGGCCCTCGGCGATGGCGCGTTTGAGGGCCATGTCGATGCCGGCGACCGAGCCGGCGCCGACCATGGCGGTGTAGCCGAGCTGGAGCAGCCGCTCGGCGTTCGCGGCGGCGATCAGGGTGATCTCAGGCAGCGAGTACTTGAACATGGTGTCCCGGGCGGTGACCACGTTGTGGTAGGCGACGTGCGTGTGCCCGAGGGTCATGCCGGGCAGCACGGTCCGGCCGGTCAGCACGCGCACGTCCACGTCGGGCGAGCCGGCGGGCGCGTCGCCCACCGGCATGACCGCCTCGATCCGGTCGCCGCGGATCAGGATCGAGCGGCCGGGCACCGAGGCGCGGCCGAGCCCCTCCTGGACGGTGACGTCGTGCAGCAACAGCGGGCGCGTGGCGGGTGTGGTCATCGCTCGTCCTCGTCGGTGGATGCGGGTGCGGCGGGCGGGGTGTTCAGGGGCAGGGAGGTGAACAGCAGCCAGACGATCTGCGCGCCGGGTCGCCGGGCGAGCCAGTGCAGGTCGTGGGCGTGGCGGCCGTGATCGTTGGTAAGCGCGAGGTCGGCGTCGCCGCGGGACAGCACCTGGGCGGCGTCCATTGTCGAGCGGGCCGGGACCCAGTCGACGGCGCGGTCACGCAGGGCGGGCGGGCACAGCTCGGGGTAGAGCACGGAGACCTCGGACATGGTGGAGATCCGCAGCCGGGTACGGTCCGGGGCCTGCCCCTGGCGGGCGGCCAGCCCGTACGCCGGAGTGGGGTGGGCGAAGTGGAACAGCAACCGCAGCGCGGGGTGCCAGTGGAACGCGGTCGCGTCCCGGTAGGCGCTGGGCACCAGCGCCACCTCGGACCGCCCACCGGTGACGCTGTCGAGCACCGCGCCGAAGGTCGGGTGCAGGGCGACCTCCGGCCCGGGGTACCCGGCGGCGAGCAGCCGCTCGCGCAGATGCCCGGCGGCGTACTCGCTGCTGGTCCCGGCCGGGCCGAGGGTGCTCAGCCGCAGGGTGCCGTGCTCGCGCAGCACGGCGCCGAAGCGTTCAAGGCTGCGGGCGTAGGTGTCGCCGAAGGTCGTCACGTCGTGTACCCCCGCCGGGCGGCCATCGCCATCGCGACCTCCGTCTCGTGGTCCGGGGCGGTGCGCCGGTCCTGGATGCGGGCGGCCTTCCAGCTGACGAACGCGCCGGTGCTGACGATCTGGTCCAGTTCGCCGACGATCTCGACGGTGGCGGGCACCCCGAAGCGGTTGGCGAAGCGCCCGACCACACCGGCCCGGACCTCGTCCGGGTTGCCGCCGCCGTCGATCAGGTCGAGCCGGACGGTGACCCGGTCGCCGTCCGCGTCGGCATCGATGACGATCTGGAAGCCGAGGCAGTCGCGGACGCCGTGCAGGACGGCCTCCTCCAGTTCGGCGGCGAGGTGTCGACCGCGGCCCAGTTCGATGCGGTCCAGGACCCGGCCGACGACGTCCAGCCGCGGGCCCTTCAGCTCGCAGTCGCAGGTGTCCCGGCCGAGCCGGACCAGGTCGCCGGTGCGGTAGCGGACCAGCGGTTTGAGGCCGTCGATCAGGGTGGTGACGCAGAGCTCGCCGGTGCCGGTGCTGCCGAGCACGTCACCGCTGTCCGGGTCGATCAGCTCGGCGACGTAGTTCGGCGCGGACAGGTGCATGTTCTTGTTCCTGCAGGCGGTGCCGATGACGAAGGCTTCCTGCGAGCCGTACAGGATGTTGTAGGTGTCGACGCCCCAGACCGAGTCGATGTTGGCGGCCAGGGCCGGGGTGCACATCTCGCCGGTGAGGAAGAACAGTTTCACGTCGAAGTCCTTGGCCAGGTCGTACCCGTAGTGCCGGGCGGCCTTGGCCAGGTTGAGGCAGACGCCCGGGGTGCAGACGACCACCTCCAGCCGCAGATCCTTCATCAGCTGCAGGGCCTTCTCGAACCCGATGACCGGCGAGTACGGCCAGATCTTGGCGTTGCAGGAGCCGACGTTGCGGGCGACGTCGCCGAGGGTGTCGCCGAACGAGTGCACCTCGGTGGGTCCCATCAGGCCGATCGCCGGGCGGCGGTCACCGAAGTGGTGCCGGAAGATGCTGCGCCAGCTCTCGGTGACGTGGTAGTTGCTGGCGATCACCTCCTTGCCGTCGCGCGGGCAGGGGGTGGCGCGGCCGGTGGTGCCGGTGGTCTCGTAGAAGAAGGTGCCCTCGGTGATGTCGCCGCTGAGCACGTCGAACATCTCCCGGCGCAGGTCCGCCTTTGTGGTGAAGGGCAGGCCGGCGAGGGTGGCAGTGGTGGTCGTGGCCGGGTCGACGCCGGCCAGGTGGCGGCGGTAGAACGGGGACTTGCGCTGGGTGTGCGCGAGGACGACGGCGAGGCGGCGGTCGTACCAGGCGCACCAGTCGGCCGCGGTCATGGTGTCGGCGTAGTAGCGGTCGCAGACGTCGAGGTATTCGGTGAGGAAGTCGCGGTAACGCGGGTCGGTGGGCAGCCACATAGGGGTCGGTGCCTTCTCTCGTCTCTCAGGGGTGGATCAGTGCAGGCCGCCGTTGACGTCGACGACGGCGCCGGTCATGTAGGCGGCGGCCGGCGACGCGAGCATGGCGATGACGGCGGCGATCTCGGCGGGCTGGGCGAACCGGCCCAGGGGGATGTCGTCCAGGTAGTGCCTGCGCCGGTCCGCGGGGATGCGGTCGGACATCTCGCTGTGCACGATGCCGGGGGCGACCGCGTTGACCCGGATCTGGTAACGGGCCAGGACTCCGGCGAGGCTGCGGGTGAGAGCGATGACGGCGCCTTTGGAGGCGCCGTACGCGGCGTCCGGGCTGCCGCTGCGCCCGCTGATCGAGGCGACGTTGACGATCGCGGCGGGTTCGCCGCCGCCGGTCGCGGCGATCCGGCGGGTGAACGCCTGCGCGCAGTGGAAGGCGCTCTTGACGTTGCCGGCGAGCACCAGGTCCAGCTCCTCGGGGGTGGTGTCGAGGAAATCCCGGGCCAGGTAGACGCCGGCGTTGTTGACCAGCACGGCGAGCCGGCCCATCCCGGCGGCCCGCTCGAACGCGGCGGTGACCGCGCGCGGGTTGCCGAGATCGACGCTCAGGTGCCGGTGCGTGGCGCCGGGTGCGGGCGGGCGCAGGTCCAGACCGGCCACCGTGTATCCGGCGGCGGCCAGGTGCTCGCAGGTGGCGGCGCCGATCGCACCGGAGGATCCGGTCACCACGGCGAGCCGACTCATCGCAGCACCCGCTCGTTGCTGCCCGGCACCGGCAGGTCGTGCCCGGTCATCCGGCGGTGCTCGTGCAGCAGGTGGATCATGTCGGTCATCCGGTCGACGAGGCGGGTCACCGCGTCGACGCCCTCCCGGTCGGCGAGGGCCTCGCCGCGGTCGCCGGCGTGCACGACCGCCGGGAAGCCGCTGCCGACCAGCAGCATCCGGTTGAGCATCACGTTGTGCAGCAGTTGGGCGTGCACGTCGACGTGCGAGTAGCGGCGGCCGACCACGACGACCCCGCCGACCTTGTTGGTCAGAGGCCGGGCGAAGCGCAGATAGCCGACGCCGGCCCGCTCGATGAACTGTTGCATGAGGCTGGCGGTGCCGAAGCCGTGCACCGGGGTGGCGTAGATGATGCCGTCGGCGGCGATCATCCGGCGGACGATCCCGGGCATGTCGTCGGCCTGCCGGCACGTCTCGGTCCGGGTGTTGCACTCGCCGCACGGCCCGCAGGCGGTGAAGTCGGTTCGGGCCAGCTCGACCACGTCGAGGCGCACGCCGCGGGCGGCGAAGCGGGCGGCCGCGTAGCCGAGCACCTCTGCGGTGTTGCCACCGATCCGCTCCGAGCCGTTGATCGCGACGACCGTGGGTTCAGCGCCCATGTCAGGCCCGCTCCGGCCGGCGCTCGCCGGGCAGGTGCCGGTCGATGAAGGACCGGAACACGTTCAGCCCACTTGCGGTGCAGATGCTCTCCGGGTGGAACTGGACCGACTCGATCGGCAAGTCGCGGTGGCGCAATCCCATCACGTAGCCGTCGTCCTCGGCGCGGGCGCTGATCTCCAGGCAGTCCGGGACGGTGTCCTCCTCGACGATCAGCGAGTGGTAGCGGGTGGCCGCGAACAGCTGCGGCTGCGCGGCGAAGCAACCCCGTCCGTCGTGCATGATCCGGCTGGTCTTGCCGTGCATCAGGTGCTTGGCGGGGCGGACCGTGCCGCCGAACGCGGTGCCGATCGCCTGATGGCCGAGACAGACGCCGAACATGGGGATCCGGCCGGCGAACGTGGTGACCAGCTCGACGTGTCCGGATTCGACCGGGTGGCCGGGGCCGGGGCCGAGCACCAGCAGGTCGGGGGCCTCGGCGGCGATCCGGTCCGGGCCGGCCTCGTCGCTGCGTAACACGAGCGGTTGCGCGCCGAGGCTGCGCAGATACTGGTGGATGATGTAGACGAAGCTGTCGTACGCGTCCACGACGATGGTCTTCACAGCAGCTCCTCGCCCGTGACGGCCCAGACCGCCGCGCTCATCTTGGCCAGCGTCTCGCGCCATTCGCGGCTCGGGACGGAGTCGGCGACCACCCCGGCCGAGGCCCGGGTGCGGTATCCCGTGCCGTCGCCGACGACGGCGCGGATGGACAGCGCCAGCACCATCTCGCCGGAGAAGTCGATGTGGCCGAACGCGCCGGCGTACAGGCCGCGGCGGCTCGACTCGGTCGCCTCGATGATCTCCATGGCGCGGATCTTGGGGGCGCCGGTCATGGTGCCGGCCGGGAACGTCGCGGTGATCACGTCGTACGCGTCGGTGTCCGGCTCGAGCCGCCCGGTGACGTTGGAGACCAGGTGGAAGACGTGCGAGAAGTCCTCGACCACCATCATCTCGTCGACCTCGACGGTGTCGGCGCGGCAGATCCGGCCGAGGTCGTTGCGGCACAGGTCGACGAGCATGACGTGCTCGGCGATCTCCTTGTCGTCGGCGCGCAGCGCGGCCACCCGCCGCTCGTTCTCGACCTCGTCCGCGCCGCGCGAGGTGGTGCCGGCGATCGGGCGCATGGCGATCGCGTCGCCCTCGACCCGGACGAACAGCTCGGGGCTGGAGCCGATCAGGGTACGTCCGGCGATCGGGAGCAGGCACATGTACGGCGACGGATTGCGCTGCCGCAGCCGCCGGTAGATCGTCAGCTCGTCCACGTCGCTCTCGATGCACAGTTCGTGGCCGATCTGGATCTGGTAGATGTCGCCCACCCCGATGTGGTGGAGGCAGCGGGCGACATCGGCGACGTACGCGTCCTCGGTGGTGCTGTCGCTGATCGACCGCGGGCGGGGCACGGGCGGCAGTCCGGCATCCGGCTCGGGTGCGGCGGTCAGCGCGGCGGTGACCGCGGTCAGGTCGAGCCCCGGCCAGTCCGGCGACTCGTGCACCAGCAGCCGGGCACTGTTGTCCCGCAGGTCGACGTGGACCTGACCCTGGTAGAGCACGAACGTCACGTCGGGCGGCCCGTCGGGGTCCTCGATGACGTACGGCAGCTTCTCGAGGTAGCGGACCGCGTCGTACCCGAGGAAGGTGAGGAATCCGAGGCCCGGCTGCGGCGTGCCGCCGGTGTCGAAGCGGGCCTGCACGGCCCGCACGAAGCCCCACAGCGCGGGGTCGTCCGGCAGGCGCAGCCCGTCGGAGGTCTCGACCAGGGTGCCGGTGCCGATCCCGGCCGCCACGGCCTTGTCGCGCACGGCGGCGACGCCGGTGACCTCCACGGCGCCCCGGCGCACCGAGATCTCCAGCAGCGGCTGGAAGCCCACGGTCGCCGACCGGCGGTCGGAGGCGGGTCCGGACAGCGATTCGAGCAGGTAGACGCCGGCCGCTCCGAAGATGGGGCGCAGGGCCAGGTAGGCGGCCAGGGGGTTCGGGCAGGGCACGGCGGTCTGCCGGGTCCGTACGTCGATGCGGGATGCGTCCGGTGGATCGGAAAAAGGCATGGGGGTCTCTCCGGAGAAATGCGGGGGAATGGGCGGGGAATAGTCGTCGACGGCGGCGATACGAGGTAATGCCGTCACGCTTATTTCTGTCGGGAATCTTCCAGCAATTCCACAGCATCGTTGGAGGCCGGGACACGGACGCGGGAATCGGTCATCGAGCGCCACGCCGCTACCGCGGACAATGCCGCGACCAGCCCGCAGAGCAACCAGAAACGGTCACCGGCAGCGGCCCAGACGGCGACGCCGAGCGGTGGCCCGATCGCGGCGCCGAGTCCGAACATCGACTGGGACGCGCCCAGGTACCGGCTGCGCAGCGCGACCGGTCCGGCCCCGGCCGGGTAGGCGGTGAGCGTCGGCGACCCGATCACCTCGCCGACCGACCAGACCAGCGTGGCCACGACCAGGCCGGCGAACTGCAGCGGCAGCGCGTAGGCGCTGAGCCCGGCGCCGACCAGCAGGATCCCGGCAGCCGCCGCCACCCGGCCGGACCAGTGCCGCACCCACCGGGTGACCACCAGTTCCAGCGCGATCACCACGGCCGCGTTCACCGCCACGCAGACGCTGTAGACAGTGGTCGGCAGCCCGGCGTCGCGCACGGTCAGTGGCAGCGTCGCGAGGTACTGGTTGTAGACGGCCGCGAACCCGAGGATCGCCAGCAGGAACAGCAGGTAGCGGCGGTCGGCCAGCAGTGCGCGGTAACTCGCTCGTGGCTCGGCCCCGGCCGGTGGCTCGGCCCCGGCTCGCGGCTCGGCCGGGGCCGGACGGTCGTGGGGCAGCGACAGCCCGATCGCGACCACGCTCAGCGCCGCCAGGGCCTCGACCCAGAACAGCACCGGGTACGAGATCGCCACCAGCGCCGCGCCCAGCAGCGGCGCGGCCGTGGTGCCGAGGTTCGTGGCGAGCCGGTACATGGCGAAGACCAGCACCTGCCGCTCGGCGGGGGTGTATCGGCTGACCACCTCGGCGGCGGCGGGCCGGTACAGCTGGCTGGCCGCGCCGACACCTGCCACCATCGCCAGCAACGCCGGATATCCGGGGACGTAGAGCACCGCGACAGTGCACAGCGCGGTCGCCGACATACTGGCGGCCACCGCGAGCCGGCAGCCGACCTGGGCCGCCAGCCAGCCCCCGCCGAGAGTG
The DNA here is from genome assembly GCF_015751785.1 of Micromonospora vinacea. Lineage (NCBI taxonomy): Bacteria > Bacillati > Actinomycetota > Actinomycetes > Micromonosporales > Micromonosporaceae > Micromonospora > Micromonospora vinacea. The sequence goes on along the minus strand of NZ_JADOTY010000001.1, from coordinate 7,153,466 downwards.
CCGAGCACCGCACCCGCACCCAGCGCGCCCAGGGCCGTACCGGCCTGGACCGTGCTGAAGCCCCGCTGCGTCAGGTAGAGCACCAGGAAGATCTGCAGGAAGCCGCCGAAGCGGTTCACCAGAATCCCGGCGATCACGGCCTTGACTGGCCGCGGCGCCTGACGCCACGTCGCCAGGACCCCGTCGGCGGCGGGCGCGCTGCCCGGCGTACTCATCCGCGCACCGCCACCGCAGGCTCGGCGACGATCAGGCGAACCGCGTCCTCGGCGGCGTCCAGGATCCGCTCGCACTCCTCGGCGCTGCCGCCCGCGGCGACCAGGACCGCGTACCGGCCGGTGTGCGAGGCGGGCGGCAGCTCCAGGACGTGCCCGGGTCCGGCCAGGGCGCGGGCCAGCACGATCCCGGACGGCAGCCGGTCCGAGACGATCTCCACCTCGCCGACCACGGTCTCCACCGGTGGGTAGAGGAACCGCACGGCCGCCGCCGGATACCCGGCCGGGCCGGGCTCCGGGCGCTCCCCCAGGGCGAGGGAAGCCGCCGCCAGCGCGGCGTCCGCTCCGGTCACCAGACGACCGAGGTACGAGATCAGGTCACCGCCGCTGCGGGCATTGACCTCGACGAGCCGGGGACCGTACGCGGTGAGCCGCCACTCCGAGTGCGTCCAGCCCCGGGTGACCCCGAGCGCGGCGTGCACCAGCCCGAGCACCCGCAGCAGCTCCGGGTCGCGCACCAGCGGGTCGTCGCGCGAGACGACGTGTCCGACCTCCTCGAAATTCGGCAGCGGGCTGAGCTGCTTGCGGGCCACGTAGAGCGGGGTGACCACACCGTCCCAGACCAGGGAGTCGACGCTGATCTCCGGGCCGTCCAGATATTCCTCGACGAGCACCGCCGAGTCGAACCGCTCCCGCACCTCCGGCATGGTGATCCCCCGGGTGGCCGGGAAGATCTCGGTGAGTTCCCGCTCGTCGCGGGCCAGCCGGGTGCCGGTGCTGCCGACCAGCGCGCGGGGCTTGACGACCACCGGATAGCCGGTGGACCGGGCCGCGGCGAGCGCCTGCGGCAGCGTGTCGACCAGGGTCGACACCGGCTGCGGGCCACCGGCTGCGGCGACCGCGCGCCGGGTGGCGTGCTTGTCACGGCAGGCGAGCACCGCCGCCGGGGTCAGTCCGGGCAGGCCGAGCCGCTGCGCGACGTGGGCTGCGGCCAGGATCCGGGTCTCGTCCCAACAGACGATCGCGTCCGGGGAGAGCCGGCGGGCCTGCTCGGTCATCCGGTCCGCATCGAGCGTGTCGATCACGGTGTGACCGGCCGCGTAGGCGCTCTCCCAGGTGGGTTCGGTGTCGACGAAGAGCCAGACCCGATGGTGGGCGCCGACCGACTCCAGCATGTGCCAACGGGTCTCCCGGTCCATCGGGCAGACCACGATCAGCAGGGGTGAGGTGGACATGGCGGTTCCTTTCAGCCGTGGACGACCGCGCTGCCGGCCGGGAACAGCTCCCGGACGGCGGTGATCGCCGCGTCGAGCCGCTCCCGGTCCAGTCCGGGCACGCCGAAGGCGTAGAAGATCGGCTGGGTGGTGCCGTCGTCGATCCGGGTACGGTGGTCGGGTCCCTGAAAGACGGACGCGATGATCCCGGCCCCGTCGCGGATCACCGGCTCACCGGCCCGGCACACCACGTCACCGCGCATCCCCGCGAAGGTCTCCCCGTCCTCGGCGAGGTCGAGCAGCAGGTCGCCCCGCATCCCCTCGGCGTCCTGGACGCCGAGCAGCACGCCGGTGCTCATCTCGGCGTAGAGCAGCGCGCGGACGAGCGGCGGCACCGGGGGCAGGCCCTTGCGTCGAGCGCCGGCGAGTTGGCCAGGCAGGGGGCAGCGGTGACCCTCGACCCGGAAGAACGTGTCGGCCGCCGCGACCGCCCGCTCGATCCGGTCCGCGTCACGCTCGATCGTCGCGGCCACGTCCAGGGCGGCCGCCCTGGCTGGGAAATCGGCGTCGATCACCACGTCCGTGATCATGGCGAATTGCAGATCCGGGAATCGGTCACGCAACGTGGCGCTTCGCTCTGCTTTCATATTCCATTCCGTTCCATTGACTGGGACAACTGACATGCATTCCGCGGTGACTTGCGGCGGAGGAATAAAATTCAGCGCGAACCTATCTTGCAATCGCCGGAGGGTGCCTGGTGGTCCGAATCGCGCTTCGGTCCTCTTTCCATCGCCGAGGCTCGCGGTGGCCGTTGCGCAGCCAGATAGGGATAACCGGACGTGCCGCCGGAAGCGGCCGCGCCTGCCGGCAGATACCCCGGATCCTGCCGCCCCGCGAGCTGCCTGGTGTGGAAGGCGCGCCACGCACGTATCCGCTGATCCAAGGTGACGATCTCATCGCGCAGGCCCCGCTCGGCCGGGCTGTCGCCGAGATCGGCCACCACCGGCACCAGCGGGACGAAGTCCGGCCGGTGCAGGGCCAGCACGTGCCGCACCTCCGGGGTGGTCTCCAGCGCGTCGACCTTCTCCGGGAGCACGCCGTAGAGGTGCGCGTCGAGCATCTGCCAGCTCTCGCACTGCACGGCGCTGGCGTTGCCGGTCTGCTCCCGGAACCCGTGGAAGTGGGCGGGCGGCATGGTCCGTACGGAATGAAAGATCTTGATCAGGGGTCGGGCGAACTGCCCGGCGGCGCGCACGTGACGGGTCGCGCCGGCCAGGTCACCCGCGCCGATCGCGGCGAGCGCCTGCCGCACGCACAGCAGCGCGCCCCAGAACAGGCACTCACCGAGCTGGATCTGGGCAAGGAAGGCGACCTCGTCGTGGCAGGTGGTCTGCGGGAACAGCAGCAGCCGCGCGATCGCGGCGGCGCCGGAGCGGTCCCGCGCCACCTCCCCGAGGGTGCGCCCGCCGGCCGGCATGGTCAGCCACTGCGAGCCGACCGGGCGGCCGCCGAGCCGGCCCGGGACCATCTCCCGGATGTCGGCCAGCACGAGATACCTGTCGCGCGCCACCTGCGGGGAGAAGTCCCGCTTGGCCAGGCTGGTGACACCGGCCAGGGCAGCCAGCTCGAACTCCAGTTGTGCCTCCAGGATCCGGCGGAAGACCAGCCAGACGTGGGCGCGCTCGGCCGGTGTGGCGGTGTTGCCCTCGACCCGCAGCAGGTGGCGCAGCAACCCGACCGACGCGTACTGCTCGTAGCGGGGTTTGTCGTGCGTGAGCAGGTAGTCCTGCGCGTCCAGGAACTGCCCCGCGGTCTCCACCGCCCGCCGTGCGAACGGGCCGAGCGCGCCGCTGTCCTTGCGGACCGCCGCTGTCGCCTCGGTCAGTGTCCGGACCTGCTCGGTCAGGGCCGCGTCGCCACGCATCGCGTCGCGTCCCTCCCGGTGCGCCCGGTCGGTGTAATCGGACAGGTTGAAGGTGTCGAGCAAGGTCCACAGCCGGTTCGTCCCGGTCATCCGCCTACCCCCGATGGCCTGTGTGCGGACGGCTTTGCGATCGAGCACTCGGCGACGCTGCCAGCACGAAGATCAGCAAGGAGATGTCCGACCAGGACTCTGCCGGTGTCCGGGGCGACGGAGCGAGTAGTCCGTACGAATCCGTACGCCCGGCGCCGACCACGGGGAAAGGCACGCCGATGAACGACGACACCAGCCACCCTCCGGCGCCCGGCCCGGGCCAGCCGCGGTCCGTCGACGAGTTCGTCGGCGCCCTGAAGAATCTCTGGAACTGGGCGAACATGCCGTCGTACCGGGTCCTCGCGAAGCGCATCTCGGCCGATCCGGAGGCCGTCGCGGTCTCGCACAGCACGGTCGCCGACATCTTCAAGACCGGCCGCCGTCGCCTCGACATCGACCTGGTCGTCCGGCTGGTCCGGGCGCTCGGGCTGGACCCCGCCCAGGTCGCCGCATGGCGCGACGCGTGCATCACCGCGCACGCGGCCACCCAGCGTTCCGAGTCGGTCGAGGCGCTGCGTCAGCTACCCCACGAGCTGGCCGGGTTCGTCGGCCGCGAGCCGCAGCTGGCCGGCCTGCGCGCCTGGATCGACGAGGCCGGGCACTCCCCGCACCCGCTGGTGGTCGTGGTCGAGGGCATGGCCGGCATCGGCAAGACGCAGTTCGCCATCCGGGTCGCTCACGAACTGATCCGCGACGGCCGGTACGCGGACGTGCAACTGTTCACCAACCTGCGCGGCTTCGACCGGCAGCGCGCCCCGATCGACCCGGGCGAAGTGCTCGACTCGTTCCTGCGGCGTCTCGGGGTGCCCGGCTCCCGAATCCCGGCCGACCTCGACGGGCGGGCCGCGATGTATCGTGACCGGCTCGCCGGGCGCGAGGCGATCGTCGTGCTGGACAACGTGGCGAACGAGGAGCAGGTGCGTGATCTGCTGCCGACCAGCCCGTACAGCCTGACGATCATGACGAGCCGGCGCAGCCTGGCCGGGCTCCCGCACGTACGCCAGATCGCGCTGCCCGCGTTCAGCCCGGACGAGGCGCTGCGGATGCTGCGCACCACGGCCAGCGCCGACAAGGTCGCCGACATGCGCGCCACCACCGAGGTCGCCGAGCTCTGCGGGCACCTGCCGATCGCTGTCGCGCTGGCCTCGCAACGCCTGCGGGCACGCAGCTCGTGGACTGTGCAGAACCTGGTGGAGTACCTGCGGACGCACGGCCTGGACGGGCTGTCCGCCGGCGGCAGCACGGTCCGCGCCGTCTTCGAGCTGTCCTACCGCGAGCTGGACGACGAGCAGAAGCGGCACTACCGGCTGCTGGCCCTGCACCCCGGCGACGCGCTGACCCCCGGCTCGGTGGCCGCGCTGACCGGGCTGACACCACCGGCCGCGCAGGCGTTCCTGGAGTCGATGCTCGACCAGAACCTGCTGCAACAGCGCGGGCCGAACGCGTACGACTTCCACGATCTGCTCCGGGCGTACGCGCGGGACCTGGCCGTGCGGGAGGACGAGCCAGCCCGGGACGCGGCGCTGGCCCGGGTCTTCGACCACTACGTGGCCACCGCGGCGGCGGCGATCCGGGAGCTGTACCCGTACCGGTGGCTGCCGGACCGTGGCACCGGGCCGGCCGACTACTTCCCGCACCCGGACGCGCTGACCTGGCTCGGTGAGGAGAGCACGAACCTGCTGGCGGTGGCGAGCGCGGCCGGGCCGGAGCGGGTCGTCGACATGGCCGCGATCCTCGGCCACCATCTGCAGGCCGGCGGGCACTTCGGGGCGAACGAGCAGCTGCAGGTCGCCGCCGCCGAAGCCGCCCGGAAGCTGGGTGACCTCGCCGGGCGCAGCACGGCCCTGCTCAACCTGGGGGCCAACTATGCCTGGACGAGCTTCCACACTGAGGCGCTGAGCTGCCTCGCCGAGGCACTGAGCGGATTCCGGGAGCTCGGCGACCGGCAAGGCGAGGCGGACGTGCTCAGCACGCTCGGGCTCTGCCACGACATGTCGAGCCAGTTGCTGGACGGCGTGCAGCACTACCTCGCGGCACTGGCCGTCTTCGCCGAGCTGGACGACCAGGCCGGGGAGGGCCGGGTGATGTGCAATCTGGGCTTCGCCTACGAGCGTCTCGGCCGCTACGAGGAGTCGCTGTTCTGGTCACGGCAGGCGGCGGACCGGCTGCGGGCGATCAACGCACGGGTGGCCGAGGGCCGGGTGCTGACAAACGTGGGGCGCAGCCTGGCCTGGACCGGGCGGTTCGAGGAGGCGACCGAGATGGTGAAGCAGGCCCTGGAGATCGGCCGGTCGACCGGCGACCGTACCGGGGAGGGCGCGGCGCTCAAGGGGCTCGCGTTCGTCCACGAGCGTGCGGGGCGACCGTCACGCGCGATCCCGCTGCTGCAACAGGCTCTGGAGACGTTCGACAGCACGGGCAACCGAGCCGACGAGTGCCGGGCGCTGAGCCGCACCGGCGCCTGCCTTCTCGACCTGGGCGAGGTCGTCGAGGCGATCGCGGTGCTGACCCGGGCCCTGGACGCGAGCCGGGCGATCGCCGACCGGGTGCTGCAGGCCGAGGTGCTCAACAGCCTGGGCGTGGCACTGCTCCGTACCGGGCACCCGGATCAGGCCCTGGAGTGCCATCGGGAGGCCGCCGAGCACACCGCGCGCACCGGCGACCCGCACGAGGCGGCGCGGGCCCAGCGGTACCTGGGCGACGCCTACGCCGAGCTGGGCGACCCGGTGGCCGCCCGCGAACACCGGGAGCGGGCCGTGCACGAGTTCCGTGCCCTGAACCTGCCGGAGGCGGACCTGGTCCAGGGCGCCCTCGACCGGGCCGCGATCGGCGAGGCCTCCCCGGGCGCGCCCGCCCGGAGCCGCTGACGGCCGTCGCCCACCCGAGAGGCCACAACAGCTTGACCGCTGGTCAGAACGCCGCCACGCGCAGCTCGGCGAACGCCAGGCCCAGGGTGACCGGGGTGAAGTGCGCGTTCAGGCCGCTGGGGTTGGGCAGCACCCACAGCCGGGCGCCGGCCAGCGACTCCGGCTGCGGCCCGAAGGTGGCCTTCGGCCGCTGGAAACCGATCCGGTACGCGGTCACCCCCACCACGGCCACCCAGCGCGGCCGGTACCGGGCCACCTTGTCGGTCAGGATCGCCGCACCGTCGAGGAGTTCCCCGGTGCTCAGCTCGTCCGCGCGGGCGCTGGCCCGGGCGGCCATGTTGGTGATGCCGAGCCCGAGCGCGGGCAGCTCGTCCTGTTCGCTGGGGTGCAGCAGTCGAGGGGTGAACCCGCCGCGGTGCAGGGCGGGCCAGAACCGGTTACCGGGCCGGGCGAAGTGCCAGCCGGTGGCAGCCGACCAGAGGCCCGGGTTGATGCCGACGAAGAGCACCGCCAGCCCCGGCGCGAGCACGTCGGGGATGGTCCGATCGGCGGCGGCGGCCAGCTCCGCCCGGGTCGGCCGGGGATGCCGGATGCCGGAGGGGCGGACCGGGCCGGGGGTCACAGCCCGCGCAGCGCGCCGCCGTCGACCGGCAGGGTGATCCCGGTGAGGTAGCTCGCGGCGGGGGAGAGCACGAACGCGGCCACCCGGCCGAACTCGGCGGGGTCGCCGAGGCGGCGCAGCGGGATGCCGGCCTCCGCGTCGGCGCGGGCGCGATCCGGGTCGCCGGTCGCGGCGAAGAGCTCCCGGTTGCGGTCGGTCATGATCCGGCCGGGCAGCAGCCCGACCACCCGGACACCACGCGGGCCGTAGTCGTCGGCGATGTCCTTCGCCGCGCCGACCAGGCCGGGCCGTAGACCGTTGGAGATGCCCAGGCCGGGCACCGGGCCGCGGGCCGAGGTGGAGAGCACCAGCCCGATCGCGCCGCCCTCGGGCAGCGCGGCGGCGACCGTGCGGACCGCGCGGATGGTGCCCAGGAAGACGGTTTCGAAGGAGAGCCGCCACTGCTCGTCGGTGATCGCTGCGGCGTTGCCCGCCGGTGGACCGCCGACCGAGATCAGCGCGCCGTCGAGCCGGCCGAAGTGCTCTCGGGCGGCGGCGACGAGCTGCTCCGGGGTCTCCGGGTCGGTCAGGTCCGCGGTCAGCCCGACGGCGTGCTCCGGGCCGCCCAACTGCTCGGCGGCGGCGGCCACCGCGGCCGGGTCCCGGGCCGAGAGCACCACCCGTGCGCCGTCGGCGACCAGGCTCTGCGCTGTCGCGTATCCCAGGCCGCGGGAGGCGCCGGTGAGGACGTACACGCGGTCGGTCAGTCCGAGATCCATAACTCCGATCCTGCCGCATCCGGTACCCCGTCGCCAGCACGGGTGGATACCCGTGGGGCGGGGCGCAGCAGGCGTACCCGGCCGGCGATCTGCACCGCGACGGCGCCGCCGGCGCGGCCCACCGCCGGCACCCGGCGCGGACGCGGCGCCCGACGCCCGTCGTAGCGCAGGCGGGCCTCCCGGACGGCCAACTCCTCGGCCGCCGCCGGGGGGAGCGCGTGCTGGTCGTGCAGCGCCCGGGCCAGGTCCCAACCGTCGCGCAGCGATCCGGCGGTGGGCCGCCGGGCGGCCCAGTCGGCGAAGGTGGTCGACCATGTGGCACCGAGGCCGGCGGCGAGCAGTGGCCAGTGCCGGGCCACCTCGCCGGCCCGCTTGCGCAGCAGGGCCGCGCGGGTGGCGGCCAGCGGGCCGGGCGCGAACCCCGCCGGTGGCTCAGCCCCGGCGACCAGCGCCGCGACCAGTTCGGCCTGCCGCTCGGCGAGCCCGGCGCGGGGGGTGGGCGCGGAGCCGCCCTGGGGTGTGCCCGTCATGTCACGGTCGGGAAGCCCGCGGCGGTGGCCAGGGCGTCCAGTTCGGCGCGGAGTTCGGCGGCCGGCGGATAGTGGCCGTCGCGCTCCAGCAGTAGCGCTGGCGGTCGCCGCCGGGCGCAGAGCGCGCCGACCAGCTCCAGCACCGCCGCCGGCACCGGGTCGGTGTGGGTGTCGTGGTAGAAACCGCCGTGCTCCGCGCCGCCGGCCACGTGGGCGTACGCGACCCGTTCCAGCGGCAGGCGCTCCAGCAACGCCAGCGGGTCGGTGCCCCGGTTGTGGGCGTTGGCGTGCACGTTTGCCACGTCCAGCAGCAGCAGTGCCCCGGTCCGATCGAGGATCTCGGTGAGGAAGTCCGCCTCGGTCAACTCGTCGTCGGGCCAGTCGAGCAACGCGGCGATCGGTTCGAGGGCGATCGGCACCGGAAGCTCGGCCTGTGCCCGCGCCACGTTGGCGCAGACCGCGTCGACGGCTTCCCGGCTGCGCGGCAGCGGCAGCAGGTGGCCGGCCTCCAGGCCGCCGGCCCGGACGAACGCGATGTGTTCGCTGACCAGCGGGGCGTTCAGGCGTTGCGCCACAGCGGCCAGGTGCGCGACCCGGGCCCTGTCGACCGGCTCGGCGCCGCCGAGGGAGAGCCGCACCCCATGGGGTACGACTGTCACCGCGCGGTCCCGCAGCTGCGTCAGGCCGGGCGGGAGCGGCCCGGAGGCGGAGACCCCCTCGGCCACCACCTCGACGAAGCGCAGGCCGGGCAGCTCGGCCACGAAGCCGGCGATCTCCGGACGCCAGCCGATGCCAACCCCGGACGGGCCGGTCATCCGCCGCCCCCGCACCCGCCGCCTCCACCGCCGCAGGAGCTGCCGCCGTCCCCGCCGGAGCTGTCCCCGCCACCGGAGGACCCGTCGGAGCCGCCCGTCCAGCCGCCGCCGGAGGCGGCCTGGCGCTGAATCTCGGCCTGCTCGGCGAAGCCCGGGTCGAGCGCCCAGAGCGAGGCGGTGCCGTACAGGGCCACGCCCATCGCCGCGCCGGCCGCTCCGTAGGTGGCGTAGGCGGGCGCGGAGGCCGGCGCGAGGTGGGTGTGTTCGCGGCGGACGGAGCGTAGGGCGGTGCGACCGGCCCGGGTGAGCATGGGTGCCCGGCGCAGCACCAGCGTGATGGTCAGCAGCGGAACCAGGGTCAGCAGCAGGTAACCCACCGGGCGGTCGCTGAACAGGCCGGAGACCAACCGGAGCACGCCGAGGCCCAGCAGGGCGAACAGGATCATGGACCAGAAGCGGGCACGGGCGCGCTGCGCGTCGTCGGTGATCAGCCCGCGCTGCTCCAGGCCGTCGCGGATCTGGTCCAGCGCGGTGCGCACGCGCTCGTCCTGCGGCAGGTCCCGGACCCGGGAGTGCTGGTGCGCGGCCCAGTGGACGGCCTGGTCCAGCGGGGTGAGCCCGCTCGGCGGGGCACCGCCGGTGGTCAGCCGACGGTCCGGTCGTACGCCGACAGCGCCGCTGCCGCGCAGCCCGCCCAGCGCCGCGTGCACAGCGAGCTGAGGGCCACCGTTGAGGTACGCGACCTGCTGCGCGCCGAGTGGATCGACTGTGGTGTGCCCCGGGGCGGTCAGCAGGCGGATCCGGTGGTACACCGCGATCGCCACCACCAGGATGGCCGCCGCGATGTAGTACCGGAGGAAGGTCGGGCCGGAGATGCCCCAGGTGTCGCCGGACGCGGCGTGGACGTTCATCGACTGCTCCTGTCACCGGAGGGATCGGCGGCCCCATTGTGGAGCAGCCTCGCCACGGGCGTCCGACCGGTGTGCGCGCGGTCAGTGGCGGCGGACCGCCTCCTCGACGAGGTCGAGCACCGGGCCCAGGTCACCGGCCGGTCGGCCCATGGCCAGGTGCAGCACCAGGCCGTCGTAGGCCAGCTCCAGGAACTGGGCCAGCACGTCGATCGGTACGTCCTCGCGCAGCACCCCGGCGTCGCGTTGGCGGGCCAGCCGGTCCCGGGTCGCCTCCGCGATCGCGGCGGACCGCTCCGCCCACCGTCGGGCGAACGCCGGGTCGGTGCGCAGTCGCCGGGAGACCTCCAGTTGGCTGCCCAGCCAGCCGGTGGTGTCCGGCGAGACGGCGCGGGCGAGCAGATCGCGCATCACCTGCACCAGACCGTTGCGGGCCACCGTCTCGACCATGGCCGCGGCGTCGTCCTCGGCGACGGCGAGGAAGAGCGAGTCCTTGTCGCGGAAGTGGTGGAAGATCGCGCCTCGGGACAGGCCGGTGGCCTCCTCGAGGCGGCGTACGGTCGCCCCCTCGTAGCCGAGCCGGGCGAAACACGCCCGGGCCGCGGCGAGGATCTCCTGCCGGCGAGCGTCGAGCTGGTCCTGGCTTACTCTGGGCACAGGTCGATCGTTGCAGGTCACCCCGGGGCACGCAAACCGTACGTACGGCTTGGGATGTCGCCGATTACCATCGCCCGGTGACCCAGCCCCGCACCCTGCCCAGCTCCCCGCTGACAGTGGCCACCGTCCAGGCCACCCCCACGCCGGGCGACGTCGCCGGCAACGCGGTCATGGCCGCCGACCTGGTCCGCCGCGCTGGCGAGCGGGGCGCCCGGGTGGCCGTCCTGCCGGAGCTGTTCCTCTGCGCGTACCACCCGCCGGTGCTCGCCGCCGACCCGGCCGGCACCGACGTCGCGGCCGATCCGGCCGGGATGGTCGCGGATCGCCGGCTCGACCCGCTGCGCGTCGCGGCGCGCGAGGCCGGCGTCACCGCGCTGGTCGGCGCGGCCGTCCGGCACCCGGACGGCCGGCGGACCATCGCGGCGCTGGTGGTGGACCGGACCGGCGAGGTGCGGGTCGGGTACGACAAGCAGCAGTTGTGGGGCGACGAACGGGAGCTGTTCACCCCCGGCGATCGGGGTGCCACGCTGCTCGTCGACGACTGGCGGCTCGGGCTGGGCATCTGCTACGACGGCTGTTTCCCGGAGCACGGTCGGGCCGCCGCCCTCGACGGCGCGCACGCCTACCTGTGCCCCAGCGGATACCTGGCCGGCTCCGAGCACCGCCGCGATCTCTACTACCCGGCGCGTGCCCTGGACAACACGATGTTCGTGGTCTTCGCCAACGCGGTCGGCGGTGTCGAGCCGTGGCGGTTCAACGGCGGCGCGGCCATCTACGACCCCGAGGGGCGGGTGCTGGCTCGCGGCGCCGACGACGGGGCGGCGGTGCTGGTGGCGACGCTGGATCCCGCCGTGCTCGCGGCCACCCGGGCGGCCCACTCGATGCTCGCCGATCGCCTGTCGGACCAGGGCGGCCCGCGGCTGTCGATGCCTGGCTGAGCCCGCCGTCAGCTCGATACCCGCCGCATCTGTTGGCGGACACGTCGGTCCCGTAGGGTGCCCGAGTGCCACTGCTCCTGCTGGACCTGGACAACACCCTGCTGGATCGGGCCGGGCCGTTCCGCCGCTGGGGTGAGCGCTTCCTGGACAGCATCGGCGCGCCCCACACCGACATCGACTGGTTGGTCTCGATCGACGCCGACGGGCTGACCGATCGCTGGGACCTCGCCGACGCCATCCGGGACCGCTACGAGCTGCGCATCCCCTCGATCGACCTGGTCGAGGAGCTGCACGACGGGGTGGTGGCGCAGACCCGGCTCGACCCGCTGACCGCCTGCGCGCTGCGGATCGCCGACGACGCCGGCTGGGTGCCGGTGGTGGTCTGCAACGGCAGCGTACGCGTCGAGGACGCCAAGATCCGCCAGACCGGGCTGGACCAGTACGTCGCGGACTGGGTGATCTCCGAGGAGGCTGGCGTCAGCAAGCCCAACCCGAGAATCTTCGCGCTCGCCGCCCAGCGGGTCCGGATGCCGCTGCGGGGGGCGTGGGTGATCGGTGACAGCCCGGAGGCGGACATCGGTGGCGCCGCCGCCGTCGGGTTGCCCAGTGTCTGGCTGCACCGAGGGCGCACCTGGTCCGACGTGCGGTTCGCGCCGAGTCGCACGGTGGACGGGTTGATCGCCGCGGTCGCCACGGTCCTGGCCCGCTGAGGGTTCCCGCGCTGGGGTCGGGCGTCGGAGCGGCCCGTTCCGGTGGTGGCGCGGTAATTCGGTTGACCGGCCGCCGTGGTGGTACCAGCATTGTCCGCGCATGGTGCATCCCGGGCGTGTGCCCGGTCGAGGAGAGGGGGTCGGTCATGGCCGTCTTCGCAGGTCGCTTCCAGCCGCCTATCTCAGCCTCGACCAAGGGACCTTCACCACAGTGCGCGATCATGACCTTCCGGCGCTGGAGCGCCGCAGCCGCGGCAAGAGCCGCTTCGACGACGACGAACCGCAGTTTCTGAAGCGCGGGCGGCCCACCGAGCCGCTCGCAGACCCGGACAGCGAGCCCGACCCGGACACCGGCGAGCGCTGGTCGTCCTGGGACGACGCCGTCCACGGGCCGCATCCGCATCCGGCCTGGCTGGTAACCGAGTTGGCCGCCAAGGACACCGAGTTGGGTGTGCTCAAGACCGGCAAGGAGGCGGACGTCCACCTCGTCCGTCGGGCGGTGCCCGACACCGACCGGTCCTGCCTGCTCGCTGTGAAACGCTACCGCGATCCTGAACACCGGCTGTTCCACCGCGATGCCGGCTACCTGGAGGGCCGCCGGGTGCGCCGGTCCCGGGAGAACCGGGCGATGGCTGGCCGGACGGCGTTCGGCCGGCAGATGATCGCCGGGCAGTGGGCGGCGGCCGAGTTCGCAGCGCTGGCCCGGCTCTGGGAGATCGGCGCCGGGCACGACCGGATCGCCGTGCCGTACCCGGTGCAGTTGCGGGGCACCGAGTTGATGCTGGAGTTCGTCGGTGACGCCGAGTCGGGGGAGGCCGCGCCCCGACTGGCCCAGCTGCGCCCCGACCCGAGCGAACTGCGTGACCTGTGGGCCCAGTTGGTGGAGGCGCTGCGGGTGCTGGCTCGGGCCGGTTACGCGCACGGCGACCTGTCGCCGTACAACCTGCTCGTGCATCAGGGCCGGTTGGTCGTCATCGACCTGCCGCAGGTGGTCGACGTGGTGGCGAACCCACAGGGGCCGGAGTTCCTGGCCCGCGACGTGCGGGTGGTGGGCGCCTGGTTCGCGGCCCGGGGTCTCCCCGCCGAGCAGGTCGACCCCGGCGTGTTGACCGGAGAGCTGCTGCACGAGGCGGGCCTGCGCTGATCGGAGCGGGTCGGGCGGCCACTCCGCCCGACCCGCCACCCGGCTATTGCAGGTAGCGCTCCACCTCGGGCTTGGGGCGTTCGCCCTGGGCGTCCGGGTCGCCGTGGGTCTCGCGGGCGGCCCGTCGGCGGCGCAAAAGGTCCCAGCACTGGTCGAGGGACTCCTCCAGGGCGCGCAGTCGCTCGCTCGCCTCGCCCTCGGTGCCCGACTCGTGGGCCTGGGCGTCGGCACGCAGCTTGTGTTCCTCGTCGACCAGCTCGGAGATCCGGTTCAGGATGGTCTTGTCGTCCATGCCACAGAGCCTGGCACAGGGTGCCGGGCATCGCCCGGATTCGGGGGTACCGGTGCGTCCCGGGTCACTGGCCCGCACCGTCCGGCCCGACGCCGCCCGTCTGGTGCCGATGCCGCAGCCAGGTCGGCCGCGCGCGGCCGTTTCGTGCGTCGCGCCGGGGTCCCGGCCCACCCGGCGCGGTGCTGCGCCTGAGTATCCATTCAGGATTTGCGCAAGCCAAGAACATCGATGAATGTGCGTGCGCTTAGATGGAAATTGCGCCATCCGCAAGTCTGGAGGTGCCCCTCGTTTGGTGAGATGCTTCCGTCGGCCCAGAAGGTGAAAGTTTCATCAACCTGCCCGACCGAAGTGGACCGCTTCGGTCGCCGGGACGACGAGGAGACGTGGTTCGATGTCGCAGGTGTCCGAGGCGCGCCCCGCCACCGTCAGCACCGAGCCAAGGACGATTCCGTTACGCCGCGCTGTGCCGGCACTGGTCCGCGATCCGCTGGGCGCGCTCGTCGGCTTCGCCCAGGACGCCGACGGCGACGTCATCCGGCTCAACCTCGGCTCGTTCCGCCCCTACCTCGTCAGCCATCCTGAGCACCTGCAACGCGTGCTGCGGGACAACGTTGCCAACTACACCCGGGACGGCGACGGGTTGCTCTGGCGACCCGTCCGCCGGATCGTCGGTGACGCCATCCTTGTCGCCGAGGGTGAGATCTGGGAGTCCAGCCGAGGCGCGCTGCAACCGTTGTTCACCGCCAAACGAGCCGAGACGCTCGTCGACAAGATGGCCGAGGCGATCAACGAGGCGGTCGACGAGTGGCTCGAACCGGCACTCGCCGGTCGCCCGATCGACGGTGGCGCCGAACTGACCCGGATCGTCCTACGCACCACCATGCGGGTGCTCTTCGCCGACCGGATCTCCGTCCCCGACGCCCTGCGGATCAGCGCCGCGCTGGACACCGTCACCACCGCGATGCTTCCCCGACTGCTGATGCCCGCAGTGCCGTACGCGGTGCCGATGCCCGGCGACCGGCGCTTCCGCGACGCGGTGCGCACCATCGACGAGGTGGTGCTGCCGATCATCCGGGAGGCCAGGGCCCGTCCCACCGACGGCGACGACATCATCTCCACGCTCTGCCGGCCGCGCGCCGACGGCAGCGAACCCGACGAGTACGCCATCCGCGGCGACGTGGTCGCGATGTTCTCCACCGCCACCGAGACCACCATCGCCCTGCTCTCCTGGCTCTGGCCGGTGCTGTCGTCCCGGCCCGACGTGGCCGAGCGGATGACCGACGAGATCGAGCGGGTCGTCGGCGCCGAACGGGTCGGCCGCGAGCACCTGCCCCAGCTGCGCTACGGCCGGATGGTGCTCGACGAGATGCTGCGGCTCTACCCGGCTGGCTGGATGATCCCGCGCACCGCCGTCGCCGACGACGTGCTGGGCGGGGTACGGATCAAGGCCGGCGGCACCGTGCTGGTCAGCCCGTACGTCACCCAGCGGATGTCGACGTTCTGGACCGACCCGGCGCTCTTCGACCCGGAGCGGTTCGCGCCGGAGCTGCCCCGGCGGCGCTACCGCTACTCCTACTTCCCGTTCGGCGGAGGCCCGCACCAGTGCCTCGGGCAGTACCTGTTCCTGCTGGAGGCCCAGCTCATCGTCAGCACCGTGCTGAGCCGCTATCGCTTCCGGCTACGCGAACCGGTCGACCTCACCCCTCGGATGGGCGCCTCGCTGCAACCGAAGCAGCGGGCCGAGCTCATCCTCACCCCGGTCGAGCGCCCGGTCGCATCGTGACGGAGACCCCGCGACCGGCTCGGGCCGGTCAGGACGCGGTCGCCGAGCAGGGCCGGGTGTGCGCACTCGCCGTCCGGGGCGTACGCGACCTCCAGGATGTCACCGCCGCCCATCCGGAGCTGTTCGACGCCGCGCCGTTCGACGCGGCGCTGCTCAGTTCGGTGGCCACCGCCATCGCCTTCACCGCGCCGTGGCACACCGCCGCGGAGCTGCGGATCACCACCCGTACCCTGCTCTGGGTCTTCGCCGCCGACTGGCAGGTCGACTACCTCGCGCGGTCCGTCGACGACGTGCGGGAGGTGGTGACCGACTGCCTCGCGGTGGCCGACGGCGCCGCGCCACCACCGGGGCGCCACCTGGCCCGGCTGCTCGCCGACCTGCGCGACGAGCTGACCACCGTCCCGGCGTTCGTCCGGCTGCGGCCGATCTGGCGTGACGAACTGGCCCGGATGCTCGCCGCAGTGGCGCGGGAGTGGGACTGGAAGCACCTGCCGACCGACCCGACCACCGGACGGCGGCTGCCGGACCTGGACCGCTACCTGGACAACGCCGACAACCTCGCCTGCTCCTTCGTCAACGTCACCCACTGGATCGCCACCGGCGACGACCGGACCCTCGCCCAGCTGACCGACCTGCTGGACGCCGGTCGTGGCGTGCAGCGCGTACTGCGGTTGGTCAACGACCTGGCCACCCACGGCCGGGACTCCGAGTGGGGTGACCTGAACGCCCTGCTGCTGGTCGACGACCCGGCGCAGGTGCACGACCGGTTGGCCGAGCTGACCGCCCGGTGCCGAGGGGACCTGGCCGCCCTCGCCGAGCGGTGCCCCCGCCAGGCGGACTACCTCAATCGGCAGATCTCCTTCACCGGCGGCTTCTACCAACTGTCGGACTTCTGGGGGGCGCGCGATGAGTGACGGCGCCACCCGGGTGTTCGCCGACGAGGCGACCGCCGCCGACCCGGTCGCCGACGCCGCCCGCGAGCTGATCGCCGGCCTGGCGCTGCGGCCGTGGGGGCAGGTCGCCCCCTCGGTGTACGAGAGCGGCCGGCTCGTCGCCGGCGCGGCCTGGCTGCCGGGACACCACCAGCGGATCGGTTTCCTGCTGCGCGAACAGCGCCCGGACGGCGCGTGGGGCCCACCCGAGGGGTACGCCCTGGTGCCCACGCTCAGCGCCACCGACGCTCTGCTCGCGGCGCTGGCCGACGGCCGATGGGCCGGTGCGGACCTGCTCGCCCCGGTGGCACGCGGACTGGACGCGCTCACCGGCCGGCTGCTCGCCACGCCCGCGCGGGCGTTGCCGGACACCCCGGCGTTGGACCTCATCGTCCCCGCGCTTGTCGAGTCGATCAACGACCGGTTGGCCCGGCTGGATCGGACGACCGCGGAGCGGCTGCCCCGTCCGCCGCTGGCGCTGCCCGCGGGGCTCGGGTCCGACCGGCTGCGCGCGGTCCGCGCCGCGGTGGCCGCCGGGGCGGCGCTGCCGACGAAGCTGGCCCACTTCTACGAGGTGCTGGACGCGACACCGGCCGACGCCGGACCGACCCTGACCGCCGTCGGCGCGTCACCCGCAGCGACCGCCGCATGGCTGACCGCCGCCGGCCCGGCCGCCGGCCCCGCCGCGCACGCCTTCCTGCGGGAATTGATCCGCGAGGCTGACGGGCCGGTGCCCTGCCCGACCCCGATCACCGTGTTCGAGCGGGCCTGGGTGCTCAGCGGCCTGCGCCGCGCCGGTGTCGCTGTCAATCCGCCGGCGACAGTGCTGCGGACCCTGGCCGCCGCCACCGGTGCCGAGGGCATCGCCACCGGCGAGGGCCTGCCGACCGACGCCGACACCACATCGGTCACGCTGGACGCACTGGCCCGGCTCGGCCGCCGCGCCGACCCCGCCAGCCTGTGGGCGTACGAGACGGCGGACGGCTTCTGCACCTGGCCGGGGAGCGAGGACGGCTTCTCGGTCACCACCAACGCACACGTGCTGGACGCGTTCGGCCAGTACGTGGCCACACACCCCGGCGCGAACGCCCGGTACCACCGGACGGTCGAGCGGCTCAGCGCCGTGCTGCCGGCACACCAGCTCGCCGACGGCCCCTGGCAGGACCGGTGGCACGCCTCGCCGTACTACGCCACCGCCTGCTGCGTGCTGGCGCTGGCCGAGTTCGGGCGGGGTGCGGCCGCCGCCGAGGCGGTGGATCGGGCGGCCGGCTGGGTGCTGAACAGCCAGCGCGCTGACGGTTCGTGGGGGCGGTGGGACGGCACCGCCGAGGAGACCGCGTACGCCCTCCAGGTGCTGCTGGCGGTGCCGACGACAGTGCCACGGGTGGACGACGCGGTGGCCCGTGGGCACGCCTACCTGCACGAGTCCGCCGGCCGGCAGCACCCTCCACTGTGGTACGGCAAGGAGCTGTACTGTCCGACGGTCATCGTTCGCGCCACGGTGCTCGCCGCCTGCCGGCTGGCCGGCATTCGTGCCTCGGGCGTGGACCGATCGGTGGTGGATTGCGGTTACCAGTCAACAAAAACAGCAACTTGAGGGGTTGTGTGGACACTGCTAGCGTACGCAGAGCCTCAGCCCGGATGCCCCGCTGTGGTGGGACGTCGCCCCCTCTGATCATTCGTTGATGAGCTGAGTCAACGCCCAGCCTGGGACGGTTCAATGCGTTCTCGCGGTACGAGTATCCGCACCAAGGTTGTCGCCCTGCTGCTCTCCCTGATCGCGCTCTGGATGTTCGCGGCCTGGGTGACCCTGCGTGACGGCTTCAACCTGCTCGGTGTCCAGTTGCTCAACAGCAAGGTCTACACGCCGAGTGAGCCGCTGTTGCAGGAGCTCCAGGTGGAGCGGCGGTTGACCCAGGCGTACCTGAGCAACCCCGAGGCCGCGCAGCGGACGGCGCTCGAGGCCGAGCAGCGCAAGACCGCCGAGTTGGCTGCCGACTTCGCCGCCTCGGTGCGCAACTGGCAGGTCGACATCGCCGGCAGTTCCGCACTGGACACCCAGCTCGGTATGACGATCGCCCAGGTCAACGCGTTGGAGCAGACCCGCGCGGAGGTGCTGGACCGCAAGATCGACAAGATCGCCGCCGCTGAGGCGTACACCGGCGCGATCGAGTCGATCTTCCAGATCTACGACGTGACGGGCAGCCTGGACGACAAGCAGATCGCCGGCGAGGCGGCGGCCCTGATCCAGCTCAACCGGATGAAGGAGCTGATCTCCCAGGAGGACGCGCTGCTCAGCGGCCTCTTCGGCAACGGTCGGATGAGCGGCGCCGAGTACGCCCGCTACGTCGCGCTGGTCGGCTCGGAGCGGTTCCTCGGTGAGGAGACCCGGGTCCGGCTCGCCGACGCCGACCAGCGCCGTTACCAACAGCTCGTCGAGGGCGAGGCGTTCACCCGGCTGCGTGCCGTGCAGGACAGCATCATCCGCGAGGGTCGGCCGTCGACCCAGCTGCCGGTCGACGCCGAGCAGTGGCGGGGCACTGTCGAGCCGGTGCTGGCCGAGGTGAACGACGCCGTGACCGCCGGCGGTGAGGGCATCGTGGGTAGGGCCACCGGCGTGGCAGTGATGGTCGTCGTCCGACTGGTCCTCGCCACCGGCCTGGGTCTGCTCGCCGTCATCGCCTCCGTCGTGGTCTCGATCACCACCGCACGGAACCTGCTGCGCCAACTGGACCGGCTGCGGGAGGCCGCCTGGCAGCTCGCCGACGAGCGGCTGCCCCGGGTGGTGGAGCGGCTCGGGCGCGGCGAGGAGGTCGACGTGGCCACCGAGGCGCCCCCGCTGGAGTTCGGCACCGACGAGATCGGCCAGGTCGGCAAGGCGTTCAACGCCGTCCAGGAGACCGCGCTGCGGACCGCCGTCGAGCAGGCCGACCTGCGGCGCAACGTCCGCGAGGTCTTCCTGAGCCTGGCCCGACGCACGCAGGCGCTCGTCCACCGCCAGCTCACCCTGCTCGACGCCATGGAGCGCCGCGAACACGACGCCGAGGAGCTGGAGGACCTGTTCCGGGTCGACCACCTGGCCACCCGGATGCGCCGCAACGCGGAGAACCTGATCGTGCTCTCCGGCTCCACCCCCGGTCGGGCCTGGCGACGCAACGTCCCCATGGTCGACGTGGTGCGCGGCGCCGTGGCCGAGGTGGAGGACTACACCCGGGTCAACGTGCTGCCGCTCGGGCCGGTCTCGCTCGCCGGCCGCGCGGTCGGCGACGTCATCCACCTGCTCGCCGAGCTGATCGAGAACGGCCTGTCGTTCTCCCCACCACACACGACCGTCGAGGTCCGCGGCCAGCTGGTCTCCAACGGGTTCGCCATCGAGATCGAGGACCGGGGCCTCGGCATGAGCGAGGAGGACCTGGCCGCCGCGAACCACCGCATCGTCGACCAGTCCGAGCTGAACCTCGCCAACGCCGCCCGCCTCGGGCTCTACGTGGTGAGCCGGCTGACCGAACGGCACGGCGTGCGGGTACGGCTCAAGGAGTCCGCGTACGGCGGCACCACAGCTGTCGTGCTGATCCCCCTGGAGCTGGTCACCGAGGCCGACGCCTCCCCGGAGGACTCCGGCTCGTTCCGGGCCGGCTCGGCCATCCCGATGCCGTCGGCGCCCGCCACGGACAGCGGCCGTCCGGCGTCTCTCGCACCGGTCGCGCTCGCCGCACCGACGACCACCGCGCCGGAGGTGGCGGTGACCGCGCCGGTGGCGGTGCCGGCCGACACCGCTCCAGCGACGACTGACGAGGAGGCCGAGGCGGACACCGTTCTTCCCACCCGACAGCGGACCACCCCGGCAACCGGCGCTCCCGACCTGCCCACCCGTGCCCGGCGCGGCCCGGCCCAGCCAGCCCTGGAAGCCCCGACCGTGCCCACCGGCCTCCCCGCCGTCGACCGCACCCGCGCGGAGGCCCCCGACGGCGAGCCGACCCCGGCCGGCGACGGTGGTCCGATGCCCGCCCGCGCCGAGGCGGAGCGCACCGACTCCGGCCTGCCCGTCCGGGTCCGACAGGCGAACATCGTTCCCGAGTTGCGAGACGACCCGGCGGTGTCCGAGACCGACGACGAGGATGTGGTGCGCCCACCGGAGCAGGTTCGCCGGATGATGAGCTCCTACCAGACCGGCACCCGGCGTGGGCGGACCGACGCGGCTCGGCTGCTCGGGGGCGCCTCCGGCGCCCCGGCGGCGGCGACGCCGGCCGAGCCGACCGACGAGGATCCACAAGCGACCTGACCGAGCACCGACGACGCGGGTTTCCGCGCGGTGTGACGGTCAAGCCCCAGACGAACACGGCGCACAGCCGGGCGAGAAGAGGACGACGAAGTGACCCAGAAGACGGCTTCGAGCGCCGACCTGACGTGGTTGCTGGATGACCTGGTGGGCCGGGTGAAGCAGGCCGAACATGCGGTCGCGCTCTCCACCGACGGCCTCTTGATGGCCTCCTCCCAGGGGTTGAGCCGGGACGACGGCGAGCACCTCGCAGCGATGGCGGCCGGCATCCAGAGCCTCGCCCGAGGCGCCGGCAAGCGTTTCGGTGGCGGGCAGGTGCAGCAGACCATCATCGAGATGCAGTCGTCGTTCCTGTTCGTCACAGCGGCCGGCCGCAACGCCTGCCTGGCGGTGCTGGCCACCGAGGACGCCGACGTCGGCCTGATCGCCTACGAGATGGCGATGCTGGTCACCCGGGTCGGCAAGTACGTCGCATCGCCGTCGCGCGGCACTGATCAGCAGGTCGGCGAGAGGTAACGGCGATGACCGTGCAGGGAGAGTCCGCAGACCATCAGTGGGTGGATGACCACGCGGGTCCGGTGGTGCGTCCGTACGCGGTGACGCGTGGGCGGGCCCGCCCGGTCACCGGAACATTCGACCTGATCTCCCTGGTCACGGCGACCCGAGCCGAGGTCACGCCCGAGGTCGGTCTCGGTCCCGAGCATTTGGCGATCGTCGGGCTGTGCCAACGCATACAGTCCGTCGCCGAGATCGCCGCCCATCTCGACCTGCCGGTGGGCACCATCCGGGTGCTTCTCGGTGATCTGGCGGCCCGCAGCCTGGTGCAGGTCCGCGAGCCGCAGACCACGGCCGGTCTTCCCGACAACAGCATCTTCGAGGCGGTAATCAATGGACTACGGGCACTCTGACCGGCCGGCGGGAGCGACGCCACTGCCCACCGCGATCAAGATCCTGGTCGCGGGCGGCTTCGGCGTGGGCAAAACGACAATGGTTGGCGCGGTCAGCGAAACCCGGCCGTTGCGCACCGAGGAGGTGCTGACGGAGTCGGGGGTCGGCATCGACGACCTGTCCGGGGTGGAAGGCAAGACCACCACCACAGTGGCCATGGACTTCGGTCGGATCACCATCAGCGACGACCTGGTGCTGTACCTCTTCGGTACGCCGGGGCAGGACCGGTTCTGGTTCGTCTGGGACGAGTTGGCGTTGGGGGCGATCGGCGCTGTGGTGCTGGCCGACACCCGCCGGCTCGCCGACTGTTTCCCCTCGATCGACTACTTCGAGGGTCGGGGCACGCCCTTCGTGGTGGCGGTGAACTGCTTCCAGGACGCCCGGAAGTACCGGCTCGACGAGGTGCAGGCCGCGCTGAACCTGGACCCGGGTGTGCCGGTGCTGCTCTGCGACGCCCGGCAGCGCGAGTCCAGCAAGGAGGTGCTCGTCACGCTGATGGAGCACGCCATGAAGACCCGCGAGGCCCGCCGCCGCGCCGCCAGCGGAGACTGACAAAGTTTTTCGGGGGAGGGTGTCCGGAACACCGCCGGCCGATCGTCATGCTGGCGATACCCCGAGAAACCAGGGAGCGACCAGATGAAGTACATGATGTTCGTGTGCAGCGACACCGAGCCGGACACCGACCCCACCGAGCTACCCGACATCCACAAGTGGGTGGCGGAGAACGACTCTCGGGGCCGCCGCCTGACCGGCAACGTGTTCGCGTCGCCCAGCGCGGCCACCACCGTCCGTGTTCGCGACGGTGAGCTGCTCGTCTCCGAGGGGCCGTTCGCGGAGACCGCCGAGGTGATCGTGGGCTTCGACCTGCTCGACTGCGCCGACCTGGACGAGGCGATCGAGGTGGCCCGCACCCACCCGATGGCCCGCGAAGGGCGACTGGAACTGCGCCCGTTCGCCGACCTGTCCGACTGACCAGGATGTCCACCCCGCAGCGCCGGCCGGTGCGCACCCCGGCACCGGCCGGCGCGGCGGCGGCGGCCGTCGCGGCCGCCAGCGTCGAGTCGTACCCCCGGATCGTCGCGACCCTGATCCGGGTGACCGGGGACTGGGCGTTGGCCGAGGACTGCGCCCAGGAGTCGTTGGCCGTCGCGCTGGAACGGTGGCCCGCCGACGGTGTGCCGGACAACCCGGGCGGCTGGCTCATGACCGTGGCCCGCAACCGGGCGATCGACGTGCTGCGCCGGGCGACAGTGGAGCGGCGCAAGCTGCACGACCTGGCGCTGCTCACGCCGGACGACGCGTCGCCGGAGCCGGAGGTGGGGCAGGACGTGGTGGACGACCGGCTGCGGCTCATCTTCACCTGCTGCCACCCGGCGCTCGCGCTCGAGGCCCGGGTGGCGTTGACGCTGCGGACGGTCTGCGGCGTGCCCACCGCCGACATCGCCCGCCTCCTGCTGGTCAGCGAGTCGACGATGACCCGCCGGCTGACCCGGGCCCGCACCCGCATCGCCCAGGCCGGCATCCCGTACCGGGTGCCGAGCGGGCCGGCGCTGACCGAGCGGCTCCCCGGCGTCCTCGCCGTGCTGTACCTGCTGTTCACCCGGGGCTACGTCGCCGACGGCGAACCGGCCTTCGCCGACGAGGCGGTCCGGCTGGCCCGGCTGCTGGCCCGGCTGATGCCCGACCAGTCCGAGGTCGCCGCGCTGCTGGCGCTGTTCCTGTTCCAACACTCCCGTCGGGACGCCCGCCGCGACGCCGCCGGCAACCTGCTCACCCTTGAGCGGCAGGACCGCGACCGGTGGGACCGCGCCGCCATCGCCGAGGGCCTGGCCGCCCTCGATCGGGTACGCCACGACGGGCCGTACGCGTGGCAGGCCCGGATCGCCGCCTGCCACGCCACCGCCGCCTCGGCCGACGACACCGACTGGCCGACGATCGCGCGGGCCTACGACACGCTCGCCGACCTCCGCCCCTCACCGGTGATCGCGCTCAACCGTGCGGTGGCGCACGGCTACGCGTACGGGCCGGCCGCCGGGTTGGTAGTGCTCGACGCGGCGCGCGCCCGGGGCGGGCTGGACGGCTATCCACTCACCGTGGCGGTGGAGGCCGACCTGGTGGCCCAGCAGGGTGACCGACTGCGTGCCGCCGGCCTGTTCCGGGAGGCGGCGGCAGCGGCCGGGTCGACCGCCGAGCGCCGAGCGCTGCTTGAGCGTGCCGACGACCTCGCCCGTTAGCGGAGCGGTCGCACGCCATCAGGAGCGGTACGTCGGTCATCTGGACCGGCACCGCCTCGTCGATCATGGAGTTGTGGTGGGCAACAAAGCCCCCGTGAACTGCCAAACCAGGCACCACAACTCCATGATCGACGGGCCCGGTCTGTCCCCGCTCCGCGATCTTGCATCTTCTGTCCCGACACAAGGGGCATCCCGCCCATGTCGACGACCGAAACCGCAAGATCGGCGCGATCTTCTCGCTCGACACACGCTGATCTCCGAGCGTTCACCCCGTTGGGCGCCGGGCATTGATCGACCGGGCCGACGAGCACATCGGTGGGCGGATGGGAGTCAGGCCACCAGGATCGGTACGTCGTACTTCTGGATTCGGTCGTCCCGGGTGACCAGGGTCAGCCCCTCGTGCAGGGCCTGCGCGACCAGCATCCGGTCGAAGGGATCCCGGTGGATCGCCCGGTAGCCGACCAGCCACGATGGCGTGATCGTGGCGGATCGGGAGTTCCCGCAGTTCGGCGTCACGGAGCCGTTCGGCGAGGTCGGCCGGGCAGCCCGAAGTCGCGAGCCACCTCGTCGTTGACCTCGTCGGAATCCCAGTCACCGGTGAGATCCAGCGCACCGCGCAGAGACCCGCGACCGGTGCGTGTCGTACGACGAAGAGGAATGACCTTGGCGACCGGGTTGCCGGCCCGGCTGATCACGATCTCCTCGCCGTGCTCGACCCGTTCGATGATGCGTGACAGGTTCGTCTTCGCATCGTGGATGTTGAACTGCGCCGCAGCTTCACCGGCCACCGTGCCACCTCCTTAGCTAAGAGGTTAGCCCGTGGCGGGGCCCGGTACGAGGAGCGACCCGGGAACGACGCAGGCTCCCTCCCGCCGAGGGCGGGAAGGAGCCTGGTGACGTCGGTACGTCAGTTGGCGATCATGCGGCGCAGCACGTACTGCAGGATGCCGCCGTGCCGGTAGTAGTCCGCCTCACCGGGGGTGTCGATCCGCACCACGGCGTCGAACTCGACGCCGGTGTCGGTGCTGACCTGCACGGTGCGCGGGGTCTCACCGTCGTTCAGGGCGGTCACCCCGGTGATGGTGAACGTCTCGGTGCCGGTCAGGCCGAGCGACTCGGCGGTGACGTCCACCGGGAACTGCAGCGGCAGCACGCCCATCCCGATCAGGTTCGAGCGGTGGATCCGCTCGTACGACTCGGCGATGACCGCCCGGACGCCCAGCAGCATGGTGCCCTTGGCCGCCCAGTCCCGCGACGAGCCCGAGCCGTACTCCTTGCCGGCCAGCACGACCAGCGGGATGCCGGCCTCCTGGTAGGCCACCGAGGCGTCGTAGATCGAGGTCTTCTCGCCGGTGAGGTGGTTGACGGTGAAACCGCCCTCCACCCCGGGCACCAGCTGGTTGCGCAGCCGGATGTTGGCGAAGGTGCCCCGGATCATCACCTCGTGGTTACCGCGGCGGGAACCGTACGAGTTGAACTCGTGACGCGGCACGCCGTGCTCGGCCAGGTACGTGCCGGCCGGCGAGTCCGCCTTGATCGCGCCAGCCGGCGAGATGTGGTCGGTGGTCACCGAGTCACCCAGCTTGGCCAGCACCCGGGCGGCGGAGATGTCCACGACCGGGCTCGGCTCCTGCTGCATGCCTTCGAAGTACGGGGGCTTGCGCACGTAGGTGGAGTCGTTTTCCCAGGCGAAGGTGTCGCCGGTCGGGGTCGGCAGCGACTGCCACCGTTCGTCGCCGGCGAAGACATCGGCGTACGCGGCGCTGAAACCGGTGGCGCCGATCGCCTGGGCGATGACGTCCTGGATCTCGGCGCTGTTCGGCCAGATCTCGCGCAGGTAGACCGGGTTGCCATCGGAGTCCTCACCGATCGGCTCGTTGGCCAGGTCGATGTCCATGGTGCCGGCGAGGGCGTAGGCGACCACCAGGGGCGGCGACGCCAGGTAGTTCATCTTGACGTCCGGGTTGATCCGGCCCTCGAAGTTCCGGTTGCCCGAGAGCACCGAGACCACCGACAGGTCGTGCTCGTTGACCGCGGCGGACACCTCCTCGGGCAGCGGGCCCGAGTTGCCGATGCAGGTGGTGCAGCCGTAGCCGACCAGGTTGAAGCCGAGCTTGTCCAGGTACGGCGTGAGGCCGGCCCGCTCGTAGTAGTCCATGACGACCTTCGACCCGGGTGCCAGGGTGGTCTTCACCCACGGCTTGCGGGTCAGGCCCTTCTCCACGGCGTTGCGGGCCAGCAGCGCGGCACCGATCATCACCTGCGGGTTGGACGTGTTGGTGCAGGAGGTGATCGCGGCGATCACCACGGCGCCGTGGTCCAGCTCGTACTCGACGCCGTCGGCGCCGGTGACCCGGACCGGGTGGCTGGCCCGGCCGCCCGCGCCCACCGCAGCGGTCTCCAGGTCACGCGGCTCGTCGGCCGGGTCGCTGAACTCGTTGGCCGGCGGGTCGCTGGCCGGGAAGGACTCGGCGCTGGCCTCGTCGGCCGGACCGTTGGCGCCGCGCGGCAGCTCCTCGCGGGGGACACCCGGCTTGAGGTCACGCTCACCGACGGAGTCGTCGGCCACGTAGTCGGTCAACGCGGAGCGGAACAGCGTCTTCGCGGCGCCCAGCGGCACCCGGTCCTGCGGGCGCTTCGGGCCGGCGAGCGACGGCTCGATGGAACCCAGGTCCAGCTCCAGGCGCTCGGAGTACTCCGGCTCGGCGTCCGGGTCGTGCCAGAGGCCCTGCTCCTTGGCGTACGCCTCGACGAGCGCGACCTGCGCGGCGTCGCGACCGGTCAGCTCCAGGTAGCGGATCGTCTCCGCGTCGATCGGGAAGATCGCCACGGTGGAGCCGTACTCCGGGGACATGTTGCCGATGGTGGCCCGGTTGGCCAGCGGCACGGCGCCCACGCCGGGGCCGTAGAACTCGACGAACTTGCCGACCACACCGTGCTTGCGCAGCATCTCGGTGATCGTCAGCACCAGGTCGGTGGCGGTGGTGCCGGCCGGCATCTCGCCGGAGAGCTTGAAGCCCACCACCCGGGGGATCAGCATGCTGACCGGCTGGCCGAGCATCGCGGCCTCGGCCTCGATACCGCCGACGCCCCAGCCCAGCACGCCCAGGCCGTTGACCATGGTGGTGTGCGAGTCGGTGCCGACCACGGTGTCCGGGTACGCCTGGCCGTTGCGCTCCATGATGGTGCGGGCCAGGTACTCGATGTTGACCTGGTGCACGATGCCGGTGCCCGGCGGGACGACCTTGAACTCGTTGAACGCGGTCTGACCCCAGCGCAGGAACTGGTAGCGCTCCTTGTTGCGCTCGTACTCCAGCTCGACGTTGCGGGCGAACGCGTCCTCGCGACCGAACAGGTCGGCGATGACCGAGTGGTCGATGACCAGCTCGGCCGGGGCGAGGGGGTTGACCTTGCTGGCGTCGCCGCCCAGGTCACGCACGGCCTCGCGCATGGTGGCCAGGTCGACCACGCAGGGCACGCCGGTGAAGTCCTGCATCAGGACCCGCGCCGGGGTGAACTGGATCTCCACGCTCGGGGCGGCGGTGGAGTCCCACCCGCCGAGCTGGCGGATGTGGTCGGCGGTGATGTTCGCGCCGTCCTCGGTCCGCAGCAGGTTTTCCAGCAGGATCTTCAGGCTGTACGGCAACCGCGCGTGGCCGTCCACCTTGTCGATCTTGAAAATCTCGTAGCTCGCGTCTCCGACGCGTAGCTGGGTCTTCGCACCGAAGGTGTCGAGGCTCGCCACGTCGTACTCCTTCACACCAGCGACCGTGAGTAGTCCTGAGCAGTCTGTCGCACCGGCCGGGGTGCCGCCGAGGTTAGGTGACACTTACCCGCCGATTCCGCTTCCAACAAAACCGTACGTCCGTCTTGCTATATGCGCAACCTGGCGTCAGGGTCGGGGCGGCCCACGACCACGGCGCGTCGTCAGATCGGCGGGGTAGGGTCGGGGCCGATCGGAAGGGGTGCCGAGTGATTGACGTTCAGCACTGGCTCTCGGCACTGCCCCCGGGCGTGGTCTACCTGCTCGTCGCCGGGGTGATCGGCGTGGAGAGCATGGGCGTCCCGCTGCCCGGCGAGATCGTCCTGGTCAGCTCCGCACTGCTCGCCGCCACCGGCGTGGTGGAGCCGGAGTGGGTGGCCAGCGCGGCGGCGTTCGGGGCCATCGCCGGCGACTCGGTCGGGTACGCCATCGGCCGACGCGGCGGTCGTCCGCTCCTCGCCCGACTGGGCAGACGGTTCCCCAAACACCTGGGCCCGGCGCAACTCGCCCGTGCCGAACAGAGCTTCGCGCGGCATGGCGTCTGGGCGGTCTTCTTCGGTCGGTTCGTGGCACTGCTGCGGATCCTCGCCGGGCCGCTCGCCGGTGCGCTGCACGTGCCGTACCGCCGCTTCCTGCTGGCCAACGCGGCCGGCGGGTTGGTCTGGGCCTTCGGCACGACGTACCTGCTCTACTCCGTCGGCCGGGCGGCCGAACACTGGCTGAAGGACATCTCCTGGGCGGGGTTGGTCCTCGCTGTGCTCGCCGGGCTCGGCAGCACCTGGTGGCTGCGCCGACGCGCCCACCGCGTCGAGTCGGCCGACGGCGCCTCCGGCGTGGAAGCCGCCGAGGTGGCTTCCGGTGGTCAGTCTGTTGGGGCGGCTTCGGGCGGTCGGTCTGTTGCGGCGGCCTCCGGCGGGAAGGCGGCTGTGGTGGCCTCCGGCGTTGAGCCGAGCCGCGCGGGCGACTGACCTGGGCATGCCGAAGGGCCGGACCCCGTGGTGGGGTCCGGCCCTTTCGTTTCGTGTGGTGCGGTGGGTCAGCTGGTGGCGTAGCCGCGGGTGGCGATCCAGTCGGCGAGGTGCTCGACGGTGACCTCGTAGGAGGCGGTGTTCGCATCGGCGGAGTCGGCGATCTTCACCACGTTCCCGCCGTCGCGGTAGCCGACGACGCTGATGTAGTGCCCGCCCTCGAAGGAGTGCACGCCGCCGTCGGTGTCGACGCTGGTGCCGGCGATGTTGGCGACCACGGCCCGGCCGTCGTCGACGGTCTTGACGATGTCGGCGCGCAGCTGGTCGGTCTGCTTGCCGTCGGCGTTGGGGCTGGAGATCTCCACGCTGTGGTAGGCGTCGTTCTTGCCGGTCTCCTTGTTCAGCACGGGGGTGATGTCGTTGATGGAGTTGGTGCCGGCCTCGGTGGTGCCCATCTCCTTGGCCATGGCGTCCACGCTGATGTCCTTGCCCTGCACGCTCAGGGCGTTACGGGTGGCGGCGGGGCCGCAGTAGTAGAAGTTCGGCTGGGCCTCGTAGCGCACACCGAGCTGACGCTCACTGGCGGGCTTGCGGTCGGTCTGGGTCTGGGTGGCCGGCTTGGCATCCGACGCGGCGTACGCGGCGGTCACCGGTCCGGCGATGGCGCCACCGGTGAACGCGAGGCCGGCGGCGGTCAGGGCGGTCTTACGGATCAGATCGGTACGCATGATGGCGTGCTCCTCTGCATCGGGGGTGCCCGCACGACAGTTCGGGGGGTGTGTGCCGTGCGGGGAAAGTCTTGTTGCCCGGCGACCCGCGAGAAGGGGGTCGGCGTCGGGACAGGGTGTAACCGTTCGCGGTGGCGGGTCATTCCCGCAGGGGGTTGGCCGTTGTGGTGCTCGGCCGTGCGGGGGATGTAACCGGGGCGGCCTGCCAGGTGTTCCCGGCGGCTGCCGCGCCCCACGACCCGATGGTCGCGGTGGCATGCCAGGTATAACGACCCCGGCCGGCCGCCGATTCCACCGTCGGGGTGGCCCCGACCACCCGACAGCGCGGCCCAAACCGGACAACCCGCCCAGCCCACCCCGCCTGCCGGACCCGACACGGCGGACAAGGCGCCGTGATCGACTCGCGTTCACGGAAACCGCCGGGTCTGGGTGACGGGGATATCCCGACTTCAACGAAGTCGAGTGGATCATGCCCGTCTTCGAGCACGATCACGCGGAACCGGCCGCTGATGAGTCGAGTACCTGGTCCCCGACGCGTTGCCACCGGGCAACATCTAGGCTCTGACCGAGAGGGGCGGATCATGGACGCTGCAATGTGCCGGGCTCTGACTCCTTCCCCGCCCGGGGTCGGCCGATGAGCGCAGTGGCATTCCTGAACATTGCCATGCACGGGCACATCAACCCGACATTGCCCGTTGTGGGCGAGCTTGTTCGTCGTGGTCACTCCGTCACGTACCACACGACGGCGGCCCATGCCGAGCAGATCGCCGCGACCGGGGCGCGAGTGCTCCTCTACTCGGGTGACGACGTACCGCTCTCCGGCCCGCCGACGCCCGTCACGGTGCTGGAGCAGCTCGCGCGTACCGCCGTACGCGTGCTGCCCGCCGTCCTCACCGATCTGCGGGGCACTCGACCCGATCTGATCGTCCACGACTCCCTCTGCCCGTGGGGGCCGGTGGCCGCCCGGGAACTCGGCGTGCCGCCCGCATCGTCGTTCACCACGTTCGCCTTCAACCGGCACGTACCCAGCCCGACCCGCGGCTCCTGGGAGCTGCTCAGCGCGGCGGCGGCCCTTCCCCGTCCCACCGCTGGGTACCTGAGGTCTCGATGGAAGCTGCGCCGCCGGTACGACACGGGCGCGTTGCCCCTGATCGACCTGGCCAACATCCGTCAGCCGCTCAACCTGGTCTACACCTCGCGGGCGTTCCACCCCGAGGCGGACAGTTTCGACCAGTCCTACCAGTTCGTCGGACCGAGCATCGGTGCCCGCCCAGCAGACTCGTCGTTCCCGGTCGATCGATTGCGGGACCCGGTGATGTACGCCTCGATGGGCACGGTGTTCGACGCCCCGCAGCTGCTACGCACCTTCGCCGCTGCGCTCGCCCCGCTGGGTGGCACCGTGATCATGTCCACCGGACACACCGATCCCGCCGCGCTTGGCCCGCTACCTGACAACGTGCTCGCCTACCGTTCCGTACCGCAGTTGGAGGTGCTGGCCCGCGCGGCGCTGTTCATCACCCACGGCGGGGTGAACAGCGTCAACGAGGCCCTGTACGCCGGAACTCCGATGCTGGTCGTGCCGCAGGGCGCCGACCAACTGCTGGTGGCTTCCCGCATCGTCGAGCTCGACGCCGGCCTGTCGATCCGTACCGACGACGTCACGGTGGAGGTCGTGCGGGCCCTCGCTCAGCGTCTGCTCGACGAGCCTCGATTCCGCGCCGCCGCAAGCACCCTGCAGGCCGCCCAGCGTCAGGCGGGCGGCTACGCGCGTGCCGCCGACGTACTCGAGCACTTCGTGCAGCAGACCGGCTCGGTCACTCGGCCGGGCGCCCTCGATCTGCCACCACAGGGCTGACCGATGTCTCCCGTCGTCGCCATCCTGCTGCTGGCCGCCGGGCTGTCCGAGGCCGCCGGGCGTCTCCTCCCGGTGGTGGCACGCCTGTCCGGCGTGTCGCACGCGCGGGTGGTCAGCCTGTTGCTGGCGGGCGCGATCGTCGACGGCGCGGTGTTCGCGCTCTGGCCGCTGTCGGCGTGGGCCGTTGCCGGTCTGGTGCTGCCGACCTCGGCGTCCGACGAGGCCGCGCTCGTCTGGACACCCGGCCTGGCTGCGCCGCTGGTGCTTGCCGGCGTCCTCGCGTTCCCGCTTCTCGGGCCACTACTGCACCTGGTGCTCATGGTTGGGGTGGGGGCCGGCCTCGCCGGTGCACTCGCCACGGTGGCCGGAGTTGGCTGGTGGGAGGCCGCCGGCTGCGTAACGATCGCGGGAATCGCGCTCGGCGTCTCCGTCGAGGCCGTCCGCCGCCTCGTCGTGAAGCTCAACACCAGACGAGCACCGGAGCCAGTCGCGTGATCGGACTGGCGCTCCTGCTGCTGCTCGGCGGGCTGGGACTGGTGCTGATCGCCGAGGCCCTGCTCGCCCGCTACGAGGTGCTGGTCTACGCCGCAGGATGGCGCACACCCACCATCTCCCGCCCCGAGGGCATGTCCTACGCCCGCGGGGCCGATCCGGACCGCCCTCCGGATGCCTACCTGGTCTATCTGGACGGCATCGGGAAACGCCGTTTCCACGACACCCGCGATGGTGGCCGACTGGTCAAGAGTCTGATCAACCGAGCGCCGGAGCTCCGGGTGCTGGGCCAGGTGCAGCCCTACTCCCCGCTGGCCGTGCCGCTCGCCGACCGGCCGGTCTGGACCTGGGTGCGCCGCCACATCGGGCTGCTGCTGTTCCTGCACAACGTGATGCAGATCTTCGTCGCCGCCGACCGCCGCTACCGGCCCCTGTACAACCGTGCCGTCGGTGCGCAGATCGCCACCGAGCTCCAGGTCGCCGGTTACCTGCCGGACAGCGGCATACCCGTGGTGTTGCTCAGCTACAGCGGTGGCGCCCAGGTCGCCAGCGGTGCGGTGAACGAACTGTGGTCCCAATTACGCACTCCGCTCTGGCTGATCACTCTCGGTGGGTTCCACAACGGTGCCAACGACATCACCCACGCCCAGCACCTCTACCGGCTCACCAGTGCCGGCGACTGGATCGAACGAGTCGGCACCTGGATCTTCCCGCAGCGGTGGCGGCTGTTCCGCTGGAGCGGATGGAACCGGGCCGACCGCGAAGGAAAGATCACCGTGCATCGGCTCGACCCCGCCACGCACATTGGCCCCCGCAGCTACATCGCCCCGGAGGCTCGCCTACCCGACGGGCGCAGCCACCTCGACCGGACCACCGACACTGTGCTCGCGCTGATCCGGGATCGGCTCAGCCTGACGGCGGAGACCGACGGCCCGTTGCCCTGAGCGCTCACACGTCGGCATTCAAACCGGCCTGCTGATTCGCTTCCGTCTGGGGGAGCCCGGAGATCTGGAGCAGTTGACTGACGACAACCCGCAGTTGCGCGACGACGACAGCTCCGGAGGACCCGACACCCTCGGCACACGCCTCGTCGATGTCACTGATCACCTGAAGCGCTCGCTTCCGCGCGCGGTCCGGCTCTCGTCCGGCCAGGAAGTCACGATGCAGGAGCCTGAACGCCTGGCCGAAGTGCTCGATCGCCGTGGAGAGACCGGCCGGCAGCGTCTCCCGGGCGTGTAGTGCCGACACCGCCCACTGCACCATCTCGCGGCTGCTGGTGTAGGCGAGTTCAAGGTGTTCGGCCGCCCGCCCGTACCGACGCAAGATGCCCAGCCGTCTCCTCCGCCACGGTGAGAGAATCGCGACTTCGCATGCTGCGGCGACCACATCGCCGGTGTTCCGTCGTTGCGCCTCTGCCGCACGCAGTCGCTGTAGGGCGTCCTCGGCCTGCCGCGCGTCGCGCTGAGCCAGCGCGTTGGCGATGGCTGTCATCTCCCGGGCGATGGCATCGACTGTCGGGCCAGCGGCGCGGTGCACGATCCGCACCGGATTGAGCGGCAGGATCAGCAAGGCCACCACGATGGCCACCACCACACCGACCAGCGCATTCGCCGTCCGGGGCACGGCCAGGTCCGGCCGGTCCGGAGACACTGTGCCGAGCAGGACCGCGGTGCTTCCCGCCTGCACCATGACGGCGCCGTTGCCGCGAAAGACGGCTGCCGCCGAAATGGCCAGTGCCACGACCACACCGGTCTGTATTGGTCCCGCCCCGATGAACCGTACGATCCCGTTTCCGACCAGCACCCCCAGGAACACCCCGGCGAG
This sequence comes from Micromonospora vinacea, assembly GCF_015751785.1. Classification (NCBI taxonomy): domain Bacteria; kingdom Bacillati; phylum Actinomycetota; class Actinomycetes; order Micromonosporales; family Micromonosporaceae; genus Micromonospora; species Micromonospora vinacea. The sequence continues at coordinate 7,119,979 of NZ_JADOTY010000001.1, read as the reverse complement.
AAGTTCCAGAGTGCGACGGGCCCGATTGCCGATGGCCGCCGCGATGGTGCCGACCGCGGCGGCGGGTGCGAACAGCGGCTGCGGATTGTGCAGCACATCGCTGGCAATAAACCAGGCCAAGCCGGCGGCCAGCCCCGCCTGCACCGCGAGGATGAGGTAGGTGCGAAGCCGTTCGTAGGCCTCCCGGCCTTCGCGCAGCGCACTCTCCGCCGGTCGGGCACCCCGACGTCTGCCGCGCACCTCTCACCCCCCCACCACCGATCAGCTCTCCCACGATCGTCGTACGGCGGCGAACGTCGGGTGCGAGAGATCCCCAATCTGGTGCGGCAGCGATGGAAGCCTCCGCATCCGCACATGAGGGGTATTCGGCCCGCGGGGTGGGTCAGCCGGCGCCGAGGAGTTCCAGGAGTGGCACGCCCGTGCCGGCGCTGAGGGCTTCGACCGGCAGGAACCGAGCGTCGACCTCCCAGCCGGGGAACGGGATGAGCAGCGGGTACGTCAGTGCGATCCCGCGTAGCCACGGTGGCGGGACGCGGAGCCAGTCGGCCGCGAAGAGGCCGCCGCCGGAGAAGAACCACAGCACCACCCGCTCGCCGTCGACGCGCGGATCGGCGCGGACCTGTTCGACCATCGCGGCGATCTCGTCGGCTGCGGCGGGCAGCGCCGACAGCTCGGACACCTGGTAGCTGACCAGCGCGGTGACCACGCCGCTCGCGGCGAGCAGCGAGCCGTAGCCGCGGTAGAGCAGCCAGTCGCGAGGGTCGGGCGCCTCGGTGGCAGCGGAGCGCCGTGCACCACCACGACGGCGGGAGCGGTGTGGGTGGGCAGGTGCAGGTCGACGTTGCCGTGTCGTTCGACCGGCGCGGCCGGGGTGGACAGGACGAAGGGTCGTTGTGCGACGGGCGACGTCGTGGCCTGATCGTATCGATCATCGACCTGCCCGGTTGACCCAAGCGATCTACAAGGGACAGCGGGTCAGGCCGGATCGCCGGGCTTCGCGGCGTCGCCGGCCTGGGCGTGCCGCTCCAGGAGTCGCTGCCGGATCTCCTCCGGGGTGTACGCGCGCCGCCGCCGTTCGGCCCGCGCGATGACCACACCGGACGCCGCGACGCCGGCGAGCCCGGCCAGCCCGAGAACCTTCCACCACCGCATTCGTTGCCGCATCGGCCTAGGCTAGACCCTCATGAGCATCAGCCTGGATGAGGCCGTCGAGTTGACCCGCACCGGTGACGTGTGGGTGTTCCGGGGTCGCAGCGTGCCGGACCGGGCGATCCAGTTCACCACCAACAGCCCGGTGAACCACGTCGGGATGGCGGTGGTGCTGGACGACATGCCCCCGCTGATGTGGCACGCGGAGTTGGGCAGGTCGTTGCCGGACCTGTGGTCGGGCAGCCACCAGCGTGGTGTCCAGCTGCACGACCTGCGGGACGCGGTCTGCGTCTGGGCCAACCGGTACGGCCAACGGGCCTGGCTGCGGCAGCTCGACCCGCCTGTCGACGCGGAGATGGAGCGGGCGGTGCTGCGGACGATCGCGCGGCTGGACGGTACGCCGTTCCCGTCGACCGCGCAGTTGGCGTGGCGCTGGGCCCGTGGTCGGGTGCCGGCGCTGCCGCGCCCCGGCCGGCTGCCCAACCTGCCGCACCTCGGTCGGCTGTCGGCGCTGTCGCGCCTCGGCCAGCCGACACCCCGACCGACCCCGCCCGACCAGGCCGACCGCGCCAACTCGACCGACCGCGCCGACCGCGCCCGATCGGCGGGGGAGCGGGACCGGGCTTTGGAGACGGCGTACTGCGCCGAGGTGGTGGCCGTGACCTACGAGGCCATGGGGTTGTTACCGGCGGGCCGGCGTCCGAACTGGTACGACCCGGGGCGGTTCTGGAGTGGGGACGACCTTGGTCTGGCCGCCGACGCCCGGTTGGGTTCGGAGATCGAGGTGCGGGTGCCGCCGCGTTGAGGTTTGACCTGTGCGGTGACCGGCAATTGCTGTGACCGTGAACGCCTCCACGGATCTTGACACGTTGGCCGACTTCTTCGACCGGTACGGCGTGGCGTTGACCTCCGGCGACCTGCCGGCCATCGCCGGTTGTTACGCCCTGCCAGGGTTGGTGGTGGCCGACACGTACAGCTTCTCGTTCACGTCCGCGGCGGCGGTGGCGCTCTCCTTCGTGGGCGCCGCGCCGGACTACCAGGACCGGGAGTTGGTAGCGGCGCATGCCCGGATCGAGGATGTGCAGCCGGTCTCCGCGCTGCTGACGCTGGTGGCGGTGGAGTGGGAGTTCCTGGACAGTCGGGGGCAGGCGGTGCCCGGGGAGCGGTACCGCTACCTGCTGCGTATCTCGGATGACGGTCCACTGATCTGCACTGTCGTCCGGACGGGCTGACCGACCGGGGCCGGTCGGCCCGATCCGTACCCGCCCGGTTTCCGGTCCGTGCGGCGCTGGCTACGCTGTCGCGTCGGTGGGGGACGAGGGGAGACCTGATGGCGGTGCGGCCGGATGGTGCGGCAGCTTCGCGGGCGGCGCGGGTGTTGGCGTCGGTGCCGTGGATCGTGGTGCTGCTCGGTGTGTGCGCGCTGGTGGTGCTCCTGGTGATCGCACTGTTGTCGTTCCGGACCAGGGAGCGGGACGCCCCGCCGCAGGCCGCGCCTCCGGCGTTCCTGCCGACCGTGCCGGCCGCCGCGTCGGCCACCGGTGGGCCGACCCCGGCCGGTGTGGAGCGGCGCTCGGTGTCGCCGCGACCGTCGCGCAGTAGTAGTCGGACACCGTCGCCGCGGGCCACCGCGGCCGGCTCGCCGACTCCGGGGCGGACGAGCGTCCTGATAGCGCCGACGGCACCGGCGGACGACACGGTCAATGCTCGGTACGAGGTCGGTACGGACGGCTGGGACGGAGACGCGGCGGTGCTGTCGATCGCCAACGAGTCGAGTCAGTCGGTGGACTGGCAGGTGGAGTTGGCGTACGACGACGACACGTGGGCTCTGCGAGTGGGTGATGACTCGGGCGTCTCGGTGCGGGGGCGCGGGGACGGGGAGTTCGTGTTGCGCGGCACCCGTTCGCTGGGACCGGGTGACTCTCGGACGGTGCGGCTGCGCGTCGGCTGGGGTGAGTCGGCGGAACGGCCGCACAGGTGCACGATCAACGGGGTCGACTGCCGGATCGGCTGAGCTGGGAGCCGGCTCGCTGGCACTGCGGCACCGCGCCGCCGAGGCTTTCCGGCCCGGGCGTCGATCGCTACGCTGCCCGGACGGTCCGCTGAGGGAGGTACATGTCCGGCATGCGCCGTGTTCCGCGCCCGCCGCACGGTCCGGTCGCGATCGCCACGTCGCCCTGGATCGTGGTGGGCGCCGGTGTCGTCGTGATGGTGGTCCTGCTCTTCGTGGCCCTGGGCGCGTACCGGGGACGTAGCCCCGCGCCGGACGGCGCGCGGCCGCCGGCGCTGCCGGTGCCGTCCGCGGTGGTGGCGCCGAGCGCGCCCACGTCGGTGGCGTCACCAGTGCCGGCGCTGCCGGGGATATCCGGCCGTGCGAGTGGGCTGCCGCCGAGCGCCGCGTCCGGTTCACCGTCGGCCGACCCGACGGTCGGTTCGAGCGGGAGGCCGACGGCGACGCGGTCGCCGAGTCGGGCGTCGTCGGGTCAGCCGGCGATGACCGGGCGGTACCGGGTGGTGCAGAGCTTCGACGGGGGTTTCATCGGCGAGGTGGCGATGGTCAATGCGTCCGCGCGGAGCCGTGGTTGGACGGTGCGGTTGGAGTTCTCCGGCGGACGGCTGGTGACGGCCTGGGTGGAGGGTGTCCCACAGGGGACGATCCGGGAGAGCGACGGCGGCTTCACGTACGTCAGCGGGGTCGAGGTGTCGCCCGGCGGTTCGGTGGCGCTGCGGTTCCACATGGAGCGGGCGTCCAGCAGCCCACGGGAGTGCACTGTGGACGGGGTGCGCTGCGACGGTCTCTGAGCGGTGCTTCCGCAAGGATGCTGCTTTGTTGCGACCATGTTTGCAAGGTATTGCAGAATGTTTCGGCAAGGGTTAGCGTGCGGCCAATCAGCGACCAGAGGAAGGCGTCGATGAAACCCCCGCCGATACCGCGCACCGCCCTGCTGGCCCTTGCCTCCCTGCTCACCGTCACGCTCGTCGGCGCTCCGGTCGCCGTACGTCCCGCCGCCGCGGGCCCCCAACCGTCCGACGGCGCCCCACTCGCGATCGGCGGCGCAACCCAGTGGCGTGCCGAACCCACAGCCGAGGCGCTGCTCAAGGCCGGCGGCAACTCCGCCCGGGCCGAGCAGTTCTACTTCGTCCTGCCGGACCGGTTCGCCAACGGAGACCCCCGCAACGACAGGGGCGGCCTCACCGGCGACCGACTGCGGACCGGCCTCGACCCTACCGACAAAGGCTTCTACCACGGCGGCGACCTCAAGGGCGTCATCGACAAGTTGGACTACATCCAGGGGATGGGCACCACCGCCATCTGGCTCGCCCCGATCTTCAAGAACCGGCCGGTGCAGGGTGCCGGCAACGACGTCTCGGCCGGCTACCACGGCTACTGGATCACCGACTTCACCCAGGTGGACCCGCACTTCGGCACCATGGAGGAGATGAAGCGGCTGGTCAAGCTCGCCCACCAGCGTGGCATCAAGATCTACCTCGACGTGATCGTCAACCACACCGCCGACGTCATCAAGTACGCCGAGGACAAGTACGCGTACGTGGACAAGGCGACAGCGCCGTACACCGACGCGCAGGGCCGGGCGTTCGAGGACCGCAACTACGCCGACGGCAGCCGCGCGTTCCCGCCGGTCGACCAGGAGTCCTTCCCGTACACGCCGACGTTCGCCGAGCCGAAGGACGCGAGCGTCAAGGTCCCGGCCTGGCTGAACGACGTCACCATGTACCACAACCGGGGTGACTCCACCTTCGCCGGTGAGAACAGCGAGTACGGCGACTTCTTCGGCCTCGACGACCTGTGGACCGAGCGTCCCGAGGTGGTCCGGGGCCTGACCAAGGCGTACGGGGACTGGATCGGCGCGACCGGCGTCGACGGGTTCCGGTTGGACACCGTGAAGCACGTCAACATGGATTTCTGGCCGCAGTTCAGCCAGGGCATCGAGCGGGCCGCCGAGAAGGCCGGCAAGAAGGACTTCTTCATGTTCGGCGAGGTGTACAGCGCCGACCCGGAGATCAGCTCCAACTACGTCCGGCAGGGTGGCCTGCCGGCCACCCTCGACTTCGCCTTCCAGGAGGCCGCGCGGGGCTTCACCGCCGGCGCCGGCTCCGCGAAGGCGCTCGCCGACGTGTACGCCCGCGACGACCTCTACGCGGCCCGGAACACCGACGCCGGCCGGTTGACCACCTTCCTCGGCAACCACGACATGGGCCGGATCGGTTCGTTCATCGCCGGTGGTGGCAGCGACCCGGCCAGCCACCTGCGTCGCGACCAGCTCGCGCACCAGTTGATGTTCCTGACCCGTGGCCAGCCGGTGGTCTACTCCGGCGACGAACAGGGCTTCACCGGCCCGGGCGGGGACAAGGACGCCCGCCAGGACATGTTCGCGTCGAAGGTTCCCGACTACCTCGACGACGACCTGCTCGGCACCGACCGCACCCACGCCAGCGACCAGTTCGACAGGGCCCACCCGCTGTACCGGACCATCGCCGACCTGGGACGGCTGCGCCAGGCCCACCCGGCGCTGCGCGACGGTGTGCAGGTCACCCGGTACGCGGCCGACGGGCCGGGCGTCTTCGCCGCCTCCCGGATCGCCCCGGCCGACCGCACCGAGTACGTGGTGGCAGTGAACAACGCCGACACCGCGCAGACTGTCACGGTGGACACCTGGTCGGCCGGCGCCACCTTCACCGGCATCTACGGCGGCTCGGAAGACGAACAGGCCGGCAGCAACGGCGAGCTGAGCCTCACCGTGCAGCCGCTGTCGGCGGTGGTGTACCGCGCCGGCAGCCCCATCGCACCGGCGGCCGACAAACCGACCATCACCATCAGCAGCCCGGCTCCGGACGCGCCGGTCGCCACCCGGGCAGCGGTCAACGCCCGGGTGACCGGCGACCCGCTGGCCACCGTCACCGTCGCGGCCCGCGTGGCCGGCGGCCGGTGGACGCTGCTGGGCAGCGCCGGCCACGCCCCGTACACGGTGCAGCACGACCTGACCGGGCTGGCCGGGGGTACCCCTGTCGAGTACAAGGCGGTGGTCCGCGACGGCAGAGGCCGTACCGCCACCGCCCGGTCCACCGCCGTCGTGGGCACCCCGCCGCAGGGCAGCTCCCGGGAGTGGGCGGTGGTGCACTACCAGCGCCCCGCCGGGGGGTACGACGACTGGGGGCTGTACGCCTGGGGGGACATCGACCCGGCGTACGTCACCGAGTGGCCGAAGGGGCAGCCGTTCGCCGGGGAGGACTCCTACGGCCGGTTCGCCTGGGTGAAACTCAAGCCGGGTGCCACGTCGGTGAACTTCCTGGTGGTCGACAAGGCTGGTACGAAGGACGTCGCCCAGGACCGCAGCATCGACGTCACCCAGACCGGCGAGATCTGGCTCAAGCAGGGCGACCCGGCGATCTACCCGAGCAGGCAGGCGGCCACCGGTGAGCCGGACCCGTCGGTCGAGGAGGGCACCGCTGTTCTGCACTACCGGCGGGCCGACGGCAACTACGACGGCTGGGGCCTGCACCTGTGGGACGGCGCGGCCAACCCGACCGAGTGGTCCGCCCCGCTGCGGCCGACGTCCGTCGACGCGTTCGGGGCGGTGTTCCGGGTGCCGCTGGCGGCCGGTGCCACCGGCCTGAACTACATCATCCACCAGGGCGACACCAAGGACCTGCCCGACGACCAGCGGCTCGACTTCGCCAGCGCCGGCCGGGAGGTGTGGCTGCTCGCCGCCACACCGGGCCGCCTGCTGCCGTCGACGGCCACCACCGCCAGCGGAGACACCGACATCAGCAAGCAGAAGGCGCACTGGATCGACAGGTCCACAGTGGCGTGGCAGACCCCGCCGACCGACGGCAAGACGTACGCGCTGGTCGCCGCGCCCACCGGCGGGGTCAGCGTGGTCGACGGCGAGCTGACCGGCACGTACACCACGTTGCCGCTGCGGGCGCAGCGCAACGGGCTCACCGAGGCCCAACGCGACAGGTTCCCGCACCTGTGGTCGTACCGTAGCTTCGCCCTGGACCGGGCGGTCCTGGCCAAGGTCCCGGCGGCGCTGCGGGGGCAGTTGCTGGTCACCGAACGCGACGCCGAGGGTGCGCTGCTCGCCGCGACCGGCGTGCAGATCCCCGGCGTGCTCGACGACGTGTACTCCCGGGCGACCGACGCCACCCTCGGGCCCACGTTCTCGGGCCGGACGCCGAGCCTCGCGCTGTGGGCGCCCACCGCCGGCAGCGTGCGTCTGCAACTGTTCGACTCACCCACCGCCGCGCCGAAGACGGTGCCGATGCGCCGCGACGACAGCACCGGCGTCTGGTCGGTGCGCGGAGACCGCTCCTGGACCGGCAAGTTCTACCGGTACGAGGTGCGGGCGTGGCAGCCGGCGGCGCAGCGAATGGTCACCGCGTCGGTCACCGACCCGTACTCGGTGGCCCTCGCCGCGGACTCCACGCACAGCCAACTCGTCGACCTGAACGACCCGGCGCTGGCCCCTCCCGGGTGGCGCACGCTGCGGAAACCGGCGCCGGTGCCGCCCGCGAAGGCACAGATCACCGAGCTGTCAGTGCGGGACTTCTCCATCGCCGACGACACAGTGCCGGCCGAGCGGCGGGGAACGTTCCTGGCGTTCACCGATCCGAAGACCGCCGGGATGACCCATCTGCGGGCGCTCGGTGACGCCGGGGTCACCCACCTGCACCTGCTGCCGGCGTTCGACTTCGCGACGATCCCCGAGAAGCGGGCCGACCAGCGCCAGCCGGCGTGCGACCTGGCGGCGCTCCCACCGGACTCGGCCGAGCAGCAGAAGTGCGTGGCGGCGGTCGCCGAGACCGACGGCTACAACTGGGGGTACGACCCGCTGCACTACACAGTGCCCGAGGGCGGCTACGCCGTCGACCCGGTCGGGGCGGCGCGGACCACCGAGTTCCGGCGGATGGTCGCCGGGGCGAACGACGCCGGGCTGCGGGTGGTCATGGACGTGGTCTACAACCACACGTCCGCGGCCGGCACCGACGCGAAGTCGGTGCTCGACCAGATCGTGCCCGGCTACTACCACCGGCTGCTGGAGGACGGCACAGTGGCCAACTCCACCTGCTGCGCCAACACCGCTCCCGAGCACGCCATGATGGGCAAGCTGGTGGTCGACTCGCTGGTCACCTGGTCCCGGCAGTACAAGGTGGACGGCTTCCGCTTCGACCTGATGGGCCACCACCCCAAGGCGAACATCCTGGCCGTCCGGGCGGCACTGGACCGGTTGACAGTCGCCCGCGACGGCGTGGACGGCCGGTCGATCCTGCTCTACGGCGAGGGCTGGAACTTCGGTGAGGTCGCCAACGACGCGCGTTTCGTGCAGGCCACCCAGGCCAACATGGCCGGAACCGGCATCGGCACCTTCAACGACCGGCTGCGCGACGCGGTGCGCGGTGGTGGACCGTTCGACGCCAACCCCCGGGTGCAGGGTTTCGCCTCCGGGCTCTACACCGACCCGAACGGCGACGCGGTCAACGGGTCACCGGCCGAGCAGAAGGCCCGGCTGCTGCACGCCCACGACCTGATCAAGGTGGGGCTCACCGGTAACCTGCGCGGCTACCGGTTCACCGACACCGCCGGGCGGCAGGTCACCGGGGAGCAGGTGGACTACAACGGCTCCCCGGCCGGCTACACCGCCGCACCGGGGGAGGCCGTCACCTACGCCGACGCGCACGACAACGAGATCCTGTACGACGCGTTGGCGTACAAACTGCCGCAGGCCACCACCGCGGCGGACCGCTCCCGGATGCAGGTGCTGGCGCTGGGCACTGTGGTGCTGGGACAGGGCACCGGGTTCGTCACCGCCGGCACCGAACGGCTGCGGTCGAAGTCGCTGGACCGCAACTCGTACAACTCCGGTGACTGGTTCAACCAGATCCGCTGGGGCTGTGAACGGGGCAACGGGTTCGGCGCCGGTCTGCCGCCCGCGCCCGACAATGAGGACAAGTGGTCGTACGCGAAGCCGCTGCTGGCCGACCCGGCGCTGGTGCCGGACTGCGCGGCGATCAACACCACCGACGCCCGGTACGCCGAGTTGCTGCGCATCCGGGCGTCCTCGCCGGTGTTCGGTCTGGCTACCGCCGAGCAGGTGCAGCGGCGGGTGGCGTTCCCGCTCTCCGGTGCGCAGGAGACGCCGGGGGTGCTGACCATGACCCTGGACGCCGGTGGGCTGGGCGGGCCGTGGAAGTCGCTGACAGTCGTCTTCAACGGCACCCCGTCGGCGGCCACCCAGACGGTCACCGGACTGCGCGGAGCGGACGTGGCACTGCACCCGGTGCTTGTCGACTCGGCCGACCCGGTGCTGCGTACCGCGGCGTTCGACACGGCCGCCGGCACGTTCACGGTGCCGGCGCGCAGCGTGGCGGTATTCGTCCAGAAGTGACGTGAACCGGCCCCCTTCCGCGTCTCGCGGAAGGGGGCCGGTCCGTTGTGCTGGCGCTACGCCGTCGTCACCCGAGGGTGAGCAATCAGGCGAAGCAGTTGTCGATCGTGCCGCCCGGGATGGCCAGGCAGTTGGTCGGACGGTTCGCGGTGATGGCGGACTTGTCGTCCACGTTCACGTCTCCGAAGAAGCTGAAGACACCGCCCGGCTCGAAGGTGGAGAAGTTGTGGGCGACCTTCGTCTTCGACAGGTTGACCTCGCCGAAGATGTTGAAGATGCCGCCGCCGACCCCGATCGGGCCGATGGCCCGGTTGCCGACGACCTCGCTGTCGCGCAGCGTGGTGACGCTGCCGACGTTGAAGAGCCCGCCGCCGAAGAAGCCGGCGGTGTTGTCCTTGATGCTGCTCTTCTCGAAGGTGGCCACGCTGTCGAAGGCGATGGCCACACCGCCACCGACACCGGCGGTGCTGTTCTTCTCGATCGTGGCGTGGTGCAGGTTCAGCTGGCTGTCAGCTGCGGCGATACCGCCACCGGCGAGAACCGCGGTGTTCGAGACGAACTTGCTCTCGTACGCCGTGGTGTTGCCTTCGATGTCGAGGTAGCCACCACCGAAGCCGAGCGTCTCGTTGTCGGTGATCTCGGCCTTCTTGAGCTCGACCGTACCGCCGTCGACGTCGTCGGCGAAGATCCGCGCAGCGCCGTTGGAGATACCGCCACCACCGATGATGGCGGTGTTGTCCTTGATCTTCGACTCCTCGACCTTGAGCAGGCCGGCGTTGAACACACCGCCACCGAAGAAGAAGGCGGTGTTACGGGTGACGGTGCTGTGCCAGATCTTCGTGGTGCCGAAGTTGGCCACGCCACCACCGTTGCCGCCCGACTGGTTCAGGACGACCTCGGACTCCAGGATCTCGGCGGTGCCACCCGGCTGGACCAGGATTCCGGCGCCGTCGGTGGCGTCCGGGTACTCCACGAGCGGCGTGACGACACCCGCCTTCGCGGTCGGCGCGGCCTTGGGCGTCACCTTCGGCGTCGCCGTCAGGCCGGCCTTCGGGTTGGCCTGACGGGCGGTGAGCGCCTGGTTCAGCGGGACGCCCGCCTTCACCTGCGCCGCGATCGCCTCGGAATCCGAGTAGGACGCCCAGACGGCCGCCGGCTCGACGCTGTTGAACCGTTCGAGGGTCTGGCCACCCTTGATGGTCAGGCCCTTGATGGTGAGGTGACCACCGGCACCGACGTTGAGGATGCGGAAGTAGTCGGCTGTGGCTTCCCGGGAGATCGTGGTGTGCTCGCCCTTGAGCGTGATTCGCTCGGTGATCACCGGCAGGCCGTTGCCCTGGTAGTCGTTGCGGCTCAGGTTGTAGGTGCAGCCCTTGGCCAGCTCCAGCACACCGCCGTGCTTGTTGTTGGCGAACACGATCGCCTGAATCAGCTTGTCGGTGTCGCAGGGCACCTCCTTCCCGCGCTCGTGGTCCTTGTCCCGGTCCTTGTCCTTGTCCTGGTCCTTGTTCCGGTCCTCGTCCTTGTCCCAGTCGCGCGCCTCGTCACCCCGCTGGTCGCCGTCCTTGCTGACCTGCGCGGTGTTCCAGTTGAGGCCGACCGCTCCGGCGCTGCCCGCGACGCCCACCGCCGCGAGACTGATCACGCCTGTCAAACCGGCCACGCCACTGGCGAGCCAGAGCTTGCGGCGGCTCTTGGCCGTCGCCCGCCCGGAGGCTTCTTTGTTCGTTAGGTAGTTGGACATCGGAGCTCTCTGCCCTCTCCTCGTACCAGACAGGGTCGCCGCCGTCAGACGGGTGTCCCCTGCTACAAATCGGTTGTAGCTCCCAAAACCACCGTATGAGAAGGTTCCTCGCCTCGCGGGCTTATCCGAGAGAAGCCCACATTCGGTTCATGTTGCCCCCAGCGAGGCCGGACCGACGCAGCGTGGCCCTAGCCGGCCGGCAAGCCCCTGACCTGCCCAAATGGGTACGCCCCTCCGAGCCGTTCACGGCTCGGAGAGGCGCGCCCTCTATGTGGATCAGCCACCCGTTCCGGTCAGAAGCACTCGGGAACGTTCAGGCAGTTGGTGGGGCGGTTGGCGGACACCACTGACTCGTCGTCCAGCCGCACCTGGCTGAAGAGGCCGTTGGAGATCCCGCCGGGCGGCAGGGTGGCGAAGTTGTGCGTCACCTTCGTCCGGTGGAGGCTGACCTCGCCGCCGTCGGTGTTGTAGATGCCGCCACCGCTGCCGAACGGGCCGACAGCCCGGTTGCCCGTCACCTCGCTGTCGCGCAGCGTGGTGATGCTGTCCTCGTTGTAGAGGCCGGCACCGAAGAAGCCCGCCGTGTTGTCCTTGATCCTGCTGTTCTCGATCGTCGCGACGCTGTCGAAGGCCACGGCCAGGCCGCCACCCACGCCAGCGGTGCTGTTCTTGGCCACCGTGGCGTCCTTGAGGGTGAGCTGGCTGTCGGCCACCGCGACGCCACCACCGGCGAGGACCGCGGTGTTGCCGCTGACCGTGCTCTGGTGCAACGTCGTGGTGCCCTCGACATCCAGGACGCCGCCACCGAAGCCGAGCGTCTCGTTGTCGGTGATCTCGCTCTTGTGGACCCAGACCGAGCCGCCGTCGACGTCCTCGGTGAAGATCCGCGCCGCACCGTTGGAGATGCCACCGCCGCCGATGATCCCGGTGTTGTCCTTGATCTTCGACTCGTCGACCTGGAGTACGCCGGCGTTGAAGATGCCGCCGCCGAAGAAGAAGGCAGTGTTGTGAGCGACAGTCGTCTTGCTGAGCCTCGTGCTGCCGAAGTTGGCCAGCCCGCCGCCGTTGCCGCCGGACTGGTTGTAGAGCAACTCGCTGTCCAGGATCTCCGCCCGACCACCGGGCTGCACCAGCACCCCGGCGCCGTCGGTGAACCCAGGCTGCTCGACCAGCGGCGCCACCGCCGGCCCGGCAGCCGCTACCGGCTTGGCGGCTGTCGCCGCGGCGGGCTTGGCGGCTGCGGCTAGCGGCTTGGTGGCCGTCGGGGCCTTGGTGGCCGTTGGTGCGGCCTTGGTCGCCGTCGCCGGGGCCTTGGCTGCCGCTGCTTTCGCTGCCACCGGCTTGGCGGCGGCCCTGGCTGCGGCGGCTGCCGGCTTGGCGGCCTTGGCTGCGGCGGCTGCCGGCTTGGCGGTCGTGGCGGCAGGCTTCGCTGCCGTGGCGGCCGGCTTGGCTGCGGTCGGCTTGGAAACGGTGGAGCGGACCACTGCCGAGTACGGCGCCCAGACCGTCGCCGGGTCGGCGGTCATCGGGGACTGAAGGGTCTGGCCACCCCTGATGCTCAGGCCCTTGAGAGTGAGCTGCCCGCCGGCGCCGACGTTGAGGATGCGGAAGTAGTCGGCAGTGGCCTCGCGGCCGATGGTGGTGTGCTCGCCCTTGAGGGTGATGTTCTCGGTGATCACCGGGAGGCCGTTGCCGTCCTGGTTGCGAGTCAGGGTGTAGGTGCAGCCCTTGGCCAGCTCCAGCACGCCGCCGTCCTTGTTGTTGGCGAACGTGATCGCCTGGATCAGCTTGTCGGAGTCGCACGGGACCTGCTTGGTGCGGTCCTTCTCGTCGTGCTTTCCGTCCCTGCGGTCCTCGCCATCCTTGCCGGACCGGTCGTCGAAGCCGCTCCAGTCGTCGCCGCTCCACTCGTCGTCCTGACCGCCGTCGTCCTTGGTGCCGCCCTTGGCCGCGCCGCCGTCGTCGCTGACGTTCTGCCGGTTGGTCGACGGTTGCCCGTCGGACACCTGGTCGGCCTTTGGCTTGTCGTCCCGAGCGGCGATGCCGCCGAGGGCCGCCAGGCCGACCACGCCGGTCAGCCCAGCCACGCCGGCGACCCAGAGCGCCCGCCTTCGCCGTGTCGGCGGAGCTGCCGAGGCCCCGCCGTCGGTACTCGTTACGTCGTTGGACATCAGAGCCTTCCGCCCTTTCCTGCTACCAGACGGGATCGCACCGCCCGAGGCGCCACGACCAGCTACAAATGGGTTTGCAGCTACTGATCCCCACCGTATGAGAACCATCTTCGCGATGCGGACTTATCCGAGATAACCACGCATTTGACGCAGGTCAGATGACCGCGGGCAACCGGGCCGGGCCGGCTGGAAAGGGCCTGAGTAGCACAAACATCGACGGACGACGCCGCTGGGCCAGCCGAACCTCGCCACGGCCCCGTGCAGGCCGTCGCCACCGGTGTGCCGGTGTCGGTGGGGCGGTGTGGCTGGCCACCGGGGTGCGGCTGTCGGCGGGGCCGTGTGGGTGTCGCCGCCGGTGTGCGGGTGTCGGCGCTCAACGGCGCGCAGGTGACGGTGTTCGCGCGGCCGTGTGGCTGGCCACCGGTGTGCGGCTGTCGGCGCGGCCGTGCGGGTGTCGCCTCTGGTGTGCGAGTGTCGGCCCGTGTGCCGCCGCCGCCGGTTTGCGGGTCGACGGTGCGGGGTCGGGCGCCGATGTGTCGCAGCCGGTGTCGCTGTCGCTGTCGGTGCGCCGGTACGGCCGTCGGGGTGTGCGGATAGCGAACGTTGCCCGCCCTCAAGGCGTGATCCACTCGGCTTTCTTGAAAGCGCAGTATCCGAGCGGCGGGGACAGCGCGACTTCAAGGAAGCCGAGTGGATCACGCTGGGCAGGCGGGTCAGCTGCAGGCGGGTCAGCTGGGCTCGCTGTTAGCTGGGCAGGCGGGTTAGCTGGGCTCGCTGTTAGGTGGGCAGGCGGGTTAGCTGGGCAGGCGGGTCAGCCGGGCAGGCGGGGGCCGGCTTCGCGCTGCTCGGCCAGCCAGGTCTCCACCTCGTCCGAGGTCCGGGGCAGCCCGGCCGACAGGTTGACCGCGCCGGTCGCGGTGACCAGCACGTCGTCCTCGATCCGAATGCCCACACCGCGCAGTTCGGCGGGGACCAGCTCGTCCTCCGGCTGGAAGTACAGGCCGGGCTCGACGGTGAGCACGTAGCCCTCACCCAGCGCGCCGTCGCGGTACGTCTCCTTGCGGGCGTTGGAGCAGTCGTGCACGTCGATGCCGAGCATGTGACCGAAGCCGTGCAGCGTCCACCGCCGGTAGACGGTCGACTTCTCGTCCATCGCCTCGTCCACGCTCACCGGCAGCAGACCCAGGTCGGCCAGGCCCTCGGCGAGCACGCGCATGCAGGTCAGGTGGACGTCCTTGAACTTCACCCCGGGGCGGATGGCTTCGATGCCGGCCTGCTGCGAGGCGTACACGATGTCGTAGACCTGGCGCTGTAGCGCGGTGAACCGGCCGCTCACCGGCAGGACCCGGGTGACGTCGGCGGTGTAGAGGTTGCGGCCCTCGACACCCATGTCCATCAGCAGCAGGTCACCCGGTCGGGTGGCGCCGTGGTTGTGCACCCAGTGCAGGATCGTGGCGTGCTCGCCGGCGCCGACGATCGAGCCGTACCCGACGTCGTTGCCGTCGTGGCGGGCCCGCAGCGCGAAGACGCCCTCCAGCAGCCGCTCGGAGACCGCCCGGTCGGCCGGCAGGATCCGGGCCACGTCCTCGAAGCCGCGTACGGTGGCGTCGATCGCGTCCTGGAGTTGGCCGATCTCCCACTCGTCCTTGACCAGCTTCATCTCCGAAATGGCGATGGCCAGCTCCCGGTCGCGGGCCGGCTGGCCCTCGGCCCGGGGCCCGTCGTAGGGGCGGACGGCCGCGTCCACCTGGGCGTCGAAACCGCGCAACACCCGGGTACGCCCCGGAGCCAGGTCGGCGAGCGTCGCCTCCAGGCCGGTCAGGTCGGCGGTGGGCAGGCCCAGCTCGGTCGACTTCTCGCCGAGGGTGTGCCGCCGGCCCACCCACAGCTCGCCGTTGCGGCTGCGGAAGAACTCGTCGGTCTCCCGGGAGGACCGGGGCCGCATGTACAGCGTCGCGTCGTGCCCCGAGCCGTTCGGGCGCAGCACCAGCACGCTGTCGGCGTCGTGGTCGCCGGTCAGGTAGGCGAAGTCGCTGCCCGGCCGGAACGGGTAGTCGGTGTCGTTGGCCCGGACCTTCTCGGTGCCGGTGGGGATCACCAGCGTCTCGCCAGGGAAGGCCGCCGAGAGGGCGGCCCGCCGCTTGGCGTAGTTGGGCGTCTCCGGGCGGGGCGTCACGGGAAGCGCGGTGTCGCTCCAGCCCTGCCGCATGAAGGACAGGAACGCCTCCGGGAAGTCCGGATCGTGCGATTCCGTACCGTCCGTCGGCGTACCGTCGGTCTGTCCCTCGGTCATTGCGCCGCTCCCTCCGCTTCGTTGCTGGTCCCGACGGTACCGCGCGTCCGGTTGGCGGTAACGCCCCCTGGGAGTCGGGTGGATCGACGGACGGCTGCAAGGGCCGACAGCGCGCGTGGAAAGATGGCCACCATGTGCGGACTTCTGGCCTTCTTCAGCGCGAACGGCAACGCCGCAGCGCATCGCGACCACATCGCCGGAGCGTTGGAATGCCTGCACCACCGCGGCCCCGACGAGACCGGGGTCGAGGTGGTCGGCGACGCCTCCGGCCGGTACGCGGACGGCGTGTTCGCCCACAAGCGGCTGGCCATCATCGACGTCGCGTCGAGCCACGAGCCACTGCCCTACGCGAACGGCCGTTACCTGCTGACCTTCAACGGCGAGATCTACAACTACATCGAGCTGCGCGAGGAGTTGATCAGAAACTTCGGTGCCCAGTTCGCCACCGCCGGTGACGGCGAGGTGATCGTCGCGGGCTACCACTTCTGGGGTGAGCAGGTGCTCACCCGGCTGCGGGGCATGTTCGCCTTCGTCATCTGGGACCGGCAGGAGCGCCGGGCGTTCGGTGCCCGCGACTACTTCGGCATCAAGCCGATGCACTACCTGGAGACCGCCGACGGCCTCTACCTGGCCTCGGAGAAGAAGGCGCTGCTGCCGTTCGCGCACAGCAACTACCAGGGTGACGCGGGCGTCGACACGGCCAACCTGAGCCACTACCTGACCCTTCAGTACGTCCCCGAGCCCGGCACCCTGCACAAGGGCATCAGCCGGATCGGCTCCGGGGAGTACCTGAACTGGACCCCGGGCGGCCGGATCGACGTACGCCGGTGGTACCGGCCGGTGTTCCGGCCCGCGCCGGTCGACGACGAGCAGAAGCTGTACCACGAGATCCGGGAGACGCTGCGGGAGAGCGTGCGCATGCACATGCGCTCCGACGTGCCGGTCGGCTCGTTCCTGTCCAGCGGCATCGACTCCACAGCTGTGGTGGCGCTGGCGCGGGAGTTCAATCCGAACATCCTCACCTTCACCGTCGGCTACGACGTGCCGGGTTACTCGGAGATCGACGTCGCCCAGGATTCGGCCCGGCACCTCGACGTCACGACGATCCCCACCAAGATCGGTCCGCAGGACATGATCGACGCGCTGCCGAAGATCGTCTGGCACCTGGACGACCCGGTGGCCGACCCGGCGCTGGTGCCGCTCTACTTCGTGGCCAAGAAGGCCGCCGAGCACGTCACCGTGGTGCTCTCCGGTGAGGGCGCGGACGAGTTCTTCGGTGGCTACACGATCTACCGGGAGCCGCTGTCGCTGGGCACCGTCAACGGCCTGCCCGGCGGCGTGCAGAAGGGGCTGCGCGCGGTCTCCAAGGCGATCCCGCAGGGGGTCAAGGGCAAGAGCTTCCTGGAGCGCGGCACCACCCCGATCGAGGAGCGGTACTACGGCAACGCCCGGATGTTCACCGAGGAGGAGAAGCAGCACCTGATGCGCCGCTACGACCCCTCGGTGCGCTACACGGACGTGACCGCCCCGATCTACGCCGAGTGCACGGAGCTCGACGACGTCACCAAGATGCAGTACGTCGACCTCTACACCTGGCTGCGCGGCGACATCCTGGTCAAGGCCGACCGGATCTCGATGTCGCACTCGCTGGAGGTGCGGGTGCCGTTCCTCGACCGTGAGGTCTTCGACGTCGCGGCGAAGATCCCGGTCGACCTGAAGCTGCCGCCGCGCTCCGACGCCACCAAGTACGCGATGCGTCAGGCGTTGCAGGGTGTCGTGCCGCCGGCCATCGTCAACCGCAAGAAGCTGGGCTTCCCGACCCCCACCCGGGTCTGGCTGCGTGGCGAGATGTACGAGTGGGCCCGGCACGTGCTCAGCACCTCGGGTGCGGGTGACCTGCTCGACCTGTCGTACGCGCTGCGGCTGCTCGACGAGCACAAGCGGGAGGAGGCCGACCACTCCCGCAAGGTGTGGACGGTGCTGATCTTCTGCATCTGGCACGCGATCTTCGTGGCCAAGACGCTCGACCCGGGTATCCAGCGCAACCAGTCCGCGCTGCTCACGAAGCCGGTGGTCGGCTCCATGGTCCGCTGACCCTGCCCCACCCTGTTGATCAAGAGGTTTGCGTCATCCGGAGTGGTTCCGGTGACGCAAACCTCTTGATCATTTCAGGGTGGTGGTGGGGTGGTGGTTAGCGGCGGGCGCAGGTGACTGTGGGGAGTCCGTTGGTTCCTGTGGAACTCGCCAGGAAGCCGAACGTCGTGCTGCCATTCGGTGCGACAGTGCCGTTGTAGCCGACATTTGTCGCCGTCACCGTTGAGCCGGACGTTGTCTGGGTGGCACTCCAGATCTGACTGATCGCCTGTCCGTTGGGCCAGGTCCAGCTCGCGGTCCAACCGGCGAACGGCGTACTGCCGTGGTTCATGATCGTGACTTCGCCCTGGAATCCACCCTGCCAGGTGCTGGACACCTTGTAGGCGGCCATGCAGTCACCGCCGGACGGCGGTGGGGTGGTCGGGTCGGTCGGCGGATCCGTCGGGTCGGTCGGCGGATCGGTCGGCGGGTCGGTCGGCGGGTCGGTCGGCGTGCCACCCGGACCCACGCCGGTGACCTGGCCGTTGCCGCCGTCGAAGGTCACGTCGGAGCAGCCGAAGAAGTTCTCCTGCGAGTCCGAGCGGACCCAGCGGGAGTAGATGATGTGCCGGCCACTCTTACCCGACGGCAGGTTGCCGCTGAAGTAGTAGTGCCCGTCGTTGCTGCCGACCGAGCCGCGCTGCGGCGGGTTGGTCACCGTCAGGAACGGCTCCTCCAGGTCACTCCAGGCCAGGGCCCGGGTCGGGCTCCAACTGTTCTTCGTCACGTAGAAGTAGAACGTGCCCGGGTGGTGCGCCCAGTTGCTGTACTTGAAGTCCAGCCGCGCCCCGGCGGTCAGATGGGTCAGCGGCCAGTCGGTGCGGGGCAGGTCGTAGCCGCGGAAACCGGTTGCGCCGCCGCTGCACAGCTGCCCGTCCGGGATGAAGCCGGTGGTCCGGCCGCCAGCGTCGGAGCGCAGCACGCTGAACCAGTTGTACAGCGAGTTCGCTCCGCTCTGCGCCACCGCGGCGGAGCACGCGGGGTTGTTCGGCCTGATCTCACCGGTCTGGCTGCGGCCGTCCTGCCAGCACAGGTAGGTACGGCTGCCCGGCGTCATCGCCGCGCCGTGCGCGGCGGCCGGCTGAGGAGTGGACGCCAGGGCGACAACGCCCAGCGCGAGGGTCATGGCCGCGGTGAGCAACGCGGCCACACGGGAACGGTTCACGGGTTCTCCTGACTCGCGAGGGGCGCTGGCTGAGCCGCCCCGCCGCAATCGGGTGGGTTGTGGCGTGATCGCCCCGCTGTCGTGAGCGGTGCGACGATCACGGCGACGTGCCCCGGCGGAAATCAGCCAGTGGACGTGCGCCGTCGACGGTCCTGTCCTGGACCGGTGCCCTCGCGTCTAACCAACCCGGCAACCGGCGGCGCCGCAGCCCTCGCACCGCCCGGTACGCGTCATCCCACCACGCCGAACGAGCCGAGCGCAATAGGCGTTACTCGATGCATGAGAAGAGCCGCCGGTCGCCGGTGCACGCCATATCCTGCGTACGGGGAGCGGGAACGGAGAGGCGGCCACCGGTGCCGGACGTGTTCGACGAGGTGCACCGCCGGTGCCGCGACGGCGAGCCGGTCGCGCTGGCCACCGTGGTGGCCACCTGGCACTCCGCCCCGCAGCCACCCGGCGCCGCCATGGTGGTCGCGGCCGACGGCACTGTCGTCGGCAGCGTCTCCGGCGGCTGCGTCGAGGCGGATCTCTACGAACGGGCCCGGCGGGTGCTCGACACCGGCCAACCCGAGCTGTGCCGCTACGGGATCAGCGACGACGACGCGTACACAGTGGGCCTGACCTGCGGCGGCATTCTCGACGTGTTCGTGGAGCGGGTCGACGCGGGCGCCCTGCCGGCGCTGGACGCGGTCGCCGCCGCCCGCCGCGGTGGCCAGCCGGCGGCGATCGTCACCTGCGTGGCCGCCGACGACGGCACTTCTCCGGGGGCCGGGCCGACCGACCCGGCCCGGCGGCTCGGCCGGCGGCTGGTGCTGACCGGCCAACGGACCGTCGGCTCGCTCGGCGACGACCGGCTCGACGCCGCCGCCCGCGCCGACGCCCTCGGGCTGCTCGCCGCGGGACGCAGCGGACCGCTCCGGTACGGGTACCACGGGCAGCGGCGAGGCGACGGCATCAGCCTCTTCGTGACCGCGTACGCCACCCCGCCCCGGATGATCGTCTTCGGGGCGATCGACTTCGCCGCCGCGGTGACCCGGATCGGTGCGTTCCTCGGCTACCGGGTCACCGTCTGCGACGCCCGGCCGGTCTTCGCCACCGCGCGGCGCTTCCCCGAGGCGGACGAGGTGATGGTGCAGTGGCCGCACCGCTACCTGCGTACCGAGCTGGCGGCCGATCGGCTCGACGAGCGGACGGTGGTGTGCGTACTCACCCACGACCCGAAGTTCGACGTGCCGCTGCTGGAGCTGGCACTGCGCCACCCGCTGGCGTACGTCGGCGCGATGGGCTCACGGCGCACCCACGACGAACGACACAAGCTGCTGAGCGAGGCGGGGCTCAGCTCGGAGCAACTGGCCCGGCTCGCCTCCCCGATCGGGTTGGACCTCGGTGGTCGTACCCCGGAGGAGACCGCCGTGAGTGTGGCCGCGCAGATCGTCGCGGCCCGATGGGGCGGCACCGGCCGCCCTCTCGCGGCGCTCGACGGGCCGATCCACCAGCTGGGGTAGTCCGTACGTCGGTGCGCGGCCTTCGGTGCCCATCGGGCCGCGCGCTGTGCCAGCCTGGTGCCACGGCGATCGGCTCGGCGGGCGACGGCCGGTGGCGACGACGAGAGGATCGGCATGGGATACGCGGTGGTGCTCGGCGAAGCGCTCGTCGACCTGCTCGACAGCGAACTCGACGGGGAGCGGGTCTATCGGCAGGCCATCGGCGGCGCGCCGCTCAACGTCGCCGTCGGGGTGGCCCGACTCGGCGGAGCGGCACAGTTCGTCGGCTCGCTCGGTGACGACGCGCTGGGCGGCCGGATCCGCGCCTTCCTCGCCGCGGCCGACGTAGGGGTGGCCGGTGCGATCACGGTGCCGGCGCCGACCACGCTCGCGGTGGTCACGTACGCGGGGCCGGAGCCGGACTTCCGTTTCTACGGCGAGCCGGTCTCCTACGGACTGCTCGGCCCCGACGACCTGGACCTGGCGCTGCTGGAGGGCGCCGACGTGCTCTACTGCGGCTCGATCGTGCTGCTCCAACCCGACACGCTGGCCGCCGCCCGACGTGCCTGGTCGCTCACCCCCGGCCTGCGGGTCTTCGACCCGAACGTTCGTCCCCGGCTGCTGAACGGGCCGGCCGCGCTGGAAGGGCTGCGCGAGGTGGTGGCCGAGTTCGCCGCCGGCGCGCACCTGGTCAAGCTGAGCGCCGCCGACGCGGTGCTGCTCTATCCCGGTGAGCCGGTCGAGGGGGTGGCGGTGTACCTGCGTGAGTTGGGGGCGGCCACGGTGGTGGTCACGCTCGGCGCGGCCGGTGCGGTGCTGGCCGCCGCCGCCGCCGATCCGGTCCGGGTGCCGGCCCCCAAGGTCAACGCGATCGACGCCACCGGCGCTGGTGACTCGGTGATGGCCGCGCTGATCGCCGACCTGCTCCTGGACGGTGAACCGGAGGGCCCGTCCGGCTGGACCGACCGGGTCGCCTTCGCGCTGCGGGTGGCCGGCCTGGTCTGCGAATCCCCGGGCGGTGCCACCGCCATGCCCACCCGCGCCGCCGTGGAGAACCGCTTCCACGCCTGATCCCGCCCGCGCCGATCTTGCACTTTCGGTCGACGTTTGGTCCGCTTTGCTCATTTTTGATCCCGCACAAAGTGCAAGATCGCGGCAGGGGCGGGGCGAGGGTGGGTCAGGCCGTGCCGGTCAGTTCCAGGTAACCGCGGTGGGCGGCGACCAGGGCGGGGCGGGCGCCGAAGGGGGCCTCGGCGGCCACCCGCTCCGGCGGGGCGCTGCCGGTGTGCGCGGCCCGGATCAGCCAGGCCAGCTTCGCCAGCTCCGCGTGCTGGGCCCGGACGAAGTCGACGTCCACCGGGTCGCCGTGGCCCGGGATGACCACCGTGCGCGCGGTGGTCAGCCGCAGCAGGTCCGCGACCGCGTCCGGCCACTGCAAGGGGTACGAGTCCTCGAAGGCGGGCGGGCCACTCTGCTCCACCAGGTCCCCGGCGACCAGCACGTCGGCGTCCGGCACGTGCACCACCAGGTCGGCCTCGGTGTGCCCCCGCCCCGGGTGGCGCAGCAGCACCCGTCGACCCCCCAGGTCGAGGACCGTCTCGACGTGCACCGTGTGCGTCGGGGCGAGCAGCGGGGTGTCGGCCAGCTCGGCGGCGAGCGCCGGATGCTCGGTGCGCAACTCCTCGTACGCCTCGCGGCGCAGCCGCTCCGGCTCCCCACGCAGGGCGGTGGCGGCCAGTTCGTGCGCGTACACCGGTCGGGGTGGGTCGCCGGCCAGGACGGCGTTGCCGAAGCAGTGGTCGTAGTGTTGACAAGCGTCAACGGGCGGTCGGTGATCGCCCGGACGGCCGCCGCCAGCTCGGTGGCCTGGGCGGCCGACGAGAGCGTGTCCACCAGTAGCGCCTCGTCGTCGCCGACGACCAGTGTGACGTTGACCCGCAGCAGCGGCTCGGCCAGCACGTGCACCCGGTCGGCGACCTCGACGAAGCCGGCGTTCACGAGGCCCGCCCGGCGCGCTCGACGAAGCGTCCCCGGTCGACCAGGATCCGGTCCACCCGGCCCCGGGCCACCGTCTGGTCACCGTCGCTGACGGTGACCTCGAACGACAGCCGGCGACCGTCGACGGTCGCCAGCAGCGCCTGCGCGCGCACCGTCCGGCCGACCACTGTCGGCGCCAGGTGCTCCAACTCGACCCGGGTACCCACCGTCGTCGACCCGGGCGGCATCCCGATCGCCGTCGCCGCGACGGTGGCCGCCTCCGCCAGCGCCAGCACCCGGGGAGTGCCCAGCACCGGTACGTCCCCGGAACCGACCGCCTGGGCGGTGTCCGCGTCGGTGACGGTCAACTCGACCTGGGCGGTCAGACCCGGCGCGAAGGCCGGTTCGGGCTGCTCCTGCATGGTCGTCAGCCTAGGTGTTCGCCGGACACGTCGAGCACGCGCCCGGCGATCCGGGCGCACCCGCCCGCGACGACCTACGGGTGGTCCCCGTCGGTCTATGCCGTACCCGTCGTTAACCTTGACCCCGATGGCCGTCGTGACTGACCCCCAGCCCCCCGCCCGGACCGACCCGCCCGCGTCCCCGGACGGGGGTCGTCGGCGCGTCGTCGCGATGACCGTCTGGGCGGTCGCCTTCGTCGCCGCGTGGCTGGCCATCGGCCTGCCCACCGACCCGGCGTACGCCTTCGTCTGGATCTGGCTCGCGACCATCGCCTGGAACAGCGAACGGCCCTGGCGCAGTCACCTGCGCTTCGCCCGGGACTGGGTGCCGGTGGTGCTGCTGTTCGTGGTGTACAACCTCTCGCGCGGCTTCGCCGACAACGGGGCCACGCCGCACGCGATGGAGTTGATCGTCGCCGACCGGTTCATGTTCGGCTGGGCCACCGGCGGGGAGGTGCCCACCGTCTGGTTGCAGGAGCACCTCTACCACCCGCAGGTGCACTGGTGGGATGTCGCGGCGAGCTGGGTGTACTTCTCCCACTTCGTGGTGGCGCTCACCGCCGCCGCGGTGCTCTGGCTGCGCGACCGGCACCGCTGGGCCGCGTACATGCGGCGCTGGGGTTTCCTCTGCGCTGCGGGCCTGGTCACCTACTTCATCTACCCGGCCGCGCCGCCCTGGTGGGCGGCGCAGAACGGCCTGCTCACCGAGGTCGCCCGGATCTCGACCCGCGGGTGGAAGGCGTTCGGCATGCACGGCGCCGGCAACGTCCTCAACGCCGGCCAGATCGCCTCCAACCCGGTCGCCGCGATGCCGTCGCTGCACACCGCGTGGGCGTTGTTCGTGGTGCTGTTCTTCCTGACCGCCACCCGTCGTCGCTGGTGGCCGCTGCTGCTCGCGTACCCGCTGGCGATGACCTTCACCCTGGTCTACTCGGGTGAGCACTACGTGATCGACGTGCTGGTCGGCTGGGCGTACGTGGGGCTGACGTTCCTGGTGGTCGGTCTGGCGGAGCGTGGTTGGGCGGCCTGGCGTGTCCGCCACCCGAGCGCCGAGTCGGAACAGGCCACGGAACCCCCACCGTCGCCCACCGACCCCCCGCCCGGCGAGCCCGAGCCCCCGTCACCACGGGAACCGGACACCACCACCCACCCCGCGATCCCCGCCGACCGTTAGATCCCATGAGGGTCGGTCAGCACGGGTTCATCGGGTGGTAGCGACCGCACCTCGGGCCTGAGGCGACGGGCGAGGCGATTGATGCCGGCCATGGTGGCGGCGACCACCGTGATGACGATCGCCAGTGGCAGCGGCTGACCGTCGAAGTGCCGCATCGCCGTGTTGGAGAGCAGCGGGTCGGGGACGAGCCATCCGGCGATGAACCCGGTGAGTCCGACGCCGATGATGACGATGGGCCGGTGGCGGCGGACCGCGACGGCGGCTCCGACAGCGACGGCGGTGGCGGTGAGGATCCCGATGACCGTCGGCACGGCGTCGGGAACGTAGACGCCGTGGCGCCCCCACTCTCCGGTGCCCTTCCAGGCGAGGATCCCGAGCGGGACGAGGGCCCACCAGAACAGGCGCGGCCGGGGCACGGCCCACCGCTCGCGGGCGGCGATCGCGAGCAGGGCGAGGGTCAGGACCGGTGGGGCGGCGTACGCGAGGAGTTGTTGGCCGGGGTTGATTCCCAGGCTGGCGCCGCTGAGCACGTCGATGACGAGCCAACCCATGGTGGCCGTCAGGAACATCGCCTGCAGGGTGAGGGCGGTCCGGGTCGCGCCGCACAGCCAGGCGATCAGCGGCGCGAGGGGCAGCAGGCCGAGAGCGACAAGCTGCGGCCAGCTGGCGATGACGGCCGACATGTCGGGGGCGAGGACGGCGCCGGTGAACAGGTCCACTGTGTGACCGGCGGGCTGGGTGCCGGCGGCGACGAGCAGGGCGGTGAGCCCGGTGGTCAGGGCCGTGGTGGTGACGGGCGTGGTGAGTCGCAGCCGGATCGCCAGGGCGATGATGTGCAGTGTCTCGTGCCGGCTGGGGTGCCGGCGGCCGTCGTCGAGGTCGAGCAGCAGCCCGAGCAGTTCCTCGCCGCGGGTGGTCCGGTGCGTGGCGGGCAGCAGGCGCAGCAGCCGCCGATACCGTCGTTCCAGGGGGCCTATGTCCGGGCTCATCCGATGGTCCCAAGGCGCGGGGCGTTGCGGGCGGCACGCTTGTTGAGGCGCTCCTCGGCGAGCCGGACCGCGGTGGCCATCCGCTGGCTCTCGGCGCGGATGGCGTCCGCCCCCGCGTCGGTCAGTTTGTAGAAACGGCGCAGCCGGCCCTTCTCCACCTCGTCGTGGTCGGGGGCGATGAGCCCCTGGGTGACGAGGCGGTCGAGGGCCCCGTAGAGGGTGCCGGCGCGTAACCGGATCCTGCCGTCGGTCATCTCGTCGACCTCTGTCACCACCGCGTAGCCGTGGCGGGGTTGGTCGGCGAGGGCGGAGAGGATCAGGAACGTCTGCTCACTGATGTCCATGTGCTATATATATCGCACGGCGATATATATAGCAACGACGTGGACCGGGGCGGGTCAGGGTTGGGTGCGGGCCTGGTGGGCTCTCGTGGTCAGATCGGCCGCCAGGGCCCAGGCCTCTGCCAGGTCGCGGTCCTGGGCGGTGGCGCCGGAGCCGCCCGCGGTGTCCGCGTGTACGGAGGCCAACCCCAGCCGGCGCTGGAGGGGCCCCTGGACCACTCGCACGCTCTGGATCCGGGCGTACGGCACGATCACCAGCTGCCGGGTGAGCCGCCCGGACCGGGTGGCGAAGACCTCCTCGAACAGCCCGGCGCCGAACGCGGCGCGGCCCAGTGGGTGCAGCCAACGGGTCCGGCGCGGAGGTGGGCTCAGCGTGAGCACGTCGAGGCGTACCCCGGGAAGCACCTCGGCGACGATCATCGT
Organism: Micromonospora vinacea; assembly: GCF_015751785.1. Lineage (NCBI taxonomy): Bacteria > Bacillati > Actinomycetota > Actinomycetes > Micromonosporales > Micromonosporaceae > Micromonospora > Micromonospora vinacea. The sequence continues at coordinate 7,094,067 of NZ_JADOTY010000001.1, read as the reverse complement.
CGCCGTCGGCAGGTCGCCGACCGGCAGCAACCGGTCGGGCCGGTTGCGGTCGTCGGCCTCCGCGACGGAGTAACCGGCCACCTCCAGCCGCAGCCGCAGCCAGCCCTTCATCCGCCACAGCAGCGGCCAGGTGGCCCGCACGGTCTGCACCCGGTCCAACGGCACGGTCTGCGCCCGCGTCTCCAGCAGGCCGTTGTGCACCCGCAGCGTGCCGCCGTCGCGGGCCAGCCGGAAGTTCCAGTCGTCGAGGACCCGGCGGATCGGTTGCAGCAGCACACCCGCCATCGCGGTCAGTGTGCTCGCCACAGCGACGAACGACCATGATCCGGCGGTGAGGAACTGCACCACGACGAAGGCCACACCGAACGGGAGCAGGAACGCCTGAGGGGTGAGGAGTTGGCTGATCAGCAGGTTCTGGTTGCGTACCGCGTGCAGTGGCCGGCCCGGCACGGCCGCCGGCGGCGCTGTCGCACCCGGGGCCACCGGGGCGGCCGCGTCGCCGGGCGCGGGCAGCTGCGCCACCCGCCCGGCCAGCGCCAGCAGACGCTCGCGCAGCACTGCCGCGTCGGCCACCCCGAGGTACGCCAGTGGCGCCTCGGTCTTGCCTCCGCCGACCACCTCCAAGCGCAGCTCGGCCAGGCCGGTGAGCTGGGCGAGCAGCGGCCGGACCACCTCCACGGCCTGCAACCGTTCCAACGGGATGGCCCGGGTACGCCGCCAGAGCAGCCCCTCGTACACCCGTAGTTCCCGGCCGACGACGTGGTAGCCGGTGTTGTACCAGCTGATCACCGACAGCACTGTCGCGCCGAGCGCCAGTACCGCCACCATGGCGGCGAACCAGCCGAAGCCCACCCGGGACAGCGTCGACCAGGACAGCCCGGCGATCACCACGACCAGGGACTTGGCGCCGTGCAGCACCGGGCTGAGCGGGTGCAGTCGCTGCCGGGGTTCGCCCTCGCCGCCGCCGGGTGGTGTCGGCCACGGCGCGGGCGCTCCCGGCGGCCCAGGGGGAGCCGCGTCGGTGGCTGACGTGCCAGCGGGCAGCACCGGCCCCGGTGGCGTCGGGCCGGTGGGTGGCACGGTGCTCGGCTCGGCGGGCCCGTCGCTCATCGGCGCGGCCCTCGGCGCGGCCGATGGTCACCTGCGGGGGTGTTCACAGGGTCGCCTTTCGTTCGCGACTGCGGGGCTCGCAACCCCGGCTCACTCCTCGCGCTCACAGGCCCTCTGCCCGGTCCTCGCCGAGCGCGGTGAGCCGGTCGCGCAGCCGGGACGCCTCCGCCGGCCGCAGCCCGGGCACCCGGGCGTCGCTCGCCGCCGCCGCGGTGTGCAACTGCACGGTGGCCAGGTCGAACGCCCGCTCCAACGGCCCGGCGCTCACGTCGACGAACTGCATCCGCGAGTACGGCACGATGGAGAGCCGGCGGACCAGCAGCCCGTGCCGGACCAGCAGGTCGTTCTCCCGCTCGGCGTACCCCCAGGCCCGGACCGCGCGGACGATCGCGATGGCCCGCCACACCCCGAACACCAGCACGAGGGCGACGGCGAGCCCGAACAGCCAGTGGCCGCTGAACGCCCAGCCGACCGCCGTCACCACCAGGCCGATGGCGACCACGATCGCCAGCCGGATCAGCTCCACCCAGATCAGGTCGGTGGAGATCGGCTGCCAGTTGACAGTGTCCGGCCAGGGCTCCAGCGGGCCTCGGCCACCCGGCGCGGCCGTCGACAGCGCGCCGGGCTCGGGCGGCAGGAGGCCCGGGAACGGCAGGTCGGGCGCGCGCTGGTCGGCGGCGGGTGCCGGCCGGTGACCGGGTGGCAGTGCGCCCGGTGGCAGCGGGGCGGGCGTCGAGACGTCCGGCGCGGCAGGCTCCGGGCCGAGGGTGCCGGGCGCTGGGAACGCGCCGGGCGGCGGCTCCACGCCGGGCGGTGCGGCGGCCGGGGTGGGCGGCCAGGACGGGGAGATGGGGCCGGGGGAAGCCGGAGGGTCGCCGCTCACACGTCGAGCGTAGGCGATCCGGGCACCGGAGTGACGGCACGCAGGAAGCCCCGAGCGTCGAGGAAGTCACCGAGGCTGCCCCGATGGTCGGCGCAGGCCAACCAGGTCTTGCGCCGATCGGCGTCGTGCAGACGGGGATTGTTCCACTCCAGCGCCCAGACGGCGGTGGACCGGCAGCCCCGGGCCGAACAGACCAGGGCCTCGTCGGCGGGGGAGGGGATGCTCATCCCGGCCAGTCTAGGGCGGCGGGACGGAGAGGTTGAGCGCCGGGCGACCACGGGGGGAGCCGCCCGGCGACGGGGTGAATCGTACACGCGACGGGCCGGTCCGCGCACACCCGAGATGCGCGATTCGGCTGCTGGGGACGGCGCGACCAAAATCGGCTTCTCCCCACCTCCACACTCAGCAAGGCGTGCGAGTCTTGATACCGCACGAGCCGCGACGACCGACAAACGCTGTGGAGGACCGGTGGCCCAGCCGACCATGCCCGACGCCCCGACGCCGAACGGAGCGGCACCTGCGCCGGTGACCACACCGGCGCAGGACGCCACCCTGTTGGAAAAGGGCCTGTTCGAGATCAAACGTGTGATCGTCGGGCAGGACCGGATGGTGGAGCGGATGTTCGTCGCGCTGCTCGCCCGCGGCCACTGCCTGCTCGAAGGCGTGCCCGGGGTGGCCAAGACCCTGGCGGTGGAGACCCTCGCCAAGGTCGTCGGCGGGTCCTTCGCCCGGGTGCAGTTCACCCCGGACCTGGTGCCCGCCGACATCATGGGCACCCGGATCTACCGGCAGTCCAGTGAGAAGTTCGACGTCGAGCTCGGGCCGGTCTTCGTCAACTTCCTGCTCGCCGACGAGATCAACCGGGCGCCGGCGAAGGTGCAGTCCGCGCTGCTGGAGGTCATGAGCGAGCGGCAGGTGTCCATCGGTGGGGAGAGCCACCGGGTGCCCGACCCGTTCCTGGTGATGGCCACCCAGAACCCGATCGAGCAGGAGGGCGTCTACCCGCTGCCCGAGGCGCAGCGGGACCGGTTCCTCATGAAGATCGTGGTGGGCTACCCGACCGACGCGGAGGAGCGGGAGATCGTCTACCGGATGGGCGTGGCCGCGCCCGAGCCGACAGCGGTGTTCGACACCCCGGAGCTGATCGCCCTGCAACGCAAGGCGGACCAGGTCTTCGTCCACAACGCCCTTGTCGACTACGCGGTCCGGTTGGTGCTGGCCACCCGCGCTCCGGCCGAGCACGGCATGCCCGACGTCGCGCAACTGATCCAGTACGGTGCCAGCCCACGCGCGTCGCTGGGCCTGGTCCGGGCCACCCGCGCGTTGGCGCTGCTGCGCGGGCGTGACTACGCGCTGCCGCAGGACGTGCAGGACATCGCGCCGGACATCCTGCGGCACCGGTTGGTGCTCAGCTACGACGCGCTCGCCGACGACGTGCCCGCCGACCACATCGTGCAGCGGGTGATGTCGACGATCCCGCTCCCGGCGGTCGCTCCCCGGCAGCAGGCCACGCCGCCGTCGATCGCGCCGCCGCCGGGCGCTGGCTGGCCCGGGCAGCGGCCGTGACCTCACCCACCCCTCGTCCGGCTCCCCTCGCCGACCGCAGTGAGGCAGTGCTGTCCCGGCTTCAGTTGCTCGTCACCCGCAAGCTCGACGGTCTGCTCCAGGGCGACTACGCCGGCCTGCTGCCCGGACCGGGCAGTGAGGCGGGAGAGTCCCGGGAGTACCGCCCCGGCGACGACGTGCGCCGGATGGACTGGCCGGTCACGGCGCGGACCACCACACCGCACGTGCGGCGTACGGTCGCCGACCGGGAGTTGGAGACCTGGCTCGCGCTGGACCTCTCCGCCAGCCTCGACTTCGGCACCGGTCAGTGGCTCAAGCGGGAGGTCGTGGTGGCCGCCGCGGCCGCCATCACCCACCTGACAGTGCGCGGGGGTAACCGGATCGGCGCCGTGATCGGCACCGGGGGCGGGGCGTCCGCGCCGGCCCGACGCTGGCGGGGCGGACCACCACCGGCCGGGCCCGGGGTGCTCACCCGGCTGCCGGCCCGCTCCGGCCGCAAGGAGGCGCAGGGCCTGCTGCGTGCCGTCGCCGGCACCGCCATCCAGCCCGGCCGTGGTGATCTGGGCGCCCTGATCGAGATGCTCAACCGGCCGCCCCGCCGTCGCGGGGTGGCCGTGGTGGTCTCGGACTTCCTCGCGCCGGCCGAGCAGTGGGCGCGGCCGATGCGCAAGCTGCGCGTCCGCCACGACGTGCTGGCCATCGAGGTGGTCGACCCGCGTGAGCTGGAACTGCCCGACGTGGGCGTGCTGCCGGTGGTCGACCCGGAGAGCGGTGAACTGCACGAGGTGCAGACCGCCGACCCGCGGCTGCGGCAGCGCTACGCCGAGGCCGCCACCGCCCAACGGGCCACGATCGCCGCCGCCCTGCGCGGCGCCGGCGCTGCCCACCTGCGTCTTCGTACCGACCGAGACTGGCTGCTGGACATGGTGCGATTCGTGGCCGCGCAGCGGCACGCGCGTACCCGGGGGACGACACGATGATCCGTTTTCTGCAACCGTGGTGGCTGCTGGCCGTGCTGCCGGTGTTCGCCCTCGCCGCGTTCTACGTCTGGCGGCAGTTGCACCGCAGGGCGTACGCGATGCGGTTCACCAATGTGGACCTGCTGCGTACGGTCGCGCCGAAGGGCCTGGGCTGGCGTCGGCACGTCCCGGCGACCGCGTTCCTGCTCTGCCTGCTGGTGCTGGCCACCGCGCTGGCCCGTCCGGCGGTGGACACCAAGGAGCCGCTGGAACGGGCGACGGTGATGCTCGCCATCGACGTGTCGTTGTCGATGCAGGCCGACGACGTGGCGCCGAACCGGCTGGAGGCGGCCCAGGAGGCGGCCAAGCAGTTCGTCAGTGAGCTGCCGGAGAGCTACAACCTGGGCCTCGTGTCGTTCGCCAAGGCGGCCAACGTGCTGGTGCCACCGGGCAAGGACCGGGACGCGGTGACCAGCGCCGTCGACGGGCTGGTGCTGGCCGAGGCGACAGCGACCGGTGAGGCGGTGTTCACCTGTCTGGAGGCGATCCGGTCGGTGCCGGCCGACGGCGCGGCGGGTATTCCGCCGGCCCGGATCGTGCTGCTCTCCGACGGTTTCCGGACCTCGGGTCGGGCGGTGGAGGAGGCGGCGGCGGCCGCGCAGGCGGCCAACGTTCCGGTCTCCACCATCGCCTTCGGCACCGACACCGGCCAGGTCGACATCGGCGGGCAGTTGCAGCGGGTGCCGGTGGACCGGTTGGCCCTCGCCGAGCTGGCCGAGACCACCGAGGGTTACTACTACGAGGCGGCTTCGGTGAGCGAACTGAAGCAGGTCTACCAGGACATGGGCAGCTCGATCGGGTTCCGCACCGAGCCGCGTGAGGTGACCCAGTGGTACGCCGGGGTGGCGTTGCTGCTGGCGCTCTGCGCGGGCGCGTTCAGTCTGCTCTGGTCGTCCCGGATGCTGTAGCCGGTGCGCCGGCGGCGGTCAGTGACCGCCGCCGGCGAGCACGAAGACGATGGCCACCCAGACGGCGGCGAGGGTGAAGCCCAGCGGGGCGACGTAGCGGCTCATGACGGCTCCGGGTGGCGGCTGGACGGTCCGCGTGCGGGGGCGGACCGCAGGGGGTGGGGACGCACACACGAAGTCGTGACCGGGCGGCTCCCGGCGACCGCCCGGAATCGGGCGGCGCGGCACACTCACCTCGGCAGCTGCCGACGTGGTGGGGAGCGGAGCGGGGTCAGCTCACCAGACTGAGTCGTGGCTCAGCGGGACTGACCATCGGCCCGGCCACGACTGGGAGGATCGCTATCTCGCACAGCGATCACCTCCTGCAAGTCGGGCGGGCCGGAACGTCGATGATCGTACACCTGCGGTGCCGACGGAACGCACTCGGCCGACCGGCCGGCGAACCCTCCACCGCCCGGTTGGCGACGCCCTTCGCCACCAGCGAATACGCCTCGGCGAAACGACACCGGCTGACCCACTCGCACGACAGTGACCAGCACCACGGCGAACAACGGCAGCCAGCAGCAGCGCGCCAGCACCCACCCCGGGTCGTCCGGGACGGTGTGCAGACCGGGCACTGCCAGCCCGGTGCGGGCGGTGAGCGCTGTCACCGCCACCAGTACCGGTTGGTGCCACAGGTAGATCCGCACCGCGGACCGGTTCACGGCGCTCACCGCCCGGCTTGCCAGCGGCCGGGTCAGCAACCGGTGCAGCGCCGGCCGGGCGAGCAGCCCCAGCCCGACCTGGGCGACCGCCAGCGCCACGACCAGCAGCGACGGCGGGTTCAGGTTGGACACCCCGGCCCCGGGCACGCCGACCGCGCTCACCGGGTAGCCGAGCGCCAGCAGCGCCGCCAGCGCGACCGCCCCACCGGCCGCCACCGTGCCGCCCGCCCGCCGGCCGTTCAGCCGCCCGTCGGCGTGCGCCACGCCCAGCAGGTACGGCACCGACCAGGCCGCCAGCACGGTGACCGGGGGCAGGTCGGTGCCGGCCGGCAACAGCCGGACGGCCAGGTCGGCCGCGGCCACCACGGCCACCGCCGGTGTCCCGCACCGCGCCACCCCCCACCGGCGTACGGCGACACGCAACGGGCCGGTCAGCGCGACCAGGACCACCAGCGGTAGCAGGAACCACAACGGGCTGACCGCGAGGCGCAGCGCGACGGCGAGCGTGTCGTCCGAGGTGCCGACGACTGTGGCGGCGAGCAGCACGGCGGCCCCCACACCGAGCAGCGCCACAGTGGGCAGCAGCAGCCGGCGCAGCCGCCCAGCCAGCCAACCGCCCGCACCGCCCGGGTGGCGGGCCAGCGACCGGGTCGAGCCGAACCCGGCGGTGAAGAAGAAGAGCCCGAGCGTCTGCAACACCCAGGTCACCGGGGCCAGGTCGGGCAGCGCGGTCAGCGGACTGGCCTGGTGCAGCCCGCCGTCGCCGGCCAGCACCAACCCGGTGACCAGCCAATGCCCCAGCACCACACCGCCGATGGCGTACGCCCGCAACGCGTCGATCGCACGGTCCCGGCTCACCGGACGTCCCCGATCCGGGCGGCGTCGATGCCGCCCAGCACCACCGCTGCCACCGCTACCAGCGCGGCGCTGCCCGACGCGAGGTAACCGTCGTGCCCCGCCACCCCACCCACCGGCAGGGGTCGGGCGCCGAAAGCCCGGTCGCCCGGTCGCCGGCCGAAGCCCAGGCCGGGCAGCCGCACCGGCGGTACCCGACGGATCCAGTCGGTCGGCGCCTCGGCCGCCCAGAACCGCCGCACGCCGGGCAGGTCGTCGGCGCGCTGCACCCCGGCACCGACGCCGCCGAGGCTGACCACGTCGGTGACCTGGGACGGTGCGTCCGCCGCCGCCAGCGACACCACCAGCGCCCCGTAGCTGTGCCCGACGAGCGTGATCGTCGCCGCCGGACGCCGCCCGGCCAGCTCCCGCAGCAGCGCGGCCAGCCCGGCCGCGCCGCGCCGGGCGCTGACGCCACCGGCGGCGGTCAACACCCCGTCGGGCGGGTCGTAGCCGAGCCAGGCCAGCACCGCCACCCGCGCCGCCGGGTCGGTCGCCCGCAGCTCCCGGAAGAGCTGCCCGGCCTGCACCGCCGGCGCCCGCCGGGCCACCCCGCCCAACCCCCTGTCGAAGTCGGCGAGGGTGCTGCCGACCCCCGGCACCAGCACCGCGATCCGGTCCGCGTCGGCGAGGTCGCCCAACACCTCCACCGCGCGGCCGTCACCGCGCGCGTCGAACAGCAGGAACCGGCGTCCGTCGGCCGCCCAGTCCGCGTACGGGGGGCCGGCCGCGCGCATCGCCGCCGCCATCACCGGGTACGCCTCGAACCCCGCCGCCGTGGCCGGCTCGGGTCGGGTCGGCAGGACCAGGTTCACGCCGAGCAGCGCGGCCATCGCCACCCGGCTGGCACCTCGTCGTCGCATCACGTTCTCCCTCCGGAATGTCGTCCGGAGGGAGATTGCGCCCAGGGGCGCGGCCCGGTCGTCGTCCCGGAGAGCCGTTCCCGGGGTGGCTCCCCGGGGCTACTCGCCGGCGGCCACCAGACCCGTCTCGTACGCCAGCACCACTGCCTGGGCCCGGTCGCGCAGACCCAGCTTGGCCAGGATCCGCCCCACGTGCGTCTTCACTGTCTGCTCGGCCACCACCAGGTCACCCGCGATCTCCGCGTTGTTGCGGCCCCGGGCGATCAACCGCAGCACCTCGGTCTCGCGGGGGGTGAGCCCGGCCAGGTCGGTGGGGCGCGGGCGGCGGCGGTCCGGACGGGCCGCGAACTCGGCGATCAGCCGGCGGGTGACCCCCGGGGCGAGCAGCGCGTCCCCGGCCGCCACCACCCGCACCGCCTGCACCAGATCGGCCGCCGGGGCGTCCTTGAGCAGGAACCCGCTGGCCCCGGCGCGCAGCGCCTCGTACACGTAGTCGTCCAGGTCGAAGGTGGTGAGGATGAGCACCCGGGGTCGCTGCGCCGACCGGTCACCGAGCAGCTTGCGGGTGGCCTCCAGCCCGTCCATGACCGGCATCCGCACGTCCATCAGCACCACGTCCGGGTCGAGGTGGCGGGCGGCGGCCACCGCCTGCGCCCCGTCGGCGGCGTCACCCACCACCAGCAGGTCCGGTTGGGCGGCGAGCAACGCGCCGAAACCCTGCCGGACCATCGCCTGGTCGTCGGCGATCAGCACCCGGATCATCGGTACCCGCCCTCCGCGTCGTACGGCAACTCGGCCGCCACCGCGTAACCCCCGCCGGGCAGCGGCCCGGCGGTGAACGTACCGCCCAGCGAGGTGGCCCGTTCCCGCATGCCGGTCAGCCCGTGCCCGGAGCCGCCGTCAGCGGTCGGTCGGACGTCGGCCGGGGAGTTCTCGACGCGTACTCCCAGACCGGATTGACCGGCGCGGACGGTGACGCGCACCGCGGCGCCGGCCGCGTGGCGGGCCGCGTTGGCCAGGCCCTCCTGCACGATGCGGTACGCGGCCAGCCCGACCGGCGCGGGCACCCGGTCGTCGTCCACCGGTTCGGCGTCCAGGGTGACCGGCAGCCCGGCCCGGCGTGCCGCGTCCACCATCGCGCCCAGGTCGGTGAGGTCCGGCTGCGGCGCGGTCTGCGGCCCGCTCGTCTCGCTGCGCAGCACCCCCAACAGCCGCCGCATGTCGGTCAGCGCGTCACGGGCCGACGCGGCGATGGCGACGAACTCCGCGGCCACCGGGGCCGGCACGTCCGTCAGCCGGTACGGGGCGGTCTCCGCCTGCACCGCGATCAGCGACATGTGGTGGGCCACCACGTCGTGCAGCTCCCGGGCGATCCGGGTGCGTTCCTCCAGCACCGCGCGGCGCTCCTGCTCCCGTTCGCTCAGCTCGGCCTGCGCCGCCAGCGCGTGCCGGGACAGCCGGTTGCGGCGGATCAGGTCGCCGACGATCGCCAGCGCGCCGAGTAGCAGCAGGACGGGGACCCGGTTGTCGGGATGGACCAGGGTGAGCACCGGCACCGTGCTGATCACCACCACCCAGACCAGCACCGGCCGGTCGACCCGTGCGACGACCACCGCCACCACCGCGATCGACCCGAGCGCCAGCGGCGGGGTCCACGGCCAGGCCTGGTCGTCCGGCGCGTTGAACGTGCAGATCAGCAGGGCCAGCACCGTCAGCCGCCAGGCCAGCAGCGGACGCCGGGGCAACGCCAGCAGCGGTGCCACAGTCATCGCCGCGAACAGGAGCGCGATCGGCGGCGCCAGGCCCCATTCGCTCTCCACTGTCAGCGTGATCAGGAAGAGGCCGAGCGCGGCGAGCAGACCGACCGGCGCGGCGTAGCGGGCCGGCCCGGGCCAACGGGCCAGCAGCGGCCGCTCGGGCCGGGCGTCCGGGCCCAGCACTGTCTGCCGCAGGGCCCGCACTGCCACCGCGATCGGTTGCCGGTTCACCACCCGGAGGCTACGGGCCGACCCCGCCACGAGGCGTGCCACCAGGGGTTGATCCCCGTGTCGTACCCCAGTGTGACGCGACTCCCGTTAGCGCTTACCTGCCGGTAACGCCTAGGCTCCGACGCGTCCGTGCTGACCATTCGCAAGGGGGAACAGTGGCCCGTACCGTGCTGGTGACCGGGGGCAACCGGGGAATCGGCCTGGCCATCGCGCAGGCCTTCGCCAAGCAGGGCGACCGGGTGGCGGTCACCCACCGCAGCGGCGACGCGCCCGACGGGCTGTTCGGCGTCCGCGCCGACGTCACCGACGCCGCCTCGATCGACGCCGCGTTCGCCGCCGTCGAGGCCGAACTGGGTCCGGTCGAGGTGATCGTCGCCAACGCCGGCATGACCGCCGACACGCTCCTGCTGCGCATGACCGAGGAACAGTTCACCGACGTGGTGGACACCAACCTCACCGGCGCGTTCCGGGTCGCGAAGCGGGCCTCCGGCAAGATGCTCCGCGCCAAGTGGGGCCGCATGATCTTCATCTCCTCGGTGGTCGGCCTCGCCGGCGGCGCCGGGCAGGTCAACTACGCCGCCAGCAAGGCCGGCCTCGTCGGCATCGCCCGCTCGATCACCCGGGAGCTGGGCAGCCGCAACATCACCGCGAACGTGGTGGCGCCCGGCTTCATCTCCACCGACATGACCGCCGGCCTCTCCGATGACCGCAAGGCGGAGATCCTCAAGTCCATCCCGGCCGGCCGGATGGCCAGCCCGGACGAGGTCGCCGCCGTGGTCACCTGGCTGGCCTCCGACAGCGCCGGTTACGTCTCCGGCGCCGTCATCCCGGTCGACGGCGGCCTCGGCATGGGCCACTAACCCTTTTGACTACGGAGGAAATCAGCGATGTCCGGACTGCTCGCCGGTAAGCGACTGCTCGTCACCGGTGTCATCACCGACGCCTCGATCGCCTTCTCGGTGGCGAAGCTCGCTCAGGAAAACGGCGCGCAGGTCGTGCTCACCGGCTACGGCCGGCTCTCCCTGGTCGAGCGGATCGCCAAGCGGCTGCCCGAGCCGGCGCCGGTCATCGAGGTGGACGTCACCAACACCGAGCACCTGGCCGGCCTCGCCGACCGGGTACGCGAGCACGTCGACGGCCTCGACGGTGTCGTGCACTCGATCGGCTTCGCCCCGCAGAGCTGCCTGGGTGGCGGCTTCCTCGACGCGCCCTGGGAGGACGTGGCGACCGCCCTGCACGTCTCCACCTTCTCCTACAAGTCCCTCGCGATGGCGGCGCTGCCGCTGATGTCGCCCGGCGGCGCGGTGGTCGGCCTGACCTTCGACGCGACGAAGGCGTGGCCGGTCTACGACTGGATGGGCGTGGCCAAGGCCGGCCTGGAGTCCGCGTCCCGCTACCTGGCGCTGCACCTGGGCAAGCAGGGCATCCGCAGCAACCTGGTCGCCGCCGGGCCGCTGCGCACCATCGCCGCGAAGTCGATCCCCGGCTTCGACCAGTTCGAGGACGCCTGGGCCGAGCGGGCCCCGCTGGGCTGGAGCCTCACCGACCAGGAGCCCGCCGCGCGGGCCTGCCTGGCGCTGCTCTCCGACTGGTTCCCGGCCACCACCGGCGAGATCGTCCACGTCGACGGCGGCTACCACGCCATCGGTTCCTGACGGGCACCACGACGCTCCCTGGTCGCCGTTCGCGTGATCTACGCGTCCGGACCAGGGGGCGTCGCCGGGACGTCCCGGCCGAGGGGCAAGAATGACCCCATGTCGTACGACGCGGTGGTGCTGGTGTCCTTCGGTGGGCCCGAGCGGCCCGAGGACGTGATGCCGTTCCTGCAGAACGTGACCCGGGGCCGGGGAGTGCCGCCCGAGCGGCTGGCCGAGGTCGCCGAGCACTACCAGCACTTCGGTGGGGTGTCCCCGATCAACCAGCAGTGCCGGGACCTGTTGGCCGCGGTCCGCGCCGACTTCGCCGCGCACGGTCTCGACCTGCCCATCTACTGGGGCAACCGCAACTGGGACCCGATGCTCGCCGACACAGTGACCCAGATGCGCGACGACGGGGTCACCCGGGCGCTGGCCTTCGTCACCAGCGCGTACGGCGGCTACTCGTCCTGCCGCCAGTACCAGGAGGACATCGCCGCCGCGCGTGCCGCCGTCGGCCCCGACGCCCCGGTGATCGAGAAACTGCGCCAGTTCTGGGACCACCCCGGCTTCGTCGAGCCGCACGTCGACGCGGTCAAGGCGGCCCTGGGTCAGCTCGACCAGGCGTTGCGGGACACCACCCGGCTGGTCTTCACCGCCCACTCCATCCCCAGCTCCATGGCGGCCAACGCCGGCCCGCACGGCGGCCGGTACGAGGCGCAGCTGCACGAGACCGCCCGGCTCGTCGCCGCAGCCGCCGCACCCGACCTGGCGTACGACCTGGTCTGGCAGAGCCGCTCCGGCCCGCCGCAGGTGCCGTGGCTGGAACCGGACATCAACGACCACCTGGCCGCCCTCGCGCAGGGCGGCACCACCGCCGTGGTGGTCAGCCCGATCGGGTTCGTCTCCGATCACCTGGAGGTCGTGTGGGACCTGGACACCGAAGCGCTGGAGACGGCGAAGCAGCTCGGCCTGGACTTCGTCAGGGCCGGCACGCCGGGCACCGACCCGCGCTTCGTGACCATGGTCCGTGAGCTGGTCACCGAGCGGACCGACCCGGACGGCGCGCAGCTGCGCCGCCGCCTGGGCGAGCTGCCCATGTGGGACAGCTGCCCCACCGTCTGTTGCGTGCCGACCCGTCGCCCCTGACCTCTGAGGATCATCATGCATGACCGTAAGCCCGTGCAGAGTTGGCTGACCGACATGGACGGCGTGCTGGTGCACGAGGGCCAGCCAGTGCCCGGCGCGCCGGAGTTCATCAACCGGCTGCGCGCCTCCGGCAAGCCGTTCCTGGTGCTGACCAACAACTCGATCTACACCCCACGCGACCTGACGGCCCGGCTCAGCCGGATGGGGCTGGACGTCCCGGAGGAGTCGATCTGGTCCTCCGCCCTGGCCACCGGCCAGTTCCTCGCCGACCAGCGGCCGGGTGGCACCGCGTACGTCATCGGTGAGGCCGGGCTGACCACGGCACTGCACGCCGTCGGCTACGTGCTGACCGACTTCGCCCCCGACTACGTGGTGCTCGGCGAGACCCGCACCTACAGCTTCGAGGCGATCACGAAGGCCGTCCGCCTGATCAACGACGGTGCCCGGTTCATCTGCACCAACCCCGACGTGACAGGCCCGTCCGTGGAAGGCGCGCTACCCGCCGCCGGCTCGGTTGCCGCCATGATCTCCAAGGCGACCGGGGTCGAGCCGTACTTCGTCGGCAAGCCCAACCCGATGATGATGCGCTCGGCGCTCAACACCATCAACGCGCACTCGGAGAGCACCGCGATGATCGGTGACCGGATGGACACCGACATCCTGTGCGGCCTGGAGGCCGGGCTGGAGACGATCCTGGTGCTCACCGGGATCAGCAGCCGCACCGAGGCGGAGCGTTACCCGTACCGCCCGTCCCGGATCATCAACTCGGTCGCGGACCTGCTCGACGAGGTCTGACCAGCCCCGGTCTCGCCGTGTGGTGCCGGCGCTGGTCAGGGGCGCAGGGGGGCGTTGCAGGCGGCCACCAGTGCCTGCCGGCAGGCAGCGGTGAGGGGGCGAAGTGCCGCGTCCCGTTGCTGTGCCTCGTAGTTGTTGATCGCCCCGCCGGGCGCGGAGTGCCCGGCCAGCGCGAGCACCCGGTCGAGCACCGCGGCCCGGGCGAAGAGCCGGCGGGCCCGCGGGTCGAAGCCCGGTGGGAGATCGGTGGCGCCGTCCGGGCGGCGCAACGCGGCCAGCGCACCGGCCAGCTCGGGCCGCCACTGGGCCACGTCGAGGCGGGTCAGCGCGGCGGTCGTCTCGGCCAGCGCGGCGGCCAGCTCCGCCTCCGCCTCGGCGGCGCCAGGCAACGACAGTGACGCGGCGGCCGCGTTGGCCGGCAGCGGGTAGACCCGCCACAGCACCGTCTCGAAACAGTCCCCGGAGCCGGAGGTGTGCGAGCGTACCTCCGGGATCAACCCGAGCCCGCCGGCGACGACCGCTTCGCCGGTGACCAACGCCGCGCCGGCGAAGTCGCCGGGGCCGGGCAGCCCCCGTGGGTCGCCCGGCGCGGGCAGCACCAGGCGGATCTCGTCGGGGGAGAGCTTGGCCAGGGTGGGCAGTGCGGCGCCCAGCGGGACGTCGGTCCAGGTGCCCGGGGCGTCCGCAACGAGGTGTTCCTCGTCGCCGGCGATGGCGTCGGCGACCTCGTCGTAGGGCACCAACCCGGCGCGCCACGCGCGCACCCAGGCAACGAACCGGCTGGACCGGCGCGGCGCGAGTGTGGCCGCGCCCGTTGCGGGGGTGGACATGCCGAAAGGGTACGTGGTCACGACCGGCCCTGTCTCGGCTGCCGCTCCGGTCGCCCGGCCTGCCCCCAACTGCCCTGTTCGCCCCAATCCCCGGCCCGTGGAGCGGCTGTGTGGTCGGCGGTCAGAGGGCGGGGCGGTGTGTCGGAGCCGAGCTGGGCGCGGGCCGGGTTTAGCGTGATCGACATGGCGGGGCGATACGGCGAGGACGTGTTGGCGGGCGACTGGCGACGGCGCAAGGTCACCCCCGAGGTGGACGCCGAACCGGATCTCGTGGTCGAGGATGCCGACTCCGGGTTCTGCGGAGCGGTGGTGGGCTTCGAGGCTGGCGCGGTGGTGTTGGAGGACCGGCACGGTAAACGGCGCAACTTCCCGCTGCTGCCGGCGGCGTTCCTGCTCGACGGCAGCCCGGTGACGCTGCGCCGCCCGACCCGGGCGGCGGTGCCGACGGCCCGTCGGCGGACCGCGTCCGGTTCGGTCGCCGTGGACAACGTGCGGGCCCAGGTGGCGAAGGCCAGCCGGATCTGGGTGGAGGGCATCCACGACGCCGCGTTGGTCGAGCGGATCTGGGGCGACGACCTACGGATCGAGGGCGTGGTGGTCGAGCCGTTGGATGGCATCGACGCCCTCGACGCCGAGGTACGCGACTTCGGCCCCGGCCCGACCCGACGACTCGGCGTGCTCGTCGACCACCTGGTGCCGGGCAGCAAGGAGAGCCGGATCGTCGCCCGGGTGAACTCGCCGCACGTGTTGGTGACCGGGCACCCCTACGTGGACGTGTGGCAGGCGGTCAAGCCGGCGGCGCTGGGCATCGCTGCCTGGCCGGTGGTGCCGCCGGGGCGGCCGTGGAAGGAGGGGGTCTGCGCGGCCCTCGGGGTGGCCGAGCCGGCCGACATGTGGCGGCACATCCTGTCCCGGGTGAACAGCTTCGCCGACGTGGAGACACCCCTGATCAACGCCATGGAACGCCTCATCGACTTCGTCACCGAGCCAGCCTGACCGCCTGGCCCGCCAGACCCACCAGGCGGCGGGTCAGGGAACCTCGTCCGGGCTCCGGGTGAAGACGAACGTGGCGATGTCGACCGCCACCGCCCGTCCGCTGTCGTCGCGCAGCACCGACAGGATCTCGCCGTTCTCCGGGCCGGAACGTCCCCGCCAGCGGTCCGTCCCCTCGGCGGTGAACCGGCTGACCCGCTCACCGCGTACGTGGGCCACCAGGTCGCCCGCGTCCCAGCGCAGGTCCAGCGGAGTGCCCATCCACCACCAGCGACCGGTCAGCTCGGTCAACCCGGCGTCAGGTGCGGCGGCGGCCGGCCGCCACGGCTGCGGAAGCGCCGGCTCGGCGTCCAGCACCGTGGTCAGCAGCCGGCGGCCGAGCCCGGTGATCGGGAAGCCGTACGAGTTGGCGAAGCCGACCACTGCGGTACGGGTGGGCCGGTGCACCACGAGAGCGGCCACGTACCCGGGCATCGAGCCGCCGTGCCCGACGTACACGCGCTCGCCGTCCCGGTAGAGCTCCAGCCCGAGGCCGTGCCCGCCGGTCCAGGAGTCGTCGCTGATCACCACGGGGGAGCACATCTCGGTCAGCGTCTCGGCGGCCAGCACCGACGGGTCGGGGTCGGCCAGGAACGCGGCCCAACGACCCAGGTCCTCGATTGTCGACCAGAGCTGCCCGGCGGGGGCCATTGCGCCGGTCTCGGTACGGGGTTCCTCGCGCAACGTGCCGTGCCAGGGGTGGACGACGTAGCCGCGGGCGTACGGGTCGGTGGCCGCGTAGGTGGTGCGGCGCAGGCCCAGCGGGGTGAGGATCCGTTCGTCGAGCAGGTCGGCCCACCGTGTGCCGGTGAGCCGTTCGAGCAACCCGCCCAGCAGCCCGTACGCCAGGTTGGAGTAGTGGTACGTGCGGTGCGGTGGGTAAGCGATCTTGTCGGCGTCGACCCCGGCGAGCAGGGTGGTCAGATCGACGCCCGCTGCCCGCTCCCACCAGTCGCCCTCGGGTTCGCGTTGGATGCCGCTGGCGTGGCCGAGCAGTTGGCGCACTGTGAGCGCGCCCACGCCGGTGCCCGGCAGGTGCTGCTCCAGCGGGTCGTCGAGGGCCAGTCGGCCGGCGTCGCGCAACTGCATGATCAGGGTGGCGGTCATCGTCTTGCTGATCGAGCCCACCCGGTACTGCAGGTCGGCATCCGGGCGGGGGTTTTCGCCGGCGACGGCCACATGCGCCAGCGTGCCGTCGCGGACCACGCCCAGCACCAGCGACGGGGTGCGCCCGTCGGCCTGGGCCTGGGCGACCCGGATGTCGATCTGTCGGGCGGTCTCGGGGAGCACTGTCAACGGGATCTCCTCGGGTCGGGCCGCCGTTTCGTGGTGTTTTGGCGGGCCGGAAGGGGCCTCGCCGAGCCTACTGATCTTCGCGGGGAGGTCGCGCGTGCATTTGCGTGTCACGATCGGGGGGTGGACGCCGTGGTGTGGATCGTTTTGGGTGTGCTGCTGGCCGTCGCTGAGATTTTCACGACGACGCTATTTCTGATCATGTTCGGGGCCGGTGCGTTCGCCGCCGCCGGTGCGGCCGCCCTGGGCGCGCCGGTCGCCGTGCAGGCGCTGGTCTTCGCCGTGGTGTCGGCGTTGAGCCTGGTGGTGGTCCGGCCGGTCATCCGGCGGCACAGCCGTTCCGCGCTGGAGAGCGGTGAGCAGCCGTTCGGCGTGGAGGCGATCGAGGGCTCCACGGCGCTGGTGCTGGAACGGGTGGACGCCGAGAATGGCCTCGTCAAGATCGACGGGGAGTTGTGGAGCGCCCGGTCGTACGACACGACACAGGTTTATGACCCCGGTCAACGGGTTCGGGTGATAAAGGTCCGGGGCGCTACCGCCCTGGTGTGGCAGGACGATGTTTCTTCCGCCGGCGAGCTGCCGGAATCGAGAGGGTGAACGGGATGACCTTAATCGGGGTGGTGGTGATCGCGGTGGCGTTGATCGCCGTGATAACGCTGGCCAAGGCGGTGCGGATCGTGCCGCAGCAACGCCAGGACGTGGTGGAACGGCTCGGCAAGTACAAGCGCACCCTCAGCCCCGGCCTCAACCTGCTGGTGCCGTTCATCGACGCGGTTCGTACCAAGGTCGACATGCGGGAGCAGGTTGTCAGCTTCCCGCCGCAGCCGGTGATCACCTCGGACAACCTGGTGGTCTCGATCGACACGGTTCTCTACTTCAAGGTGGTCGACTCGGTCCGGGCGACCTACGAGATCTCCAGCTTCCTCCAGGCCATCGAGCAGCTGACCGTCACCACGTTGCGTAACGTGATCGGTTCGCTCGATCTGGAGCGGGCGCTGACCAGCCGCGACGAGATCAACAGGCACCTCTCGGGCGTGCTCGACGAGACCACCGGCCGCTGGGGCATCAAGGTGACCCGGGTCGAGATCAAGGCGATCGAGCCGCCGGCAAGCATCCGCGACTCGATGGAGAAGCAGATGCGTGCTGAGCGGGACCGCCGCGCGGCGATCCTGACCGCCGAGGGTCACAAGCAGTCGGTGATCCTGACCGCCGAGGGTGACAAGCAGTCGGCGGTGCTGCGGGCCGACGGTGACCGGCAGGCCCGCATCCTGCAGGCCGAGGGTCAGGCGAAGGCGATCCGGACGGTCTTCGACGCGATCCACCAGGCCAACCCGAGCCAGAAGGTGCTCGCCTACCAGTACCTGCAGGCTCTGCCGCAGATCGCCCAGGGCAGCGCCAACAAGGTCTGGATCGTCCCGGCCGAGCTGACCAAGGCCCTGGAGGGGATGGGTGGCGCGCTCGGTGGGCTGAGCCAGATGGTGGGGGACCTGCCCGCACCGGAGGCCGCGGACCAGGCGAGCCAGGTCGAGCGCGAGGCCGCGGAGGCGGCGCAGGCCGCGGCGGACGCCGCCCAGCAGATCCACGACGAGGTACGCGTCGCCGAGGCGCAGGCCACCGGCGGCAAGGGGCCGAAGGGGCTGCCCGCGCCGGAGCCGGTGTCGCCGGCCAGCCTCGTCGAGGACCCGGCCGACCAGCGCGAACGCGGCTGATCCCGTACGCCGGCCGCTCGGTCGGCTAAATACGAGAAAGACTCATGGGGCGCTCCGACGCCTGCCACGATCGGTCCTAGGACGGGTGGTGACCAGGCAATCGGGGCGCCCCGGCGCGTCCCGCACCGTTCGTCGGCGAGCGAGGTGACGCATGAAGGATCCGGCGAATCGGATGTGGTCCTCGGCCCCGGTGCCCGGCGCGCACGACCCGGTCGCCCCGCTGGGCTCCCGGCGCAGCGGTGGCGGGTTCGGCGTACTGCCCTTCGTCGGCGAGCCGACCCCGGGCGCCCCCGCCACGAACGCCAGTTGGGCCTGGTCGGTGCGCCGGTTCGCGCGGGCGGCTGTCTGGCTGCTGCCCGCGTACGCCATCCTCTACGGCGCGGTGGCGATGGCCAGCGACGGAGGGGTGGGCAACGACCCCTATCCGGCCGACGGCCGGGCGGTGTACCTGATCGGCTGGGTGGCCGCGGTCTGGCTCGGACTGCTCGCGCTGCTGGCCCTCACCGGGCTGCTGGCCGCGACCCGCAGCCGCCGGGTCGCCGCCGCCGGGCTGCTGGTCAGCATCGCCGGCACAGTGCTCATGCTGCCGTTCGCCGGGCTCGAAGAGCAGACGCCGGTCTTCGGCGCCACCGCGCGGTCGCTGGTCCTGCTCGGCGCGACGTTCTACAGCGCGGGATGGTTCCTCACCGGGTGGGCGGTGGCCCGCTCCGGCACCTTCAGTCTCGGCGACGGCGTCATGCTGATCATCGCCGCGCCGTTGCTCGGCCTCGGCGGTGCCCTGATCGGCTCGCTGCAGACGTTCGGCGCGATCTTCGTACTGATCGCCGGCATCGGCATCGGCTACCGCTCCGGCCGCCTGATGCCCCGCGAAACCGCCAGAGACGCCGCCACCGCCAGCCTGAGCACCCCCAACCCCTAACCCACCCGCCCACCCTCACCCCCACCCCCCGGCCCCCGGCCCCCGGGCCCCCGGCCTCCGGCCCCCGGCCAACGCCGGTGATCATGAGGTTGACGGGTGATTCGGTGATCGAACCTCCCGTTAACCCCATGATCACCGGGGTGGGGGGCTGGGGTGGGGCTGGGCGGGGGGTGGGGGTGGGAGTTGGCTGGTGGGTGGGGGTGAAGTTGCTGACAATTGGCGGGTGGGGGTGGTCGGTTGGCGGTTTTTGTGGCAATCCTGGGTTGCATGGCCGCCCCCCGCTCGCCGCTGTCGCGGCTGTTCACAGTGCTGCTCGCCGGCGTGTTGGCCGGGCTTGTCCTGGCAGTCGCCGCGCTGCCGGGCAACCTGCTGCTCGGGCTCACCGCCCGCTCCGCGCTCGGGTCGTACGCCGCGTTGCCGGCCTCGTTGAAGACCCCGGCCACCCCGCAGCGTTCGTACCTCTACGCCAACGACGGCAAGACGCTGATCACCACGTTCTACGACGTGAACCGCACCGATGTCCCCCTGTCGGAGATCGCCCCGGTGATGCGGCAGGCGATCGTGGCGGCCGAGGACCGGCGTTTCTACGACCACGGCGGCGCGGACCTGCGCGGCCTGGCCCGGGCGCTGGTGGCCAACGTCAAGGGCGGCGGCACCGAGCAGGGCGGCTCGACGCTGACCATGCAGTACGTCCGTAACGTGCTCAAGACCGACCCCACCCGCACGGCCGAGGAGCGCGCCGCCGCGACCGACCCCACCGTCGGGCGCAAGATCCAGGAAATCCGGTACGCGAGCGCGTTGGACAAGAGCCTGGGCAAGGACGAGATCCTCGACAGGTACCTGAACATCGCCTACTTCGGCTCCGGCGCGTACGGGATCGCGGCGGCCAGCCAGCGGTACTTCGGCAAGCCTCCGTCGCAGTTGACCCTCGGCGAGTCGGCAGTGCTGGCCGGTCTGGTGCAGTCCCCGGACGCGTACAGCCCGATCAGCGGCGACAAGGACGCGGCGCTGGCCCGCCGGTCGTACGTGCTGGACTCGATGGTCGCCACCAACGCGATCACCGCCGCGCAGGCCGCCCAGGCCAAGGCCGAGCCGCTGGCCCTGCACCCCACCGCCCAGCCCAACGGCTGCACCGCCGTGTCCCAGGGCCACGACGACTGGGGCTACTTCTGCGACTACCTGCGCCAGTGGTGGCTGGCCCAGCCGGCCTTCGGGGCCACCGTCGCGGAGCGCGAGCAGGCGCTGCGTTCGGGCGGCTACACGGTTGTCACCTCGCTGGACCCGAAGGTCCAGGCCACCGCGCAGCAGCAGGCCACCAAGGTCTACGGGTACGACAACAAGCGCGCCCTGCCGATCGCGGCGGTCCAGCCGGGCACCGGGCGGGTTTTGGCGATGGCGGTCAACCGGCACTACAGCCTCGCCGACAACCCGGCCGGGCAGGCGAACTACCCGAACACCGTCAACCCGTTGATCTCCGGCGGGGCCAGCGTCGACGGGTACCAGGCGGGTTCGACGTTCAAGCTGTTCACCATGCTCGCCGCGCTGGAGTCGGGCCGTACCCTTTCCACCGGTTTCGACGCGCCCGCCAAGCTGCCCACCCGGTACCCCGCCGAGGGACCGGGCAGCTGCGACGGCCACTGGTGCCCGGCGAACGCCAACCCGGACTGGATGGACGGGTACCGGATGATGTGGGACGGCTTCGGCCGCTCGGTGAACACCTACTTCGTCTGGCTGGCCGAGCAGGTCGGCCAGGACAAGGTGGTCCAGATGGCGCAGCGGCTCGGCATTACGTTCCGCGCCGACTCGGACGCCGCCTTCGCGAAGAACAACGCAGCGAACTGGGGTTCGTTCACCCTCGGTGTGGCGGCCACGACCCCGCTGGACCTGGCCAACGCGTACGCCACGGTGGCCGCCGAGGGCACCTACTGCACGCCGGTGCCGGTGGTCTCGGTGACCGGCGCGGACGGCACGAAGGTGCCGGTCGGGCAGCCCTCCTGCAAGCGGGTGCTCGACGCCGACGTCGCCCGTGCCGCGACCGACGCGGCGCGCTGCCCGGTGGGTCAGCAGTCGGCGTTCGGGCAGTGCAACGGTGGCACCGCCACCGGTGTGAACGACATCCTCGATGGCCGACCGGTGGCTGGTAAGACGGGTAGCTCGGAGGAGAACTCCACCGAGACGTTCGTCGGCTTCACCCCGCAGGTCGCGGTGGCCGGTATCGCCGCCAACCCGGACGACCCGGCCGACTCGGTGGGGTCGGCGGTGCAGACGAAGGTGATCGACGCGGTGGCCCGGGTCATCGCCACCGCCGTGAAGGGCCAGCCGGAGAAGGCGTTCGTGGCACCGAGCCGTGAGTTGGCCGGCGACGCGCGCCGCCCGGTGGAACGCCCAGCGGTCCCGGAGCGCCGGCAGGACCCCACCACCGAGGACCCCCGCTCGGCCCTCCAACGCTGGCTGGACCGCCGAGGCTGACGGTCTCAGCGGTCGCGGCGGCGGGGGCGGTAGCTGGCCACTGTGGCGGGCAGGCCGCGGCGGATGATCCCGGCCCAGTCGGTGTCGCCGCGGAGCACCGCCGCGGCGGTCTTGCGGGCCTGCTCGACGGTGAAGTGCGGTGGCAGCATCAGCTCGGCCGGGTCGACCAGGGCGTTGATCACCACCGGCCGGTCGGCGGTGAGCGCCCGGTCCCAGACGTCGCGCACCTGCTCCGGTGAGTCGATCAACTCGCCGTGCAGCCCGAGCACCTCCGCCCACTGGTGGTAGGCGATATCCGGCAACTGTTGGCTGTCGGGGAACATCGGCGTCCCCTCGGTCGAGCGCTGTTCCCAGCTGACGAACGCCAGATCCCGGTTGTTGAGCACCAGCACCACGAAGCGCGGGTCCGCCCAGCTGCGCCAGTACTTCGCCACCGTGATCAGCTCGTTGACGCCGTTCATCTGCATGGCGCCGTCGCCGATCAGTGCGACCAGCGGCCGGTCCGGGTGGGCGAACTTGGCGCTCAACGCGTACGGCATGGCGCCGCCCATGGACAGCAGCGTGCCGGAGAGGCTGGCCAGCATGCTCGGGCGTACCTGGATGTGTCGGGCGTACCAGGCGGTGGTGGTGCCGCAGTCGACAGCGAGCAGCACGTCGTCCGGCAGCCGCTCGTTCAGGGTGTGGAAGAGCAACTGCGGGTTGACCGGGTCGGCGGCCTGCTCGGCCAGGTCGTGTTGCACCCGGCGCCACGCCGAGGTGGCCTCGGTGATCTCCGTCCGCCAGGCGGTCGGCCCGGGGCCGGGGCCCAGTTCGTCCAGCAACGCCCGCAGCGTGGGGCGGGCGTCGCCGGTCAGGTTCACCTCGGTGGGGTACCGCAGCCCGAGCTGGGTGCCGTCCAGGTCGATCTGCACCGCGCGGGCCTGCCCGGGCGGTGGGTAGAACTCCGAGTACGGCATGTTGCTGCCCACGATCAGCAGTCGGTCGCAGCCGCTCATCAGCTGCCAGCTCGGTCGGGTGCCGAGCAGCCCGATCGCGCCGGTCACCCACGGTTCGCGGTGGTCGACGGCGGTGAAGCCGAGCAGTGCGGTGGCCACGCCGGCCCCGAGCCGGTCGGCGATCTCGCGGACCTCGTCGCGCGCGCCGAGGGCACCCTGGCCGACAAGCATGGCCACCCGCTGCCCGCCGCGCAGGACCTCGGCTGCCCGGCGTACGTCCGCCTCCGGTGGCACCGTCGGCGTACTGCTCGGCGCGTTGCTGGTCTGGTAGTAGCCGTGCGCGTGCGGGGGGTTCGGGACGGCCGGCTCGTCCTGGAGGTCCAGGGGCAGGATCAGGGCGGTGACGGTACGCCGGGCCAGCGCTGTCCGGCACGCCCTGTCGACCAGGTGGCGTACCTGTGTCGGGTGGTCGAGCTGGGCCAGGAACGCCGCGGCCACGTCCTTGTAGAGGGCGAGCAGGTCGACCTCCTGGTAGTAGCCGCCGCCCTCGGCGGTGGTCGCGGTGTGCCCGACCAGGGCGATCACCGGTTGGTGGTCGAGCTTCGCGTCGTACAGGCCGTTGAGCAGGTGGATCGCCCCCGGCCCACTGGTGACCAGCGCGCAGCCCAGTGGGCCGCCGCCGTACTTGACGTGGGCGGAGGCGGCGAAGCCGGCGGTCTCCTCGTGGCGGACCTGGATGAACTGGGCCCGCCCGTTGGTGCGTTGCAGCGCGGAGGTGAGGCCGTTGATGCCGTCGCCGGGATAGCCGAAGTAGCGGTGTACGCCCCAGCTGAACAGGCGCGAGACGATGTGGTCCGCGACGGTCGGACGCCGGGGCAGGGGGCCCGCTTCGCCCGCCGTGGTGTCGTCTGCGCTCACCTGGCTGGTCCTTCCCGTCACGTCCGATGCCCGCCGGTCATTCCCGTTCTTCTTCGGACAAAACACCCCGTCGGGCGGGCGTCGAAGCGCGCTGCTCCGCGTCCGGCAGAATCGTCGGGTGCCCGTCCACGAGATCACCGACCCTGACGACGACCGGATCGCCGACTACCGGGCGCTCACCGACGTCGAGCTGCGCACCCGCTGGGAGCCGCCGCACGGCCTGTTCATCGCCGAGGGGGAGCTGGTGCTGCGCCGGGCGCTGCGCGCGGGCTACCCGGCCCGGTCGTACCTGGTCGACGCCAAGCGCGTCGACCAGCTCGCCGACCTGGACACCGGCTACGCGCCGGTCTACGCCGCGACACAGGACGTGCTGCAACGGGCCACCGGCTTCCACGTACACCGGGGGGTGCTGGCGTCGTTCCACCGCCGGCCGCTGCCGACGGCGGACGAGGTGCTCGCCGCCGCGCGCCGGGTCGTGCTCCTGGAGGACGTGAACAACCACACCAACCTCGGCGCGGTCTTCCGGGGTGCCGCCGCACTCGGCATCGACGCGGTGCTGCTGTCGCCGTCCTGCGCCGACCCGCTGTACCGGCGCAGTGTCCGGGTCAGCATGGGTGAGGTCTTCGCCATGCCGTACGCGAAGCTCGACCGGTGGCCCGAGGGCCTGGACCAGGTGCGGGAGGCCGGCTTCACGGTGCTCGCCATGACGCCCGCGCCGGACGCCGTACCGATCCAGCGGTTGACCCCGGCGCAGCGCGAGCGGGCGGCGCTGCTGCTGGGTGCCGAGGGGCCCGGCCTCACCGCGGCGGCCCAGGCCGCCAGCGACGTGCGGGTGGTCCTTCCGATGCGCCGTGGCGTCGACTCGTTGAACGTGGCCGCCGCGGCGGCGGTGGCGTTCTGGGAGCTGGGTCGCGACGATCCGCCGTTCGGCGGCGAGTAGACCGCATCGGCTTGCATGGCCATGCGTTCTATTGCATAATTTTCCCCGTGTCCAAGGTTCTCACTTCCCTGCCCACCGGCGAACGTGTCGGCATCGCCTTCTCCGGCGGCCTCGACACCTCGGTCGCGGTCGCGTGGATGCGCGACAAGGGCGCGATTCCCTGCGCCTACACCGCCGACATCGGCCAGTACGACGAGCCCGACATCGCCTCGGTGCCCGGTCGCGCGCTCAGCTACGGCGCCGAGGTCGCCCGCCTGGTCGACTGCCGCGCTGCCCTGGTCGAAGAGGGCCTGGCCGCGCTGACCTGCGGCGCCTTCCACATCCGCACCGGCGGGCGGG
Organism: Micromonospora vinacea; assembly: GCF_015751785.1. Taxonomy (NCBI): domain Bacteria; kingdom Bacillati; phylum Actinomycetota; class Actinomycetes; order Micromonosporales; family Micromonosporaceae; genus Micromonospora; species Micromonospora vinacea. The sequence continues at coordinate 7,069,170 of NZ_JADOTY010000001.1, read as the reverse complement.
CGTACTTCAACACCACCCCGCTGGGCCGCGCCGTGACCGGCACCCTGCTGGTGCGGGCGATGGTCGCCGACGACGTCCAGATCTGGGGCGACGGTTCGACCTTCAAGGGCAACGACATCGAGCGGTTCTACCGGTACGGCCTGCTGGCCAACCCGATGCTGCGCATCTACAAGCCGTGGCTCGACACCGCCTTCGTCACCGAGCTGGGTGGGCGTAAGGAGATGTCCGAGTGGCTGCTCGAACGCGGCCTGCCCTACCGGGACAGCACCGAGAAGGCATACTCGACCGACGCCAACATCTGGGGTGCCACGCACGAGGCGAAGACGCTGGAGCACCTCGACACCGGCATCGAGACTGTCAACCCGATCATGGGCGTCCGGTTCTGGGACCCGTCGGTGGAGATCCCCACCGAGGACGTCACCGTCGGCTTCGACCAGGGCCGCCCGGTCACCATCAACGGCAAGGAGTTCGGCAACGCCGTCGACCTGGTGCTGGAGGCCAACGCCATCGGCGGCCGGCACGGCCTGGGCATGTCGGACCAGATCGAGAACCGGATCATCGAGGCCAAGAGCCGCGGCATCTACGAGGCGCCCGGGATGGCGCTGCTGCACGCCGCGTACGAGCGGCTGGTCAACGCCATCCACAACGAGGACACCCTGGCGAACTACCACAGCGAGGGTCGCCGCCTCGGTCGGCTGATGTACGAGGGCCGCTGGCTGGACCCGCAGGCGCTGATGCTGCGCGAGTCGTTGCAGCGGTGGGTCGGCACGGCGGTCACCGGCGAGGTGACGTTGCGGCTGCGCCGGGGCGAGGACTACTCGATCCTGGACACCACCGGCCCGTCGTTCAGCTACCACCCGGACAAGCTGTCGATGGAGCGTACCGAGGACTCGGCGTTCGGCCCGTCGGACCGGATCGGCCAGCTCACCATGCGCAACCTGGACATCGCCGACTCGCGGTCGAAGCTGGAGCAGTACGCCTCCCTCGGCCTGGTCGGCGGCGGGAACCCGCAGCGGATGATCGGCGCCGCGCAGGCCGCCTCGACCGGGTTGATCGGCGCGATGCCGCAGGGCGGCGCGGAAGCCATCGCCTCCCGGGGCGTCGCCTCCCCGGAGGACGAGGCACTCGACCGCGCCGCGATGGAGTTCGGCGTCGACTGAGCCCGGCCGACCCACGGCCGCCGGTGGCAGGTACCGGCCGGCTGGCTCGGCCAGCGGTGGCAAGTCGAGTTCCGGCGTCACGGACGGTAGCGTGGCGGCCGTGTTCCCTACCGTCCGTGAGGTCCTCGCCCTGGACCCGGTCCGCCACGGCGCTCCACGCGTCGTCGCCGGCGACGACGGGCTGGACCGACCCGTCCGCTGGGTGCACGTCGCCGAGGTACCGGACATCGCCACCCTGCTCGGCGGCGGCGAACTGGTGCTCACCACCGGCATCGGCCTGCCCGGGGACGACACCGGGTTGCGCGCGTTCATCGGCGACCTCGCCGACGTCGGAGTCTCCGGGCTCGTCGTCGAGCTGGGCCGCCGGTACGTCAGCGGTGTGCCCCGGGTGATGGCCGCCGCCGCCGAGCGGCGTGGGTTGCCCCTGGTGGAGCTGCGCCGGGCCACCCCGTTCGTCCGGATCACCGAGGCGGTGCACGCGCTGATCGTCGACGCGCAGCTCACCGAGCTGCGCGCCACCGAGGAGATCCACCAGCGGTTCAACGACCTCTCCGTCGAGGGCGCCGACGCCGCCGAGGTGATCCGACAGGCCGCCGAGCTGTCCGGTTGCCCGGTGGTGCTGGAGAACCTGTCCCGGCAGGTGCTCGGGTACGACCCGGCGGGGGAGAGCGCCGAGCTGCTGCTGGACGGCTGGGAGCAGCACTCCCGGCGGATCCGTCCGGCCGGGCGGACCGCGTACGACCCGGACAGCGGTTGGCTCGTGACCACAGTCGGCGCCCGGGGGCAGGACTGGGGTCGGCTGCTGCTCCGCTGGCCGGCCAGCGGCGACGTGCCCAGCGCTCAGGCGGTCGAGCCGAGCGTGGGCCCGCCCACCCGGCTCACGATCCTGATCGAGCGGGCCGCGTCCACCCTCGCGCTGGGCCGGCTGATCCGCCGCGACGCCGAGGGCCTGGAACGACAGATCCACCGCACCCTGCTCACCGCGCTGCTCGACCACTCCCGCCCGGTGGACGAGGTGGGGCTGCGGGCCAAGGCGCTCGGCGTGGTGCTCGACCGGCGACACCTGGTCGGCGTGATGGTCCGGCACCGCGCCGACGACCCCGCCGGGGAGGTCGGCCCCGAGGCCGGCCAGGCCCGGCTACGCGATCTTTCCGAGGCGGTCGGCCAGGCCCTGCGGGAGGCGAAGCTGACCGCGCTGACCAGCGCCGTCGACGACAACTCGGTGGGCGCGCTGCTGGCCCTGTCGGACCCGGCCGCCGAGGACCGCGCGCTGTCCGCGTTCGCCAGCGCCCTTCGTCGGGTACGCCTCGACGCCGGCGCCGGCCGGCCGGCACCCGGCGTCGAACCGGCTCGGGCCACCTCCGGTGTCGACGTTTCCCGTCCCGCATCCGACGTTTCCCGTGCGGCGGTCGGCGCCGATCCGGTCCGCACGGGCTTCGGCGTAGATCCGCCCCGCGTGGGTCTCGGGGTCGAGACCGCTCGCGCAGGGGTCGGTGTCGATCCGTCCCGGGGTGCTGGCCCGGGTGCCGTGATCGTGGCCGCCGGCTCGGGTGTGAGCACCCTGCGGGAGGCCCGCCGGTCGCTGGTCGAGGCGCGGCAGATCGCCGAGGCGGCCCGACGGGACCGGCGTGACCTGCCGGTCTTCCGGCTGCCGCACGTCGGCCTGGCCGGGCTGCTGCACCTGCTGCGCGACGAGCCCCGCCTCCAGACGTTCGTGGAGCGTGAACTCGGCGCGCTGCTGGAGTATGACGCCCGGCACCCCCGGGAACGGCTGCTCGACACCCTGCGCGCCTACCTGGAGCAGGGACGCAACAAGTCCGCAGGCGCCGCCGCCGCCCACCTGTCGCGGCCGGCCTTCTACGAACGCCTGGCCCGCATCGCCCGCATCCTCGACGTGGACCTCGACTCGGTAGAGGCCAGCCTCTCCCTACACGTGGCCCTACTAGCCCTAGAAGCAGTCCGAACCCCCTAACCCCCGCCCCCACCGGGCCCTCTTCTCCGCCCCGCCCGCGTCGATCAAGGAGTTGTGGCGGGGTGCAGAAGTCACGAAAACGTCTATTGCGCCCACCACAGCACCATGATCGACACAGGCGGGGTCGGCCCGGCGTAGGGGTGGGCATCGGGGTCCGCCACGCTATCGAGTTGATGTCGTGAACGAATCGCTCGGCTCGGCTCGGGTCAACCACGCCCTGATTCGTCTACGACATCAGCTCCAAAGGAGCAGGGGCACACTCGCCGGGGCGGGGCGGGGCGGGGCGGGGCGGGGCGGGGCGGGGCGGGGCGGGGCGGGGCGGGGCGGGGCCTGCTCCTTGCTGTTTCGCTTCGCGGCGGTCCTCAGCGGGGAAAGTGGGTTCACTGCCGGGTTAGGTGAGGGAGCTCAGGGCTTTTGCGTAGGTTGGGGGGATGTGGTTGGGGCCGCCGGGGGTGAAGACGTCCGAGTTGGCGACGGCGGACCAGGCCGTCTCCGGGACGGCGTCGACCAGGGCCTGGATCACCGGGGCGTCGCGCCACTGGTCCTGCTCGGCGAGCAGGCCGAGGGCCACCACCGACTCCTCGACCTCGCCCACGCACTCGAACGGCTTGTGCCCGTCCACGCCCAGCAGTTCGCGGTAGCCGGGGATCTGCGACTCGTCGGCCAGCAGGTCACCGCCGAAGATGTGGGTGACCCGTTCCCGGGGCATGAACGGCGCCATGGCCAGGAAGACGAACCGGCACTTCGGGCAGTCACGGCACCAGCGCTCACTCGCGTCGCGCAGCTTGAACGCCTGGTTGCAGCTGGTCACCACGTCGTCGTACCGGGTGAACTCGGCGAACAGCCGGGCGATGTGCAGCTCGGACAGCGAACGCAGCAGCGAGAAGTACGGGTCGGTCAGGCCGGCGTGCTCGGCCAGCGACGCCCGCAGCAACCCCTCCGCCTCGACGCCCTTGGACCACTGGTGGTTGATCTCGTGGCCGTTCCAGGCCAGGTTCGGGTCGGACGCCGAACGCTCGTTGGACATCACCACCGGGCCCAGTCCGTGCAGGACGGCGGTGGCCACCGCGATCAGGGAGTTGATGGCGGTGACCGGGATGTGCCCGTTGAGCGCACCGGCCGCGTTCAGGTCGAACAGCACCGGGTCGATGCGCCGCCGGGCGGCCAACGGGACCAGCCCGGACGCCTCGTTGACGGCGACGATCACGTGGTTCGGGTTGACCGAGAACGGCACCGGGTCCAGCTCGGCTCGGCGCAGCGCCTCCAGGCTGACGATCGAGTCCTTACCGCCGCCGACCGCCGAGAGCGGGCGACGGTCCGAGTCGTCGTACACCCGGGGTGACTCCGGCGTGCCGGCCGGCACCTCCGGGCGCAGCTCGAGCACGTGCGGCAGCTGGTTGCGGTACGCGTACTCGGCGAGGCCCTTGGTGTAGACGGCCGTGACGTAGTCGACGGTGGCCGCGCCCAGCGGCGCCGGCAGCACGAGTCGGGGCGGAGCGGCGGCCTTGTAGTAGCTGACCCCGGCGACGAGGTGCAGCACCTCCAGCACCCGGTTGAGGGTCGCCACCGTCTCGTCGGACGGCGGCTCCGCCGGCAGCGGAAGCGTGATCACCTCGGTGAACCGCTGCTCACCGGCCGGGCCGGTCAGGGCGTAGTCGAACAACACCTCGCCGGTGGCGAAGTCGATCGAGTAGGACGGGAAGGTGAAGGCGTCCATCCGCCGGAGCTGCTCGTTGGGCACACGCCATACTAGGCCCTGGTTCGTCCGGCCGTGTCCGGACCGGGCCCGCCCTGCCGCCGCCGTGACCCACGAGGAGAGCCCCGTGCGCCTTTCTGACCTGCGCGGACGTACCGTCGCCGTCTGGGGCACCGGTCGGGAGGGCCGGGCCGCTGTGACCGCCATCGCCGCGCACGGCCCCGCCGAGCTGGTGGCGGTCGACGACAGCGCCAACTTCCTGTCGCTGCCCTGGGACGGCCCGCTGGCCGAGGCGGCGCCGCTGGTCACCGGCGAGGCCGGCTTCGAACGACTGGCCGCCGCCGACGTGGTGGTCCGCTCCCCGGGGGTGCCGCAGACCCACCCGTGGCTGGTCGAGCTGCGCCGCCGCGGGATCATGGTGACCCAGGGCACCGCGTTGTGGATGGCCGACCACGCCGCGCGCACCGTCGGGGTCACCGGCAGCAAGGGTAAGAGCACCACCTCCAGCCTGATCAGTCACCTGCTCACCGCGATGGGCCGACCGAACGTCTTCGGCGGCAACATCGGGGTGCCGACCCTGGACCTGCCGGACGCGGAGCTGTACGTGCTGGAGCTGTCCAGCTACCAGTGCAGCGACCTCACCGACTCGCCCCGGGTGGCGGTGGTCACCGCGCTCTTCCCCGAGCACCTCGACGCGCACGGTGGCGAACGGGAGTACTACCGGGACAAGCTCAACCTGCTCGCCCACGACCCGCAGACGATCGTGGTCAACGGGGGCGACCCCCGGCTCGCCGCGGAACTGGGTGAGCTGCCGGCGGTCCGCGCCGGTCGCCCCGACACCACGCACGTCGCCACCGGCGCGGACGGCACCCCGTGGTTCCACTTCGGTGACCAACCGCTCTTCCCGCGTGCCGTGCTGCCGCTGGTCGGCCGGCACAACGAGGGCAACCTCTGTGTCGCGCTCGCCGTGCTCGACGCGCTCGGCGTGGACGTGGTGGCCGACAAGGTCCACCTCGCCGTCGCGGTCGCCGAGTTCCAGGGGCTGGCCCACCGGCTGACCGAGATCACCGACCCGTCCGGGTTGACGTTCGTCGACGACACCCTGGCCACCAGCCCGTACGCGGCAATGCACGCCATCGACGCGTACGACGGGCGGCCGTTGACGGTGATCGTCGGGGGCAACGACCGGGGTCTGGACTACACGCCGTTGGCCGAGCACCTGGCCGAGCGGGAGCTGACAGTGATCGGGATTCCAGACAGCGGCACCCGCATCGTCGAGGTGCTCGCCGGCCTGCCGAAGGTGCGTACCGAACTGGTCGACGACCTGGTGGACGCGGTCCGGCTGTCCCGGGAGGTGACCCCGGCCGGCGGGGTGGTGCTGCTGTCTCCGGCCGCGCCCAGCTACGGCCGGTTCCGCAACTTCGAGCACCGTTCCGAGGTCTTCGCCCAGGCCGTCGCCGACACCGCCCGCTGAGCTCAGCTCAGCGGCGGGTCCACACCAGCCAGGTCAGCGGGGGCGAAGCCCGGCGTGCAGGGCGCGCATCGAGCGGATCGCCGACCGGATCTCCTGGAGGTAGCGCCCCGGCGTGAGGGTCTGCTCGGGTAGCACCGCCAGGTCGGCCAACGTGGGGTCCACGCCGACAGTGTCGATGGCGCACCCGTACGGCTGGGCCAGCGTGCGCAGGGCGTCGCAGTGCTGGAACGGCACGTAGATCGGCGCGGTGACCATCAGGACCTGGTCGCCCGGGGCGAGCCGGACGTGGCCTGCCCAGAACCGCTGCGTGTCGGCGGTGTGCGCGCGTCGCTGGTCGGGTTCGCTGGACGGCGCGGCCAGCACCCGGATCGGCGGCAGCCCGTCCGGTCGGTAGGTCCGCGACGACCAGGAGTGGTGCGGATGGCCGGCGTCGACGCCGTCCTCCTCCGTCGGGGCGGTCACCTCGAACACCCGGCGGACGGCCGTGTCCAGCACGTCCACCTCGGTGTCGTCGGCCGGCAGGCCCGCGTCGGCGAGCGTGCGGCGTTCCCAGTCCGACAGCGGCCGGAAACTGCCCAGGACGGCGACCTCGCCGCTCACCGGTAGGCCGGCGCGGAGCAGGTGCGCGGCGTACCCGACGCGGCGTACGCAGGCGTGCGCCAGACCGCCGAGCACCACCAGGTGGGCGTACGCCGACCGGGCCGGTGGCACCGGGTGGATCAGCCCGAGCGCGGCAGCCGCGTCGAGCACCAGTGTCGCGGTGGCCGGGTCGAGGTCGGGCTCCCGGGCGTCGGGCCGTTCCCGGCCGCCCCGGAAGTCCCAGTGGCGGGCGGAGAAGTCGTCGAGGAAGCGGAGCACGTCGGTGAGGTCGCCGTCGGGCCAGGTGCCGCCGAAGTGGGCGACCAGGCCGCGCAGCGGGGTGGAGCAGACCCAGGCCCAGACCTCCGCCGTGGTCCGCTCGTCGTCCGTTCCGGTCGACGGCGCCGCGTCCGTTCTGTGCACAGCCGGATGCTACCGGCCGCTGCGGCGGGGCCGGCGGTTGTGGTTGCTGTCTACGCTGGCGGGAGTGGTTGATTGGGGGATCTCGATGACCCGTGACGTGGCCCGTCAGCGGTTCCGGGAGGGCGGCGGCTCCGGCGCCGGCTTCGTCCGGCTGGTCGCGCACACCGACCCGGTGGCGTTGGTCGGCATCACGCTGTCGGTCACCCTCAGCATCGTGCTCGACCTCAGCAACGCCGCCTCCGGGGTGGAGTCGCTGTTGGCCGGTCTGATGGGCATCACCATCTCGCTGTTGGTGGACTCACTGGCCCGCGCGGAGCGCCGCTTCCACCTTCGTACCCTGTTGGACGGCCCGCCCTGGCTGGTCCGCACCACCACCGACCTGGCCGGGGCCATGCGGGAGGCGGCCGAGCAGCACGCGGGCACCCGGGTCGCGGTCGAGGCGCAGCGGCGCTACGAGCAGTTCCGGTTGGAGGCCGAGCAGCTCGCCGACGGTCGGATCATCCGGCGCGGCGACGAGGACGAGGACCTGGTCGGCGCGACCCGCACCTGCGTGCGCCGGCTGGACGGGTTGACAAACGTGATGCCCCGGGTGAGCGGGGAGCTGAGCTGGTGGCGCAGCGAGATCGGCCGGCGCTACTGGGAGGCCAACGTGGAGGCCCTGCAACGGGGTGTCCAGATCACCAGGGTCTTCGTCTACGCCACGCTGACCGAGGAGCTGTCCGCCCTGGTGGAGAAGCAGCGCGCGGCCGGGGCGCGGGTGGGTCTGCTGCCCCTCGGGGTGGTGAGTCCGCACCTGCACGTGAATTTGACACTCTGGGACGGGTCGAGCTGTTGGGAGGCCCACATGACCGCGCACGGCGAGATCGGCGAGAATCAGTTCTCGGTCAACCGGACGGACGTTGCTCGGCTCACCCGCGTGTTCGACCTCTGTGCGAACGCCGCGACCTTCCAGGACTGACGGCCCCCACCGGGGCGGGAACGGGTGAGCCATGACGTTGAGCGCGGTCCTGCTGGTGACGGCCGTGGTCTGGGCGGTCAGCGTGATCCGCTCCGTCCGGCTCCGCGCGCTGGTCTACAGTCTGCCGCTGCCGATGACGCTCGCCCTGGTCACCACCGACCACCGGGTGGACGGCGCGCAGGTGCTCGGCGTGCTCGGGCTCAACCTCTTCTTCGTCATCGTGGCGGTCACCCACCAGCGGTGGCGTTGGCCGATCCTGCTCGCCGACGTCGCGGGGATCGCCGGGTACGTGGCGCTGAGCGCCGGCCTGCTGGCCGTCGACATCCCGTTCGAGGTCGCCCTCGCCGGCACGCTCGTGCTCTGGCTGGCGGCCATTCTGTGGCTGCGCCGTCGCGCCCGCCGACGTGGCGCTCCCGCCGAGGAGACGGTCGCCGTCGCGGAGAGCCGCCCGGACGGGCTGCCGGTGTTGCTCAAGCTGGTGGTGATCTTCGTCGGGGCGGTCCTCACCGCGCTGCTCGGTGCTGTGCTGCGCGGCATGGTGGTGACCTTCCCGTACTCGGGGGTGCTTGTCGCCGTCGAGGCCCGCCGCCAGTTGGCCGAGTTCAGTCGGCACTTCGCCCGCAACAGCCTCGCGCTGGTCGGCTTCCTGACCGCGTACCACTACCTTCAGGACGTCTCGTCGGCGGTGGCGTTGGGCGCCGGCTGGGCGGCCTTCGCGGTGGTCGCCGTCGCCCTGCACCTGCCGTTGCGCCCCCGCCAGGTTGCTCATGCACGAGCGGCGAGCCTACGGATCAAGTGGAGGGAAGCCACTAAGGCTGCGGAAATCAGCGGTCAAGGCCGATCGTAGTCGTGGAAACCGTTGACGTGCTGTCAGCCGGTGACGTCCTTGCGCTACAGGCTGACAGTTGTTCGCATCGGCTGGCGGTGGGAGCGTGCGGTATCCACGAACGCCGCTGAAGGGTTGCCACGATGACCGACGACCTGCTGGCCCGGCACCGGGCCGTGCTCCCGTCCTGGATGCCGTTGTACTACGCCGAGCCTCTGGAGCTGGTCTCCGGCTCGGGCCGCCGGGTCACCGACGCGCAGGGTCGCAGCTACCTGGACTTCTTCGGCGGTGTGCTGACCAACATGATCGGGTATGACATCCCGGAGATCCGGGAGGCCGTCGAGCGGCAGCTCGCCACCGGCATCGCGCACACCTCGACGCTCTACCTGATCCGCCAACAGGTGGAGCTGGCCGAGAAGATCGCCCAGCGCTCCGGCATCCCCGACGCCCGGGTGTTCTTCACCAACTCTGGCACCGAGGCGAACGAGGCGGCGCTGCTGGTCGCCACCAACCACCGTCGTTCGCACCAGATCCTGGCGGTGCGCAACAGCTACCACGGCCGGTCGTACGCGGCGATGGGCGTCACCGGCAACCGCAACTGGTCGGCCAGCGGCCTCAACCCGCTCCAGGTGGCGTGGCTGCACTCCGGTGACCGGGTGCGCGGTCTGCTGGCCCGGCTCAGCGCCGACGAGCAGGTCGACGCGGCGGTGGAGGACCTACGCGAGGTGCTGGCCACCCAGACCGCCGGCGACGTGGCCGCGCTGATCGCCGAGCCGATCCAGGGCGTGGGTGGTTTCGTGCACCCGCCGGACGGGCTCTTCGCCGGTTGGAAGAAGGTCCTCGACGAGCACGGCATCCTGTTCATCGCCGACGAGGTGCAGACCGGCTGGGGGCGTACCGGGGAGCACTTCTGGGGTTACCAGGCGCACGGCGTCACCCCGGACCTGCTCACCTTCGCCAAGGGCATCGGCAACGGGTTCGCCCTGGCCGGGGTGGTCGGCCGGGCCGAGGTGCTGGAGTCGGTGCCGGCCATCAGCTTCTCCACCTTCGGCGGCAACCCGATTTCCACGGCCGCCGGCAACGCGGTGTTCGACTACCTGATCGCGCACGACCTCCAGGCGAACGCGGCCCGCGTCGGCGCGATCCTCGCCGACGGCCTGCGGTCCGCCGTGGGCGGGCTCGACTGCGTCGTCGAGGTACGCGGAAAGGGGCTGATGCTCGGCGTCGAGTTCGTCCGGCCGGGCAGTAGTGAGCCCGACCCGGCGTTGACCAACCGGGTCTTCGAAGCCGCCCGCGACGGTGGCCTGCTGATCGGCAAGGGCGGTCTCCACGGCAACGTGCTCCGGATGGGGCCACCGTTGACGTTGACCGAGGAGGAGGCCCGTGAGGGCCTGGCGATCCTCGTCGACGCGATCCGTGCGGCGGCGGGGGTGGCGGCATGAGCATCGGTCACTTCGTCGACGGCAAGCGGATCGGCGGCACGTCGCAGCGGCGCGGTGACGTGTTCGACCCGGCGACCGGTCGGCGTACCGCCGAGGTCGAGTTGGCCTCGACCGCGGACGTCGACGTCGCCGTGCAGGCCGCCGCCCGCGCGGCGCGGGCCTGGCGGGACGCGTCGCTGGCGCGGCGGTCGGCGGTGCTGTTCGCCTTCCGGGAGTTGGTGCACGCCCGTCGGGACCGGCTCGCCGAGGTGATCACCGCCGAGCACGGCAAGGTGCTCGCCGACGCCGCCGGCGAGGTGCAGCGCGGCCTGGAGGTCATCGAGTACGCGTGCGGCCTGCCGTCGGCGTTGCGCGGCGCGTTCAGCGAGAACGTGTCCACCGAGGTCGACTCGTACACCATCCGGCAGCCGCTCGGGGTGGTGGCCGTGGTCTCCCCGTTCAACTTCCCGGTGATGGTGCCGCTGTGGTTCGTGCCGGTGGCTGTGGCCTGCGGCAACGCGGTGGTGCTCAAACCGAGCGAGAAGGACCCGAGCGCGGCGTTGCTGCTGGCCGAGTGGTTCGCCGAGGCGGGCCTGCCCGACGGGGTGCTCAACGTGGTCAACGGCGACAAGGAGGCGGTCGACGCGTTGCTGGAGCACCCGGAGGTGCGGGCGGTGTCGTTCGTCGGCTCCACCCCGATCGCCCGGTACGTCTACCAACGTGGAACGGCCGCCGGCAAGCGGGTGCAGGCGCTCGGTGGGGCGAAGAACCACATGGTGGTGCTCCCGGACGCCGACCTGGACCTGGCCGCCGACGCGGCGGTCAACGCCGGGTTCGGCTCGGCGGGGGAGCGGTGCATGGCCATCTCGGTGCTGGTGGCGGTGGAGCCGGTGGCGGACGCGCTGGTCGAGCGGATCGCCGAGCGGGTGACCGGGCTGCGCACCGGCGACGGCCGGCGGGGCTGCGACATGGGCCCGCTGGTCACCGCCGCGCACGCGGCGAAGGTGCGTTCCTACGTGGACGCCGGTGTCGCCGCTGGCGCGGTGCCGGTGGTGGACGGGCGGGACGTGACGCCGGACGGCGACCCCTCCGGTTTCTGGCTCGGCCCGACGCTGTTCGACAGGGTGACCCCGGACATGTCGATCTACACCGACGAGATCTTCGGGCCGGTGCTGAGCGTGGTCCGGGTCGGCTCCTACGACGAGGCGGTGGACCTGGTCAACGCCAGCCCGTACGGCAACGGCACGGCGATCTTCACCAACGACGGTGGGGCGGCCCGGCGTTAAGCACGAGGTGGAGGTGGGCATGGTCGGGATCAACGTGCCCATCCCTGTGCCGATGGCGTACCACTCGTTCGGCGGGTGGAAGTCGTCCCTCTTCGGTGACCTGCACGCGCACGGCGAGGACGGGGTGCGGTTCCTCACCCGGGGCAAGGTCGTCACCAGCCGCTGGTTGGATCCGCGGCACGGCGGGGTCAACCTCGGGTTCCCCACCCAGACCTGAGCAGTCGCAGCACGCCCGCCCCGGCCAGGTACGCCACCAGCGCCGGGACGGGCGTGCCGAGCGGCTCCGGGGCCTGCTGCGGCGTGGTGCTGTTGACCAGCAGCGCGGCCACCACCGCGGCGTAGCCGGCCACCGCCAACGCCGTCCGGGCCCGGGTGCCCCGGCCGGTCCGCCGCCCGGTGCGGTGCCGGCCGCTGCGCGCCTCCACCGGCCCGAAGATGGCGACCAGCACCACCAGGACGACGCTGAGCAGCAGCAACCAGGGCACCCGCCAGGCCCACCAGGCGGCCGTGTCGACCGTCGGGGTGGGCAGCGTCCCGACCGCGTCGAGCAGCCCGATCAGCAGGATCGCGGCGCTCAGGTGCCAGAGGAAGACGGTCAGCACCACCAGGTTGACACCGATCACCAGCTGCCATGGCCGGCTGCGGCGCAGCATCCGCTCCGCCGGGCCGCGCAGCAGCAGGATCAGCCCGAGCTGGCCGGCGGCGACGGCCAGCAACGCGAGGCTGGGCGGCGCGGCGTTGTCGAGCCGCTCGTCGGGCACCTTGAGCATGGCCACCGGCCAGGGGCCGAGCACGGTGAGCAGCAGCACCGTGCCCAGCCCGCCCGCCAGGAAGACCAGGCCGGCCCGGCGGGAGGTGGGCAGCCGCGGTCGGCGTACCCCCGGACGGTCGGGAGTCGACGGGCCGGCAGCGTCGGCGGCGGCGTCCGCCGGCGGTGGCGGGGTTGGGCCGGCGGGCGACGGCGCGGCGCGGGCGTCGTGCCAGGCGAAGCCGAGCTGGTGGACGGCCAGCCAGCCGAACAGGTAGTTGCCGTAGCTCAGCTCCTCCGGCCCGCTCAGCCGGCCGAGGTCGCCGAGGCCGACCAGTGCGACGAGCACCAGCGGCACGGCCAGGCCGAGGCGGCGGTGCAGCGTGTACATCGGTGGGGTGAGCGCGACCGCCGCCAGGTAGGCGACCAGGAACCAGAGCGGAATGGTGGCGAACCAGAACACCTCGCGGATCTGGGTCGGGTCGGCCCCGAGCAGCCAGGCGACCGCCGCAGCGACGGTGAGCACCAGCAGCAGCGTGCTGGTGGGGCGGACCAGGCGGGCACTGCGGTCGATCAGCCAGCCGGCGGCGTCGCCGCCGCGGGCCCGCAGCCGGGTCAGCGAGGCCGCGTTGGCGTATCCCCCGACCAGGAAGAAGACCGGCATCACCTGGGCCAGCCAGGTCAACGGGTACGCCCAGCGCAGGTCGCCGAGCGCGGAGTGCCCGGTGGCCTGCCCGGTGGCGTCGCGGCCGATCACCGTGACGCTCCAGTGTCCGAGAACGACCATGGTGATGGCGAGCGCGCGGAGCAGGTCGACGTACCGCTCCCGCCCAGCCGGGGTGCGCTCGGCCAGCTGGCGCAGACGGCGCATCGCCTCAGGCTAGGCGACCCGGCGACGGCTGGTGGTGATAACGGTTCGACCGCAAGGACTTGAAGTCCGGGCTCGGCTGTCGTAGAAATTCTTCAGCAACAGAGCATGAACTGAAGAGAACTACCGCCCCTCGCGCGGCGGACGCCTCCCCCCACAGACCGGCGATCCGCCCGACCCGACCCGAGGAGAACCCATGAACAGGCGTGACATCCTGCGGCGCAGCGCCGCCGCCGGCCTCCTGGCCACCCCCGCCGCCGGCCTGCTGTCCGGCTGCGCCACCGGCGGTGGCGGTGACAAGAACGATGCCGAGACCTACCAGGGCACCAAGAGCGCCGAGAACCCGCTCGGCGTGAAGGAGGACGCCCCACTCGAGGTGGTGATCTTCGGCGGCGGGTTCGGTGAGGAGTACGCCAAGGCCCACGAGGCCATGTACACCGAGAAGTACCCGAAGGCGAAGATCAAGCACTCCGCCACCCAGGAGATCAGCAAGACCCTTCAGCCGCGCTTCGTCGACGGCTCCCCGCCGGACGTGGTCAACAACTCCGGCACCGGCCAGATCGACTTCAACGGCCTGGTCAGCCAGAACGCCCTCGCCGACCTCGGTGACCTGCTCGCCGCCCCGAGCCTCGACGTGCCCGGCAAGACGGTCAAGGACACCCTGCTGCCCGGCGCGGTCGAGATCGGCTCCTACGACGGCAAGTTCCTGGTGCTGAACTACACCTACACCGCCTACGGCATCTGGTACTCCAACAAGCTGTTCACCGAGCGCAAGTGGGAGTACGCGAAGACCTGGGACGAGCACATCGCGCTCTGCAAGCAGATCAAGGCCGCTGGCATCGCCCCCTGGACGTACGCCGGCCTGCACCCGCGCTACATGAGCTGGCCGCTGATCTCCACCGCGATCAAGCTCGGCGGCCCGTCGGTGGCCCTCGCACTCGACAACCTGGAGCCGAACGCCTGGAAGTCCGACGCGATGAAGGCCGCCGCCGACGCCTGGCACCAGATCGTCAAGGACAAGTACATCCTGGAAGGCTCGCCCGGCCTGGACCACAAGCAGTCGCAGACCGCCTGGTGCCAGGGCAAGGCCGCCTTCATCTCCTGCGGCTCCTGGCTGGAGAGCGAGCAGAAGGACGTCACCCCGGCCGGGTTCAACATGACCATCGCGCCGACGCCGAGCCTGGGCAGCGGCGACAAGCTGCCGTTCGAGGCGATCCGCGGCACCGCCGGCGAGCCGTTCATGGTGCCGGCCAAGGCCCGCAACGTCGCCGGTGGCCTGGAGTACTTCCGGACCATGCTCTCCAAGAAGGGCGCCCAGGACTTCACGAAGAAGGTCGCCAGCCTCACCGTGGTCGCCGGCTCCAGCGAGGGTGTCGAGCTGCCGTACGGGCTGAACACCGTGGTCAAGGCCCTCGACGCGTCCGGCGCCAACGGCTTCAACTGGGTCTACAACAACTACTACCGCAAGCTGGAGCGCAACCTCGTCGACGCGGCATGCGGCGAGTTCTTCAGCGGCCGGATCGGCCCCGCGGAGTTCCTCGACCAGTGTCAGAAGGGCGCCGACTCGATCGCCCAGGACAGCTCGATCAAGAAGTACAAGCGAGCGGCCTGATCGCCCGGCCGGTGGGGGATAGGTCGCGCCCCCACCGGCCGTACCCCAACGGAGAGGTCCTCCTCGTGAAACATGGCAAGTGGCCGCTGATCGTCACGTTCCTGGTGCCGCCGGTGCTGCTCTACGTGTTCTTCGTCGTGTCGCCGTACCTCCAGGCGTTCCAGATCTCCACCACCGACTGGCTCGGCTACTCCGCCGACGCCAACCCGGTCGGCCTGGCCAACTTCAAGGCCCTCTGGCACGACGACTACGTGTGGAACGCGCTGAAGAACAACGTGATCCTGCTGGCCCTCGTGCCGGTGCTGACCATCGTGCTCGGGCTCTTCTTCGCCACCATGCTCGCCATGGGCGGACGCAAGGGCAGCGCCGGCGTGACCGGCGTACGCGGTGGCGCGCTCTACCGCACTGTCTACTTCTTCCCCCAGGTGCTCTCCGTGGTGATCATCGCGCTGCTGTGGAAGGAGGTGTACCACCCCAACCAGGGGCTGCTCACCAGCGCCGCGCACGCTGTCGGTCTGCCCGCGCCGACCTGGCTCGGCGACCCGGCGACCGCCTTCTGGTGCGTACTGGCGGTCATGGTCTGGAGCAACGTCGGCTTCTACGTGGTGCTGTTCGGCGCGGCGATGTCGGCAGTGCCGAAGGAGATCTACGAGGCGGTGCTGCTCGACGGCGCGTCCCGGTTCACCACCCTGCGCCGGGTCACCCTGCCGCTGCTCTGGGACACCGTCCAGGTCGCCTGGGTCTACCTGGCCATCTTCGCCCTGGACGGGTTCATCCTCGTGCAGCTGATGACCAACGGCGGGCCGAACTTCTCCACCGACGTGATCGGCGTACGGATGTACGACACCGCCTTCGGCAGCGAGACCAAGTTCGGCTACGCCTCGGCGATCGGCGTGGTGATGTTCTTCCTGACCCTCTCGGTGGCGGTGCTGTCGCTGCGCATCGGCCGGCGCGAACGGATCGAGTACTCGTGACCACTCTGGATCAGCCCACCGCGACCGCCCCGACCCCGGTCACCAGCGGGGACCGCCCGGTACGCCGGGAACTCGGCGTGGCCAACGCCCTCTCGCACGGCTTCCTGCTGCTCTGGGGCCTGCTCACCGTCCTGCCGCTGCTGTGGATGTTCATCAGCTCGTTCAAGACCAACGGTGAGATCCTCGCCGACCCGTGGGGGCTCCCCGGCGCGCTGCACCTGGACAACTGGGCGCGTGCCTGGACCGGTGCGCACATCGGCCGGTACTTCGTCAACAGCCTGGTAGTGGTGACCGGCTCGGTCAGCCTCACCATGCTGATGGGCGCCACCGCCGCGTACGTCTTCGCCCGGTACGAGTTCCGCGGCCGCCAGGTCGTCTACTACCTGTTCGTCGGCGGCCTGATGTTCCCGGTGTTCCTCGCCCTGGTGCCGCTCTTCTTCGTGGTCCGCAACGCCGGTCTCTTCAACACCTGGCTCGGGCTGATCCTCGTGTACGCGGCCTACTCGCTACCGTTCACCGTGTTCTTCCTGACCGCGTTCTTCCGGACCCTGCCGACCTCGGTGGCGGAGGCCGCACTGGTCGACGGCTGCGGTCACTTCCGGCTCTTCTTCCGGGTGATGCTTCCGATGGCACGTCCGGGACTGATCAGCGTGGCGATCTTCAACTTCCTCAGCCACTGGAACCAGTTCCTGCTACCACAGGTGCTGTTGCAGGGCGACGAGTCCAAGTGGATGCTGGCGCAAGGGCTGTTCGCGCTGTCGGTCAGCCAGGGGTACGCCGGCGACTACGCCCGGCTGTTCGCCGGGCTGAGCATCGCGGTGCTCCCGGTGCTCGCCGTCTACGTGGCCTTCCAACGGCAGGTGCAGGCGGGCCTCACGGCAGGGCAGCTCAAGTAGCGGTCCGTCCCTGCCTCCTCGCCATCGTGGCAGGCGTGACCGTGGGCCGTTACCCTCCGAGCCTGCGACGACGCGGACGACAACGGCATCGTCCGCCCTGGCAACCCAGGTCTGACTGATTCTGATCGTCCGAGGAGTCGAACTGTCCGGGGCCGCACGTCAGGGACCGTGGGACGGCCCTCGCTGATCAGTGAGGGGCGACTCGCGGGGCCGGCTCGACGCCGACGCGCCGACCGCCGGCTGCGGGGTGGGGGCGTGCCGCGCGGATCCCCCCTTTGCTCTGCACCCGCCCATGCGCCAGTTACGGACCGTGCATGGTGCGTCGGCGGGTGCAGAGCAAAGGGTCGAGGCTCTGGTGCGGCCGTCCCGAGCCGGCCTGTCCTCAGATCGCGAGGGCTCCGCCGTCCACGGGCAGGAGTACACCGTGGATGTGTGACGCCTCGTCGCTGGCGAGGAAGATCACTGCCGCGGCGGTGTCCTGCACGTTGCCCGTACGCCTGTCCGGGTTGCTCTCGGCGAGCTTCTCCAGGAGGGGGCGGAGGTTTTCGTTGCCCTCCGTGATGGTGGGTCCGGGGGCGACGGTGTTCACCCGCACGCCGTCAGCGGCCAGCTCTGCGGCCCACGACCTCGTCAGCGAGTGCAGGCCTGCCTTGCTGGCGCCGTAGAGCGAGGTGAACTTGATTCCGTCTACGCCGCCGATCGAGCCGATATTGATCACCGAGCCGCCGCCCTGCTCCACCATGCCGGGCACAAGGGCCGCCGTCAGCAGGAACGGGGCCTTGATGTTGACCTCCAGCACCAGGTCGATCTGTTCCTCGGTCGACTCCGTCATGGGGTGGGGTGGCACGAGAAAGGCCGCGTTGTTGACCAGGATGTCGATCGGCCGACCAGCCAGGGCCGTCGCCTCCTGTGCAAGGCGGCGGATCTCGGAGCCACCCGCGGAGAGGTCCGCCTCGACGAAGTGGGCGGTGCCGCCCTCCGCGACGATTCCGTCGACGATCTGAGCACCCTGCTCCGCGCCAAGTCCGGTGACGACGACGATGGCGCCCTCGCGGGCCATCGCCTCCGCCACACCGCGCCCAATTCCGCTCGTCGAGCCGGTGACCAGGGCAGCGCGTCCTTCGAGGCGATTCATGTCGGTACCTCCGGTTCTTGCGGTGATGTCGATGGACGTGGGACGGCTGAACCTCTCATCGAATCCATCATTGGTTGCTTGAACAAGCAAGTATACCGGGTGATTCCCTGACGGGTACGGGCTCTGGTGCAAATGCCACCACCTGACGGCGGGTGCCGAGACCGCATCCCCCGGAATCGGCGGTCCCGGCCGGGGCTGTGCCGAGCGCCGTCACCTGCTCGGGGTCGGGGCAGCCCGTGCGGATAGGCCGCCGTGCGCCGGTGATCGCGCTAAATCCTGGAAAGAGTCCCCTCATCGCGGCCGGAGGGCACTACATCCTGGATCGAGTGCGATCATGCGCGGCGTGCGGCGCGGTGGGGCGGGGCGCCCGGTGCGGTGCGCGGCGTGCGCGCCGCGCCGGGGGCGTCAGGGGGCGGGGAAGAGGTGGGCGTGCAGGGCGGCCGGGTCGGTCACCTCGGGTAGGCCGCGGGCGGCCAGCCAGGCCGCGGCGGTGGCCCCGTCTCCGGCGGTACGCAGTGGCGCGTCCGGCCAGTCTCGCGCGATCGCGGACCGGACGGCGGTGGCGAGCGGGGTGTCAGCGGTGAGCAGGCCGCCGCCGAGCACGATCGGCGTCACCGCCCCGGCGGGGCGGATGCGGCTCATGCTCTCGGAGAGGTGCGCGGCGGCTTCGGTGATCAGCGCGGTGGCGACCGGGTCGCCGTGGGTGGCGGCGTCGACGACCAGCGGCGCGAGCCGGGCCAGTTCGACGGGAGGTCGACGGGTCACCGTCTGGATGGTGGCGTCGACGGTGTCCCGTGGGCGGGCGGCGATGTCGGCGCTGCCCAAAAGTTCGGTGAGCACGGTCGTGGCCAGCGCGCCAAGCCCACGGCCGGTGTCCAGATCGGCGAGGAGTCGGCGCACCGCTTCCCGGCCGAGCCAGAAGCCCGAGCCGGCGTCGCCGAGGAGCCAGCCGTGGCCGTCGGCGATCCGGTCGAGCCGCAGCTCATCGATCTGCGCGGTGATGGCGCCGGTGCCGGCGATGAGGATGGTTCCGTGCGGGGCGGCGGTGCCGGAGGCGTACGCGACCAGGGCGTCGCCGTGCACCTCGTACGGGCAGCGCAGGCCGGCGTCGTGCCAGGCCTGGTCGAAGGCGGCCCGCCCGGTCGGGTCGGCGAGCAGCCGGCCGGCTCCGGCGAGCCCGATGGTGCCGGCGGCCGCCCGGGTCGGGTCGACGTCGGTGAGCGCTTCGCGGAGGGCGGTCAGCAGTTCGGCGGCGGCGCGTTCGGCGCCGTGGCTGGTGGGGTTGCCGCCGCCGGCGCGGCCGGTGCCGACGCGGTGCCCGGTGAGGGTGAGGACGGTCGCCCGGGTGGACGTACCGCCGACATCGAGGCCCACCACGACGGTGTCGGACATCGGCACGGGTCTCCTTGCGCGGAACGGCGATCTGGCTTGTTCATGCTGGTCGGCGGGGTCGTGCGGGGCAAGTTCTGGCGGGCCCGAGGGTCTGTGCGCCAGGTAACAGTTTGAAAACTTCGCCCACAGTCTTGACACGGAGGGCCGTTCAGTAAGAACTTTTACCACTAACAGTTAACAGTCTTTTCGGAAAGCGGAGGCAACTCATGGTTGATCACGAGGTGGACACCGCCGCGGGGACCGCGGTGGTCGACGCCGATGTGATCGACCGGCGCGCCTCGGCCTCCGACGGGGTGCTGGCCCGGGTCCGCAACGGGCTCGGCGAGTTGACCGGCGCCCTGCGCCGGGTCGCCGAGCACGTTCTCAGCGACCCGGAGGCCGCCGCCCGCTCGACAATCGTCGAGCTGGCCGAGCGCAGCGGCACCTCACCGGCGACCATCACCCGCTTCTGTCGGGCGATGGGCTTCGAGGGGTACGCCGACCTGCGACTGGGCATCGCCTCCGAGACCGGCCGGGCGCGTTCCGCCGGTTGGACCGTCGACATCGGACGGGAGATCCAGCCGAGCGACCCGCTCGCCCGGGTGCTCGACCAGATCATGGCCGCCGACACCCGGGCCATGCACGACACCGCAACCCTGCTCGACCTCGCCGAGGTGGAGCGGGCCGCGGTGGCGATCGCCGGCGCCAGCCGGGTGAACATCTTCGGCGCCAGCGGCAGCGCCCTGGTCGGCGAGGAGATGCAGTTCAGCCTGCACCGCATCGGTGTGGCGGCGTGGGCGTGGAACGACGTGCACGAGGGGTTGGCCAGCGCCGCGTTGCTGCGATCGGGAGACGTGGCGCTCGGCATCTCGCACACCGGGCAGACCCGGGAGACGATCGAGATGCTCGCCGAGGCGGGCAGTCGGGGCGCCACCACGCTCGCGCTCACCGGCTTTCCCCGCTCACCGTTGGCCGAGCTGGCCGACATCGTGCTGCTCACCGCCAGCCAGGCGACCACCTTCCGACCGGACGCGCTCTCCGCCCGGCACCCCCAGCTGGTGGTGCTCGACCTGCTCTACATCGCCGTCGCCCAACGCACCCACGACCGCGCGCACGCGGCCTTCCGGCGGACCGCGCAGGCCGTCGACGGGCACAAGGCAGCGAAGGGAGCCCTCTCATGATCAGCGCCCAGGGGTACGCGGACGCCGTCCGCCCGGTGCTCGACCGGCTGCTCGACTCGGAGGCCGACGGGATCACCCGGGCCGCCGACCTGATCGCCGGCAGCCTGCGCGACGGCGGCGTGCTCCAGGCGTTCGGCGCCGGGCACTCCGAGGCGTTCGCCGCCGAGTTGGTCGCCCGGGCCGGCGGGTTGGTCCCCACCAACCGGCTGTCGGTGCGGGACCTGGTGATGCACGGCGACGCCCCGCGCGACGTGCTCGCCGACCCCAAGCTGGAACGTGATCCCTCCATCGCCCACCAGATCTACGCGCTCGCGGCACCCCAGCCGCGCGACGTGTTCGTGGTGGCGTCCCAGTCCGGCATCAACGGCTCGGTGGTCGAGCTGGCGGCGCTGGTCACCGAGCGCGGTCACCCGTTGATCGCGGTCACTTCGGTCGAGCACACCGCACGGGTGGCACCACGGCACCCGTCCGGGCATCGGCTCGCCGACCTCGCCGACGTCGTGCTGGACAATGGCGCGCCGTACGGCGATGCACTGCTGCCGCTCGAGGGCGGCGGCGCGGTCTGTGCGGTTTCCTCGGTCACCACGGCGCTGCTGGCGCAGTTGCTGACCGCGGAGGTCGTACGACGGTTCCACCAGGCCGGGGAGGTACCCCCTATCTACCTCTCCGCCAACGTCCCCGGCGGGGACGAGCACAACCTCGCCCTCGAGTCGCGGTACGCCGGACGTCTCCGGCGTACCGCATGACCCGAATTCCACAAGGAGAGACGACGATGTCGATTACCCCCGAACACCCGGCCGCACTCGACCGTCGCACGGTGCTGCGTCGCGCCGCCGCCGTGGGCATGCTCGCCACTCCGGCCATCGGCCTGCTCGGCGCCTGCGCCACCAGCGGCAGCGACGGTGACAACGAGCAGGTCGCCGGCGGCACCAAGAGCGAGAAGAACCCGCTGGGCGTCAAGGAGGACGCCGCGATCGAGGTGGTCATCTTCAACGGTGGCTACGGCGAGAAGTACGCCACCGACGTGCACGAGCCGCTGTACAAGACGGCGTTCCCCAAGGCCGAGGTCAAGCACCAGGCCACCCAGGCCGTCTCCACAGTGCTCCAGCCGCGGTTCGCCTCCGGTAACCCGCCGGAGTTCGTGAACAACTCGGGCGAGAAGCTGATGGACTTCGGCGCGCTGGTCGCCGACGGTCAGCTTCAGGACCTCACCGAGCTGTGGGACGCGCCGTCGGTCGACGACCCGAGCAAGAAGGTCCGCGACACCGTGGTGCCGGGCACCATCGAGGCCGGTTCGTTCAACGGCAAGCCGTTCGTCCTGTACTACGTCTCCACGGTCTTCGGCATCTGGTACTCGGGCAAGCTGTTCAAGGACAACGGGTGGGCGCCGGCGAAGAACTGGGACGAGTTCATCGCCCTGCTCACCGCCATCAAGGCCAAGGGCATCACCCCCTACGGCTACGCCGGGGCGAACGCGGCCTACTACCAGTGGAACGTGATCCTCACCCACGCCGCCAAGATCGGCGGCACGGACGTGCTGAAGAACATCGACAACCTGGAGGACGGTGCCTGGAAGCAGGACGCCGTCAAGCAGGCTGCCACGGCGTGGGCCGAGGTCGGCGCGAAGTTCAGCGACAAGAGCTTCGAGGGGCTCAAGCACACCGACGTGCAGTTGCGGCAGAACCAGTACAAGGTGGCCATGTACCCCAGCGGTGACTGGCTGGAGGGCGAGCAGAAGAAGGACACGCCGGCCGGCTTCGAATACCAGCTCATGCCGGTGCCGAGCCTGTCCGCCTCGGACAAGCTGCCGGCCACCGCGCTGCGCGCGACCGCCGGTGAGGGTTACTTCGTCTCGGCGAAGAGCAAGAACCCCAAGGGCGGCCTGGAGTACATGCGTCAGATGCTGTCGAAGGCGGGCGCGAAGGGCTTCACCGAGGTGGTCAAGGCCCCGACCGTGGTCACCGCCGGTTCGGAGGGCTTCGCCTTCCCGCCCGGTGTGGCCAGCTCCCAGGCCGCGCTCAAGGCGGCCGGTCAGGACGTGTTCAACCTGTACTTCGACGGCTGGTACAAGGAGCTCGACACGGAGGCGCGTACCGCCACCAACGAGCTGATGTTCGGCCGGATCAACGCGGACGCCTTCGTGGAGCGGATCCAGAAGCGCGCCGACGCCATCAAGAAGGACAGCTCCGTCACCAAGTTCAAGCGCTGATCGATCGGAGCTAGGGTCATGCGGCACGGCAAGTATCCATTCGTGATCGGGTTCCTGTTCGCCCCGGTCGCGCTGTACGTGACATTCGTGATCTGGCCGTACGCTCAGGCGTTCCAGATCTCGATGACCAACTGGCGGGGGCTGTCCGCCCCGCAGTGGGTGGGCTTCGACAACTACCGGAGGCTGCTCGACGACGGCGCCTTCTGGAAGGCGGTCCAGCACCACGGCGTACTGCTGCTTGCCCTGCCGCTGATCACCATTGCCATCGCCCTGTTCTTCGCCTTCCTGCTCAACGTGGGCGGCAAGAGCAGCGGCGGGCAACGCCAGGGGGTCTGGGGGGCGAAGTTCTACCGGGTGGTGTTCTTCTTCCCCCAGGTCCTGGCGGTGGCCATCATCGCGGTGCTGTTCCAGATGGTGTACCGGCCGAACGAATCCGGCCTGATCAACGGCGTGCTGATGAAGTTCGGCCTGGAGCCGATCCTCTTCCTGGTCAAGCCGAACCTGGCCCTCTGGTCGATCATCGCGGTGCTGGTCTGGCAGGCGGTCGGCTTCTACGTGGTGCTCTTCTCGGCGGGGATGGCCTCCATCCCCGGTGAGATCTACGAGGCCGCCGAGATGGACGGGGCGACGAAGGTGACCCTGTTCTTCCGGGTCACCCTGCCGCTGCTGTGGGACACCCTCCAGGTGGCCTGGGTGTACCTCGGAATCGCGGCGTTCGACGCGTTCGCCATCGTGGCGGTGCTCTCTGTGGACGGTGGCGGCCCGGACGGCGCCACCACAGTGCTGGCCATGGAGATCTACCGCAACGCGTTCGTCTACTCGAAGTACGGCTACGCCTCGGCGATGGGCGTGGCGCTGTTCTTCCTCACCCTCACGTTCGCGGCGCTGACGCTGCGGCTCACCAAGCGGGAAAGCGTGGAGTACTGATGAATCCGCAGTCGACGCTGCCGCCGACCCCGGCGGCGCTACCGCCGAAGACCGGTGACCCGTCCGCCCCCGCCGGGCCGGGGCGCAAGGGCCCCCGCTCGGAGGTGAAGCTCTTCGCGGGCCTGGGGCACGTCGCGCTCGCCGTGTGGGCGGTGATCGTGATCGTGCCGATCCTCTGGACCTTCCTCGCCGCGTTCAAGAACACCAGCGAGATCTTCAGCAGCCCGTGGACGCTCCCGGCCGAGCTGCGCTGGGAGAACTTCGGGCGGGCCTGGACCAAGGCGCACGTCGGGCGGTACTTCCTCAACAGCGTGATCGTGGTGTCGTGCAGCACGTTCCTCACCATGCTGCTCGGCTCGATGGCCGCGTACGTGCTGGCCCGCTACAAGTTCTGGGGCAACCGGGCGGTCTACTTCCTCTTCGTCTCGGGCTTGGCCTTCCCGGTCTTCCTGGCGTTGGTGCCGCTCTTCTTCGTGGTGAAGAACCTGGGTCTGCTGGACACCCACACCGGCGTGGTGCTGGTCTACACCGCGTACTCGTTGCCGTTCACCGTGTTCTTCCTGGCCGCGTTCTTCAAGACGCTGCCGTCGTCGGTGGCCGAGGCGGGGATGATCGACGGCTGCGGGCACAGCCGGCTGTTCTTCCAGGTGATGATGCCGATGGCGAAGCCGGGCCTGATCAGCGTCGCGATCTTCAACATCATCGGTCAGTGGGCGCAGTACCAGCTCCCGTTGGTGCTGCTCTCCAACGCGAAGGACAAGTGGGTGCTCACCCAGGGCATCGCCGACATCTCGGTCAACGCCGGCTACGAGGCCGACTGGTCCGGGTTGTTCGCCGCGCTGACCATCGCCATCCTCCCGATGATCCTCGTGTACGCGGTCTTCCAGCGCCAGATCCAGGCCGGCCTCACCTCGGGCGCGGTGAAGTAGGACGCCTCAGCGCTCGTCGACCCGGGTGTGCCAGGAGCGCCACAGCGCGGCGTACGCGCCGCCGGTCGCGACCAGCTCGTCGTGGCTGCCGATCTCGGTGATCCGGCCGTCGGCGAGCACGGCGACCCGGTCGGCGTCGTGCGCGGTGTTGAGCCGGTGCGCGATCGCGATGACGGTCCGCCCGACCAGCACGGCGGCCAGCGCGCGTTCGGTCCGCCGGGCGGTGGACGGGTCGAGCGCGGCGGTCGCCTCGTCCAGGATCAGGGTGTGCGGGTCGGCGAGCACCAACCGGGCCAACGCGAGCTGCTGGGCCTCGGCCGCACCGAGTTGACGGGCCCCGTCGCCGAGCTGCGTGTCCAGGTCGTCGGGGAACTCGGCGAACCAGTCGGCACCGACCGTGGCGAGCGCGGCGCGCATCTGCTCGTCCGAGGCGTCGGGCGCGGCGAAGGAGAGGTTGTCGCGTACCGAGCCGATGAAGACGTGGTGCTCCTGGGTGACAAGAGCGATCCGGCGGCGCCGCTCGGCCGGGTCGAGGTCGGTGACCGGGCAGCCACCGATGCTGACGACGCCCTGCCGTGGCGCGTCGATCCCGGCCAGCAGCCGGGCCAGGGTGGACTTGCCGGCGCCGGACGGGCCGACCACTGCCAGCCGCTCGCCGGGCTGCACCTCCAGGTCGATGCCGTGCAGCACGTCCGGCCCGTCGGAGTAGGAGAACCGCGCTCCCCGGACGACGAGCCGCTCACCCCGTGACGCGGCGGTCGTGCCGGGCGGTTCCGGCGGGACCATGCCGACGCCGAGCACCCGGGCGTACGACGCGAAGCCGCGTTGCGCCTGCTCGGTCCACTGCAACAGCCGGTCCAACGGGTCGATCGCCTGTTGCAGGTAGAGGGCGGCGGCGACCACCGCGCCGAGCGACACCATGTCCCGGGAGAGCAGGTAGCCCCCGACGAGCAGGACCATGGCGACCGGTAGCGGGTAGCTGGCCTCGACGACCGAGAAGAACACGGTACGCAGGGCGAGGGTCGCCCGGCGGGCCCGCCACACCACTGTGATGCGGGTGGTGCCGTGCCGGATCCGGTCGTCGGCCAGCCGCAGCGCCTCCACCGTGCGGGCGCCCTCGGCGGTGGTGGTCAGGGTCTCGGTCAGCTCGGCCGCCGCCGCGCCCTCGGTGAGGTACGCGGAGCTGGCCCGGCGCAGGTACCAGCGGGTCACCGCCACGATCGACGGGAGCCCGGCCAGCGCGGCCAACCCGAGCAGTGGGTGCAGCAGGAAGACCGCCCCGAACAGCAACGTCAACTGCACGGTGGCGATGACGATGGTGGGCACCACGTCCCGGACGGTGGTGCCGACCGTCGACACGTCGACCGAGCTGCGGGTGGCCAGGTCTCCGGAGCCGGCACGCTCGACGACCGAGACGGGCAGCCCGAGCGTCCGGGAGACGAACTGCTCGCGCAGCTCGGCGACGGCCCGTTCCCCGAAGCGGTGGCCGGCGTACTGGGCGTACCGGGAGAGCAGGGCACTGACCAGGACGCAGCCGGCGATGGCGAGTGCCAGCCGGTCCACAGTGGCAACGCCCGCGCCCGCGGTGACCCGGTCGACGATGGTGCCCAGCAGCCACGGTGGGGCGAGCCCGGCGACCGCGGCGGCGCTGTGCAGCGCCAGCACGACCCCGACGGCACGCCGGTGTCGGCTGATCATGTCCCGCAGCGCCCGGCGTACGGTGCCGCGGTCGGCCACCGGCAGCCGGCTCACCGGTACGCCTCCTCGCTGCCGCGGGCCACCAGGTGCCGGTAGGCCGGGTCCCGGTCGAGCAGGTCGGCGTGGCTGCCGGTGGCGGTGATCCGGTCGCCGCCGAGGTGCGCGACCAGGTCGGCCCGACCGAGCAGCAGCGGCGACGTGGCGATCACCACTGTGGTCAGCCCGGCCCGCGCCTCCCGCAGCCGCTCGGCGATCCGCGCCTCGGTGTGCGCGTCGACCGCCGACGTCGGGTCGACGAGGATCAGCACCTCCGGCTCGCTGTGCAGCGCCCGGGCCAGGCGGATCCGTTGGCGCTGACCGCCGGAGAGCGTCCGGGCTCGGGCGTCGATCGGGGTGTCCAGTCCGGCGGGCAGGGCGTCGACGACGTCCTGCGCCGAGGCGGTCCGCAGGGCCGCGCCGATCCGTTCGTCATCCTCGTCGGCCCCGGCGCCCAGGATCTCGCGCAGCGTGCCGGCGAAGAGGTACGAGTCGTGGTCGGCGACGAGGATCCGTGTGCGGACCTCGTCCAGGGCGACCGCGCGCAGCGGCACGCCACCCCAGGTGACGGCGCTGACGACGTACCGGCCGAGCCGGTCGGCCAACGCCACGGCCGCCGCCGGATCGTCTGCCGCCACGCCGGTCAGCTGGCCGGCGCGCACGGTCAGGCCGGTCACCGGGTCGTGCAGGTCGGCGGGGCCGTCCGGAGCGCCCGGGTCATCCGGCCGGCGTGTCTCGGGCACGGCACCCGGCCACCGGCGACCCGGGCCACCGACGTCGTCCGGCGTCACGGTGAGCAGGTCGGCGATCCGCCGGGCGGCGACCCGACCGCGGATGAGCTGGTGACTGCCCTCCAGCAGAAACCAGACCGGCACGATCAGGGTCGCCACGTAGCCGTAGACGGCGACCAGCTCGCCGATGGTGACGTCACCGGTCACCGCCATCCGGGCCGTCAGCCACACCACGGCCGCCAGGAACAAGCCGGGGATGGCGACGGTCACCGCGTCGATCCAGCTGTTGACCGCGCCGACCCGGTAGCCCTCGGCGCGAAGGTCCTGGGACCGGGCCGCGTACCGCCGGGCGAAAAGGTCCCGACCGCCCACCCCGGCGAGCACCCGCAGGCCGGCCACGATGTCACCGGATCGGGCGGTGAGCGCGCCCTGTTGCCTGCGGTAGACCGATTCGGCCCGCTCCAGGCGACGCAGCAGCGGCCCCACGACCAGACCGACCACCGGTACCCCCACCAGCACGCAGAGCGCGAGCATCGGGGAGATCGACCAGAGCACCACGGCGATCACCCCGTACGCGATGATCGCGCCGACGCCCGGCCCGGTCAGCGTCAGCACCTGCGCCGTCCAGTCGATGTCGGAGCCGCCGATGGTGGACACCTCGCCCGCACCGACCCGGCGCGGCAGCACCGCGCCGATGCGGGACAGGTGGCGTAGCAGGACCTCCGCGGAGCGGGCCTTGGCGTCCTCCCGGATGAAGGTCATCGTGCGGTGCCGCATGATGCCCAGGTAGGACAGGGCCATGCCCGCGACGACGATCGCCGCGACCCAGAGCGCCAGGGCCCGGGTGTCACCGGCGCGTAGCCCGTCGTCGACGGCACGGTAGATCAGGTAGGGCCGGGCCGAGAGCCCGATCATCCAGGCCGTGCCGAGCAGGCTGCCACGCAGCACCCGCCACGGTTGGCAGCGGACCAGCCACCAGAGGTAGCGCATCGGACCGCGGGTGTCGGGAGTGCCAGGATCGGGATGCGGGATCTGCGGAGGCACCTGGTCACGCTACCGACCGGCCCCGACACCCCACCGACCCGATCGTGGTGAGGTGCGCCTCCGTTCCTGTCGCACGGGACAGGCAGAATCGCGTTCGTGCTGGTGGCGGTAGTGTCCGACGAGCGGGGTGGGGGAGTGCTGTGCCCGCTGGACGCCACCGGCCGGCCGACCGGTCCGGCCGAGGTCGTCACCGACCTGGTCGCCGCGGTCGCCGCCCGCGAGGCCGCCGGGCACCCGCGCTGGGTCTGGTCGACCACCCCGGCGGTCTACCCGACGCTGCTGCGCGCCGGCGTCCGGGTCGATCGGTGTCACGACGTGGAGTTGACCGAGGCGTTGCTGCTCGGGCACGCGGGCCGCTGGGGTGAGCCCCGCTCGCTGGCCGCCGCCTGGGCCCGGCTGACCGGCGCGGCGGTGCCGCCGGACCCGCCGCCGCGCGCCGCCGCACCGCCCGGGCACGGGCAGGGCGCGCTCTTCGACACAGTGCCCGGCCCGCCGGGCCCGGGCATCGAGGCACTGACCCAGGTGTACGCCGACCAACTCGCCCGCGTCGCCGCGACCGAGCACCCCGGCCGGTTCCGGTTGCTGGTGGCCGCCGAGTCGGCCGGCGCGTTGATCGCGGTGGAGATGGGCGTCGCCGGGTTGCCCTGGCGTGTCGACGTGCACAACGAGATCCTGCACGAGCTGCTCGGTGAGGCGTCGCCGGTCGGTGGGCCGCCACGCCGACTCGCCGAGTTGGCCGCCCGGATCGCCGACGCGCTCGGCGTACGCGGCCTGCACACCGACTCCCCAGCGGAGCTGCTCAAGGCGTTCGCCCGGGTCGGGGTGGAGCTGCCCAACACCCGGGCCTGGGTGCTGCGCGGGGTGGACCATCCGGCGGTGCCGCTGGTGCTGGAATACAAGGAGCTCTACCGGATCTGGACGGCGCACGGCTGGGGCTGGCTCGATCAGTGGGTGCGGGGCGGCCGGTTCCAACCGGAGTACGTGCCGGGTGGTGTCGTCTCCGGCCGGTGGGCCACCCGGGGTGGTGGCGCGTTGCAGATCCCCAAGGTGATCCGGCGGGCGGTGGTGGCCGATCCGGGTTGGCGGTTCGTGGTCGCCGACGCCGGCCAGTTGGAGCCTCGGGTGCTGGCCGCGGTGTCCGGCGACGCACGGTTGGCGGCGGCGGGCGGTGCCGGCGACCTCTACGCGGCCCTGGCCCGGGACTCGTTCGGCGGCGACCGGGCCAAGGCCAAGGTGGCGCTGCTCGGCGCGATGTACGGGCAGACCGGCGGGGCGGCGGTGCCCGCGTTGGCGGTGCTCAAGCGCAGCTACCCGACGGCGTTCGGTTACGTGGAGGCGGCCGCGCGTACCGGTGAGACGGGTGGCTTGGTGCGGTCCTGGCTGGGGCGGACGTGCCCGCCCGGCTCGGCCGGGTTCGGTGATCTCGACGGCGAGCCCTCCGATCCGGAGGGGGCGGCCGATCCGCAGAGCCCACGGGCGCGTGCCGCGCGGTCGCGGGGGCGCTTCACCCGCAACTTCGTCATCCAGGCCACCGCTGCGGAGTGGGCCTCCACGTTGCTGGCCACGCTGCGCACGGAGCTGTCCGGCACCGACGCGCAGTTGGTCTTCTTCCAGCACGACGAGGTGGTGGTGCACGCGCCCGCCGCTCAGGCGGACGCGGTCGCCGAGGCTGTCAACCGGTCGGGCGAGCGCGCCTCCGCGCTGCTCTTCGGCGCGACGCCGGTCCGGTTTCCACTGGACCTGTCCATCGTCGACTGCTACGCCGACGCGGCCTGACCTGCGGGCCCACTCAAGCGGGGCACACCCCGGGGCGGTGCCCCGGTTAGTCTCGTGCGGTCGTGCGGCCGTCGGAATGGGAGGGTGCCCCATGGTCGTCGGAGTCATCCGTCATCTGGCCGGGATGGTCGCCGCCTGCCTGGCCCTCGTCGCCGAGGCGGTCCTGGGCTACCTCGGTCTGCTCGCGTACGCGTTGGCCACCGGCTCGGGCGTGGGTGGCCCGCTGGCCGGGCCGATGCTCGTCTTGATCGCCGCGGTGCTCGGCGTGGTCTTGATTCCCCTGCTCTTCCTGCCGGCTGTGGCGGTCGGGGAGGCCGTCGGCCGGCATCGGGGGACCGGCCGGGTGGTGGTGCTGGCCGCGCTCGTCGCGGTCGTCCTGGCCGCCGGGTACGCCGTGGCCGGGGCGATTGCCAGCGGGGTGTCCGCCGGCTACGTGCCTCTGGT
Source organism: Micromonospora vinacea (assembly GCF_015751785.1). NCBI lineage: Bacteria > Bacillati > Actinomycetota > Actinomycetes > Micromonosporales > Micromonosporaceae > Micromonospora > Micromonospora vinacea. Next base: position 7,038,796 of record NZ_JADOTY010000001.1, on the reverse strand, counting down.
CGCGGGAATCGCCGTGCTGCTGATCGTTGCTCCGGTGGTCCTGTACGCGCTCACCGCACGCGGCCTCGGCTGGGTGGCGCGATGGGTGCCCCAGCGTTGGGGCGGCACCGCGGTCGCAATGTCCGGGGAGACGGGTTGATGGCCGACTCTTCTCGGTGATCATCCGGTGCGCGTGTCGGCAGATGCCGGTCGTGTAACGGTTGTGCTATTTCTCCTTTTCGCCCCGCCACCCCCGGCTGGCCGTCCTCGTTGCAGTGTCCGTAGGAGGGGATGGATCGGTCACGGTCTGTCCCGTGCTGGAGGGGGCGCAGCTGAACCGGATCGCAGGAATGATCATCGCCGCAGGCGGGGGACGACGGATCGGTGGTCCCGAGGCGCTGCTGCACCAGGGAAGCAAGCCCTTGGTGAATCAGATGATCGACACGATGACCGAGGCGGGCTGCGAGCAGATCGTGGTCGTCCTGGGTGCCGCAGCAGAGCAGGTCCGGGAGACCGCCGACCTGGGCAGGGCCACCGTCGTGATCAACAAGGCGTGGGGCACCGGAGTTGGCTCGTCCATCCGGGCCGGCCTGGCCGCGATGGACGACGAGGGGATCGAGGCGGTGGTGGTGGTCCCGGTCGACATGCCGGGCCTGACCGCCACGGCGGTCAGCCGGGTGGCCGCGCTGCCGTACCCGGACGTGCTGGTCTGCGCCACCTACGACGGGCTGCGCGGCTATCCGATGCTGTTCGGTCGCCGGCACTGGCCCGGTATCGCCACCCTGGCCAGCGCCGACGTGGGTGCCCGGCCGTACCTGTTGGCGCACAAGGACCAGATCGTCGACATCGCCTGCGACTCGGTTGCCGACGGCAGCCGGATCGACACCCCGGAGCTGATGGAGCTCTACGGGCTCACGGTCCCGCCCCAGCGCGTCGGCGTCTGAGGGCCCCGTCCTGCCAGGCTCCCCGAGCTGGGTGATGCCGGTGAGTCATCATGATGACTCACCGGCATCACGCTCTTCGTCAGTACTGTGCCTGGTCCAGCTCGCCGGTGGCGGCGAGACGCTGGTACCAGTGGGCGCTGTCCTTCCAGGTGCGTACCTGGGTGTCGTAGTCGACCCGGATGATGCCGAAGCGACGGTCGTAGCCGTAACCCCACTCGAAGTTGTCCAGCAACGACCAGACGAAGTAGCCGCGCACGTCCGCGCCCTGCGCTCGGGCGTCGGCCATCGCGCCGATGTGCCGGCGCAGGTAGTCGATCCGTCGGTCGTCGTGGATCCGGCCGTCGGCCGACACCACGTCGTCGAAGGCCGCGCCGTTCTCGGTGATCATCATGGGCTGGCTGGGGTATTCGCGCTGGAGGCGCAGCAGCAGCTCGGTCAGCGCCGGCGGGTCGATGTTCCAACCCATCGCCGTGTAGGGGCCGGGCTGCGGCAGGAAGTCGACGTTCTCCGCGCCGACCCACGGCGTCGAGGTCGACGCGCCGTGCCCGTCGGCGTCGGAGCGGGCCGACACCCCGTCCCAGGCCCGGACCAGGGTGCTGGAGTAGTAGTTGACCCCGAGCACGTCCAGCGGCACCGCGATCAGCTTCTCGTCACCCTCGCGGACGAACGACCAGTCGGTGACGGAGGCGGTGTCGGCCAGCAGGTCGGCCGGGTATTCCCCGTCCAGCATCGGGCCGAGGAACGCCCGGTTTGCCAACGCGTCGATCCGCCGGACCGCGTCCTGGTCGGCGGGCGAGTCGGACGCACCCCGGATGACGTGCAGGTTCAGCGTCACCGACAGCTCTGCGGACGGGGCCAGCTCCCGGACCACCCGGCCGGCCAGGCCGTGCGCGAGGTTGAGGTGGTGCACCGCGGCCAGCGCCGCCGCCGGCTCGGTCCGACCCGGCGCGTGCACGCCGGAGGCGTAGCCCAGGTACGCGGAGCACCACGGCTCGTTGAGTGTCGTCCAGGTGTGCACCCGGTCGCCCAGCGCGCCGACGATGCCCGCCGCGTACTCCTGGAAGCGCAGCGCGGTCTCCCGCGCCGCCCACCCGCCGGCGTCCTCCAACTCCTGCGGCAGGTCCCAGTGGTACATGGTGGCCACCGGGCGGACGCCCCGCTCCAGCAGCCCGTCCACCAGCCGCGAATAGAAGTCGATGCCGGCCTGGTTGAACCGGCCCGAGCCGCCCGGCTGCACCCGGGGCCAGGAGATGGAGAACCGGTACGCCCCGAGCCCGAGGTCGGCGATGTGCCCGAGGTCGTCGGCCCACCGGTGGTAGTGGTCCGCGGCCACGTCACCGGTGTCACCGTTGAGGGTCCGACCGGGTGTGTGGCTGTAGGTGTCCCAGATGGACGGTCCGCGCCCGTCCTCGGTCGCCGCGCCCTCGATCTGGTACGCGGCCGTCGCCGAGCCCCAGACGAAGCTCTCCGGGAAGTGGTGTTGCGTCATCGTTCCGTCCCCTGGATCTCGCAGATGTAGCCCGTCGAGGTGCCGGCGACCAGTTCGGCGCTGGCCGTCCCACCCTCGTAGCGCACGTCGAACTCGGCGCCCGGTCCGTTGCCGGGTGACGGTACCCGTACCCGGGTCCGCTGCCCCTCGGTCGGTGCGTACACCCGCAGCCGCACATCGTCGGCCCACTCGTAGTCCGGTCGGTCGGTACGGGAGCCGAACGGGATGACCGCGCCCGGTCGGGCCAGCACCGGCAGGCTGTCGAAGTCGTGCTTTTCGGTCAGCCAGGCCGGGCCGGTGACCTGCGCCCCTGTGACCAGGTGCGTCCAGGTGCCGGCGGGTACGTAGTACGTGACGTCGCCGTCGGCGCTGAGCACCGGGGCGACCAGCACGTCCGGGCCGAGCATGTACTGCCGGTCCAGGTGTGCCGTCGCAGGGTCGTCCGGGAACTCCAGGAACATCGGTCGCATCACCGGCGTCCCGTCGCGGTGCGCCTCCTGGGCGGCGGCCGCCAGGTACGGCATCAGGCCGAGCTTGAGGTGGGTGAAGTGCCGCAGCACGTCCACGGCCTCCTCGTCGTACGCCCACGGCACCCGGTAGGAGCCGGACCCGTGCAGCCGGGAGTGCGACGAGAGCAGCCCGAAGGCGACCCACCGCTTGAACACCGCCGGGTCCGGGGTGCCCTCGAAGCCGCCGATGTCGTGGCTCCAGTAGCCGAAGCCGGACGACGCCAGGGACAACCCGCCGCGCAGCGACTCGGCCATCGCGACGAACGTCGACTCGCAGTCGCCGCCCCAGTGCACCGGGAACTGCTGCCCGCCGGTGGTGGCCGAGCGGGCGAACAGCACCGCCTCGCCCTCGCCGCGCTCGGTCTCCAGCAGCTCGAAGACCGCCTTGTTGTAGAGGTACGAGTAGTAGTTGTGCATCCGCTGCGGGTCCGAGCCGTCGTGCCACACCACGTCGGTCGGGATGCGCTCGCCGAAGTCGGTCTTGAAGCAGTCGACGCCCATGTCCAGCAGCGCCTTGAGCTTGCCGGTGAACCAGCGGACCGCGTCCGGGTTGGTGAAGTCGACGAGCGCCATGCCGGCCTGCCACTTGTCCCACTGCCAGACCGAGCCGTCGGGGTTGCGCACCAGGTAACCGGCCGCGCGGCCCTCCTCGAAGAGGTACGAGCGCTGCGCGATGTACGGGTTGATCCAGACGCACACCTTCAGGTCGCGCTCGTGCAGCCGGCGCAGCATCCCCTCCGGGTCGGGGAAGGTCGCCGGGTCCCAGACGAAGTCGACCCAGTGGAACTGACGCATCCAGAAACAGTCGAAGTGGAACACGGACAGCGGCAGCCCGCGCTCGGCCATCCCGTCGACGAACTCGGTCACCGTCTTCTCGTCGTACGAGGTGGTGAACGAGGTGGACAGCCACAGGCCGTACGACCAGGCGGGGACCCGGGCCGGGCGGCCGGTGAGCGCGGTGTAGCGGCGCAGCACGTCCTTCGGCTGCGGCCCGTCGATGACGTAGTAGGTGAGCGACTGGCCCTCGACGCTGAACTGGGTCTGCGTGACGACCTCGGAGCCGACCTCGAACGACACGTGCTCCGGGTGGTCCACGAAGACCCCGTAGCCGGCGCTGCTCAGGTAGAACGGCACGTTCTTGTACGCCTGCTCGCTGGCGGTGCCCCCGTCGGCGTTCCAGATGTCGACGCTCTGCCCGTTCTTGACGAACGGGCCGAAGCGCTCGCCCAGCCCGTACACCGTCTCACCGACACCGAGGGCGAGCCGCTCGTGTACGTACCGGCGGCCCTCGGCGTCGGTGACGACGCCGACGCTGCGCGCGGTGGACGCGGTGACCAGCCGGTCGCCGTGCAGGAAGTCGACCCGCCACCCGTCGATGAGCGCGACCCGCGCGGTCAGCTCGCCGGTGGTCAGCGTCGCGCTGAGCCCGGTGACGTCGACGGTGACCGGGTGCGACTCGTCGGTGCTCAGCCCGAAGTGCGGCTCGCGGGGCAGCCCTCCGGTGTGGTGGGCGATGGTCACCCCGATGACGCCGGGGGCGGGGGAGAAGAACCGGACGGTGACCAGGGGACGGTTGAGGGTGTCGCCGCGGCCGGTGATCTGACCGGTCGGTGCGAAGACGGTGAAGCCGCGCTCGTCCGGCTCGACCGACTCCACGGTTCCGGGGCGCAGGACGCTGACGCCGGGGCGCAGCTGCCAGTACCCGTCGGTGAACTTCACTTCTCGGCTCCTGCCGTGATACCGCGCGCCAGAGTGCGCTGGAAGATGAGGAAGAAGAGGATCGCCGGCACCAGGCTGATCAGCGCGCCGGCGTTGGTGGTCGGAGCGTCCATCAGCCGGTCGCCCTGCAATGACGCGAGCGCGACCGGAATGGTCTGCGTCTGGTTGTCGATCAGCATGACCAGCGGGATGAGGAACTCGTTCCACGTCCAGATGAAGAAGAAGATGAGCAGCACCGCGAGGGTGGGCCGCAGGTTGGGGAAGACCACCCGCCACAGCACCGTCCACTTGCCGGCGCCGTCCAGCGCGGCGGCCTCCAGCAGCGAGCGCGGGAACGTGCCCATCACCGAGGCGAGCAGGTAGGTGCCGAACGCGCTCTGGATCACGGTGAAGATGATGATCACCGAGAGCTGGGTGTTGTAGAGGCCGACCTGCTTCGCCACGTAGTACAGCGGGTAGATCAGCGCCTCCTGCGGCAGCATGTTCGCCAGCAGGAACAGCCCGACGATCCACAGCCGGCCCCGGACCCGGCCGATGCCCAGCGCGTACGCGTTGAGCAGTGACACGGCGACGCCGAGCACGGCCACCGAGCCGGCGATGACCGCCGAGTTCCAGAACTTGAGCGGGAAGTTCACTTCGGTCCAGTACGTGCGCAGACCCTTGGTGTAGAACTCCGTCGGCCAGCTCAGTGGGCCGCCCGACGAGTAGTCGCCGGGCGACTTGAACGCGTTGAGCAGCATGAACGCGAACGGCACCAGCATGACGAGCGCGCCGACGGTGACCAGGGCGAGCACCACCCAGCGGCTGACGCCGCGGTGGTGTCGATCGCGTACGGGCCGGGCCGGCGTTACCGGCGCGGAGGTCGGTGTGAGCGTGACGGCCATCTCAGAACCCCCGGTCCCGGCGCTCGCTGCGGGCCTGCATCCAGATGAAGATCCCGGCCACCACCACGATGATCAGCGTCAGCACCATGGAGATCGCGGAGCCGTAGCCGACCTGCAGCTTCTTGAAGAACGTGTAGTAGGCGAAGTACGACGGCACGTTCGTCGCGTTGTCCGGACCACCCCTGGTCAGGGCGAAGATCGGCCCGAACACCTTCAATGCGGCGATGGTGCAGGTCAGGGCCACCACGAAGGTCTCCGGCCGGATCTGCGGAAGGGTGATCGCCCGGAACCGGTGCAGCCAGTTCGCGCCGTCGACCTCGGCCGCCTCGTACAGCTCGGGGTCGACCCGCTGCAACGCCGCCATGAAGACGACCACCGGGTAGCCGATCTGCACCCAGATCATCACGGCCATCACGGCCGGCAGTGCGGTGCCCGGGTCGCCTAGCCAGTCGTGGCGTAACGCGCCGAGACCGACAGCGTCGAGGAGGCTGTTGAACGCGCCGTCGGGGCGGAGGATCCAGCCCCAGACGATGCCGGCCACCACGACGGGCAGCACCTGCGGGAGGTAGAACGCGGCCCGCAGCGCGGCGGCGGTGCGGGGCTTGAACCGGCGGCCGATGACGTCGAAGAGCACGGCGGCGAGCAGCAGCCCGAGCAGTGTGGGCACCACCACCATCGCGACGAGCATCCAGACGGTGTTGCGGAACGACGCCCAGAACACGTCGTCGTGCAGCAACTGCTGGTAGTTGTCCAGGCCGACCCACCGGGGGTCGCCGATGCCGGACCACTTGGTCAGCGACAGGTAGAGCGTGCCGACCAGCGGCGCACCGATGACCAGGAGGAAGAGCGCCGCTCCGGGGAGCAGGTAGAGCCAGTACGCCGCGTTGCGGCCGCGGCGTCTGCGGCTGGGCGCGGGCGGGGTGGGGGTCGCGGCCGGCGGTGTGGCGGCGACCGTCTCGGAGACTGCCATGGAAGATCCTTCCCGGCGGGGCGGGCGGGCGCGCCGGTCGTGCCGGTCGCGCCCGCCGCTCGCCGTGTCACTTGCCGGTGATCTCCTTGACGCCATCGGCGTACGGCTTGGCGATCGTGTCGAGGACCTGGTCGGGCGACTTCGAGCCGTTGATCAGACCCTGGAAGCCGGAGACCAGCACGTCGTAGTAGCCGGGGACCGGCCAGTCCGGGTAGAAGGCGAGACCGTCGGACTTGCTGACGGTGTTGAAGTCCTCGATCAGCTTGCGGTCCTTCGGGTCGCTGATCTTCGACGCGTCAGCGGCGACCGGAACACCACCGTTGTTGCCGATCAGGTCCTGGATCTCCGGACGCAGGGTGATGTCGATGAAGTCGTACGCCAGGCTCTTGGCCTTGCTGTTCTCCGGGACCACCCACAGGTTTCCGGACGAGCCGGCCTGCAGGGTGTTGCCGGGGAAGAGGAAGGTGTCCCAGTTGGCCTTCATCTCGGTCTTGAACCGGCCGTACCACCAGCTACCCGAGACGATCATCGGAACCTTGCCGCCGATGAAGGCGGTGCCCATGTCCTCGGCCTTGAGGCTGGCCGAGTTCTTCGCGACGTAACCCTTCTGCACCCACTGGGCGAAGGTGTCCGCGCCGTACTTGAGCGGGTCGGCCTTGAAGTCGACAGGGTTCTTGTAGAGCTGGTAGTTGTCGACGAACTGCCGGTCGCCCTTGGAGAGGGCGAGCTGGTAGAAGAGCTGCCCGGCCGGGTACTCGGCGCCGGCCATGCCCAGCGGGGTGACGCCCTTGCCGACGAAGGTGTCCATGGCGGCGGTCATCTCGGCCATCGTGGTCGGAACCTTGACGCCGTTCTGCTGGAACAGGTCCTTGTTGTAGTAGACGGTGACGTACTCGCCGTAGTTCGGCACACCGAACCACTTGCCGGAACCCATCACGCCCTTGTCGCTGTAGCGGGCGGTGGTCTGCAGGCTGGGGCTGAGCTTGCCGGCCCAACCGCGCTTGTCGGCCTCGCTGCTCAGGTCGGCCAGCAGGCCCTGGGAGGAGAGCAACCCGGCGGTGGCGTTGCCCTTGTTGTACTCCATGATGTCCGGGCCCTCGGACGAGTTGATGATCATGCCCGCGTTCTGCTGGATCTGCTCGAACGCCTTGCGCTCGAAGCGCACCTCGACGCCCGGGTGCTCGGACTTGAAGATCTCGATCGCCCGGTTCCAACCGATCCCCATGGCGCTGTTCTCGCTCTCGTAGTGCCAGAGCTTGAGAACCTTGGCGTCGCTGTTGTCCCCGTTGTCACCACCGCCGCAGGCGGCCACGGTGGTCGTCGCGGTCGCCGCCAGGGCGATCGCGGCGACGAGCCGACGGAATCGCTGCATTACTATCCTCCTCGTTGAGTACTAGCCGGTACTTCACAAGGCCCGTCGTCGCGTTGCAGCGCGATGACGGGCCGTTTTCGCTGGTCAGCCTCCGTCGTTCGACGATGGGGCAGAGCTGGCCAGTGCCGACCGCCGGGGCGCGGCGGTCGACCCCCGGACCTCCAACGCGCACGGCAGCAGTTGCTGGTGCCGAAGGTCTGCGGGGCCGTCCAGGTGGCGCGTCAGCGCCTCGATCGCGATCCGGCCGAGCGCCGAACCGGGTGACGTCATAGCGGTCAGCGCCGGGGTGGCCAGTTCGGCGACCTGCGGCGAGGTGACCATCGAGACGACGGAGACGTCGTCGGGCACCGACAGGCCGCGGCCGGTCAACTCGCCGAGGATGCCGAAAATCGCCGTCTCGTTCATGGCCAGCACCGCGGTCAGCTCCGGGGCCTGCGCGAACGCGGCGGCCAGGGCGGCCCGCCCGCCGGCGGCGCTGTCCTCGGCCGCGATCATCACCGGCTCCAGGCCGTGCCCGGTCATCGCCGCGGTGAAGGCGTCACGGGTACGCAGCGCGGGCCCGTAACCGCTGGCCAGCGTGGCGGCCGAGTGGTTGACGTAGACGATCCGCCGGTGCCCGAGGCCGACCAGGTGCGCGACGGCCTCCCGGACGGTCTGGTCGAAGTCGATGTCGACGTAGGAGAGCGTGCTGGTGTCGCCGGTGCGGCCGATCAGCACCAGCGGCACCCCCGCCTCCTGGAGCACTGTGACCCGCTCGTCGGCCAGCTGGACCTCCATCAGCACGACCCCGTCGAGCATCCGCTGGCTGGCCAGCCGACGCAGGTCGTCGAGGTTGCCCCCACCGACCGGCGAGAGCACCAGGTGGTAGCCGGCGACACTGGCCGCGGCGGCGGCACCGGTGACGAAGGCGGTCTCGGTGGCGCCGAGGCCGCGTTCGTCCATCGGCATCAGCAGGCCGAGGATCCGGCTGCGGCGACTGGCCAGCCCGCGGGCCATCGCGTTGGGCTGGTAGTCGAGCTGGGCCATCGCGGCGAGCACCTTGTTGCGGGTGGCCTGCGAGATCGGCCGGGTGCCGGTGAGCACGTACGAGACGGTGCTGACCGAGACCTGCGCGAGGCGGGCGACGTCGTGCATGGTGGCCACCGCGCACCTCCTCCGGCCTGGGGTGGGACCGCTCCCGAACTTCGTCGAAGCGTTTCGACGAAGCGGTTCGACAGGACGCTAGGCCACCTGTTACGGCGACGTCAATAGCCGATGTCGAAAAGAATTCAGCCGCCGTGCGGCGCCCCCGCCCACCCCACCCTGCGCCGCGCCCGGCCGCGCCGCGCCCGCCCACCCCGCGCCCAGCCGAGCCTCGCCCGCCCACCCTGCGCCGCGCCCACCCTGCGCCGCGCCCGGCCGCGCCGCGCCCGCCCACCCCGCGCCGCGCCCAGCCGAGCCTCGCCCGGCCGCGCCGCTCCCCGGTCGGTGGCACCTGATGGTCGCGACCAAGATCCGCGCAACATCGGGGATGCTGCTGCCTTCCGCCCGCCAGAGGCAGCAACATCCGGGAAGTTGCGCGGATCTTGGCCGCCGGCCTGGGGGTGCGACGGCAAGATCGCGCTCGATCCTGGATGTAGTTCCATCGGATCGTCGCGGAGGCCACTACATCAAGGATCGAGCACGATCTTGGGCGCGAGGCGCGAGGCGCGAGGCGCGAGGCGCGGGGCGCGGGGCGCGAGGCGCGAGGCGCGAGGCGCGGGGGTGCGAGGCGCGGGGCGCGGGGTGCGGCGGGCGTGTGTGCGGGGGCGCGGTGTGCGGGGGCGCGGGGCGCGGGTCAGGGCAGGTCGAAGAGGGCGGCGGCGTTGTTCCAGCAGACCGCGCGCAGCCAGTCGTCGCCCAGGTCCAGTCGGGCCAGCCCGGTCAGCTGGTCGGCGTACGGGTACGGGATGTTCGGGAAGTCGCTGCCCAGCAGCACCTTGCCGGCCAGCCCCAACTCCCGCAATCGGGGCAACTCGTCAGCGGGGAAGGGGACGAACTGGTCGAAGAAGGGCGTGAACGCCATTGTGGTGTCCAGTCGGACCCGCTCGTACGTCTCGGCGAGGTCGAGGAAGGCCCGGTAGTCCGGGGCGCCCAGGTGCGCCACCACGGCGGTCAGCCGGGGATGGCGGGCGAGCAGGGCGGCGAACGGGTCCGGGCCGGTGTGGGTGGTCCCCACCGGGGCGTGTCCGGCGTGCACCACCACCGGCACCCCCGCGTCGGACAGCATCCCCCAGACCGGGTCCAGCGCCGGATCGGTCGGTGAGAACCCACCCACCTGGAGGTGCAGCTTGAACACTTGGGCGCCTTCGGCGAGGGCCGCCTCGACGTACACGGGGGCGTCCGGCTCGGGGTAGAACGTGGCCGAGGCGAGGCACCCGGGGGTGTCGTGGGCGAAATCCAGCGTCCAGCGGTTGAGCTCCGCCGCCATGCCGGGCCGGTGGGCGTACGCCAGGGCGCTGAACGCCCGCACGCCGAGCCGGCGCAGGTGCGCGACCCGGTCGGCGTCGCTCCACCGGTAGCGGATCGGCCATTCGGTGCCGACCAGCGGCCCGGCGGCGTCGAAGTAGGCCCACACCCGACGCAGCAGTCGCGGTGGCAGGAAGTGCACGTGCACGTCGGCGAGGCCGGGCAGCCCCAGGTCGCGGCAGAAGTCCGGTACGCGGTCGTCCGCGGCTGGCGGGACCACCGGCGCCGGATCGGTCATATGTCGATGTCGAATCGACTGAGCACCGAGGGCGCGATCAGGCCGACTGTGGCGAGCGCCGAGATGACGGTCAGTGCGATGCGCATTCCGACCACCTCGGCCTTGCTGCCGACGCGCAGGGCGATGCTGTTCGGCAGGCCGATCATCATCCACATGCGCCGTTTGATCGGGATCGGCCAGAGGATCGGCACGCCGGCCCGGGTGATCATGTCGCCGAGGATGTGGACGAAGCAGCCCACGCCCAGCGCGGTGCCGATCAGCGGATAGCCGCGTCCGCCCGGCAGGTTGGCGAAGGTGAACCAGGCCGCTCCGGCCGACGCGAGAGTGATGATCACCCAGCCGGCCCGCTCGGCCCACTCGTCGAAGAGCCCGCGCAGCGCCAGGCCGAACATGAAGAACAGGATGGTGATGACCGCCCACTTGCCGTAGGCGGCGCAGAGCGCTGTGGTGCCCCAGCCGACCAGCAGTGTGAACGGCAGCGTGTGGGTCAGCGTCCGGTGCCCGTTGTTGCGGCGGGGGTCCCTGCTGAGCTTCGTGGCGTAGTAGACCCCGAGGGATATCTTCTCCATCACCTCGGCGGCGAAGAGTGAGAAGACTCCGAAGGTACGGGCCACGGTGGCCCCACCCTGGTTCTTGGTCACCTTGCCCGACATGTCGAGGTCGGGAAAGAGCGCGCCACCGGCGCACACCGCGGTGCCCACCGCCAACGCGAGCGGCGACTGGTGGTAGTCGGCGAACTGCTCCAGTGCCCAGGAGCCCGCCAGCCACACCGCCGCGCCAGACAGCGCGTGTTGCGGTCCCATCATCTCGGCTCACCCTCCCCAGGGATCTTGAGCGCCCAAAACTACGCCACTGTAGTCAGCGCCGGCGCCGCAGGGGCATCACCCGGAAGGTCCACATCGGACCGTGTCACAGGGTGGGGGTGAAGCTCTGCCGGATCATCGGCAAGTATGCCGCGTTGACCTGCCAGTCGAACTCTTCTGTCAACCACGAGACGGTGTAGGAGCGGTCGGCCGAGGTGTTGGCCAGCAACCGGAAGCTGTGCACCGGAACGCCGACGGCGTTGCGCCAGCCGCACTCCCACACCGCGCCGCCGTCGAAGATGTCCATGGCTGAGATGTCCACCTTGCGATAGTCGGGCAGTGCCTCGGCCGCGGTCAGCCGGGTCTCCTCGGCCTTCCAGTGCGCCACCGGATCCGCGCGGGCGGGCCCGGCCTCGACGCTGAGCACGCGGGACCCGCCGGTCTTCCGGAAGCAGGTCACCGAGCCTTCGGTCCAGCGTTCCCACCCCACTGGCGCGGCGATCCGGAAACCGGTCGGGTCGTCGTACCAGGTCCAGCCCTCGCGCAGCCCGTACTTCACGTCGGCCGGCGGTGACACCGCCACCACCGGGGTCGCCGACGGTGGCGGGGACGACGTGCAGGCGAACGCCGCCGGCCGGGAGGTCGGCGCGCCACCACCCGAGCCGGACGGTGGGGTCCGGTCATCGTGCCGGTTGACCAACGCCAGTGTGACGCCACCGGCGACGAGCAGGGCGGTGGCCGCGCCACCCAGGGCGATCAGACGCCATCGCCGAGCGGGCCGGCGCGGTGGGCGTCGGCGCGGTGTCGCCGGCTCGGCTGGCGCGGCCACCGGTTCGAACGGGTCCGGCGCGATGGCCCGGCCGGCGCTGCGGACCGCCGCGACCGCCGAGGACCGGGCCGGGCCGGCGGGCTCGTCGTGGCTCGCAGCGGCGCTGCGTAGCAGCGGCTCCGCCTCGACGGCGGTCAACCGCCGCCAGGGGTCGCGCTGCAACAGACCGGTGAGGACGGGACCCAACGGACCGGCCCGACGCATCGGGTCCGGCGGTTCGGTGGCCAGTGCGCTGAGCGTCGCCATCGCGGTGGAGCGCGCGTACGGTGACTGCCCCTCGACCGTCGCGTAGAGCGTCGCGCCCAGCGACCACATGTCGGTGCGTGCGTCGGACACCCCTTCGCGGGCCCGCTCGGGGGCGACGAACTGTGGTGAGCCGAGCACCGTGCCGGGCCCGGTCATCACGCCGTCGCCGCCGTCGAAGGTGGCCAGCCCGAAGTCGGTGAGCACCACCCGCCCGTCGTCGGCCACCAGCACGTTGTGCGGCTTCACGTCGCGGTGCAGCACCCCGGCGGCGTGCGCGGCCCGCAACGCGGCGAGCACCGCCAGCCCGATCCGGGCGGTGCGTTGCGGGCTCAGCGGCCCCTCGGCGCTGATGATCTGCTGCACCGACCGCGACGGCACGTACTCCATCACGATCCAGGGGCTCTCCCGGTCGTGCACCACGTCGTAGAGGCGGACCACGTTGGGATGGTTGAGCCGGGCGGCGGCGCGCGCCTCACGCAGGGTTCGCAGCCGCAGTTCCTCGCGCTCGGTCTCGGCCAGCCAGGACGGCGGCACGATTTCCTTCACCGCCACGTCGCGATGCAGCATCTCGTCGCGAGCAAGCCACACCCGGCCCATTCCGCCGGTGCCGACCAGGTCGAGCAGCCGGTACCGACCCGCGATCAGCAACTGATGCACGGTCGCTCCCCCTCGGTCACCCCGGGGTCCACGATAGCCATCAATGCCGGCTTTCTCATCCACTGAGCGGCCTCGATCCACGCCGGACGGTAGTGCGGATCATGGCCATACGGTGCAGGTCAGCGGGGTGGTCGGAAACTCTTTCGCACCCGATCCCAGTCTGCGGCGGCCCCGGCCCAGTCCTCGTCCCGGGTGATCCAACCCAACGTCCACCGGTCGGCGCCGAGGACCTGTTGCCGGGCGTGCAGCCACGGTCCGTGCGGTGTCTGCCAGCGGAGCTCCCACTCGGCTCCGCCGTCGTTCGCGGCGAGCCGGATCTCGTCGTACCCCGGCAGGGAGCCCGTTCCGGCCGCCGTTTCGCGGGCGGTCCGTAGAAGTTCCAGGGGATCGACGGCGCCGCCCTCGGCCACGCTGAAGGCCCGGCCGGTCGCCGGGTCCTGGAAGCACGCCACCTCGCCGTCGCGGGAGGTCAGCCACGTCGCGGGTACGGAGACCCGGAAGCCGCCGGTGTCGGCGTGCCAGACCCAGCCGGGCGGCGGCCGGAACTCCTCGCCCGAGGTCGGCGTGCCGGCCTGCACCGGCGATCCGACGACGTCCGGGCGGACGCAGGCGAACGGGGGCGGGGGGACGTTCCGCCCGTTCGGCGGGGGGCCGGGCGGTGGGCCGGGGCCGAACGGCTCGCCGTTGGGTGGACGGTTCGGTGGCGGGCTGGACGAGCCGGTGACGTCGGTGGGCTTGTTTCCGGCGACGGTCAGCGCGGTGCCGACACCGGCCACGACGGCGACCAGCAGCGCGACGGCGACCACCGCCACCCGACGCGCGGTACGCCCGGCGGCCGCCGGGTCCGGGGTCGGCGTGGGGGAGGCGCTGACGGCTACGGCCGGGTCGGGCAGCGGAACGGTGGGGTCCTGGTCGTCGGGGTCGTCCGCCGTGGCGCGCTGGCCCACCAGCCCCGGCGCCGGCCCGTCGGCAGAGGGTCGGTCGGTCGTCGGCGACGGGTCGGCGCGACCGGTCGCGGCCGTCCTGAGCAACCGACGGGTCGTGTCGTGGTCGAGGCGGTCGCGCGGGTCGCGGCGCAGCAGCCCGTCCAGGACCGGCGCGAGCGCCCCGGCGTGCGGTGCGGGGTCCGGCGGGCCGGCGGCCAGTGCGCTCAGGGTGGCCATCGCGGTGCTGCGGGCGTACGGGGACTGCCCCTCCACGGCGGCGTGCAGGGTCGCCCCGAGCGACCACAGGTCGGCGGCCACTGTGGACGCACCCTCGGCGGCCCGCTCCGGGGCCACGTACTGCGGGGAGCCGAGGACCATGCCGGGGCGGGTCATCGCGCCGTCGCCGCCGTCGAAGGTGGCCAGCCCGAAGTCGGTGAGCATCACCCGCCCGTCGTGCGCCACGAGCACGTTCTGCGGCTTGATGTCGCGGTGCAGCACCCCGGCGGTGTGCGCGGCCTGCAGCGCGTCGAGCACGGCCAGGCCAATCCGGGCCGCGCGGGCCGGTTCCAGCGGCCCTTCGGTGTCCACGACGTCCTGGAGGGTGCGGGACGGGACGTACTCCATGACGATCCATGGGCTGCCGTCGACGGCGACGACGTCGTAGAGCCGGACCACGGCGGGGTGGTTGAGTCGGGCCGCGGCACGGGCCTCCCGCATGGTGCGTGAGCGCACCTCGGCCCGTTCACGGTCGGCCAACCAACTCGGTGGAACGATTTCCTTGACCGCTACCTCGCGGTGCAGCATCTCGTCGCGGGCGCGCCACACCCGACCCATGCCCCCGCGACCCACCAGGTCGAGCAGTTGGTACCGACCGGCGATCAGCACCTGTGCACGCTCCTCCTCAGCCGCTGTCCGGGCTACACCCTAACCAGCGGATCGGAAGTCACCTATCGGTCGTCCGACTCGGCTCAGCAGGCGGCGTGGTCGGCGGCGGCGAGCAGGTTGCCCTCCGGGATGGCGATCCGGGTCCGCCCGCCGGCCAGTCGGGCGGCGGCGCGTCGGGCCTGCACGGGGCCGTGTTCGCGACGAGCGGTGGCGTAGCTGGCGGCGGTGCGGGCCGCGATGGTGGCCCAGCCGTACCGCTCGCCGACCATCGTGCGGGCCCGGCGGGCCAGCCGCCGGGCGAAGACCTCGTCGCCGAGCAGTTGGCCGACCGCGCCGGCGAGCGCGTCCGGGTCGCTGTGCGGGAACGTCACGCCGGTAACTCCGGGTTCGACGATCTCGGCGAGGCCGCCGGTACGGGCCACCGCCAGTGGCGCTCCGGCGGCCGCCGCCTCCAGCGCCACCATGCCGAACGGCTCGTAGAGGCTGGGGACCACCGTCGCGTCGGTGGCGCCGAGCATCGCGGGTAGTTGGGTGGAGTCGAGGAACCCGGTGAACCGGACGGTCGAGCTGAGCGCCAGCCGCCGGGCCTCGGCTTCCAACTCGGTGCGGTACGGGCCATCGCCGGCGATCACGACGCGCAGCCCCGGGTGTCGTTCGCGGAGCCGGGGTACGGCGTGCACCAGGTGCTGGACGCCCTTCTCGTAGACCAGTCGTCCGGCGTACCCGACCAGCGGGCCGTCCCCGGCAAACCGGGCCCGGGCCGACGCGACCGCTCGGGGACGGGCCCGCCAGGCCCGGTCGTCGACCCCGTTGGGCACCACGTCGACCTGGGCGGCCGGTACGTCGAACAGCGCGGTCACCTGGTCGCGCATGTACCCGGAGCAGGTGATCACTCGAATGGAGGAGTTGCTGAGCCAGTGTTCGACGCCGTGGATGGTGCGGTTCATCTCCTCGGGCAGCCAGCCCTGGTGCCGGCCGGCCTCGGTGGCGTGCATGGTGGTGACCAGGGGGAGGTCCAGGTGCTCGGCCACTGTGACGGCGGTGTGCGCGACGAGCCAGTCGTGGGCGTGGATGACGTCGTAGGAGCCGGCCTGGGTGGCGCGCAGGGCGGTGCGGGTGAGGGTGTGGTTGAAGGCCATGGTCCAGGCCAGCAGGGAGTTGGTGGCGAGGGGGAAGGTGACCGGGTCTTCGGGGGCGCGCAGGATGCGTACGCCGTCGGCGTATTCCTCGAGGGGTGCGCCCTCGGTGTGGCGGGTGACGACGGTGACCTCGTGGCCGGCGGCGGCGAGGGCGACGGAGAGGGCGTGCACGTGTCGGCCGAGACCGCCGACGAGCACCGGCGGGTACTCCCAGGAGAGCATCAGCACCCGCAGCTGTCGGGCGGGGTTGATGTCGATCACGTGGGCATCGAGTGACATGCGGCCCCCTTTGAGTTGTCCCCGGGCGCGCGCCGACCGACACCGGAATCGGTGTCGCCGTCGCGTCTGGATCGGGGCCAATCCTGCCGGGATCGCGATAACCAGCGGCGACACCACCATTGCGGTCGTGTAAAGCGCTACTGGCTCTTTCGCCGCACCCGCAGCAGCTCGGCCACCGACCATGCCTGGAACGGGCACCCGGTGGCGGTGTGCGGCGCGAGGCCATCGGCCGTCTCGCTTACCGAGCCTAACCCATATTCCATCAAATGGGCCTCAACGCCGACGAATACGTCATCGACGGACATCTTTCCACGACGCGCGGCGTCCACGTACGGGCCGAGCAACCACGGCCAGACGGTGCCCTGGTGGTAGCCCCCGTCCCGGTCGGCCGGGCCGCCCCGGTGCCGGCCCACGAACTCGGTGGAATCCGGGGCGAGACTGCGTGGCCCGAGCGGGGTGAGCAGCCCGCCCGCGACCCGCCGCAGCGTGGCCTCGTCCGGCTCCATCGGCGCGTACGGCAGCGACCAGGCCAGCAGCTGGTTGGGGCGCAACGCGTCGTCGTCGTGCAGGGCGGCGCCACCCAGCGGGTACGCCGGCGCGGGCGCGTCCAGCACGTCGTGCAGCCAGCCCGCCGGGGCCGGGAACCGCTCCCGGAACGAGGCGGTG
Organism: Micromonospora vinacea; assembly: GCF_015751785.1. Classification (NCBI taxonomy): domain Bacteria; kingdom Bacillati; phylum Actinomycetota; class Actinomycetes; order Micromonosporales; family Micromonosporaceae; genus Micromonospora; species Micromonospora vinacea. Next base: position 7,021,775 of record NZ_JADOTY010000001.1, on the reverse strand, counting down.
GCCTGCCGGTGGAGTCGCCACAGCTCGCCGGCATCCTGCCCGGCCAGCTCGGTCAGCTCCGCGAGCCCGGCCAGCCCGTTGATCCACAACGCGTTGACCTCGACCGGCTTGCCGGTGCGCGGGGTGACCGGCACCCCGTACACCCGGGCATCCATCCAGGTCAGCGCCGTGCCGGCGGCGCCCTGGGTGAGCAGCCCGTCGGCCGGGTCGACGCGGATCCCGTACCGGGTGCCGGCGGTGTGGGCGTCGATCACGGCGCACAGCGCGGGCAGCAGCTCGTCGCCGAGGTCGGTGTCGCCGGTGACGGTGACGTGCCGGCTCACCGCGTGCAGGAACCACAGCGTGCCGTCGACGGTGTTGTACTCGACCCGACCGGTGTCGGCAGTGTTGGCGAGCATCCCCTCGGACAGCGTCGCCGCGTACGCCCGCAGCAGTTCCCGGCCCTCGTCAGCGCGACCGGTGCAGAGGAACAACCCCTCGTACGAGATCATCGTGTCCCGCGACCACGCGCCGAACCACGGGTAGCCGGCGACCACGTCCACCGCCGCCTGGTCGGTGCGCACCACGAACGCGTCGGCGGCCAGCGCCAGGGTGGCCTCCACGTCGTCGGCTGGCTTCGCCGTCGCCACCACCTGCCGGTTGCGCCGCCTCGCTGTCGCCACGATCTCCTCCGCTGGCGGCGGCTCCTCGTCGAGTCGACCGGCCCAGGCCCGCACCGACACCGTGTCACCGGGGCGTTCCAACTCCCCGGAGAAGCGACCCGCGTACCAGAGGTCCTCGTCCGGGTGCAGCCCCCGGTTGGCCTCCTCGCGGTGGTGCACGCCCAGCCACCACTGCCCCTCGGGCGCCCAGCCCGGGCCGGCGAGCCGGTACGCGCCCTCGACCACCGCGCCGTCGGCCACCGCCTCGACCTGCGGGACCGGCCCGTCGGCCCGTCGTTCGCCGTGCGCGTCGCGCCAGGTGCAGGCGGCCGACAGCTCCAGCCGGACGGGACCACCGGCGACCAGCCGGTGCACCACCGCGACGCAGGAGCGGCCGGGCAGCATGGCCAGCTCCCGTTCGATCACCACCGCGCCGATCCGCCACCGCCAGCGGGGTAGCCCGTCGATCAGGTCGAAGCGCTCCAACAGCTCGAAGCCGCGAGGGTCCACGTCGCCGGAGGCCCACTCGTGGGCGCCGAGGCGTACCCGCGCGCCGGACGGCAGGGTGACCGCCGGATCAAGGCTGACCAGTCCCACCTGCCGGGACGCCGGCGTTTCGCCGGGAACCACCAACAGACCGTGGTAGCGACGGGTCCGCAGCCCTCCGACAGTGCCCATCGCATAGCCGCCGAGGCCGTCGGGGACCAGCCACTCCCGGCTGGCCGCGCTGGTCAGGTCGCCGCAGATCTGCGGGCCGAAGTGAATGTCGATCAACTTTCCTCCACCGGCGGCGGGGTGTAACACGCCACGACGAGAATGGCCGCTGTGGTCAAGTACCGCGGCGACGTCAAAGATGTGCACGTGATCACTGACCGATCGTCCTCCGACGCCTCGCCACCCGACGCTGAGCGGCTCCGGCTCGCCCAGGCCGACTCGGGGGAGCAGGACTGGCGTGCATGGGGTCCCTATCTGTCCGAACGGGCGTGGGGGACGGTACGGGAGGACTACAGCGAGCACGGTACGGCCTGGGACTACTTCCCGCATGACCACGCGCGGTCCAGAGCCTACCGGTGGAATGAAGACGGGATGGCCGGCGTCTGTGACGAACGGCAGACGTTCGCGTTCGCCCTGGCCCTCTGGAACGGCAAGGACCCGATCCTCAAGGAGCGGATGTTCGGCCTCGGCGGCGACGGCGGCAACCACGGCGAGGACGTCAAGGAGTACTGGTGGTACGAGGACTCCACGCCCACCCACTCCTGGATGCGCTGGCGCTACCACTACCCGCAGGCCGCCTTCCCGTACGACGAACTCGTCGCGGTGAACGCGTTGCGCGGCCGCGACGACACCGAGTACGAGCTGGTGGACACGGGGATCTTCGACGACGACCGGTACTGGGCGGTGACAGTCGACTACGCCAAGGCGTCCCCGACCGACCTCTGCATGGTGGTGACTGTCGCCAACCGGGGCGACCAGGCGGCGACCCTGCACGTCCTGCCCACCCTGTGGTTCCGTAACACCTGGTCCTGGGGGCTGCCCGGCGGCGACCGGATCCCCCGGCTGACCGGCCAGGGCACCCGGCTCGTCGGGGAGCACCGGGTGCTCGGCCAACTACTGCTGGAGGGCGACGGCGGCCCGGTGCCGCTGCTCTGCGACAACGACACCAACGCCGAACGGCTCTGGGGCCTGCCCGGCCGCTCCCCGTACCCGAAGGACGGCATCAACGACCACGTCGTCAACGGCGCGGCCACCGTCAACCCGGCCCGGGAGGGCACCAAGGGCGCGCTGCACTACGTGCTCGACGTGCCGGCCGGCGGGCAGCGCCAGATCCGGTTGCGGCTCACCCGCACCGCGTCGCCACCGGCGGCCGCGCCGCCGCCCCCGGCCGACCTCAGCGAGGGCTTCGAGGCAGTCGTGTGGGCGCGGCGGGCCGAGGCGAACCGGTTCTTCGCCGGAGTGATCCCGCCGGCCGCCACACCCGACGAGGCGCTGGTCGCCCGGCAGGCCATCGCCGGGCTGATGTGGGGCAAGCAGTTCTACCACTTCGACGTCAAGCGCTGGCTCGAAGGCGACCCGGGCTCGACACCGCCGCCGGCCGGGCGTCGGCACGGGCGCAACAGCGCCTGGTGGCACATGACCAGCTTCGACGTCATCTCCATGCCCGACCCGTGGGAATACCCCTGGTACGCGGCCTGGGACCTGGCCTTCCACTGCGTGAGCATCGCCCGGGTCGACCCGGGCTTCGCCAAGGAGCAGATCCTGCTCCTGCTGCGCGAGTGGTACCTGCATCCCAACGGGCAGATCCCGGCGTACGAGTGGGCGTTCGGTGACGTGAACCCGCCGGTGCACGCGTGGGCCGCGCTGAAGGTGTTCGAGATCGACGGCGGCCGGGACTACGAGTTCCTGGCCCGGGTGATGCACAAGCTGCTGCTCAACTTCACCTGGTGGGTAAACCGCAAGGACACCGGCGGCAACAACGTCTTCGAGGGCGGCTTCCTCGGGCTGGACAACGTCGGGCCGTTCGACCGCTCGGCGGCGCTGCCGGTCGCCGGGGTGCTGGAGCAGTCCGACGGCACCGGCTGGATGGGCATGTACGCGCTCAACCTGCTGGACATGGCGATCGTGCTCGCCGAACACGACAGGACCTGGGTGGACACCGCCACCAAGTTCTTCGAGCACTTCGCCTACATCGCCGCCGCCGCGTACGAGCAGGGTTTGTGGGACGAGGAGGATGCTTTCTTCTACGACGTGCTGCGCCTCGCCGACGGCACGAAGGTGCCGCTGAAGGTCCGTTCCGTCGTCGGGCTGCTGCCGTTGGCCGCCACCACCCGGCTCACCGCCAGGACCCTGCACCACCTACCGGAGTTGGGCGCCCGGCTGCGCTGGTTCCTCACCAACCGCCCGGAGTACGCCCAGGTGATCGGCACCCGCCGCCTCGGCCCGGACGGCCGGCAGCAGCGGCTGCTGTCCATGGTCGGCCCGGAGCAGGTGGTCCGCCTGCTCGCCCGGATGCTCGACCCCGACGAGTTCCTCTCCGACTTCGGCCTCCGTACGCTGTCCCGCGCGCACCTGGACAAGCCGTTCTCGGTCACCCTCGGCGGGCAGGAGTTCTCGGTCGGCTACGAGCCGGCCGAGTCGACGAGCGGCCTGTTCGGGGGCAACTCGAACTGGCGCGGTCCGATCTGGATGCCGACGAACTTCCTGCTGATTAGCGCGCTGCGCGACTATGCGGCGTTCTTCGGCGACGACCTCCAGGTGGAGTACCCGACCCGCTCCGGGGTGAAGCGCACCCTGGACGAGATCGCCGACGACCTCTCCGCCCGGCTGATCTCGCTCTTCACCCAGGACGACTGGGGTCGACGGCCGATCTACGGTGCCGCTCAGATGTTCCAGACCCACCCGGACTGGCGCGACCTGATCGCCTTCCCCGAGTACTTCCACGGTGACAACGGCGCCGGCCTGGGCGCCTGGCACCAGACCGGCTGGACGGCTCTGGTCGCCGATCTGATCCTCACCCTGCGCCGCTGACGTCCTCGCGGAGGCGTCCAGAACCCAGGGCGGCTGCTGGAAAGTAGCTGAGTGATGCCCCTGCGTATATCGCCCGTTCCTAGCCTCCACCCGACGTGTCTGTCTCCAGACCGGAGGGAAACGGGTGAAGAAGAAATTGCGGGGTCCCCTGATCGGGGGGCTGGCGCTGGCCCTGGTGGCCACGCTGGGCGGGATGGAGGTCCTACCGGACCAACAACCCGACAGCGCGGACCGCGCGGCGAGCGCCGCGGAGGACGACGGTTTCCTCTCCAGGATCGGGAAGGCCGCCGACAACCTGGTAGGTGGGAGCGGATCGGGTCGGGCCAAGCCCGAGGCGGTCAGCGCCGCGTTGGCGGTGCAGGAGAAGCCTCCGCCGGCCCAGGCGTGGCCGCCGCAGAAGCGGGTCAAGGAGCTGACCGGTAAGCGCACCGCGAACAGCCGCGTCTACCAGCTCGCCGACGGGCGCACCCAGGCGGAGATCTCCGCGGTGCCGCTGCACTACAAGGACTCCAAGGGCCGCTTCCAGCCCATCGACACCACGGTCAAGCCCACCACTGGCAAGGGCTACGTCCAGGGCAACCGGACCAATACCTTCACCAGCCTCTTCGGTGACAGCTCCAAGGAGCTGGTTCGTTTCGAGCAGGACGGCCGCAGCATCGAGCTGGGCCTGGCCGGGGTCGACAAGGGTGCGAGCCCGAAGGTCACCGGTTCCACCGTCACCTACAAGGGCCTGGCCGGTGGTGCGGATGTCGTCTACGACGTGACCGCCACTGCCCTCAAGGAAAAGATCGTGCTGCGCAAGGCCCCCGGCGGGCCGGTGTCGTACACGTTCACCCTCGACACGGCCGGCCTCACCGCGCAGCAGCGCCAGGACGGCTCCATCGCCTTCGTGGGTCCGAACGGCGGTGAGCCGGTCTTCGTGATGCCGGCGCCATTCATGTACGACGACAAGGACGACGCGTCGTCGCCGCACGGCAAGGTGTGGAGCGACAAGGTCTCCCAGCGCGTGCAGCAGGTGTACGGGCAGACGACGGTCACGGTGTCCGCGGACGCCGCATGGCTGGCCGACCCGGCCCGGGTCTACCCGGTGGTGATCGACCCGACCATCAAGGTCCAACCGGTGCCGGCCGACGCGCAGGACGTGGCGATCTACTCGGGTGCCACCACCACGAACTACAACGACACCTACCAGCTGAATGTCGGCACGACCTCAACCGCCGCATGGCGATCGTTGCTGAAGTTCAACCTGGACACGATCCCGACGAACACGCCGATCGACGACGCCCAGCTTCAGCTCTACTACTCCCAGACCCACACGGACTGGGCCTACGACGTGCCGATGGAGGCCCGGCGGGTCACCGCCGCATGGGCCGAGGGCACCGCGACGTGGGCGAACATGAACGCCAACATCGCCGGTGCGCCGGCGGCCAACACTGTCACCAAGGACGACGGCGACGCCGGCACCTCGGTGACCGGTTCGTGGCCGTACTCCAGTAACACCACGTTGACGCCGAAGGCGATCAACGGCGACTACAAGTACCACTCCAGCAGCCTCTCGACGGACACCCACACCTGGGTGCCGACCATCACCGAGCCGGGCAACTACCAGGTCGAGGTCCACTACGTAGGCGAGTCGGACCGGCCGACGAATGCCCCCTACACGGTGTCCTACTCGGGCGGGTCAAAGAAGTACACCGTCGACCAGACCACCCCGACTGCCGCCGGCAAATGGTTGACGCTGGGCACGCATCCGTTCGTGGCGGGCACCACCGGCAAGGTGGTCCTCAACGGCGTGCCGGGCACGACCGCCAACGCCGACGCGGTGCGGTTCACCAAGGCCGGCGCGGTGAAGCAGTACGCCAAGTCCAGCGTGTGGAACTCCTTCCCGGTACGCAACGTGGTGCAGGAGTGGGTCAACGGCACGGCGAACTACGGGTTCATGGTCAAGGCCCTGGACGAGGCGACCAAGGGCCGCGGCGGGCCGATCTACGAGGCCTCCGAATACGCCTACAACAACGACCGCCGGGACTTCAACCTCCCGAAGCTGGTCGTGACGTACGGCCGGCAGGGCGTCACGGTGAACCCCCCGACGACGATCGCGGCGACTGGTGCGTTGCTGGACTGGCCGGCGTACACCGACCCGTCCACGGCTACCGGTGACGACATCGTCGAATACCAGGTGCACCGCAGCGTCCACCAGAACTTCGTCCCCTCGGGAACGACGCTTGTCGCACCGGTCTCCACCGGCACCCGGACGTATCAGGACACCACGGCGGTGCCGACGGCGGCGGACAACACCGACCCGATGGCCCGGAAGTTCTACTACTACATGGTCGCGGTGAAGACCCGCGACGGACAGCTGCTCGCCGGCCCGACGCAGCAGGCGATGCTGCCGAAGGCGGGCCAGATCACCCGGATCTACCGCACCGGTCAGACCGACACGACCCTGGCGGCCGGGCGGCCGACGGAGAACGTGGACGTCTACGACGGTGACCCGTACGTCAGCCCGGGCAACAACTCGCCGTACTACGGCGACACCCGCGGCCTGGTCAAGTTCCCGACCCTGACCGGCATCCCGGCCGACGCCAAGATCGTGAACTCCGAGCTGCGGATGTACAACACCTATCTGTACCCGGGCACGGACACCGACGAGTACGTCGACGTCTACAAGCTCAAGCGCGCCTTCAACGAGACGTCGGCGACCTGGAACAGCTACGACGGCACCAACGCGTGGACCACCGCCGGTGGCGACTACGACACCGCGTGGAAGGCCGGCTTCAACGGGTTCACCAACGACCCGGAGTGGGAGACCTGGGACGTCACCAACGCGGTCGACGGCTGGGTGAAGACCCCGGCCAGCAACTACGGCCTGCTGCTGCGCCAGCGCGACGAGGCGAACCAGACCGCGCGGGCGATGCTGCTGTCCTCCGAGGGCGCCGAGCCGCTGCTGCGGCCGACGTTGGAGGTCACCTACCTGGAGCAGACCGCCGAGTCGACCTACTACGCGGCCGCCACGCCGACGCTGACCACGCCGAACTCGACGTACAGCGTGCCGGTGACCCTGTCGAACCCGACGCTGGCCGCCTGGAACCCGACCGACTGGGAGCTGGCGTACGACTGGAAGCGGGCAGACGGCACCACCGACGGCGCCGACACCACCTACGAGCTGAGGACGCCGCTGCCCAAGAGCATCCCGGCCGGTGGCACTGTCGACGTGACCGCGCAGCTGAAGACCCCGCCGTCGTCGACGGAGGGGAACAAGCGCACCGACTACGTGCTGCAGTGGGACCTGCGCAACAAGCTGACCACCAAGAAGCTGTCGGAGACCGTCCCGGCGATCACGCCGCTGCCACAGAACGTGGCGGTGGCGGAGCCGACGTCCGACCAGCTCGGTCTGGAGAAGTTCTACTCCTACGCGGGGAAGAACACCGGCGCCGGCGGCACCCTGATGAACAACCTGTACGCCGGCAACACGGTGTGGTCGTACGACGCGTTGAGCAATCCGTCGCGCGGCCTGTCGACGTTCGTTCGGATGTCCTACAACTCGTTGGACACGTCCGACACTGTCGCCGGGTACGGCTGGTCCCTGCAGGCCTCGTCGCTCATGCGGCTGGGGAGCCCTCTGGACTTCCACCCCAACCCGAACCCCACCAAGGTCACCATGACCGATGGTGACGGCACCAGCCACTGGTTCACCTGGGACTCGGCGACCTCCACCTGGAAGAGCCCGAAGGGCGTCCACCTGTACCTGGAGAAGGTGACCAGTCTCGACTGCAAGCCGAACACCCAGGAGCCGAAGGCGTGGCGGCTGACCAAGCCGGACCGCACGCAGTTCTACTACGACTGCGAGGGCTTCCTGTCCAGCACGGTGGACAAGAACGGCAACACGATGACGTTCACCTACGAGGAGCGGAAGTCGAACAACAAGCCGACGAAGTTCCTCCGGTACATCACCGACGCGGCCGGCCGGAAGACCCTGACGATCGACTACTACGCCAAGGGTCAGTCGTTCGACTACATCAACGACACCACCTGGACGCGGCAGTCGGGCACCAACCTGACCAACCCGAAGATCATCGACCACATCTCGCAGATCACCGACATCTCCGGTCGGAAGATGACCTTCACCTACACGGACAAGGGGCTGCTCGGCGAGCTGGTCGACGGGTACGGCTCCAGCGGCACCATGGGTGCGCCGAAGACGTTCAAGTTCGCCTACGACATGACGCAGGGGAACAAGAACGTCAAGCTGGTCAAGGTCACCGACCCGCGGGGCAACGCCACCGAGCTGCAGTACTTCTCGCCGTCCGCCGGGGACGACCCGACGTGGCACTGGCGGACGAAGTACTACACCGACCGGAACGACAAGGCCAACCTGACCCAGTTCGCCTACGTCGACCCGGACGCCACCAGCAACATCCGCACGACGGTCACCGACGCGGAGAACCACTCCACCGGCTACCTCCAGGACGTTTACGGCCGGCCGATCGAGACCACCAACGCGAAGAACCAGGTCACCAAGCTCGAGTGGGACGACGACCACAACGTCACCAAGCTCATCGAGGACAACAACGCCACCTCGACCTGGGAGTACGACGCCAAGACCGGCTACCCGACGGAGATCAGGGACGCCGAGGCGGTCAAGAACGGCACGCCGGGCACGGTGCTGACCTACCAGCGCCAGCTCAACGGCTACGTCGCCGACCTCACGGAGAAGACCAGCCCCGAGGGGCGCAAGTGGATCTTCAGCTACGAGGCCGACGGTGACCTGGCGAGCGTCACCGACCCGATGGGCACCTCCACCGCGACGGCCGGCGACTACACCACCTACAACACCTACGACGCGTTTGGACAGCTCGACACGGCGAAGGACGCCAACGGCAACAGCACCAAGTACAGCCGTTACGACGCCAACGGCTACCCGCAGACGATCACGGATTCCCTGACCAGGGCGACCACCTTCGTCTACGACGTCCGCGGCCAGGTCACCACGGTCACCGACGCGCTGGGCAAGAACACGACCCAGGCGTACGACACCTTCGGCCGTCCGTTGGACAGCAGGACTCCGAAGGACCAGGCCGCCGGGGTGTACATCACCAATCCGGCACCGACCTACGACGCGAACGACAACGTCACCCAGTCGACCGCGCCCAACGGGGCAGTCTCCACGGCCTTCTACGACGCCGCCGACCAGCTCACCTGGACCAAGGCGCCGGTCGACGTGGCCGGCGACCCGGAGCGCAAGACGTCGTTCACGTACGACAAGGCCGGCAACCTGCGCACCACGACCGAGCCGAAGGGCAATCTGCCCGAGGCGAACCCGGCCGACTACCGAACGACGAACGCGTACGACGAGATCTACCAGCTGGTTTCGGTGACGAATGCCAAGGGCGACAAGATCACCTACCAGTACGACAACGTGGGCAACGTGGAGAGGGTGGTGGACCCGCGTAAGAACGCGACCACCGACACCCTCGACTACACGTCGACGATGACGTACGACCTTGCGCACCGGGTCACGAAGGCCACTGATGCGCTGGGCAAGTTCACCAGCAGCACCTACGACAAGGACGGCCTGGTCACCGGCAGCACCGACCAGCTCGGCAACACCACGCTGGTCAATCTTGACCGGCGAGGTAAGCCGACCGAGGTCAAGGTGCCGTACAAGAACGTCTCCGGCACCATCTCGTACCGCATCACGAAGTACGAGTACGACCAGGTGGGTAACACCACCAAGGTCATCAGCCCACGGGGTGTGGCGACCACCGACGACCCGGACGACTTCGCCCAGGTCACCGTCTACGACGCGCTGAACCGGGTGAAGGAGACCCAGTCGGCGTACGACAAGGATGACGCCCGCTACACCACCGCCGACAAGACCACCTACACGTACGACGAGGTGGGCCGACTGGCGACGATGTCTGCGCCACCGTCGGCGGGTCAGTCGGTACGCAACGACACCACGTACAGCTACTACGACAACGGGTGGACGAAGTCCTCCTCGGACCCGTGGGACATCGTCACCTCGTACGACTACAACGAGCTCGGTGCGCAGACGGCCCGCACGTTGACGTCGGCGGGCGGCTCCTCCAACCGGACCATGAGCTGGTCGTACTTCCCGGACGGAAAGCTGAAGGCCCGGTCCGACGACGGGGTGCCGGTGGGCAAGCACGTGGTGCTTGTCGACAACTCCGAGTTCAACAACACCACCGCGACGGGCACCTGGCCGACGGCCAACACGGCCACCAACAGGTACGGCATCGACTACGCCACCCACGCGGCGGGCACGGGCACCAACGTGTTCACCTGGCAGTTGAACGTGCCCCAGTCGGGCACCTATCAGGTGTACGCCCGCTTCCCGACGGTGTCCGGGGCGGCCACCGACGCGAAGTACACGGTCAATTCCAGCGCGGGCCCGACGGTGAAGACGGTCAACCAGACCGCCGGCGCCGGCACCTGGGTGAGCCTCGGCTCGTACAGCTTCGCCGAGGGCAACGCCCAGAAGGTGACGCTGTCGGACCAGGCCACCGGCACGGTCGTCGCCGACGCGGTGAAGCTCGTCCGGGACAACGCGGCCGATGTCGACAACGAGAAGCACGACTACAGCTACCGGTACGACGCCAATGGCAACCTGACCACGATCACGGACGCCTCCCCGGGCACCCGGGTCGACAGCTACGCGGTGACCTACACGAACCTGAACCAGGTCGACAAGGTCACCGAGTCGAAGTCGGGCGCGGTGGTGAACTCGACGTCGTTCAGCTACAACGAGAACAGCGCACCGCTGACCACCAGTCACGACAAGCAGTACGCGTCCTACGCGTACGACGAGCGCGACCTGGTGTCGAAGGTGACCAACGGCAAGTCGGCCACCGACGCGTCGCCGAAGGTGACGACGTACACCTACACCGACCGGGGAGAGAAACTCAAGGAAGTCAAGGGCAACGGCAACACCGTCGACTACACGTACTTCCTCGACGGGCTGTTGAAGTCCCAGACGGAGAAGAAGCCCAACGGGACGACCCTGGTCTCCGAGTCGGTCCTCGACTACGACCTCAACGGCAACCGGTCGCACGACGTCACCAAGAAGATGAACGCCGACAACCACGGCGCTTACCTGACCACCATCAGTGACTTCACCTACGACCCGCGGGACCGGTTGGCGTCGCTGACGAAGACCGGTGACGGCGCTGGCACGGAAACCTACGTGCACGACGCGAACAACAACGTCACCAGTCAAACGGTGAAGGGCACGTCGACGACGTTCAACTACGAGCGGAACCGGCTGCTGACCGCGGTGACCGGGGGTGCGACGGCGTCGTACAACTACGACCCGTTCGGCCGCCTGGACACCGTCACGGCGGCGGGGACCGTGATCGAGCGGAACGTGTACGACGGGTTCGACCACGTCGTCGAGAACCGGAAGAACAACGGCACCAGCACCTCGACGACGAAGTACACCTTCGACCCGATGGACCGCACGTCGACCAAGACCACCGACGCCGGCGGCGCCAAGGAGAAGGCCACGACCTTCAACTACCTCGGCCTGTCGGGCGAGGTCCTGGACGAGGAGGTCGCCGGGAAGCTGACCAAGTCGTACCAGTACTCGCCGTGGGGTCAGCGGTTGTCGCAGGTCACCCACAACACCGATGGCACCCAGGAGGACGGCTACTACGGCTACAACCCGCACACCGACGTCGAGACACTGACCGACAAGACCGGTGACACCAAGGCCACCTACGGCTACACCGCTTATGGCAAGAACGACGACACCCAGTTCACGGGTATCGACAAGCCGGATGCGGCGGACCCGACCAAGGAGCCGTACAACGCCTACCGGTACAACGCCAAGCGGTGGGACCAGGCCTCCGGCAACTACGACATGGGCTTCCGCGACTACAGCCCAGGTCTGAACCGGTTCCTGTCCCGCGACAGCTACAACGGCGCCCTGGCCGACATGAACCTCGGCAGCAATCCCTTCACCGGCAACCGGTACGCCTTCGGCGGCGGCAACCCGATCTCGAACGTCGAACTCGACGGCCACATCTGGATCAATGACGGTGCCGGCGAGTATGTCCCGCCGCCGCGGCCGATGCCGACGGCACCCGCTGAATCGGGCAGTTCTTCGCCGGGACCGAAACCTGCGCCGTCGCCGTCGGCTTGGGGCGACGGCGGGGACTACCCCCAGGAGTGGGTGACTCGCAGGGATCAGATGTGTTCGCAGGGTCTGGTCGAACAGCTCTGTGCCGAGGCGAACCGTCGTGACGGCGCGGAACTAGTCAGCTGGATGCCCTACGTTGGAGCCGCTGGGTCTGGCTATCTGATCGCCGATGCATACGAGCACGAAGATTATGTCGGTGCCGGTCTCGAAGCTGCTGCAATTGTTCCGCTCGGCCGGGTTGGAAAATTGCCTAAGGGCGTCAGGCTGAACAAGTTGGTGGGAGATGCCTACCGTGATCACGTCGCCGACTTTTTCAGGCAGGCTGGCAAGAAGGTGGTCACGGATGCCGACGATGCAAAGGCGTTAACGTTCGCTACTCCCTTCGGGGACCGGAAGTTGGACATTGCGGTTTACGGCGATGACGACAGTCTGCTGGGCTACATAGAGACCAAGTCCGGTCGCGAAAAGGCGGACCCGGACCAACTGAAGAAGGATGAATGGCTACGAGCTAATTATGGACTGACAATCGATTATGTGTACGACGACATGTTGAACGTTCTCTACTGATAATACGCCGGGTGTTATGATTGCCGCGGGGGGAAACCTCCGCGGCAATCCCCTAATTTGGAGGTCGGCAGGTTGTCTGAGTGGCGCTCCCCAGTCACGCTCGGTTCAGTCGGCGAGGTGAAGTTGATTGAACTCCTCTCGTCAGACACCGCTGAGGGTCGCGTGTCCGTCATCGCGGCTCTCGGGGACGTAAGGGGTGAGCTGGGCGGAACTGTACTGCGTCGAATCGCGACGGATGCGGCAGCTATGGAAGGTGAGCGGTGCGCGGCGCTGGTGTCGCTTACAAAGCGTGATGGAGTTGAGGCGTCGGACGTTGCCGCAGGATGTTTGGCTGACGAAAACGCTGCGGTGCGACGTTACGCCCTTCGCTGTTTAGCGGTCGCCGGTGACGGGCGATCTAGGGGCGGCGTCTCGGAACTTCTCGACGCGATACTCTCGGGTCCTCCGCCGAAGTTCGCAGGGGCCCTTAACCCTGCGATGCTTTCGGCGCAGTCTGAAGCGATTCCCGCAGTAGTGTACCTCCTGCGGCATTGCGCCACCGCTAATCAGACGGGGCTGCTCGCAAAGAAGGTCTCCGCTGGCTGGGGGAAGCTTTACAAGGCTGAACAGGTGTGGCTCAAGGCGGCCTGGCCTGCTTGCTCTCCCGATGTCCAAGGCGAGATGGCGACGCTGCGGCCCGATCTGACGGGCATGATCAGGTTCGTCATGCGACCACTGTTCGCGCCGCTCCCATAGCACTACGTGAAGAGGTGCTCCACATCTGGCAGGTTCACCCGGTCGCAACATTTTATCTTGGCAGCGCGGTTGGGCAGAGCGGTTCCGCCTTGGAGGGGGCTGCGGCCGCCGAGGGCATCTGGCTGGTCGGTGAGGCGGCCTCGCTGCGTGCGCAGCGACTCTGCCGGCCCTCGCGGGAGTGGTTGCCGCCCCCATCATCGCCGAGGGCTGCGAGCTGAAGCCGCTGCTGTGCTAGGTGGTGGAGTTCACCGGCAGACGTGCAGGCTTCTGGTGTGTCACGCGGGAAGTTCAGGCTTCGTCCAGGAGATGGCGAACCTGTTGGGCGTTCCGACCCGTGGCGCGACAGACCGCGTACGCGGTGTTCCTGGAGCTGGAACCGTAGTTGACAAGGGCGGTTTATTGGCGCATGTTCCTGCCCATCGTCGGAGGTTGAGGTGCTGAAGAAGGTCGGGTTTTTCCCGGAGCTGGATCCGAAGCGAGCTGTGGAGACGGGCGAGCCCAGCATCCACGCATCGGTGCGCGCCGTCGGGGAGCCAGACGAAGGGCAGATCCTGCAGTACCTGGCTGATGGCCATATGATCATTTCGGTCATGGAGGGTGGGCCAGATGTCATCACTGGTGAGTACGGTTACCAGGAGGCTTCAGGGTGTTCCTCGTGGATCAGCGATGGGGCTTGGGTGTGGCACTATGACCTTGCGCATTACCTGAGAAGACATCACGTAGAACTATCAACGGATTTTCTTTCGCACGTCAGGTCCAGTGGTTACATCGTTCCCCCGCTCGGTGACGCTGAAGGAGAAGTTGGTTGCCGACCTCGGAACTGGGCAGAACCTAGGATGGGAAGCTTTGCTCCTTCGGAAGCTGGCTCCTGACGATCCTGCGTCCTGGCTGCCCTTGGAGATACGGGATGACTCGTTCGATCGCCTGATTTGCCAAGCTCTGTTTGATCACCTGGAGGACCTTGAGAGCGAGGCGTAACAAGCCGCGCTGATTCACAGCACCGAGCCGGGGTCGTAAAGGATCCCGGCTCGATGCTCGTCTCGCTGGCCAATCCCCGGCTGCCACTTCGACCGGGACCGGGACCACTCACAGTTCACGGGCATCGACAAGCCGGGCGCGGCGGACCCAGCCAAGGAGCCATACAACGCCCACCGGTACAACACCACGGTGGGACCAGTCCTCCGGCAACTACAACATGGGCTTCCATGACTACAGCCCAGGTCTGAGCTTCCCCAAGTCGGGCGAAATGTGGGCACGGCGGAACGCGCGATCGATGTGGATGGGATATCGATCACCTACAACGCAGTCGAGATCGGTCCTGATAGGGTCGGCGTCAGCACATACTGGCTCAACTGACGGGGATGTGGAGGCCGAGTGGAAAAATTGCTTGACCTGGCTCGGTCGTTGTCGTCGGATCAGTTCGGCGAGCGCGGTCTGGCCGAGGTCAGGAACATCGAGCAGGAGTTCGTCGAAGTGATCACATTCACACCGGCGGATGAAATCGTCGCCGTGCTCCATACCGTGCTCGACGAGGATTGGATGGGCCTACCGGTGTGGGCGCGCAATCTCGCGTACCGGATGGCCTGTCTGCAGAGGCCGGACGACGTGGCTCTGCTGAGAGAGGCGGCGACGGATCTGCGGAACTTCGGTCCTGACTGGAATGAAATCGCCGCGGCGTTGAATGAAAGAGCGGAATCGCTGGAGAAGGATCAGGATTGAGAATGGCGACGATGCCCACCGGATGTCCATCCGGTGGGCATCGTTCCGCACAGCCGTTTCATGATCGATAGAGAGGACACGTCGCCGCGTCCGACAGAGCCAAGATCGTGCAGTGGCTCAACGAACGTGCGCGGTCCACGCTTTCTGTCACTGACCGTGCCAGTGCGTTGATTGACTTGGGCGATTTGGGTCACTCGCAGCCCGAGTTTCTTCGAGATCACCACCCGGCGATGAGATTGGCGGCGGCTTTGGCGCCGGCCATGGCGGAAGATGATGACGCCACCGACGTCTTACTTGACCTGGCGGAGTCTCCCGCAAGGCTCGACTCCGTACTGAGCCCGGCGAATGATTCCTCATGGCAGACGTTGCCGCAATTTCGTGGTCGGCCAACTTCGGTGGTAGTTGCCGAGGTCGTCACTCGACGGGTGCGGAACATCGATCGTCTGGCACGTGCTGCTCTGGCGTCCCTCCCCTTAGCGACCTCCCCGGGCGGCCAGGCCATTGCTCGACCGTACCTATCGAGGATATTCCGCAACGGGGTGCCGCATCCCGAGGCTGCGACGATGACCCAAAAGCTGATTGCGCGAGGGATGGTTGAGAATAGGCAATTCTGGGATTGGCGCGGTCGCGCGAGCCTTTTTCAGTCCTTGCGGCTGCCGTCAGATGAAGAGTCCTGGCGTGTTGTGGTAGAGAGTTGAGGCTCCGCGGTGTCCTCCGGACTTCGCGCTTCGTCCCTGACGACTGGCGCGGTCGGACGGCGAAGACAACCGACGTCTCCTTCCGAATGGGCCGGGAATTCAAATGGATCGGGCGGACCACGCCCAGCTGTACAGTACCGGTGGCGGGCCCAATTCGAGGGCGGGAAATTATCGGGAGATGCAGCGGGACCTGGCCGCGCGAGGTGATTCGGCGGGTGCCATGGGAACGATATCAACGACATCAGGAGCCGCTTCGGCACCAAGCACGACGAAGCTATCAGGAGATGTTGAGGAAGCTGCGGCCTGGCATCTTAGGCTGAACTCACTACTTAGGGGGCTATGCCTTGTCGGGGCGAGATGAACCATTCGAGGTGTTGCCGGGGAAGGGTATACCCGAAGCGCGTTTTGGCGAGCCGCGAACCCTTCATCGGGAGAGGTTGGGCGATCACGTTCCGTTCGAGCGATTCCCAGGGTCGGTCCTGGACTCGTATTACGACATGACACTCATTCTCACGTACGACGTCAGTGACAGGCTGGTCGAGATCGACATGTCGGACTCAATCGACGTGTTTTGGCGTGGGATATCGCTCGTAGGGAGACCGCTTGGGGAGGTTTTGAGCGACCTCGCGAACGAGGGTTTCCATCCCGACGAGTTCGAATTGGAGTCGTTGAGGTGCAGTGCACTGGGACTGAGCCTCTACACTCCGGCGCCCGAAGAGCTTGAAGAAGATGTCAAGCACGTGATCCTAGACCCGATCCACTGACGCTCCTGCCGACGGGAATGCCGGCAAGGCTCCTGGCGCAAGCACCGCTTCACAAGGTGCTTCGTTGGGAGCCTTGCCTCAACCCTCCGTTAACAGGCTCCAGGTCGACGTACACGGTGCCAGCGTCGGTGCCGATCGCCGGGATACGGCTCGACCTACGCGACCCACGCGGCGGGCACGGGCCGACGTGTTCACCTGGCAGTTGAACGTGCCCCAGGCGGGCAGCTACGGCTCGGCTGGCTCGCCGTCGTCCTGGACGACACCTACTTCCTCGACGGGGCCAAATTCAGTCAATGTCGGCACGTACTCGCTCAACTATTGGGGGTGACTTTGAGAGGCCTGTTAGAACTGGGAAGGTTGCTTTCTGCGGCCAGTTGGAGCCAGGGCCAGGTGGAACTTGCAAAGGTTGAATCCGAGTTCCTCGAAGCGGTGACGTTCGCTTCGGCAGATGAAATCGTTCGCATGCTTGAAACGGTTCTCGACGAGGACTACGCCGGTCTTCCGGTCTGGGCCCGCAACCTCGCCTATCGCTTGGCCTGCCTGCAGCGACTTGAAGATTCGGCCCTGCTGAGGGAAGCATCGGCTGACCTATTCAATCACGGCCCAGACTGGGACCGTATTGCGGAAGAGTTGCGAAAGCAGGCTGACGCCGCAGAGAAATAAGATCGAGTCGGCGGGGTCTGTCGTCGTACTGGCGAAAGACCCCGCGCCCCGCGCTTAAGGTGACCAACGGCAACTCGGCCACTGATACGACTCACGATGTCGTCGTTCGCGATGGCAGAGTGTATGACGGGTTTACGGACAGGGCAGGTGTCCCTATGGAGGAGTTCGAATCCCGCTGGGAATACGGCGGCGACATCTTGAAGTGGAGACCTGTTTCGTGAATCGGCGGAGACTCATTCGGAATCTTCGGCAGCGACCTCGTATGTTCGGACTGGACGGCTCGTACGGCATGTACGTGGCTTTCCTTAAGGGTTACGAGGTGGGCTCTGGCGACGATCTGCTAGCCAAGCTGAAGGAGAAGTTGGTTGGCGACCTCGGTACTGGGCAGAACCTAGGATGGGAAGCTTTGCTCCTTCGGAAACTGGCTCCTGACGATCCTGCACGCTGGCAGCCCTTGGAGATACGGGATGACTCGTTCGATCGTATGATTTGCCAAGCTCTGTTTGATCACTTGGAGGACCTTGAGAGCGAGGCGTAACAAGCCGCGCTGATTCTAAGCCCCGAGCCGGGGTCGTAGAAGATCCCGGCTCGATGCACTCATTCGGGCGAGCCTTTTTCAGTCCTTGCGGCTGCCGTCTGGTGAAGAGTCCTGGCGTTGCCTGAGCGAGAGCTGAGGCTCGGTGATGTCCTCAGGGGCTTCGCGCTTCGTCTACGGGGATCCGGAGCCGACGTTAGCGATCGGGTAGGCCAGCTCCGCCGCCCGCTCCCGCAGATCCGCCAGTCGCTTCTGCGGATTGAGCGCCCGGACGATCTCCTCGGTCAAGGGCTGCAGCGTGAGGATCTGCTCGACCACGGTTTTGTCCAGCTCGAGGTCGTAGACCGACCAGGCGTACTCCAGGTACTCCTCCACGGCGCCGTCGCAGAGGATGTCGAGCAGCCAGGCCCCGTCGGGATCGGTCTCCTCGTCGTCGGCGGGCGAGAGGTCGATGCCCTCGCCCGCGCGCCACCGGTCGTCCGCGGAGCGCCGCCAGAGCACGAACGTGGCGTCGAGCGTGCCGTCCTCGTGGCAGAACGTGGGCTCGTGCACCAGCGGGGCGAACTGTTCGGGCAACCCCTCCAGGAGGCAGGGCCACAGTTGGCCGCCGGTGTAGTTGTGCATTGGTGAATCGTGGTAGACGCCGCGGATGAAAGCACCGTCGGTGGTGAAGGCGATGTCGTACTCCTCGCCGCTGCCGGTGCGCATCGACGCCACTTCGCTCTCGCCGCGTCGAGGGCTGTAGTCGTAGTAGACGGCGCCGATGATCGTGTCGAGCATCGCCAGGGCTCGGGAGCGGTCGCGGACCACATCGATTGGTGGCAACTTGGCGGCGGTGTCGTAGACGGTCACCGGGCGAGCCTACGAGGTCGGCGCCGGACGGCACCGTCGCGAGGCGCTTCAAGACCACTGCGGGTATCACAGCAGTAGACAATTGGTTTTCGGGCTTGGAAAGCCCCTGCGTGTTCGCTATGGTGCCCATGCTTAGCTCGGCGGATTGCGGACTCTACTGTCAAGCAGCTGACGATTCCCGCGTGTGTCGGTTACGGCTCGATTGGCACGGGCAGCCTGTTCTGTAGTCACCCCGTTCTCTCCAAAGTGGATGATCTCCTCGGTTTCATGACGGACGCCATGGGTAGGGATCGTGGCGAATGCCGGTCGGTTGGCGGGTGTTTATCTCGCCGCAGCGTCCTCCGTGCCGATTTCGTTACATGGACACGCTGCCTAGATACATAGACATTGGTCACCTTGTCGTGCCGTTACGCCGCCGCCTAGCCTGAGCGCGCTCATGGGTTAACGGGGGAGCGGTGAGATGACGATCGATATTCGGCTGTTGGGCACTGTGGAGCTACGGGTCGACGGCCAGCTCGTGACGATGGGTGCTGCCAAGCGTCGGGCGGTGCTCGCCGGGCTTGCCCTCGAGGCGAACCGGCCGGTCTCGCTGGACCGGCTCTCACAGATGGTCTGGGCCGGTCCCACCCCCGCGTCGGCGGTGGCGAACCTTCGCTCCCATGTGGCCGGTCTGCGCCGCGCTGTCGGTGACCGGATCGTCGCCCACCCCGGCGGGTATGAGCTGCGGTTGGCCGGGGGTGAGCTGGACGTCACCGAGTTCCTGCGGCTGGCGAGGGACGCCCGGGCGGGACGGGACAGCGCCGACCCGATGGCGGTGATCGGCCGGCTCGCCGCTGCTCTCGCCCAGTGGCACGGGCCCGCCGGTGACGGCGTACCCCGCAGCACCTCGTTGGACAACCGGTGGGCGACGCTGGACGAGCAACGACTGCAGATTTTCGAGGACTTGGCCGACGCGCGGTTGACCGTCGGTGAGCACGCCGGCCTGCTCGCGGGCTTGCGCGAGCACCTCGCGGCCCATCCGTTGCGGGAACGCGCCTGGGGCCAACTGATGCTCGCCCTCTACCGGTGCGGCGACACCCCTGCTGCGCTGTCCGCGTACCGGTCGGCCCGAGACAGCCTCTACGACCAGCTCGGCATCGAGCCCGGTAGCGAACTGGCGACACTGCACCGCGCCATGCTCGACCGATCGCCCGAGCTGAGCTGGGTGCCGCCTGTGGTGGCCGAGCCGGTCGTTGTCGCCCAGCACCGGGTACCGGCCGTCGACGGAAGCTGGGTGGCGCCCCGCGAGCTGCCGGCGGACCTGGTCGCCTTCGTGGGGCGTACCCGGGAACTGGCCGACGTGGTCGCCGCGGTGACCGGCCCGACGCCCGCCGTCGCGGTGGTCTGTGGCCCCGCCGGCGGCGGCAAGTCGGCGCTCGCGGTCCGTGCCGCCCACACCGTCGCGGCCGCCTTCCCCGACGGTCAGGTCTACGTCGACCTGGGGTACCAGACCGACATGCCGGCCGAGGAGGTCGTCGCCCGGGTGCTGCGCAGCCTCGGCGTCGCCGCCGCCGACGTCCCACAGCACCCGGAGGAGCGGGCCGGCCGGCTCCGCTCGCGGCTCGCCGGCCGCCGCCTCCTCCTGGTGGTGGACGGGGTCACCCACGCCGCGCAGGTACGCCCACTGGTCCCCGCCGGCCCAGGGCCCGCGCTCGTCGTGGTCGCCCAGCGCCAACTGCGGAGCCTCGACGGGGTACGCCGGATCATGACCGGCGCGCTCGGTGACGCTGACGGGCGAGCCCTGCTGGGGGCGCTGGCGGGCTCGGAGCGACTTGACGCCGATCCCGCCGCGACCCGGGAACTGCTCCGGCTCTGCACCGGACTGCCGCTGGCCCTGCGGGTCGCCGGCGCACGATTGGCCGGCCGGCCGGCGCTGTCCATGGATCGGCTGGTCGCCCAGATCGGCGACGGGCGTCGCCGGCTGGACTGGTTGGCGCACGGTGACCTCTCCATGCGGGATCGGCTCGCCACCGGCTTCGCGGCGGTTCGCTCGGAGGACGAGGTGGCCGGTCGGCTCATCGAACTACTCGGCGGCGCACCGGACGGTCAGCTGCTGCCCGACAGCGCCGCCGCGCGACTCGGCGTCACGGCCGAGCGCGTGTGGCGGGCGCTCGAGGAGTTGATCGACACGCACCTGGTGTACCTCGACGAGCCGGCTGGCTACCGGTTGCCGGCGTTGGTTCGTGAGTACGCCGCCGAACTGACCGCGCTGCCACCCGTGCCCCGGCAGCTGATCAATGGCTGGCGGGTCACCACTGGTGACCGTGAACGTCCAGCCTTCCAGGGCGTTCTCGAGCACCTCTGAGGTGAGCCGTTGACGAGGCGCACTGATAGTCGACCGCCGATCTACGGCGCGCGCCGACTCCTTCAAGCCCCGCCCGCCTACCCCGGCATGATCGCGCTCGATCCCTGTTGTAGTGGTGTCGTTCGCGTCGGGACGCCACTCGATCCAGGATCGAGCGCGATCTCGCAGGGCGACAGGGCGACAGGGCGACGGGCTGCGTCAGGTGGCGACCACGCCGAGCTTGATGAGGCTGTCGGCGGTGTCGGTGATGGTCGTCTGCACCGGGCGGGGCCGCCAGCCGAGGACGGTGCGGGCCTTGTCGTTGCTGATCACCGGGATCTGGCCTCGCAGGGCGGCGGCATCACGCAGCGCCGGCTCGGTCTTCGCGGCCTCCCGGACCTCGTCGTCGCTCAACTCCCGGGCCGGCACCCGGTCGGCCAGGCTCGGCAGGTGCCGCGCGAGCATCTTCGCCAGGTCGAAGAAGCTGATCGACGGGCCGCCGACACCGATGAACCGTTCGCCGGCCGCGTCCGGGTGCAGCATCGCGCGCAGGTGCAGGTCGACCACGTCCCGGACGTCGACCACCCCGAAGTACATCCGGGGTACGACCGGCATCGACCCTTGCAGGAACGCCTGCACCAGGCCGGTCGAGGCGGACACCCGCGAGCCGAGCAGCGGTCCGAAGATGCCGGTCGGGTTGACGACGCTCAGCTCGACGCCGCCGTTGTCCCGGACGTCGTCCCAGGCGGCACGTTCGGCGAGCGTCTTCGACCGGTGGTACGCCGGGATGTCGTCGTCCACGTTCGTCCAGTCCGCCTCGCTGTACCGGCCGTCGGGCTTAACGGTGTAGCCCACAGCCGCGTACGACGAGGTCAGCACCACCCGCCGTACCCCGGCCGCACGGGCGGCCCGCAGGACGCGCAGGGCTCCGTCGCGGGCCGGCCGGATCACCTCGTCGTCGTCCTCCGGCGGGGTGAACGGGAACGGTGACGCGTGGTGCAGCACGTACCGCGCCCCGGTGACCGCCTCGGCCCAGCCCTCGTCGGCGGAGAGGGCCGCGGTGCGGAACTCGACCCGGCCGTCCGGGTTCGTGCCCGCCTGCCGGACCCGGTCGAGCACCTCGTCGCCCTGCCCCGGCTTGCGGACGGTTACCCGCACCCGGTAGCCCTCGTCGAGCAGTCGGGCGACGGAGTGCCCGCCGAGGTGACCGGTCGCGCCGGTCACCAGCACCAGGGCATCGTCGGTGCAGCAAAGTTGAAGATCGGTTGACATGGTGTGTCCCATCGTTGTTCAAAAGTCCTGAAGAGCGCGCTCCACCTGCTCGACCGCGTGGGTCTCGGCAGCGGCGTCGCCTCGGTGCCGGGCGTCCCACATGTCCGCCTTGGCGCGCAGGTACGCCTGGCGTACCCGTAGGCGCTCGATCTCGGCGGCCAGCCGGTCGGCGTGCCGCGCGAAGAGGTCGCGCTGTTCGGCGGCGGCCGCCCGGTCGCCCTCGTCGAGCAGCGCCAGGTACCGGCGCATGTCCGCGACGCTCATCCCGGACGACCGCAGGCAGGCCAGGGCGCCGACCCGCTCGGCGAGCGGAGTGTCGTAGCGGCGGTGGCCGCTGCTGTCGTCGCGGGGTACCGCACCGAGCAGGCCGACCTTCTCGTAGTAGCGCAGCGTCGGCTCGCTGAAGCCCGACCGCTGCGCCATCTCCTGGATGGTCAGGGGCCATTCCGCCCGCTCCCGACCGTCCTTCGTCGTTGCCATGGATGAAGCGTCCCCAACTTCAAGCGCTTCAAGTCAACCGATGTGACGCGGGGCACCCGTCAGCGGTTTGCCCGTTCGATACCTCGCCGGACGAGACCGCTGATGCCGGGCACTGTGATCGCCCGGATGGTCAGATCACTCATCCAGACGTGGAATCGGCTGGGTGGCGCGTACTGGGCCATTCCCCGGCGGGCGAGGGCCTGTCGTTTGCCGACCTCCGGGCGGAGTCCGGTCTCCCACTCGGCGAGTGCTGCCGGGAGGTCGTCGGTGTGCCGTCGCACGGCGGTGCCGAGGTGGTCGGCGCCGGCCAGTGCGAGGGCCGCGCCGTGTCCGGCGAAGAGCGTCACGCACCACGCCGCGTCTCCGAGCAGCACGATGCGGCCGGCGCTCCAGCGCGGCATGACCACCTGGCTGACGCCGTCGAAGTAGGCGCTGGCCGGGTTCTTCTCCAGGTGGTCGATCGCGTCGGGCACGCCGCCTGACAGATCTCCGAACGCGGCCCGCAGCGCGTCGACCGGCCCGCGCCTCAGGTCGGCGGCGGGCTCCGGGCTGCGATAGGTGAAGAATGCCGATGACCGCTCGGGGCCGAGGTTGACGATCGCCGCGGTGCGGCCCGGGCCGATGTACGTGGTGGCGGAGGACTCGGGCACGCCGGGCACCGGGTGGGTCAGGGGGAAGGCGGCCACGAGGTACGGGAGGTCCACCCGGAAGTCGGGGCCGAACACGGCGGTACGGGTGGCCGAGTGCACCCCGTCGGCACCGACCAGAAGGTCGGCCTGCTCGGTGGTGCCGTCGCTCAACTCCACGCGTACCCGATCGGTGTCCTGGTCGACGGACGTGACGGTGGTGGCGAAGCGGATGTCGACCCGGTCCTGCACGGCTTCGAACAGGCTGGATTCCAGGTCGCCGCGGAACACCGAGAGGGCCCGCTTGCCGAGTGCGGCCTCGGCGATGGCCGACGGCACTGCGAACTTGGGGCGTCCGTCGGCGTGGACCAGCACTGTGGTGAACAGCCCAAGGTCGGCGGCGGACAGCGCGGGGAGCAGGCCGAGGCGTTCGGCGGCGTCGTAGCCCGGCCCGATCAGGTTCACCATGTAGCCGCTGCTGCGCCGGGCCGGGGCCCGTTCGGCCATGAGGACCTGCCACCCGTCCTGGTGGAGTCGGAGGGCTGTGGCCAGCCCGGCTATCCCCGCGCCCACGATCACCGCACGTTTCATCAGGCACCTCGCCACCTAGAATGAGCATCTGTTCAAACTAGTATGAGCGCTTGCTCATACCGGCGCAAACGGCGGCGGCGGAACCGCCTAGACTTCGGACATGCCGCGCGGAGTTGCCATCCCAGCGCTCAGACAGCAGCTCTTCGCTGCCGTCGAGCGGTTGATCGTGGAAGAGGGTCCGAGCCGGCTCACCGGCCGGGCCGTGACGCGCGAGGCCGGGGTCGCGACCGGCCTGCTCTACGCGCACTTCGCGAACTTCGACGACTTCCTGACCGGGTTCGCGGTCGACCGGGTCTTCCACATCTCCGGCGAGGTGGCCGGCCTGCCGGAGCGCGCCGGCTCCGGCACTGTCGCCGACAATCTGCGCCAGGCCGTCCTGGTGACACCGCTGGGCACACTGACGGCGTTGACCCGGCTGACCGCATTCCGGCCGGAGTTGACGGCGAACGTCGAAGCGGTCCTGGGCAGCGGGATGTCAGGGCTACGGGGGATCGAACGCGCGGTCGCCGGCTACCTGGCCGCCGAGCAGAACCGTGGGCGCGTGCCAGCCGGCGTCGACACCGAGGCACTGGCCCTGGCGGTGGTCAGCGTCCTGCATCACGTCGCGCTGATTGGCCACACCGACTCGACAGCGGAGCACCGGATCCAGCGCGTGATCGACGCGCTCACCGCCGGTTTCCCCGCGGCGGCACCCTCCTGAGCGCCGCGCCACAACCTGCGGCGCTGCCCACGCCCGGAACAACTCACTCATAGCCGACGTGGATGATCAGCCTGCCCTCCCGGGGGTCGGCCCCCACGTAGACAGACGCCGGGTCGAACAGCGTCGGTGACAGGCTCAGGTCCTCGGAGAGACCCATTTCGCGTGCCAGGTCCTCCGGAGACTGCCCCGCTGCGGGCACCACTGTGATCGTTCGCCAGCATCCACCGGAGGCGCACTCCATGCTCTCGTCGGCGACCGTCGCTCCGGGCGGCACCTCCGGCATGCGCCACGTCGGCGGCAACGATCCCTCGGTCTTGAACACCTGCAACCACAGGAACGACAGGACCCACAGGCACGACAGCAGGCCCAGCGTCACGGACACGGCCACGAGGGTGCGCCTGGTGCGTCTCCTCAGCGCGGTCCGCGACGTCATCGCGCGATGGTAGCGGGGCACCGTCGGCCAGCCGGGCAGGAGTGGGGCCCCAGGTCAGCCGGTGAAGGGCTCGGGTCCGAGGCGGCCCCAGGCGACGAACGCGGCCATCGCGAGGTAGACCAGATTCAGCACGATGAACCTCGCCTCGCGGTAGCGCAGGTGGGTGATCATCGCGCCGACCATCAGCAGGATCCAGCAGATGGCGGTGACCGGCACCAGCACCGGTGCGATGTCGAGCACGCCGGGCAGGATCAGGCCGACCGCGGCCAGGATTTCGAGGACCCCGAGGGTCTTGACGAAGCGCACGCTGGCGTCGCCGGTCCACCCGCCGCCGTTGGCCGCGGCCAACTTCTGCTTGGGTACGAATGTCTTGGTGATGCCGCCGGCCAGGGCGATTGTGGCCAACAGACCGGCCGCGATCCACAGTGCCAGGTTCATGAGTTTCCCTCCGTATCGGGTCGTACAGGAGACACCGCCGGCCGGTGCGCTGTGACGGCTCGTCGGGTGACGAGGAGCACTGGCGCCCGGCGTCACAGAAGGCCGGCGGCCGGTGTCTGGTGGGCGACGCGGTCGAGTTCGAGGAGACTGGAGGACGCATGGATGCTGGGGGCGGAATCATGGGTGCGGACGGCCGGGCGGACCGGGCCGTCGACGCGTTCGTCACCCACCGGAACCTGCTCTTCACCGTCGCGTACGAGATGCTCGGCTCGGCCGCCGACGCGGAGGACGTACTCCAGGAGACCTGGCTGCGGTGGGCGGACGCGGATCTCGCGACGGTGCGGGACCAGCGCGCCTACCTGGTCCGCATCACCGCTCGTCAGGCGCTCAACCGGTTGCGGGCGGTCGGCCGGCGCAGGGAGTCCTACGTCGGTTCCTGGTTGCCGGAGCCGTTGTTGACCGCTCCCGACGTCGCCGACGACGTCGAACTGGCCGAGAGCGTCTCGATGGCGATGCTGCTGGTGCTGGAGACGCTGGCGCCGACCGAGCGCGCGGTGTTCGTCCTCCGTGAGGTCTTCGACCTGGGATACGACGAGATCGCCGAGGCGGTCGACAAGAGTCCGGCCGCGGTCCGTCAGATCGCCCACCGTGCGCGGGCGCATGTCACCGCGCGGCGGCCGCGCGGGATGGTCTCGCCGGCCGAGACCCGACGTGCGCTCACGGCGTTCCGGCTGGCGGTCGAGACCGGCGACGTGCAGGGCCTGCTCGACGTCCTCGCGCCGGACGTCGTGCTCCTCGGCGATGGCGGCGGGATCAAGCAGGCAGTGCTGCGGCCTGTCGCCGGGGCCGACAAGGTGGCCCGCCTGCTCTGCAGCACACACGCGAGGATCGCAACCATGTCGCTGCATCCCGCCCAGGTCAACGGTCATCCGGCGCTGGTCCTGCGGCTCGACGGCGCCGTCGACACGGTCCTCGCGCTGCGTGTCGACGACGGTCTCATCAGCGGGGTCTACGCCGTGCGTAATCCGGAGAAGTTGTCGCACATGCGGCGTGAGACCACCCTGCGCCGCTGACGCTAGTACGGGGGCGTGGGCGTCTCCGGCGACCGGTGGCGGGATCGTCGGGCGTCCGCTGCGGCGACGCCGAGCAGCACCACGGCGGCGACCGCGCCGGCGGTGAGCGGCTGGAGGTGCAGTGCTGCCGGCGTCAGCAGGCCGAGCGCCAGCAGACCAGCTATCCGGCTTCGGGAGACCCGGCCGAAGACCTGGTATTCGAGGGTGGATCGCCCGGCGAGGAAGAGTGCGGGGCCGCCGAAGATGGCGATGAGCCAGGCCGCAGGGAGGTGCCCGAGCGGCTCGGTGATGAACAGTTCGAAGCCGACGCCGGTCAGCACGATCGCCGCGATCATGATCATGTGGGCGAACGCCATGTCGGTCGCGAGCCGGGCCGGGTTGCGGGAGCGGTCGACGGCCGTGCCCAGCATCCCGCCCGCCACGTGGAAGTAGATCCGCCAGAGCAGGACGGTGCTCGCCAGCGCCAGGACAAACCCATAGGTCTGGTCTGTGTGGAACTCGCTGCCGCTGAAGGCGAGGCCGATGACGAAGATCGCCTCGCCGAGAGCGATGAGGAGGAACTGTTGGTACCGCTCGGCCAGGTGCTCGGCTGCGATCATCTGGACGCCGAGTCGCTGCGCGCCGAGTCGGGGGGTCGGCCAGCCGAGGAACAGCCCGGTGTAGTCGATCAGCACGGCGAGGGTCCAGAGTGTCCCGCGAACCGTGCCGTCGTTGACCAGCCCGCCGACGACCCAGAGCGGTGCGCTCAAGCCGAACCAGAACAGGATCCGGATGGACTGTTGAGGGTCCGGCCGGCCGTGCCCGGCGACGTGGAAGAACACCACTCGGCCGATCTGGAGGGTCACCAGGGTGATGGCGAAGAGCGAGGCCCGTGCGCCGAAGCCGTGCGGCACGGCGACCGCCATCGTCATGGCACCGACCAACGTCATGATGATGACGGTCTGGACGATCGGGGCGTCCGGGTCCAGCCAACTGGTCGACCAGACCGTCACCGACCAGACCGCCCACAGCGCCAGGAACAGCAGCAGCGCCTGACCGAGGCCCGCGTACACGCCGCGTTGGCCGTCGGTGAAGTCGGCGATCAGCCGCGCGGAGATCCGGGTGAGGGCGAACACGAAGACCAGGTCGAGGAAGAGTTCCAGAAAGGTGGCCCGTTGACGGGTGGCTTCGCTGCGCAACAGTCCGTCGGGGGTGTTCCTCATCGGCTCGCCACGCGCCGGTGTCGCCGAACGGCCACGTGCCCTCCCGTCGCGGTGATCTCCTCACCTAACGAGCCAGAGGGCGGCTGTGGCACGTGGAGGAGAGGGCGGGCCCGCCACAAGAGTCACCAATCCGTCACCCGGCCGCTACGGCAGGTGTACGCCCTTACGCTCGTGGGCGTGCCCGGACCTGACGAGAAGGCCACTGAACAGGACCGGCGTGACCTCATCGTCACCGTCGCGCGAGAGTTGGCCGAGTCGGAGGGCTGGACGGGTGTGACCACCCGACGGCTCGCCGAACGAACCGGGATCGACATGGGCGACATCTATCGGCACTTCGCCGATCTGGAGGCGCTGATCGCCGCCGTCGCGGTGTGCGCCTTCGCCGACCTGGCCGCCGATCTCGCCGAGGCGCACGCCGAGACCGCCGGCAGCCCCGAGGGGGTCTGGCCGGCGGTCGCGACCGCGTACCTCGACTTCGCGTACACCAATCCCGAGGTCTATGACGCGATGCTCGCGCTGACCCCCGACCTGGCG
This sequence comes from Micromonospora vinacea, assembly GCF_015751785.1. Classification (NCBI taxonomy): domain Bacteria; kingdom Bacillati; phylum Actinomycetota; class Actinomycetes; order Micromonosporales; family Micromonosporaceae; genus Micromonospora; species Micromonospora vinacea. The sequence goes on along the minus strand of NZ_JADOTY010000001.1, from coordinate 6,993,243 downwards.
CTCGGCGTGGATGGCGTGCCGGCCGCGCCGCGGGCGGTCTTCGCCGAACTGCGGGCGGCCCTGACCCCGCTGGCCGAGGGCCGGGACCCGGACACCCTCGCCGAGGTGGGGTGGAGCCTGCTGCACGGCGTGGTGATGCTCACCCGCGGTGGCCGGCTGCGACCCGAGGGGCAGGAGGACCGCGAAGCGTTGATCGCGCAACGGCTGCTGCGGTGGCCGTGACCGCGCCGCCGCCCTCGATCGTGGTCAGTTGATGGGCTGGCGGTCGGCCGGACCCTTGTCGGTGAACCGGAACGTGGTGTTCAGCTTGGCGTTGCCCAACTCCTTGAGGATCAGGCCGTTGCCGGGGAGGTGCTGGAGGTATCGGGTCTCACTGCCGATCGCGTACGTGCCGTCGCCCTTGGCGATGATGGTGAACCGCTGGATCGGGTCGTCCGGGTCGCAGACGACCGCGCCGATGGTCAGTTCGGGCTCGATGTCCAGGCCGTTCACCTGCCAGCAGGAGGGGTCGTCGTTGGCGGGGTGGTCGTCCTTCACGCCGAATGCCTTGATCACGTACCGGTCGCCGCCGATCGGCGTCGGCACGAACAGGGTGCGACCGCCGGTGTCGCCGCCCTCCTCGAGCCGCCCGCTGATCTCCAGGGCCTCCCCGGAACCCTGCACCCTGGTGATCGTGACCTCGCGCTTGCCCGACAGCAGTGGGTCGGTCGCCGCAGCTGCCGAGGTGGCTGGAGCCGCTGCCGTCGGCGTGCCCGCCGGCTTGTCGGCACCGCCCTGGCATCCCACCAGCGCGCTGGTGCAGACCAGCACCGCCGCGCCGATGATCCACTTCATGGTGACCATGCCGTACTCCTCAAGAGCCGTCCCGAGCTGTCGGGCGGAAATCATCATGGGTGTCGCATTCGCACGACGACGGGCCGCGACGGAACGGTTCACGAAAATCCGGAAGATCTCAAATCGTGTCCCACCTATCCTGTCCCTCGGTCTTTCAGTCGGTGGTATGGGGGAGGGGATCGCATGACGGTCGACGTGGCGGCGCGGCGGCAGGCGCAGGTTTTGATCTTCGATGCGGACGACACGTTGTGGGAGAACAACGTCGTCTTCGAGCGGGTGATCGACGACTTCCTGGGCTGGCTGGACCACCCCACCCTGGACCGGGCCGAGCTGCGGGCCGTCCTCGACGACATCGAGCGGGCCAACGCGGTGGCGCACGGGTACGGCAGCAAGGTCTTCCTGCGCAGCCTGGCGGAGTGCCTGGAGCGGTTGCGGGAGCGGCCGGCCACCGACGCCGAACGCCAGGAGATCGACCGGCTGGCGGTGGCCCTGGTCGAGCACCGGGTGGAGCTGATGCCCGGGGTGGCCGACGCGCTCGACGAGCTGGCCGGCCGGCACGAGCTGTTGCTGCTGACCAAGGGCGACCAGGAGGAGCAGCAGCGCAAGCTGGACGCCTGCGGCCTGCTGCACCACTTCGGGGCCGCGCACATCGTCCCCGAGAAGAACGTCGACACGTACCGGTGGCTCACTCGGGAGCACGACTTCGCGCCGGCCGACGCGTGGATGATCGGCAACTCCCCGAAGTCCGACATCCTGCCGGCCCGGGCGGCCGGGTTGAACGCGGTGTTCATTCCGAACGCGAACACCTGGGTGCTGGAGGACGACGAGCTGGACCCGACCGACGACGCGGTGCTGCGGCTCGCCGCGTTCCGGGACCTGCTGCGGCACTTCTGACCGTACCGAAGCCAAACAGCGTCGGCGATCATGGTCGCGTTACGCCGAGATGCCTGTTTTTCCCCGTGGCATCACTCCTGCCTCCGACGGTCCGACGCGGCTTGTCCGGTCGACCGGAGCCCACCTAGCCTGGTCCGGCGCTCGCGGCCTTTCGGGGTGGGTCGGGGGGCGCGTCGGCGTTCGGCGGATGAGCACCGTGGAGCTGAGTGCTGACGGAGTGGCTGGCCCACCCCGTTCCGGCGTGCGGCGTCACGTGCCACGCCCGCGCCGCGGGGTGCCGGAGCTGTCCGCTTCCCTGTCGGACGGCCGAGGGTCAGGGCCGGGTAGTTGCGGACCCGGTCCTGACCCGGCCGGCGAATCGTTCAACCGTGGCGAGCGGGGCAGACCGCTCGCCAGATCGACTGTCAGGATGGCGGCATGAAGCGCAGGTCCCTTTTGCTCGGCGCGGCGGCAGGTCTGGCCGCCCCGGCGGTGCTCACCCCGGCCGCACCCGCACTCGGTGCGAGCGGGCCGCTGCGCCCGACCTGGGGCATTGCCCCGGTGCCCGGCCCCCGGTCGGCGCTGCCGCTCCACAACCGCGCCAGTGAACTGCGGACGCTGCCGGCGGAGACGAAGCAGGTGATCATCGTCGGCGCCACCAGCTACACCACCACCTACGCCACGCTGGAGGCGTACGTGCGGGTCCGCAACGGCTGGCAGCCGGCCGCGGCGAAGTTGCCCGCCCGGATCGGCTCGAAGGGCTTCAGCGACAACCACGTGGAGGGTGTGCCGACCACCCCGACCGGCGTCTACTCGATCGGCCCCACCATGTACGGCATCGCCGCCAACCCGGGCGTGCGGTTCCCCTACCACCGGCTGGTCAGCGGTGACTGGTGGAACGAGAACCCGTCGTCCGCGCTGTACAACACCTTCCAGCACAGTGCCACCAACCCGGGCGGGGCCAGCGAGGCGCTGTGGCAGGAGGTTCCCGCGTACACGCACTTCGCGGTGATCACCTACAACATGCCGCCGAACGTGGCGAAGCCGGTGCCGAACGCGGGCAGCGGGATCTTCCTGCACCAGTTCAGCACCACCGCCGGCAACGCCACCGCCGGCTGCGTCTCGCTCGCCCACGATCACCTGGTCGACGTGCTCAACTGGCTGGACCCGGCGCTGTCACCGCGCATCGTGCTCAGCCCGTACGCCCAGCTCAGCCGATACTGAGAAGCGTGGCGGCTCAGCCCTCGCGTCGGACGATCGACACCGCCACCCGGCAGAACTCGTCCATGTCCGGGTTGAACCCGGCAGCGATGTCGGGGTGCAACCCGGAGCGGGTCTCCTCCAACAGTCGCTGGCAGACCTGCTCGACCGGTTCGCCGGCGTAGCCGGCGCGGACCCGGTCGGTGGCGGCCTGAAGCGCCGAGGTCAGCTGCTCCTCCAGCGGGCCGCGCAGCTTCTGCTGCACAGGATCGAGCCCGCGGGGGTCGAGCGTGACATGTGGCTCCGACATCGGTGCTCCCTTCGTCGGCGTCCGCGGTACCCCACCGCGGACGTCGGTCAAACCCCGGCCGGTACGGCGGCGACCCGCACCTGGTACGAGAAGTCCTCCGCCGGTTCCTCGTGGTACGACAACCGGCGGATCTGCCGGTCGTCGTCGTACAGGGCGACGTCCACCAGGACGCCGAGGTGGGCGAGGCCGATGGTCGACACCCGCTTCTTGTCCTGCAACACCGCGCAGACGCCGCCGAGCAGGGTGCTGGCGTCGGACGTACGGTGCCCGGGCGGGCAGCGCAACACCAGGTCCACCTCGATCGGCCCGGGCAACGGCGTCCAGCCGGTGCGTTGGGCCGCGGCGAGGGCGGCCTGGAGCAGGGTGCGGACCCTCGTCGCCTGCCGATGCCCGGCGGCGAAGATGGACAACGCTTCGGTCTTGACCGGTGGCAGGCCGCTCACCTCGAACGTCAGGGCGAGAGCGCGGGTGTCCTGCACGACGGCACCTCCTCGTTGGGACGATCCTGCCGAACCGGGGCAGCGGCGGTGGGACGTTCCCGCGATTACCAACCGATCGGGCAGGCATGGGTCGGCCGGAGGCGTGTCGACGGCGGCGGCGAACGCGCCGGCTACGGCGCTAGGAAAACGCTAGCCGACGCCGCCCGCGCTGGGTAGTCGGTCGTTCACCCGGTGGGGCGTGGTGCGAAGGCGCAGAACTCGTTGCCCTCGGGGTCGGCCAGCACCCACCACCAGTGCGCCTGGTCGAGCGGTTCTTGCGGCAGCGTCGCGCCAGCCGTGATCAGTGCCACCGAGCGCGAGCGGGTCCGCGGCGTCGAGGCAGAGATCCTTGAAACGGGCCCGGCCGCCGATACCGTCGCGAGATAGCCGGACGATAGCTGTCGGTGTATGTCCTCTCCCTAGCTTCTACCCGACGTATTGGCCCTTGACCGGAGGGTAACGGGTGAGAAGGAAGCTACGGGGACCGCTGATCGCGGCCCTGGTGGTGGCCCTGGCGGCCACCCTGGGCGGGACGCAGGTCCTGTCCGAACAGAGACCGGAAGGCGCCGCGAGCGCCGACGACGACGGAAAGGGTCTGCTCGACCGGCTCGGGGGCGCCGCCCGCGGGTTGGTCGGCGACGGGCCGGACCGGCCCAGGCCGGAGGTCATCAGCGCCGGGCTGTCGGTGCAGGAGAACACGCCGGCGGGCAAGGCGTGGCCGGCGCAGAAGCGGGTCAAGGAGCTGACCGGCAAGCGTACGGCGAACGGCAAGACCTACCAGCTGTCCGACGGGCGCACCCAGGCGGAGATCTCCGCGGTGCCGGTGCACTACAAGGACTCGAAGGGCCGCTACCAGCCCATCGACACCACCATCCGGCCGACCAACGACAAGGGCTACGTCCAGGGCAACCGCACGAACGCCTTCACCAGCCTCTTCGGGGACAGCTCGGATGAGCTGGCCCGGTTCGAGCAGGACGGCCGCAGCATCGAGCTGGGGCTGGCGGGCGCGCCGCAGGCGGTCACGCCGAAGGTGTCCGGCTCGACGGTGACCTACCCCGGCGTGGCCGGTGGCGCGGACGTGGTCTACGACGTCACGTCGACCGCGCTCAAGGAGAAGATCGTCCTGCGTAAGGCCCCGGCCGCGCCGGTGTCCTACACGTTCACGCTGGACACCGCGGGGCTGGTCGCGCAGCAGCGCGAGGACGGCTCGATCGCGTTCGTCGGCCGCGACGGCGGCCGGACGTACTTCGAGATGCCCGCGCCGTTCATGTTCGACGACAAGGACGACAAGGCCTCGCCGCACGGCAAGGTGTGGAGCGACAAGGTCACCCAGAAGGTGACGCAGTCCGGTGCCACCACGACGGTCACCGTCACCCCCGACGCGGGCTGGCTGGCGGACTCGGCGCGGGTGTACCCGGTGGTCGTCGACCCGACCATCAAGGTGCAGCCGGTGCCGACCGACGCGCAGGACGTCGCGATCTACTCCGGCGCCACCACCACGAACTACAACGACACCTACCAGCTGAAGGTGGGCACGGACGCCTCTCAGTCGTGGCGGTCCCTGGTCAAGTTCGACGTCAGTTCGGTCCCGGCGAACACGCCGATCGACGACGCGCGGCTGGACATGTACTACTCGCAGACCCATCACGCGTGGGGCTTCGACGTGGCGATGGAGGCCCGGCGGGTCACCCAGCCGTGGACGGACAGCACCGCGAACTGGTCGAACATGAACGCCAACATGGCCGCACAGCCGGCCGGCAACATGGTCACCAAGGACGACGGTGACTCCGGCACGTCGATCAGCGGCACCTGGCCGTACTCGGCCAACGCCGAGCTGACGCCGCTGGCGATCAACGGCGACTACCGCTACAACAGCGACACCACTGCCGGGAACACCCACACCTGGGTGCCGACCATCACCGAGTCGGGTGACTACCAGGTCGAGGTCCACTACGTCTCCGAGGCGGACCGGCCGACCAACGCCCCTTACACGGTCTACTACAACGGCGGGTCCAAGACCTACAACGTCGACCAGACCGGCAGCGGTCTCGGTGAGTGGAAGACCCTCGGCGTACACCCGTTCGTCGCCGGCACCACCGGCAAGGTCGTCCTCGGCGACGTGCTCGGCAAGTCGGTGATCGCGGACGCGGTCCGCTTCACCCGCTGGGGCGTGACCACCAAGAAGGCCGCGGTCTCCAACGTCTGGAGCTCGTTCCCGGTCCGCAACGCCGTGCAGGAGTGGGTCAACAAGTCCCAGCCGAACTACGGCTTCATGGTCAAGGCGGTCGACGAGGCGAAGAAGGGCCGCGGCGGCCCGATCTTCGAGGCGTCGGAGTTCGCGTACAACAATGCGCGGCGGGACTACAACCTGCCGAAGCTGGTGGTCACCTGGGGTACCCCGGGTATCGCGGTGAACCCGCCGACCACGATCACCTCGACCGGTGCGGTGCTGGACTGGCCGGCCTACCCGGGCACGGACATCGCCGAGTACCAGGTGCACCGCAGCATCTTCCAGGAGTACACGCCGTCGGCGGCCACCCTGGTCGCGCCGGTCTCCAGCACGACCCGCACCTACCAGGACACCACCGCGGTCCCCACGCCGGCGGACAACACCGACCCGTTGGCGCGGAAGTTCTACTACTACATGGTCGCGGTCAAGACCAAGGACGGGCGGCTGATCGCGGGTCCGACGCAGTCGGCGATCCTGCCGAAGGCGGGTCAGATCACCCGGATCTACCGCACGGGCACCACGGACACCACGCTGGCGCAGAGCCGGCCGACGGAGAACGTGGACGTCTACGACGGTGACCCGTACGTCAGCCCGGGCAACAACTCGCCCTACTACGGCGACACCCACGGTTTGGTGAAGTTCCCGACGCTGACCGGGATCCCGACCGACGCCCAGGTCGTCGACGCCGACCTGCGCCTGTACAACACGTCGCTGTTCCCGGGTACGGACACCGACGAGTACGTGGACGTCTACAAGCTCAAGCGGGCGTTCACCGAGACGAAGGCGACCTGGAACACCTACGACGGTGTCAACGCGTGGACCACGGCGGGTGGTGACTACGACACCACCTGGAAGGCGGGTACCACCGGTTTCACCAACGACCCGGAGTGGGCGAGTTGGGACATCACCGCTGCGGTTAAGGGCTGGGTGACCACCCCGACCAGCAACAACGGTCTGCTGCTGCGTCAGCGCGACGAGGTGAACCAGACCGCGCGGGCGATGCTGCTGTCGTCCGAGGCGCAGGAGCCGTTGCTGCGCCCGACGCTGGAGGTGACCTACCTCGAGCAGAATGCCGAGTCGACCTACTACGCGGCCTCGACGCCGGCGTTGACGACGCCGAACGCCACGTACACGGTGCCGATGACCCTGTCGAACCCGACCCTGGCGGCGTGGAACCCGACCGACTGGGAGCTGGCGTACGACTGGAAGCGGCCCGACGGGATCACCGACGGCGCGGACGCCACCTTCGAGTTGAAGACGGCGCTGCCGAAGAGCGTCCCGGCCGGCGGCACGGTCGATGTGGCCGCGCAGGTGAAGACCCCGCCGTCGTCGACGGACGGGAACAAGCGCACCGACTACGTGCTGCAGTGGGATCTGCGCAACAAGCTCACCGGCAAGAAGCTGTCGGAGACCACTCCGGCGATCCAGCCGCTGCCGCAGAACGTGGCGGTGGAGGAGCCGACCTCCGACCAGCTGGGTCTGGAGAAGTTCTACTCGTACGCGGGGAAGAACACCGGCGCCGGCGGCTCGCTGATGAACAACCTCTACTCCGGCAACACGGTGTGGTCGTACAACGCGATCAACAACCCGTCCCGCGGGCTGTCGACGTTCGTGCGGCTGGCCTACAACTCGCTGGACACCAGCGACTCGGTCGCCGGGTTCGGCTGGTCGCTGCAGGCGTCGTCGTTGATGCGCCTGGGCACGCCGTTGGACTTCCACCCGAACCCGAACCCGACCAAGGTCACGCTGACCGACGGTGACGGTACGAGCCACTGGTTCACCTGGGACGCGGCGGCGAACGAGTGGAAGAGCCCGAAGGGTGTGCACCTCTACCTGCAGAAGTACAGCAGCGTGGACTGCAAGCCCAACGTCCAGGAGCCGAAGGCGTGGGTGCTGACCCGGCCGGACCGGACGCAGTTCTTCTACGACTGCGAGGGCTTCCTGTCCAGCATCGTGGACAACAACCAGAACGAGATGCGCTTCGTGTACGAGGAGCGCAAGTCGAACAACAAGCCGACGAAGTTCCTCAAGTACATCCTCGACGCGACCGGCCGTCAGACCCTGACCGTCGAGTACTTCGCTAAGGGTCAGACCTACGACTACATCGACGATGTCACCTGGACCCGCAAGACCGGGACCGGCCTGACCAACCCGAAGATCATCGACCACATCTCGGCGATCACCGACATCTCCGGGCGGAAGCTCAGCTTCGCGTACACCGACAAGGGTCTGCTCGGTGAGCTGATCGATGGTGCCGGCTCGACCGACGGCGCGCCGAAGACGTTCAAGTTCGCCTACGACATGACCCAGGGCAACAAGAACGTCAAGCTGGTCAAGACCACCGACCCGCGGGGCAACGCGACCAACCTGGTCTACAACTACCCGCAGGCCGGCGACGACCCGAAGTGGCACTGGACCACCAAGTCGTACACCGACCGGCTCGGCTACCTGACCCAGTTCGGCTACGTCGACCCGGACGGCCCACAGGGCAACAACATCAACGCCACGGTCACCGACGCCGAGAACCACGCCACGGCCTACCAGCTGGACGGCTACGGGCGGGCCTACCAGACCACCAACGCCAAGAACGAGACCACGAAGTTCGGCTGGGACGACGACCACAACGTGGTCCGGCTCGAGGAAGCCAACAGCGCGGTCTCCACCTGGGCGTACGACGCCAAGACCGGCTACCCGACGCTGGTCAAGGACGCCGAGGCGGTCAAGAACGGCTGGCCCGGCACGGCGCTGACCTACCAGCGCCAGCTCAACGGCTACGTGGCCGAGGTGGTCAGCAAGACCAGCTCGGAGGGCCGCAAGTGGACCTTCACGTACACCGCCGAGGGTGACGTCGAGACGGTCACCGATCCGGTGGGCAACACCACGGCGACCGCCGGTGACTACACGAGCACCAGCACCTATGACGAGTGGGGCCAACTCCTCACCGCCAAGGACGCCAACGGCAACACCACCAAGTACGGTCCCTTCCACCCCAGCGGCTACCCGACGACGATCGAGGATCCTGGTCCGGGCTTCTCGTACTTCACGTACGACGACCGGGGCAACACCCTCGAGGTCAAGAACGGCAAGAACGCCAAGGTCACCCAGGCGTACGACACCTTCGGCCGGCCGAAGGCGAAGGTCGAGCCGATGGACGCGGCGAACAACCGCTTCATCACGACCAAGGCCCCGGTCTACGACGCCAACGACAACATCACCACGGCGTACGCGGCCAACGGAGCGGAGTCGACCTCGGTCTACGACAAGGCCGACCAGGTCACCGAGTCGTACGCGCCGAAGGACGTGGCAACCGACCCGGAGCGCAAGAGCACCACGACGTACGACAAGGTCGGCAACGTCCTGACCGCCACGGAGCCGCAGGGCAACCTGACCTCCACGGTCGGTGACTACACCACGACCACCAAGTACGACGCGATCTACCAGCCGATCGAGGTCACCAACGGCCTCGGCCAGAAGGTGGTCTCGGAGTACGACAACGTCGGCAACGTCACCGTCCTCTACGACGCGAAGAAGACCGCCAGCGCGGCGGACGACTACACGTCGAAGTTCGACTACGACTGGAACCACCGGGTCGTCAAGACCACCGACGCGGTGGGCAAGTTCACCACGGCCCGGTACGACAAGGACGGCCTGACGCTCGGGACCACCGACGCGGATGGCAACGAGTCGCTGGCGACGTACGACGCCCGCGGCGCGCTGGTCGAGTCGAAGGTGCCGCACAAGAAGGACGCCTCCGGCAACAACGTCTACCGGACGAGCAAGTACGAGTACGACCAGGTCGGCAACCAGACGAAGGCGATCACGCCACGCGGTGTGGACACCGCCGACGACGCCGACGACTTCGCCGTGGTGACCGTCTACGACGCGCTCAACCGCAAGAAGGAGGAGTGGTCGTCCTACGACAAGGACGACAGCCGCTACAACACGCCGGACAAGACCTTCTACACCTACGACGAGATCGGCAACCTGAAGAAGGTCAGCGCGCCGCCGTCGGAGGGGCAGAGCGTCCGTAACGACACCGAGTACACCTATTACGACAACGGGTTGACGAAGACGTCCAAGGACCCGTGGGACATCGTCAACTCGTACGACTACAACGACCTGGGCCAGCAGACCAAGAACACGCTGAGCTCGGCCGGCGGGTCGACCACGCGGACGATGACGTGGGAGTACTACCAGTCCGGCAACGAGAAGGGGCGATCGGAGGACGGCCTGCCGGTCGGCAAGGACGTGGTCCTGGTCGACAACTCCGACTCGAACAACACCGCCTCGCAGGGCAGCTGGACCAGCGGCGCCGCGACCGGGAACTACGGCTACGACGTGGCCACCGCGCCGGCGGGCAGCGGGTCGGCGCAGTTCAACTGGCAGCTGAACATCCCCCGGGACGGCAGCTACGAGGTGTTCGTCCGGCACCCGCAGGTCAGCGGTGCCGCGACGGACGCGAAGTTCACCATCACCCACAGCGGCGGCAGCGTCGTGAAGACGGTGAACCAGACCCAGAACACCGGTTCCTGGATCAGCCTGGGCAGCTACCCGTTCGTTGAGGACGGCGTCCAGAAGATCACCGTCACCGACCAGGCGACGGGCAAGGTGCTCGCCGACGCGGTCAAGCTGGTGCGCGACAACGCCGGTGACGTGGACAACGAGAAGAAGGAGTTCACGTACAAGTACAACCCGAACGGGATGCTGGTCGAGGTCAAGGACCTCAGCCCGGGCGCGAAGGTTGACCGGTACGACATCGCGTACGACCAGCTGAGCCAGATCTCGTCGGTCAAGGAGTTCGTCGGGACCGCGACGGAGCCGAAGAACACCACGGCGCTGACCTACGACGACAACGGCAACCCGCTCACCTCGACCCACGACCTCACCTGGTCGAAGATCGAGTACGACGCGCGGGACATGGTCGCCAAGGTGACCAACGCCGACTCGCCGACGGCGGGCAACCAGCAGATCTCGACGTTCACGTACACCGCTCGCGGGCAGATGCTCAAGCAGACCAAGCCCAACGGCAACACCGTGGACTTCGAGTACTACCTCGACGGCGCCACCAAGCACCAGCTGGAGAAGACCTCCGGCGGGGCGACCGTCGCGGAGCACACGCTGGAGTACCAGGCCAACGGGCACCCGTCGCGGGACGTGCTCAAGTTGATGAACGCCGACAACGGGTCGGACTACATCGACAACACGTACGTCTTCAACTACGACCCGCAGGACCGGATCGCCAAGCTCGACAAGACCGGTGACAGCACGTCGACCGAGACCTACGTCTACGACGCCAACGGCAACACGGTGTCGCAGACGGTCGCCGGTACGACGAGCACCAGCAAGTACGACCGGAACCGGCTGCATTCCACCACAACCGGTGGCGTGACGGAGACGTACAACTACGACCCGCTGGGCCGCCTCGACACCGTGTCGGTCGGCGGCGAGCGGGCGCAGAAGTATTACTACGACGGTTTCGACCGCACCGCGAAGACCACCGCGGGTGTCGGCGCCACGGCCAAGTCGACCACCTACGTGTACGACCCGTTCGACCGGACGGTGTCGCAGACGGCGGACGGCAAGACCACCCTGTTCACGTACCTGGGGATGGACAACCAGGTGCTGCGCGAGGAGATCGCCGGCAAGGCGGAGAAGTCGTACCAATACGCCCCGTGGGGTCAGCAGCTGACCCAGATCAAGCACAAGGATGACGGCAGCCGGGAGTACTCGCAGTTCATCTACCGGCCGCGCGGTGACGTCATCGGTATCACGAAGGAGGACGGCAAGACTCGGGCGACGTACGGCTACACGGCGTACGGCTCGGACGACGAGTCGCAGTTCACCGGCGTGGACAAGCCGGGTGCGCAGCCGGAGGGTGAGGAGCCGTACAACGCGTTCCGGTTCAACGCTTCCCGGTGGGACGCGGGCTCGGGTACGTACGACATGGGGTTCCGTAACTACGACCCGGGTCTGAACCGGTTCCTGACGCGGGACACCTATGGCGGCGCCATGGCCGACATGGGTCTGGCGATGGACCCGTTCACGGGTAACCGCTACTCGTTTGCCGGCGGTAACCCGGTCAGCTTCATCGAGCTGGACGGGCACCTGTTCGGGATGTCGTGGTCGGATATCGGCCACGCCGCCTTGGACGTCGCCGGGATGGTGCCGGTGATCGGTGAGGTCGCCGACGTCGCCAACGGCATCTGGTACGCCGCTGAGGGCAACTACGTCGACGCGGCTCTGTCGATGGCTTCCGCGATCCCGCTGGCGGGTAACGCGGTGGCCGCGGCCAAGCTGGCGAAGACGGGTAAGAAGATCGCCGACGGTATCGACACGGCCAAGGACCTCGAAAAGGGTGTCGAGGCCACCGTCGACGGGCAGAAGGCGCTTCCCACCAATACGCCGAGTGCCAAGCCCAACGAGCCGTCCGCACCTTCCTGCCGCGTTCCTCCTCGTCCCAACAGCTTCGTGCCAGGCACGAAGGTGGTGATGGCCGACGGCAGCAGCAAGGTCATCGAGGAATTGAAGGTCGGCGACCGGGTGCTGGCCACCGACGTGGAGACCGGCCAGAACCAGGACCGTGTCGTCACCAACGCCCGCAGCGTCGAGGGTAAGAAGACCTTCGTCACCTTCACCGTCGACCTTGACGGCAAGGACGGCTCCAAGACCGGGAGCATCACCTCCACTGATGCCCACCTGGTCTGGCTCCCCGACGCCGGCGTGTGGGCCAAGGCCGAGCAGCTCAAGCCCGGCATGTGGCTGCAGACGGCTGCTGGGACTTGGGTTCAGATCACGGCGGTCAAGCAGACCGTCAGGCACGAGCGGGTTCACAACCTCACCGTCGATGGCGTCCACAGCTACTACGTGGTCGCAAATGGCACTCCGCTCCTCGTCCACAACAACTCCTGCAAGACGGACGCGGAACTCCAGGCCGATGCCGACGCAATTGCCAAAACCTGGCAAACGAGGTACGGAGACCGTGCGTACAACGGGACGACGGTGAGTACGGGTCACCTCAATGGGGAGCTTGTTTACACCGTCAATCGGAACAACACCAACCCGGATGCTCGCGCTCTGGCCGAGAAGCTCGGCTACCGGCGAGTTTCCGGCGCGGACCTGCGAGGCCCGAACCAGACGGATGCCGAGCAGATCATGCTCAATGCCGTCGACAAGGGCAAGGTGGGATCCGACGGTCGCATTGCAACCTCTCGAATCCCTTGTGGCCTGGTGCGTCCCACCGGTAAACCGGGCCAGAACTGTGGCGGCAGAATTGGAAGCGGTAAGTATCCGAACATCCGAGTAGTCGGTAGGTGGGGGGCCGGCGTCGGCTAACCGCACCTTGCCGGTCGGGTAGTTCACCGACTCTGTCGGATTGGTGCCAGCCACCGCCTCCTCGGGAATCTCGGGAGGCGGTGGCTGGTCGCATGCCACGCAAGGTCTTCGCTTACTCTGCACCGGTGGCCGGATCTTCGTCCTGAGCGTCGACGCATCGAAGAGCAACTGTGGCCGCGGCGTGAGGTGCGGCGGAGCAGGCTAGTCAACAAGTCTGTATGATCGCGTCATGCGCTTCCGTTCCCTGGTCCGCCACTGTGGAGTGGGCTGGAACGCACTGCGGGGCGATCGCCATACCGGCCACCTGGCCAGTCCTGATCGGGTCAGCAGAGCGGTCGACGGGGTGGGTGGCATCAGCGAGGATCAACTGTTCACTGTCCCGAAATCTCTTGACCATGTTTGTTTTGGATCGCTTCACTGGGCGATAGCGAAAACTGGAGGACCAGTTGCTTCTTTGGGACCACGAGATGCAGCCCTTGCGGGATGAGTTGCAGAGCATTCAGCCCCCGCAGCGGTTGGCCCTGGCAATGGCAGTGATGGAATGGACCCGCGATAAGATGGGTCAGATCGAGACAGCGGAAATCACCGACTACCTGGATCGGGGAATGGCGGCCGGCCGTGAAGCGCTGTCGGCCGGCCGGGACAAGATCGATCTCTCCGAGGAGATGCTCGACGAGTATCAGGACGTCCTGGACGTGGCGGACGAGCCCGGCACATCGCACATGTTGTCCGCCCTCTTGGCTTGTGCCGACGCGCCTGAGGGGCTGACGGGTGAGGTTCTCTACGGCGTCCTCTCCTTCTGCTATGAAGGGCTTCTCGATCGAGAGGAACTGCCGGAGTGGACGGTGGAAGCCGAGCGAGCGAACGCCAGGTGCGTTGAGACGATCGCCTTTCAGAAGAGGCTCGTGAACGAAGCACTCGGACGTTGAGGCGGATGGCGTCGTACGTCAATGACGGGCGCTGATGGCGCTGGCACACGTGAGGCCGGATCCACGACAGGTGATCCGGCCTCACGTCTGTGCGGGGTTAGGTGAAGAGCGTCTCGAATAGCGGCTCGTGCCTGTCGTGGGCGTCTTCGTCAGGCTGCCGGGCGGTTGTGGCGCCGGCGAGGGGCCCGGCACCCGCCATGGGTCTGTTCACGAGTCCAGGGGAGGGCACCCGCCCGCTCACGGGAGGCGGCGTTGCCAGGCAGGGACATCGAGAGCGTCTGCTTTCGGGCGTGCCGCACTCAGTGGTCGGTGAACGGGAGGTTTCCTGTGCTGTCGCAGTCACTCGAGGCGCTGTGGGCTCACTTGGCTACAGCTGGTCGACCGGTGGTTGCCGCGCGTGTTCCCGGCCCAGGCGTGGAAGACGTGAAGTCTGCGTTCGGCGAGCCGATCCCGGACGTGGTGGCTCAGTGGTTCAACTGGAGCAACGGAGTCGCTGGCACGCCCGGGCAGACGCAGGATGACGCCTCGGTCATACCCGGTTACTGGCCGCTGTCGATTATCGAAGCTAAGTCAATCATGTCTGGCTACATCGACGCCGACGCGGAGTTGGGCGATCACTGGGTGCCGTTGCTGGGTTCCGGTGGTGGTGACTTCTACGCTGCTGTCTTCGACGAGTCGCTGCATGAAGTGGGTGTCTTCACCGTCATGTCCGGCGGCGACACGGAGATTTCTTTCCATTCGGTCGAAGAGATGGTTGATGGGTTTCTCGAGCTCTATCAAACCGGTGTCTTCTTCGTGGATGTCGACGGCACCCTCGAAGCCGACGATGACCGCTGGGTGGAATATGAGTCCAGAGTTGGTGGTGCCGCGTAGTCGATGAAGACGAAGACGAAGGATGAGCAATCGTTGATTGAGTGAAGGGCCAATTCCTGGCGATAGGGGTGGGCTCTTCACTCATCTGCGGAAGCTGTAAAAGGCACCTACATCTGGGACGGGACAAGAGTTGCTGGCAATCTCAGCGTCCGCTCGGGGTGAGGCAGGCAAGGTAATGGACAAAAGAGTCGATCCGACCGATGTAGTCGGAAGGACTGGCGGCGTCTACGCCGCTCCTGAAGATTTTGAACGAGCCTTGGACCTATGGTGCTACAAGGCCGAGAAGGAAGGCTGGCCCGTGTCGGTACTCGACCGAGAGCGCGTCCCGGGCAAAGACGGACGATGCGGGACGGTTGACGTGGAGGGCCTGAGGTACCAGGTGCGTTATGGACCCCGAACCCGCACGATTGTTATCGACGACAGCAATGGACATGATGTCGAGCGACCTGCCTTTGCGTACGCCGTCTGGGCTGAACCGGTCGTGCTAGAAATATTCCTCGTCGAAGAGTAGCGCGCACCGCAGCGGGTGCCTCCGCTTAACCACAACGGGGCACCCGCCGCTTTGGGCGTCACCAGAAGCGGTAGCGGTGGGCAGGTGGGCAAACGCTCTCCATGCGCGCTGCGGCCGCTGGCGCTCTAGAAGGGCGGGGTTCGAGTCGCCGTCGACCGCGTAGCTCACGCGTTCTCATGGACGTTCTTGGCCGCGGCTTGCGCCGCCGTAACAGGACGGGCGCCGACAAGGCGGCGCTAGTAGCGTCCGGCATCCTCGTCGGAATAGCCGCTGGCGATTACGTCCGCATAGATCCGCGCGAACGCCTCACTACGAAGGAGTGGGACGGGGTCCCGATCCGACGCCTCCTGTGCAGTTCGCACCTCACTCAAGTCCAATAGCCGGATCTCGCCCTCCAGGCGACGAAACTCGGCTACTTGTGCATCTTCAGACGAAGATTCATCAGTCGCCATGTCTTCAGCTGCCTCTGCGAGTTCCTCGGCATGCTCGAAGACACGTCTCAGCCGGTCTAGATCCTCTGGCCCTGCCAAGTAGTCGAAGACCTCCGTTGCCAACACCAGATGGTCAACGATCTCCGTCTCGAAGGGAGGGCCGTCTGGATCGCTGGACTCCAAAATGCGCTCGACCACTTCCCTTACCTGTCGAAATTGCTCGGTGGGTACCTCGATGCCAGCACTCGCCCAACGGTAGACATGAGCGCCGAGGGCCCGCACCTGCGACAGTGCTTCCCGATGTTGTTCGAACCAGGGCGAGAACTTCCGATCCTGATCGAAGCCAAAGTATCGGACGAGGACGAGAGCGGCAGCACTCTGACGAGCGGCAAAGCCGAGCAGAGACGCCTGGCGCATGTGCTCCTCCAGGTTCGTCACCGGAGTTTCCTCTCGCTCACGTGGTTGAACTCCTATCGAGCTATTCGAGCCTGTGCGACTTGGGTTCCATCGGCAGGGAGCCGAGATTGCTGCCCACGGCGAGTGCGACGAGGTGGCGGTGTGTAAGCGGAATACCCGCAGCAACAGCCGGACCAAGGCCGTGCCCAGCGCCGACACGGCCAGGTTCTCCGAGGATCACCAGGATTTCGGCCTCTCCCACTGGACGCACGTGGGCCGCTGCCCACCGGACAGACAGAACTCTTTGACCGCACGGCGCAGCAGATCGATCGGAATCTCCGAATTCGCTGGGAACTCCGTCACATGACTTACGCACGAATAACGAACCTCAGTGCGGCCCGCTTTTGGCCCTGCGGTCGTCCAGTTTCCGCTGGCATCCATGAACTCAAGAACGCCGACCTGAAGCCTATGGTCGGCACCGACCAACAACTCATGATCGGGAGTCCCGGAAGGTAGAGGTGACCGTTCCAGGGAATGCAGCTCCGCTAGATTCTGCTGAGTCGGCCCCGCCAACAGTGAATCGATCAGCCCGTCTACATCCGCTGACGCGGTAAGCAACTCACGCTTGTCGTCATGCTGCGGGCGATAATAGGCCTCTACCCGGAACTGCATCAACAACCCCTCCTGCAACCGGCGATTCTGGTTTCACGCCCCCCGCCCGCGAGGACCATCGGCTGCGGGCCACCCCGGACATCGGGACAGCTAGGCGGTGGGTGGAGACTTCGAGATCCGCCATTCGAAGTCCCCGCGTCGCGGATGACCGTCAAGGAGAGTGGCCAACGCCGAGGTCGGTGCCGCGGGGATGTCACGGCAATCACGCGTGCGGCGTGTGCGTCGATCTCGCCGCCGACCTCGGCAAGCCGCGATTCCATGTCTCTGAGGTCCTCGAGTTCCAGGTCCCGGCGGTAGTAGATCTGCAGCGCGTAGTGGTCGCCGTCGCGAACCACTCGGTAGGTTCGCCCGCCATTTTCAATGCGAACGGTATCGCCGCGGGCCATACCGTCCGCCATCAGCGGTGAACGTTCCAGCACATACAAGTCTGGACCGACGGGGGTTGCGAGCAGCGATTCGAAGGAATCCTGACCCGCCCGTGTCGTGCCGATCAACACCTGAACGACTTCCGCCAAGGGAACAAGTCCGTTCTTTCCGTACGCGGCCCCGCACCTTCCCGGTCCGCGCAGGACCGGGCTGGCCTCGGAGCGCCCGGAGTTCCGAGCAGTGAGGTTACAGGCTGCACTCCGGGCGGACGTTGATCAAGGTCAAGTTGCCGCGCTGGAGCCAGAACTGATCAACACCTGGTCTTTGCACGGGTGCGTCCGCCCGTCATCGCCGGGCGCCGCGCGGGACTGTACGAACAGCGTGGCAGGTGGTTGGGTACCTCCCGGGTGTTGAATCAAGACGTGGATGGGGCTCAACGGTGGCGACTCTGTGGGACCGGGAGATGGCCGACGAGATCCGTATCCTCGGGCGGCTGGACCCCGATTCGCAACTCAACCTGATCGTGCGGCTGCTGGAGTGGACGGTCGAGGTTCTGCCGTCCGGGGCGCGTGAGCTGCTGGAAGGGGAGGGCCGTGGCGCCGTCGATGCAGCGCTTGACTACGTTCGCGCGGCTGCGGCGGGGTCGCCACCGGATGTCGAGTTGGAGGAGTTCGAGGAACTCGAGGACCAGCTCTCAGAACTGGCCGACGAGGTCGAGCTTCAAGACCTGTGGCAGCTCTTTGTCGCGCTGAGTGATTCTGTCGGAGTATCGGCAGTGGACGTCACGGTGGACTTCACGTGGACGATCATGTCGGCCTGCTACGACGCCATCCGTGACTGTGAGGACCTGCCGGAACTCCCGCTGGGAACTGCGGAACCTGTCGTCCTCGACGTCGAGCGCGCGAACGCCAACTGCATGCGTGCGATCGAATATCAGAAGCAACTCGTCCGCACTGCGGCGCAGGAGTAGGTGGACGCCGACACGGGATGCTGCGTTGGGCCGGAGCCTAGGCCGATAGCGGGCACGTCGGATCGCGAGGTGTGCTTGTTCATGAACGCTGATCAATTCGCGGCCGTTGCTTTCCTCCAGCGCTGGGACGCTGAGAGCGTCACGAGATGGTCGTCCCACCAGGAGGCCGTCATCCGCCACAAGCGCGCCCGCGCGTTCCTCCTCCAGCAGGGGCTGCCCCGGCGGTCGCTGCTGTTCGAGGCGGCCGAGCCGACGGGCCGTACGCAGATCCGGCGCGGTCAGGTCTGCGTGTTGCTGGGAAGCTATGACGAGGGCGAGCAGTTCTTCCTCGACGTCGAGCGTGGGCAGGTTCTGTTCGGCGCGGAAGGATTCGACGATGCCTTCCCGGTCAACGCCACCGTCGAGATGTTCGCCCAATGCCTGCTCGTGTCGGAGCGCGTGTATCCCTACTACTCGGCGGACGCAGGACCTCCGGCGTTCCTGTCCGTCGCGAGACGACTGGAGGCCCTGTTGGCCGCGGTCGACCCGGCGACCTACGAGCTGGTGGGCTCGTTCTGGAAGACCTTCGTCCACGACGTGTCCGTCGGTGACTTCGCGGTCGAAGACGTGGACTGGTGGAGCCCCTGACCGGGCCGGTCGTGCGGGAGCAGCTACTGCTCCCGCCACATGAACTCGGTCAGGAGTCCCGGCACGTCGTGGGCGAGCCGCAGCGCGGCCAGCCCGGTCTCCGGCCGCACCAGCGCGCCGGCCGGGACCCACGACTCCTGCCCGCACAGCAGGATTTCCACCAGTTCCGCGGCCGGTGACTCCGCCAGCCAGTACCAGGTGCGGTCGTGAAGCAGCGAAACGGTGCTGAACTCCTCGTGCAGCGAGACGATCAGCACGTCATCGTCGCCGTCGCCGTAGCCGAACACCGGTTCGTGGTCCGGAACGTACAGGCCGGGCAACTCCTCGAGCGTGATGACGCGGGATGCCGCGTACGGCAGGTACTTCTCCATCTCGTAGCGCATGCCGCCGAGGGTAGGACCGGGTCGCCGGGGACCGACTGGCGGAGATCGAACCGGGTGGGGACAGCGGAGGAGAGGTGGTTCAGGTGGCTTGCGGAGTCAGCTGGTAGCGGCTGCAGACGTCGAGCAACAGAGCGGCCCTGACCTCGAACCGCTCGTCGTTGCCGTCCAACTCCACATCCACCAGCACGCTGTCCTCCGCGGCCGCGAAGTGCAGCTCGACGCGCGTCTGGCCGTCCAGTTCGAGGGTGAACCAGCGGTCGTCGTCGGCGTCGGAGCCGTCGACTCCGGCGGTGAGGCGGCTCGGATCGAGTTCGTACCGGACAAGGTAGGCGATCGTCTCCACGAACGGCAGCAGGTTCCGGCGCCAGATCCAGCCGTGCATCGTGCCGTGTGGCTCGTCCCGCATTGGTGCAGGCTGGATCCCGGCACGTCGGGTGGCAAGGAAGTGAAGGGCTCCGCGCCGGGGAGCGGCCCCGCCGCTGGACGTGGGACGCGCCGCCAGAGGGAGAGCCGGCCACCCAAACGGCCAGGTCACCGGCCGGATCGGCGGTGATTACCGAGCCGTACGGCGAGTTGGCGGTGGGGCCGTCGGCGGTGTGTGCTGATGGGACGATCCGGCGCCGGACATTGGTCCGGTCGTCATGGCGGGTTTCCCGCCTCTCGGGACGGGGTAGGACCGGTGCCGCGGGCCACCGATGCGACGATGACCATCGATGTCGCAGGTCGAGAGCGAGCACCTGTGGGAGCGTTTGCCGACGGGATCTCGTTACGCTGACACGCCGTCTCAGGACATTGGCTCTCGTCACAATAGCCGAGCGGTCGAATCGCTTGTTACCTGCTCCGATGTCCGTTTAGCCTGAGCGCGCTCAAGGTGCAACGGGGGAGCTACGACATGCAACTTCAGATCCGGCTACTGGGCACAGTGGAGCTGAGCGTCGACGGCCGGATCGCCACACCCGGCCCGGCGAAACGGCGCGCGGTGCTCGCCGGGCTCGCCCTGGAGGCCAACCATCCCGTCTCGCTGGCCCGGCTGACCGGGATGGTGTGGACGGAGGAGCCCCCGGCGTCCGCGGTGGCCAACCTCCGGTCGCACGCCGCGGCGCTGCGCCGCGTGCTCGGCGACCGGCTGATCGCCCGTCCCAACGCGTACGAGCTGAACCTGGGACCGGACGAGCTGGACATCACCGAGTTCCAGCGGCTGGCGGGGGAGGGGCGTGGCCTGCTGGTCGGCGGCGAGCCGGACGCCGCCGCGGACCCGCTGCGCGCGGCCCTGGACTGCTGGCGTGGCGGCCAGGCCGGCGACGGCCTCCCCCGCGGGACCGCATTGGACAACCGCTGGGCGAGCCTCGACGAGCAGCGGCTCCAGGTCTTCGAGGAGCTGACCGAGGCACGGCTGGCCGTCGGTGAGCACCGGCCGCTGTTGTCGGAGGTCCGGCGGCACCTCGCGGCCCACCCGCTGCGCGAGCGGGCCTGGGGGCAGCTGATGCTGGCGCTCTACCGGTGCGGTGAGGTGCCCGCCGCGCTAACCGCCTACCGGGACGCGCACGCCACCCTGCAGGAGCAGCTCGGCATCGACCCGGGCGAGGATCTCGCCCGGCTGCACCGGGCCGTGCTCGACCGGTCACCCGACCTGGCCCACGTTCCGCAGGCCACCCCGATCGTCGTCGCTGCGGCCGTCCCGGTCACCCCGGCCGCGGTCAGGGTCCCCCGCGAGCTGCCGGCCGACCTGGTCACCTTTGTCGGTCGTACGCCCGAGGTGGCGGACGTGGTCGCGGCCGTGACCGGCGCGACGCCGGCCGCCGTGGTGGTCAGCGGGCCGGCGGGCAGCGGCAAGAGTGCGCTGGCGGTGCGCGCGGCGCACGCGGTGGCCGCCGACTTCCCGGAGGGACAGGTCTTCGTCGACCTCGGCTACCAGGCGACGGTGACGGCCGACGAGGTGCTGGCCCGGGTGCTGCGCGCGCTGGGGGTGCCGGCCGCCGAGGTGCCGGCCAGCGTCGACGAACGGGCCGGCTGGGTCCGCTCCCGGATTGCCGGGCACCGTCTTCTGCTGGTGGTCGACGGGGTCACCGGGGCGGAGCAGGTGCGGCCACTGATCCCGGCCGGGCCCGGCCCGGCGCTGATCGTCGTCGGCCAGCGGCAGCTGCGCAGCCTCGACGGTGTGCGGCGGGTGGCCCTCGGCCCGGTCGGCGCGGTGGGGGCGCGGGCGTTGGTCGCCGCGTTCAGCGGCGCCGACCGGCTGAAGGCGGAACCGGCCGCCACGGCCGAGCTGGTGCGGCTCTGCGCCGGCTCGGTGCTGGCGCTGCGGATCACCGGCGCGCGGCTGGCCAGTCGGCCGGACCTCTCGGTGGCGGCGCTGGTCGACCAGTTGCGCGACCGCCGTGATCGGCTGGACCTGCTGGTCTACGAGGACCAGTCGGTGCGGTCGAGCCTGGCCCTCGGGGTCGCCGCGCTGCGCTCCGGCGACGAGCTGATCGGTCGTCTGCTCAAGCTGCTCGGCGAGTCACCGGACGCGCCCGCGCTGCCCGAGCGGACGGCGGCTCGGCTCGGCGTCTCCGCGCAGCGGGCGCGGCACGCGCTGGAGGAGCTGGTCGACGCGCACCTGGCCCAGCGGACCGATCCGGGCGGCTACCGTCTGCCGGCGTTGGTGCGCGACTACGCGGCGGAGCTGGCCGGCCCGCCAGCGCTGCTCGCCGCGCACCCGCTGACCGGCTGGCGGGTCGATCCGGTCGCCGCCTGAGCGCCGGTTGGCGATCAGCCGTGGTCGGCGCGGACGATCGCCACCGCGACCCGGCAGAACTCGTCCATGTCCGGGTTGAAGCCGGCCGCGATGTCGGGGTAGCCCGGAGCGGGTCTCGTCGAGCAGCCGCTGGCAGACCTCGTTGCGGACGATCCTGCCCAACCGGTGGACCGGGGGAGGGAGTTCCCGCGAGAACCAACCGAACGGGCGGGTGGGGGTCGGCCGGAGGCGTATCGACGTCGACGGCGTATGCGCTGGCAGCGGAGCTATGAAAACGCTAATGCAACCGGCCGGCGCTGGGTAGCTCCGCCGCTCACTGGGTGGGACGCGGTGCGAAAGCGCAGAACTCGTTGCCCTCGGGGTCGGCCAGCACCCACCACCAGTGCGCCTCGTCGAGCGGCTCACTCAGCAGGGTCGCGCCCGCCGCGATCAGCGCCATCGGCTCCGGGTCGACCATGTCGACGTCCCAGTGCAGCCGGTTCTTGACCGTCTTGGGCTCGGGCACCCCGACGAACACCCAGTAGTCCCAGGGGAACCCGGACGCACCGGCCACCGACGAGGTGCTCGACTCGTGCTCGACGGTACCGCCGACCACCCCGGCCCACCAGGTCGCTTGCGCCGCCGGGTCGGCCGAGTCCACGACCAGCTCGAACGGGCCCGGTCGGGTGCCCTCCCGCGCCGGGAACGCGCAGAACTCGTTGCCCTCCGGGTCGTCCAACACCCACCAGGTGGCGTCGCCGGCCGGTTCGCGAACCAGTCGGGCGCCGTCCGCGAGCAGCGCCGCCGGCTGCGCACCGGCCAACCGCAGATCCAGGTGTACGCGAGTCTTGCCGACCCGAGGCTCGGGCACCTTGTTCACCCAGATCGACTCGGCGTTCGAGCGTGCCGAGCGCGGGTCCACCCGGGTGTCGTCGTCACCGGCATCGGCCACGTCACCGTCGAGCATCCGGGCCCAGAAGGCGCCGAGAGCGAGCGGGTCGGTGGCGTCCAGACAGAGATCCTTGAAGCGCGCGATCATCGGTCTGGGTGGCTCAGTGCTGCTTGGCGTAGTTGATGAACGCTTTCCAGGCCGTCGGGTCGACGTGCAGGGTGCCGCCGTCGCGGTCCTTGGTGTCGCGCACCAGCACCACGCTCGGCAGGTTGTCGGCGACCTCGACACAGGCGCCGCCGTTGCCGCCGGACCGGGTCGACTTTCGCCACTGTGGGGTCAGCATGCCCATGACTTCGCCACTTCCTTGATCAGCTCGGTTGACTGTCGGCGGGGGAGCGCCTCGTTCCGCACGATCTCCCACGTCTTCGCCAGCTTAGCGACGTCGGTTGGTGCATCGACGATCTGCGCGGTGAGTTGGTTGTCCGCGTAGGTCACGCGCTCACCGTCGGGCAGCTCGGCGATGATGAACTGACCGCCCATCCCCAGGTACATCCCAGCATCCGTCGGCACGATGTGCACCTGGATATGCTCCGCCGCCGCCAACTGGGCCAGGTGCTCGCACTGCTCGACCATGAGCCCCGGCTGGTCGAGCACCGGCCGGCGCAGCACCGCCTCGTCCAGTACGGCGATGAGCTGCGGCGGGCGCGGGCGGTGCAGGATCGCCTGGCGCTCCAGCCTTGCGGCGACGATCCGGTCCACGTCCTCGGCGTCGAACCGGCCACCGGCCAACGTTGCGCGGGCGTACCGCTCGGTCTGGAGCAGGCCCGGCACGTAGGCCAACTCGAACCAGCGCAGCGTGGTCGCCTCCCGCTCGAACTCGATCCACTCGCGCAGCCAGGCCGGCTCGGCGTCGAGCCGGGCCAACCCGTCCAGCATGCGGAGGAAGCGTCCGCCGGTCTGGTGGTGGGTGTCGACCGCCCTCATGTACTCCTTCGTGGGCGGTCGCCCGCCGGTCTCCACCGAGCTGACGTGCGAACCCGAGTAACCGATGCCCCTGCCGAAGTCGTCCTGACTGAGCCCGAACCCCATCCGGAACAGGCGCAGTTCCTCCAGCACGTAGTCGGTGACGGTCCCCATCGATTCCCCAACCTTCGCTCAGTCAGGCTCGGCGTGTCCGTCATAGGTGCTCACCTGGACCGCTGAGCTGCACGAATGGCGCGAGCACGTATCGACGGTAGTCGCCTCATCACCACACTGTCACCAGCGGCGGGTCCGCTGGTGGCCGGAATGGCGGCGGCGGGCCCTGCCTTCCGGGGTCGCTCCCGTTTCCCCCTTGCGGGAGCGGCCCCTTCCCCATCCCGGAGGAGGTCGACGTGCTCACCCCGACAGGCCAGCAGCCCTCGGCGCGGTGGCGATGATGGTGGTCCGCCCGCCCGTACCGCACGTCGCCATGCGCCCGCTGTGGCGGTGCCGCAACTGTGGCACCGAGTGGCCCTGCCAGCCGGCCAAGCTCGCACTACTGACGGAGTACCGGACCAGCCGGACCGCGCTGCTGATCTACCTCGGCACCCTGATGCACGAGGCGACGAACCAGCTCACCCAACTCCACCCGGACCATCCACCGACCAGGATGACCGAGCGCTTCCTCTCCTGGGCCAGAGCCCGCGGTTGACGCTCGGCCCGCCGTGGTTCATCCCGGAAAGTGGATCAGTGGCACCCCGTCGGAGTATCCGGGCCCCTCACTGGTCAGCACCGCGGCGTCGTGGGTCAGGCCCGCCACGGCGGCTGCGGCCAGGTCGAAACGGCGGGTCCTGCGCTGCCAGAAGGTCAGCTCCGGTAGATCCTCCGCCTGCTCGGGCAGCAGCGCGCAGGAAGTCAGGGCCAGCAGCTTGTGCAGTAGGGCCAGGTCCTTGCCGGTCGCCATGGTCAACGCTTCGGTCGCTGCTACCACCGGCACCCCGAACCGCACCCCGTCCTCAATGACCTCGTGGACGGGCTCGCCGACGTGCACCGT
Organism: Micromonospora vinacea; assembly: GCF_015751785.1. Lineage (NCBI taxonomy): Bacteria > Bacillati > Actinomycetota > Actinomycetes > Micromonosporales > Micromonosporaceae > Micromonospora > Micromonospora vinacea. The sequence goes on along the minus strand of NZ_JADOTY010000001.1, from coordinate 6,968,205 downwards.
CCGGAGGACGGCGTATCCCAGCAGGGCCGACCGGTCCAGGATGAGCCGGACTGGTGGTGTTGTCTCCGAGGTCATGCGGCGTCGGCGCGGGGCGCAGTATCGTCACCGTTCATCTCGGCCTCCATGGCGGCGCGGATCTTGGCGCGCTCCGCCTCGAACCGCTCCGCAGACCACTCAGCCTCTACGCCTAGGCGGCGGGCCCGAGCCTCGGCCACACCCTGCTCGGTGACGTGAATGCCGGCGGCGAGCAACAACTCCTTGTGCTGCTCCACCCGCTTACGCCGACGCACCGACTCCGTGACGTAGGCACTGGCCATGCGGTTGCCCTGGCTCTCCAGGATCTGACTCACATCCGGCGGGACGGAGATCGTGAAGCGGCGCTGAGGCTCTGTCATACGTGCAGCTTACACCTGTCATACTGTTGCGCCTTGACGCTTGGGCCCGTGTCGTCTGGGCCTGCGGTCTTCCGGCCCGCGTCTCGGAGCGTGATCGACTCGCCTTCGTGAAAGGCGGGGCTTCCCTGGCGTGGTGACTGCGCGACTTCCAGAAAGCCGAGTCGATCAAGTGCGGGGCCGTCGGCGCGGGGCTCCGATGGCTGGTCGCTGTGCGCACTCCCGGTGTGACAGCCAGGTTTCGCGACTTCACGGGCGGGGCAGAGTAGCCGCTACAGAGCATCCGGGCCGGAGTTTCCGCAGCTAGCCGACTCGGAGACGGCTCGCCGTGCGCCGGGGCACGGATGCCCCTCCCCGGTCTTTCGCCGAGGAGAGGGGGAGGGCGATGACGGACCCCGAAACGGCTCGACACCGACGCCGGCCGGTTGTTCGGCTGGGGGCGGCGGCTGCCGCGCTGGCACTCGTCGCGCCGCTGGCCGCATGCGGCGCTGACGACGCCGGCGGCCCACCGACGATCAACCTGTACTACCCACCTGAGCAGAACCTGCAGAAGGTCGTCGACGACTGCAACGCGCAGGCCCAGGGGCGCTACGAGATCGCCTACCGGGTGCTGCCCCGGCAGGCCGACGACCAGCGGGTGCAGATGGTGCGCCGGTTGGCAGCCGAGGACAGCGGGATGGACCTGCTCGGGCTGGACGTCACCTGGACGCAGGAGTTCGCCAGCGCCGACTGGATCCGTGAGTGGACCGGCCAGGACAAGGCCGAGGTCGAGCAGGGCACCCTCGCCGGGCCGTTGGACACCGCCCGGTACGAGGACAAGCTGTACGCGGCGCCGAAGAACACCAACGTCCAGTTGCTCTGGTACCGCAAGGACCTGGTGCCGCAGCCGCCGACCACCTGGGACCAGATGATCAGCGCGGCCCAGCAGCTCAAGGACCAGGACAAGCCGTACCAGGTGCTCACCATGGGCGCGCAGTACGAGGGTCTGGTCGTCCTCTACAACACCCTGGCCGAGAGCGCCGGTGGAAAGATCCTCAGCGACGACGGCAAGAAGGCCGTCATGGACGACGGCACGGTCCGGGCGTTGGAGCAGCTGAAGAAGTTCGCCACGTCGGGCGTGACCTCGCCGTCGTTCAGCAACGCCACCGAGGACCCGGTCCGGCTGGAGTTCCAGTCCGGCGCGGGCGCGTTCCAGGTGAACTGGCCGTTCGTCTACCCGGCCCTTCAGGAGGCCAACCCGGAGCTGGCCAAGCAGGTCGGCTGGGCCCGGATCCCGGGTGTCGACGAGGGCACCCCCAGCAAGGTCACCATCGGTGGGGTCAACCTGGCGGTCAGCTCCTACTCCAAGCACCCGGAGCAGTCCTTCGAGGCGGCCCGGTGCATCCGCAGCGCCGAGCACCAGAAGTTCTCCGCCATCAACGACGGCGTGCCGCCCACCATCGAGGCGGTCTTCGACGACCCGGAGATGACCGAGGCGTACCCGATGAAGGACACCATCCTGGAGGAGTTGAAGGAGCCGGCGACCCGTCCGCTGACCCCCGCCTACCAGAGCATCTCCACAGTCATGTCGGCGATCCTGTCGCCGCCGTCCGGGATCCGTCCGCAGCAGACCGCCGACGAGCTGCGTGGCGCCATCGCCGACGCCCTCCAGTCCAAGGGGGTCCTGCCGTGAGCATCAACGCCACCCCGACCGGCGCCGATGTCGCCGTCGAGGAGACCCGCCGGCCCGCCGCCGTGCCGAAGCAACGCGGCGGTCGTCGCAAGCCCCCACTGAGTGAGAACAAGAAGGCCGAACGCCGGCTCGGTCTGCTGCTCTGCGCGCCGGCCGCGCTGGTCATGATCGCGGTGACCGCGTACCCGATCATCTATTCGGTGTGGTTGTCGTTGCAGCGCTTCGACCTGCGCTTCCCCGACCAGCGTGAGTTCATCGGGCTGGAGAACTACGTCACGGTGCTCACCAACGAGTTCTGGTGGACCGCGTTCGGGGTGACCATGCTGATCACTGTGGTCACCGTGGCCGTCGAACTGGTGCTCGGCATGGGCCTGGCGATCATCATGCACCGCACGCTGGTCGGCCGCGGCCTGGTCCGGACCTCGGCGCTGATCCCGTACGGGATCGTCACAGTGGTCGCCGCGTTCTCCTGGCGGTACGCCTGGACGCCCGGAACCGGCTACCTGGCCGACCTGTTCAGCGACGGCGCGCCGCTCACCGAACGGGCCAGCTCCCTGGCGATCATCATGCTGGCGGAGATCTGGAAGACCACCCCGTTCATGGCGCTGCTGCTGATGGCCGGGCTGGCGCTGGTGCCGGAGGACCTGCTCAAGGCGGCCTCCACCGACGGCGCGACCGCCTGGCAGAAGTTCACGAAGGTGATGCTGCCGGTGATGAAGCCGGCGATCCTGGTCGCGTTGCTGTTCCGCACCCTGGACGCGTTCCGGGTCTTCGACAACATCTTCGTGTTGACCGCCGGCGGCAACGAGACCTCGTCGGTGTCGATGCTCGCCTACAACAACCTGATCCGGGGCCTCAACCTCGGCATCGGTTCGACGATGTCGGTGCTGATCTTCATCACCGTGGCGATCATCGCCTTCGTCTTCGTGAAGCTGTTCGGCACCGCTGCCCCGGGCAGCGACGACGGAGAGAGGCGCTGACATGGCTGTCGAAACCACTACCAGGGCAAAGCTGCGCTGGGGTCTGCTCGACGTCCTCGTGGTCGTCTTCGCGCTGGTCCCGGTGCTGTGGATCGCGTCGCTGTCGTTCAAGACGCCAGCCACCCTCACCGACGGGAACTTCATCCCCCGGGAATGGACGCTGGACAACTACCGGACCATCTTCGACACCGACCAGTTCGTCCGGGCACTGGTCAACTCGATCGGCATCGCGCTGATCGCCACGCTGATCGCTGTGGTGCTCGGCGCGATGGCCGCGTACGCGATCAGCCGGCTGGACTTCCCCGGTAAGAAGCTGCTGGTCGGGGTCTCCCTGCTGATCGCGATGTTCCCGCAGGTGTCACTGGTGTCGCCGCTGTTCGAGATCGAGCGTCAACTCAAGATCTTCGACACCTGGCCCGGGCTGATCCTGCCGTACATCACCTTCGCGCTGCCGCTGGCGATCTACACGCTGTCGGCGTTCTTCAAGCAGATCCCGTGGGATCTGGAGAAGGCCGCGAAGATGGACGGCGCCACCCAGGGGCAGGCGTTCCGGCGGGTGATCGCGCCACTGGCCGCGCCTGGGCTGTTCACCACGGCGATCCTGGTCTTCATCTTCTGCTGGAACGACTTCCTGTTCGCCATCTCGCTGACCTCGACCGAGCGGTCCCGCACGGTGCCGGTCGCCCTGTCGTTCTTCACCGGCGAGTCGCAGTTCGAGGACCCCACCGGGGCGATCTGCGCCGCCGCCGTGGTGATCACCGTGCCGATCATTCTTTTCGTCCTCTTCTTCCAGCGTCGCATCGTGTCCGGTCTGACCTCCGGCGCAGTCAAGGGATAGGTGGGTAGTCATGGCTGACATCGTGCTGGACAAGGTGAGCAAGAGCTTCCCGGACGGGACCGTCGCCGTGCAGGACGTCGACCTGGAGATCGCCGACGGCGAGTTCGTGATCCTGGTCGGGCCCTCGGGCTGCGGAAAGTCCACCACCCTCAACATGATCGCCGGGCTGGAGGACATCAGCTCCGGTGAGCTGCGCATCGCCGGGCAGCGGGTCAACGACAAGGCCCCACGGGACCGGGACATCGCCATGGTGTTCCAGTCGTACGCGCTGTACCCGAACATGACGGTGCGGGAGAACATGGCGTTCCCGTTGCGGCTGGCGAAGCTCGACAAGGAGACCATCGACCGCAAGGTCGACGAGGCGGCGAAGGTGCTGGAGTTGACCTCGCTGCTGGACCGCAAGCCGGCCAACCTCTCCGGTGGCCAGCGTCAGCGGGTGGCGATGGGTCGGGCGATCGTCCGCCAGCCGAAGGCGTTCCTGATGGACGAGCCGCTGTCCAACCTCGACGCCAAGCTGCGGGTGCAGATGCGCACCGTGGTGTCCCGCCTGCAGAAGCAGCTCGGCACCACCACCGTCTACGTCACCCATGACCAGACCGAGGCGATGACCCTCGGCGACCGCGTGGTGATCATGCGCGGGGGTGCGGTGCAGCAGGTTGGGCCACCACAGGAGCTGTACGACCACCCGCGCAACCTCTTCGTGGCCGGCTTCATCGGCTCGCCGTCGATGAACTTCCTGCACGCCGCCGTGCAGGACGGCGAGTTGCACACCGCCCTGGGGAAGGTGCCGATCGGTGACCGGGTCCGCCGGGAGTTGGAGTCGGCCGACGCCCCCCGCGAGCTGATCCTCGGCATCCGTCCCGAGCACTTCGAGGACGCCGAACTGGTCGACGACGACACCCGTCGGCGGGGCATGGAGTTCGAGGCGCCTGTGGACATCGTCGAGTCGATGGGTTCGGACAAGTACGTCTACTTCACCGTCGAGGGTGAGAAGGCCAGCGCCGCCGAGTTGGAGGAGTTGGCCGCCGACGCGGGCGCCGCCGACTTCGCCGGCGCCGGCGGCAACCTGGTGACCCGGCTGTCCGCCGAGTCGCCGGTCGCCGAGGGGCAGTCCCGGCGGGTCTGGTTCAACCTGGAGAAGATCCACCTGTTCGACCCGGCCAACGGCCGCAACCTGACCCTGCACGAGGGCCGAGCCGCCGGAGCGCTCGCCGACTGACGGTCCATTTCGCGCCGATCTTGCACTTTCGGTTGTCGGTATGGGGCGGATTGCCCCTTGTGTCGGGACAGAAAGTGCAAGACGCTTCTATGTATGTGGTGATCGGTTCGGCTGGTTGCCGCTAGGTTCGGCGTCGATGATCGCTTGGGTGGCTCATTGCCGATCCGGCCGCTCGGAGTGCGGGTGTGCCTTGTGCAAGACCTGTCCCCAGGTGGTCGTCGGCGCCGGCCCGGCCCACCTTGCTGGCCTGATCAGAAGCCTGCCCGTGCGAGCACACGTGGCCCATCACAGATTTGCCGCCGAGGTGACTGCATCCCGAGCCGACGCCGACTGTCCCGGTCGTCACTGGCAAAGGAGCAACAACCCGAGATGGCACAGATCGTAGAGCGGGTCACGGATCGCTATGACGTGGTGGTGGGGGTGGACACCCATACCGACACGCACACCGCTGCCGTGCTCGACCGGTTCGGGGCGGTGCTGGCGCAGGTCACCGTGTCCACCGACCCGGACGGGTTGAGCCAGCTGGTGGCCTTCGCCGCCGCGCACACCCCGCCGGACGGGCGCCGGTTGTGGGCGGTAGAGGGCACCCGGGCGCACGGTCAGGGACTGTGCCGGCTGTTGAGCGCTGCCGGTGAACCGGTCTGCGAGGCACCCAAACCCGCCCCGGCGGCCCGCCGCCGGGGCGGGAAGTCCGATCAACTCGACGCGGTCGCCGCCGCCCACGCGGTGCTGGCACTGTCCACCGACCATATCGCTGTGCCCCGCAGCGACGGACCACGCGAAGCGCTGCGTCTGCTGCTGGTCTGCCGCCGCCACCACAGCGACACGCGCACCGCCACGGTCAACCTGGTCAAAGCGCTGATCCTGACCGCCGACGACGCCCTGCGCCACGCCCTACGCGGGCTGAGCACCACCCACCAGATCGCCCGCCTGGCCGCCCTCGACCTACCCGAGAGCACCCACCTGCCCACCGAGGAACACACCCGCCGCCGCGAACTGGGCACCCTCGCCCGTCACATCCACACCCTCGACGCCGCACTGGCCGACAACCACCGACGCCTCCGCGCCCTCGTCACCGAACTCTGCCCACCCCTGCTCGACCAACCCGGAGTCGGACCCGTCACCGCCGCGATCGCCCTCACCGCCTGGTCACACCCCGGCCGCGTCCGCTCCGAAGCCGCCTACGCCACCCTCGCCGGCGCCGCCCCCATACCCGTCGCCAGCGGCCGCACCGACCGACACCGCCTCAACCGCGGCGGCGACAGAACCCTCAACAGCGCCCTACACACCATCGCCCTGACCCGCCGCCGCATCCACCCCGAAACCCGCGACTACATCAACCGACGCCGCGCCCAAGGCCGCACCACCAGAGAAATCAACCGCTGCCTCAAGCGCTACATCGCCCGACAGCTCTACCGCACCATCACCACCCACCACCGCACCCCTTGACAACCCCCACTCACAGATCGGCGCCGTGGGGGCGCGCGGGGCGCGGCGCGGAGCGGGGCCGGGGTGCGGGCGGGGGCGCGTGCCCTGCGGTGTGGGGGCGGGCGTGGCAGGGTGGTCGCAGGTTTCGTCGTGAAGCGGGGGAACGGATGAACCGACGATTGGCCGCGCTGGCCAACGCGCACGGTGTTTCCACCTGGTACGAGGATTGGCGGCACCGCCGCGTCGCTGTCGCACCGGAGACCGTGGTGGGGGTGCTGGGGCTGCTCGGCGTGGACGCCACCAGCCCGGCGGCGATCGCCGACGCGCTCGCCGCCGCCCGTGCGGTCGACCGGAACGCCCTGCCGGAGACGGTGGTGCTCACCCACGGGCGCAGCCGGGCGCTGCCCGGCCCGGGGGTGGTGACACTGGAGGACGGTCGCCGTCGTGCGGTCGACGGTGAGCTGCCAGCGGACCTGCCGCTGGGGTGGCACCGGCTGGCCTGCGCCGACCGCGAGGTGACACTGGTGGTGGTGCCGCGCCGACTGCCGGTGCCGCCGTCGAGCTGGGGGTGGATGCTCCAGCTCTACGCGCTCACCTCGGAGCGTTCCTGGGGCATGGGCGACCTTGGTGACCTCGCCGAGTTCACCGGGTGGGCCGGTGACACCGGGGCCGGGCTGGTGCTGCTGAACCCGCTGCACGCGGTCGGGCCGGCGCACCCGGTGGCCACCTCACCGTATTCGCCGGCCAGTCGACGCTTCGTCAATCCGCTCTACCTGCGGGTCAGCGACACCGCCGCGTACCGGGCGGCGGACCCGGCGACCCGTGCGGTGGTCGACGCGTTGCGTCCCGACCGGGGGCCCCTGATCGACTACGACGAGGTGTGGGCCGCCAAGCGACGCGCCCTGGAGTTGCTGCACCCGTACGCCCAGCCGGTGGATCTTGCCGCGGACCCGGCGCTGGCCAGCTTCGCCACCTGGTGCGCACTCGCCGAGCGGCACGGCAACGACTGGCGTGCCTGGCCGGCGGAGCTGCACCACCCCGACGCCCCGGCGGTCGCCGAGCAGCGTCGGCAGCTCACCGACCGGGTCGCCTTCCACGCCTGGTTGCAACACCTCTGCGACGAGCAGCTCGACGCCGTCACGGCGGCGGCCCGCTCGGCGGGGATGCCGGTCGGCGTCGTGCACGACCTGGCCGTCGGCATCGACCCGGGCGGCGCCGACGGGTGGCAGCTCGCCGACGTGCTGGCCCAGGGTGTGCGGGTCGGCGCGCCGCCGGACGACTTCAACCAGCTCGGCCAGGACTGGGGGCTCGCCGCGTGGCGTCCGGACCGGCTCGCCGCCACCGGCTACGCCGCCTACCGGGACATGCTGCGCCGCACCCTGCGGCACGCGGGTGGCCTGCGGGTCGACCACGTCGCCGGCCTGTGGCGGCTGTGGTGGGTGCCGCCGGGCGGCGGCGCAGCCGAGGGCACCTACGTGCGCTACGACGCCGAGGCGATGCTCGGCATCCTCGCGTTGGAGGCGCACCGGGCCGGCGCGGTGGTGGTCGGTGAGGATCTCGGCACTGTCCAACCAGCGGTGACCCGGGGGTTGCGAGGGCGCAACATGCTCGGCTCGACAGTGCTGTGGTTCGCACGCGACGAGGTCGGTGACTTCGTCCCGCCGGCCCGGTGGCCGCGCAACGCCCTCGCCACGATCTCCACCCACGACCTGCCCACCGCGCCGGGCTTCCTGACCGGTGAGCACGTGCGGGTACGCGACGAGTTGAAGCTGCTCGGCACCGACGTGGCGGTGGAGCGGGCCCGCGCCGCCGCCGACCGGGACCGGCTGCTCACGATGCTGCGGGCTGAGAACCTGCTGCCCGAGCCGACACCGCAGCTACCGACCGTGACTGTCGCCTCCGCGGGTGCAGAGCAAAGGACGGATGCCGATCCGGCGTTGCCTGAGGCGACGGCGACGGCGACGGCGACGGCGGAGCCCGACGACGGCGAGGTGGTGGTGGCCATGCACGCCGCGCTCGCGGCCAGCCCGACCCGACTGCTCGGCGTCTCCCTCTACGACGTGCTGGGCGAGGTGCGCCAACCCAACATGCCGGGCACTGTGGACGAGTATCCGAACTGGCGGCTGCCGCTGCCGGCGAGCGTGGCGCAGATCCGCGTGGACCCCCGGGTGGCCCGCATCGTCGACCTGCTCAGCGCCGCCCGCCCACGACCGGCCGCCCCGACGCCGGCCGCCGACGAGTGACGCGGCCGGGTCAGGTCAGCCAGTCGAAGCGGGCCGGCAGCCCGAGGAAGTCGGCGTAGCGCCCGAGCGCCCGCTCCACCCGGGCCCGCGCCGTGACGTCGAGCGTCGTGAGCGGCTGGATCGTCACGGTCACCGCGGTGCGGCCGATCCGACGCTTCCACACGCCCACCACCCGGCCGGCGCGGACCACTGTGGCCTGGAAGATGCCGTTGTTGCCCGGCACCACTGCCGCCTGGTGGGCGGGGTCGAGCATCAACGTGCGGTCCCGGAAGCCGAGCAGGTACTCGTCGAAGCCGGGCAGCGCCAGCATGTCGTCCGGCGCGGTGCGCGGCGCGTCAGCCAGCGCCGCGTCGACGTACATCGGTGTGCCGTCGACCCGTACCGTGCTCAGCGCGTCGTCGGCGGCGGCCAGGCCGCGCCGGGCGTCGGTGACGGTGAGGCCGCTCCAGCCGGCGAACTCGCGGTCGGTGACCGGGCCGTGCCCGCGCACGTAGCGGTGGGCGAGCAGGGCCAGCGCCTCGTCCCGCTCCAGCCGGTGCGGTGTGGGCGCCCACTCGTCGAGCAGGGCGAAGGTCTGCTCGGTGCCGATGTTCGGCGCCACGCAGGTCACGCCGCGAACGCTCGCATACCACAACAGGTGGTAACCACGCTGCCCGTCGGTGCCCAGGCCGGCCGCCCGCAGGGTCGCCAGGCACTGCGCGCGGGTGAGCCGACCGCCGCCGGCCAGCGCGGCGCCGAGGACGTCCACCGCCCGGTCCGCGTCGGCCTCGGTGAGCCCGAGCTGCGCCCGCCGGGTCGCCACGCCGGCCAGCGATCGTACGCCGGTCAGCTCCAGCATCCAGCGGGCGTCGGCGGGCGGGACGAGGTGCACGGTGCCCCGCATCGGCCAGGTGCGCAGCGCCTCCCGCCGCTCCAACGCCGCCTGCACGTCGGCGACACCGAAGCCGGGCAGCCGGGCGCCCAGCGACCACAAACCGCTGGCCAGGTCCTGTGCCTGCATCGCGCCGAACCACTCGACCACCTCGGCCACGGAGCCGGGTCGGGTGCTCGGGTGTGGGCGCAGCAGCAGGCTGGCCATCCGCAGCGCCAGCGCGTCGGCTGCGCTGAGGTCGACAGGCATCGGGCGCTCCTTTTCGGGGCCGGGCGGCCAGCGAGGCCGGTTTGGTGGCCGGGCGGCCAGCCTAGGGCCGACCACCGACACTCCTGCTGGTGGGAGGCGTAACGGCGGTCGCGGGGGGAATGCGGCTCGCCGGAAGTGCGCGCGCCGCGCGTACGGAAGGGAATCTCATGACTGCCGCAAGCGAGCCGGCGCGGGGCGCCGGCGTAACGGCTGGGTCCCGCGGCCATCGGGGGGGCGCCCGCGCGAAGACGAGCGCCGCGGCGACCTTCGCCCTGGTGTTCGGAGTGGCCGCGCTGTTCAGTGTGTTGACAGCGATCCTCGCCTGGCTGGGGTTGGTGCTCGGCATCATCGGGATCATCCTCGGCATCGTCGGGCTCAAGATGGCCCGCCGACCCGGGGTGACCGGTCGTGGCGTGTCCATCGGCGGCCTGGTGCTCAGCATCCTGGCCGTGCTGATCGGGCTCGGTCTGGCCGCGGGGATCACCACGTTCGTCAACAACGAGAACGCGGTGGACCGCCTGCAGACCCAGGTCGACAATCTGCGCGACAAGCTCGACTGACCCGCGCGTGCCGGTCCGGGCCGGCCCGCCACCCGTCCCGGCCGGCCACAGTAGGGTGGGCGGCGTGCTCCGCCAGGTCACCGCGATCCGCTACGTCACCCCACTGCGCGAGGGTGGGTCGCTGCCTGGCGTGGTGGAGGCCGACGACCTGGGCACCTACGTGGCGAAGTTCCGCGGCGCCGGGCAGGGGCCCAAGGCGCTGATCGCCGAGGTGATCTGCGGTGAGCTGGCCCGCCGGCTGGGGTTGCGGGTGCCGCCGTTGGTCGTCCTCGACGTCGACCCGGTGATCGGGCGGGCCGAGCCCGACCAGGAGGTGCAGGAGCTGCTGCGCAGCAGCGGCGGCGCCAACCTCGGGATGGACTTCCTGCCCGGGGCGTTGGGCTTCGACCCGGTGGCGCACCCCGTCGATTCGGCGCTGGCCTCCCGGGTGCTCTGGTTCGACGCGTTCGTGGAGAACGTCGACCGGAGTTGGCGCAATCCGAACCTGCTCGTCTGGCACCGGGAGCTGTGGCTGATCGACCACGGCGCCTCGCTGTACTTCCACCACAACTGGCCGCGCGCCGAGGCCGCCGTGCACCGCGCCTACCGCGCGGAGGACCACGTGCTGGCGCCGTACGCGTCGCGGCTGGCCGAGGCCGACGCCGCGCTGGCCCCCCAGGTCACCCCGGAGCTGCTCACCGAGGTGTTGGCCCTGGTGCCGGGGGAGTGGTTGACCGCCGCCGACTTCGAGACGGCCGACGCGGCGCGCGGCGCGTACCTGGATCACCTGTCCCGCCGGGTCGCCCGCACGGCCGACTGGCTGCCATCGGGGAGCGGGGCATGAGGCAACCCTTCGAGTACGCGCTGATCCGGCTCGTGCCCCGCATCGAGCGCGGGGAGCAGATCAACGTCGGGGTGTTGCTCTACTGCCAGCAGCGCGACTTCCTGGCCGCGCGGACGCACCTGGACGCCGACCGGGTTCGCGCGCTGGCGCCCGACGTCGACCTGCCCGCGGTGGCCGCGGTGCTCGACTCCTGGGACCGGACCTGCTCCGGTGACGGGCCGGCGACCCGGATGCGGCTCGGTGAGCGGTTCCACTGGCTGGCCGCGCCGCGTAGCACGATGATCCAGACGGGGCCGGTGCACACCGGTCTCACCGTCGACCCGGCGGCCGAACTGGACCGGCTGATGGCGGCCCTGGTCCGCTGAGCCGAGGCGGGGCGCGGAAGCGGTTATCGTCCCCTGATCGCGCTACGCCAGCGCCGTTGCCGGCGGAGCGCGATCCCCCGTTCAGGTGCCCGGTGCGGGGCGGCGGCTCGATCCCGCCGGCACCGATGGCATCAGGATCGCGGTCCGCGCGCGGCGTCGGGTCGGAACGACCGGGAAGTTGCGGAAAACTTGAGCCGGCGGACCGGTATCCGGGAGCGCCTGGGCTGTCGTTAGAGCGCGTCCGCAGCGGGTAGTCGCGGGAGCTGATCCGAGACGAAAAGGGGACACTCAGATGGCTGCCCAGACCAAGGTAGCGGTGATCTACTACAGCGCCACCGGCATCACGTACCAGATGGCCCAGGCCGTGTGTGAGGCCGCCGGGGACGCCGGTGCCGAGGTGCGCCTGCGCAAGGTGCGCGAGTTGGCGCCGGACGAGGCGATCCGCTCCAACTCCGGCTGGCAGGCGCACCGCCTGGAGACCCAGGACGTGCCCGAGGCGATGGTCGACGACCTGGCCTGGGCCGACGTGGTGATCCTCGGCGCGCCGACCCGGTACGGCATGGTCGCAGCACAGCTGAAGCAGTTCATCGACACCACCGGCCCGCTCTGGGCCCAGGGTGCGCTGGCCAACAAGGTCTACTCCGCCTTCACCTCGACGGCGACCGTGCACGGGGGTCACGAGACCACGCTGACCTCGCTGTTCAACGTCTTCTACCACTGGGGCGGCGTGGTGGTCACCCCCGGTTACACCGACACCAGCCAGTTCATCGCCGGCAACCCGTACGGCCCCTCGCACACCAGCAACAACGGGGAGATCGCCCCAGACGCCGTGGCGCTCGGGGCCTGCGCGCTCACCGCCCGGCGCGCGGTGCAGATGGGTGCCGCGCTGAAGGCGGGCCTGGCCGGCTGACCGGTTGACGGGCGGGGCGACCGGTGGCGCGGGCGAGGGCTCTCGACCCGGCCGCGCCACCGGTCCATCCAGCCCTACCCCAGGGCCGAGGCGACTATGCGCCTGGGCGCGTCGCGGACAGCTCGTCCGGGCGCGACGCGGGCAGCAACTCGGTCAACAGCTCACTGAGCACGGCGAGCCCGTCCGGGCTGAGCACCGACTCCGCGTGGAACTGCACCCCGGCGAAGCCGCGTCCTCGCAGGGCGTGCACGGCGCCGTCGCCCGGGTCCCGGGCAAGCTCCACCGGCCCGTACGTGGTGGTCAGCCGGTCGGTCTCGGCGCGGGCGGTGAACGTCGAGTAGAAGCCGACCCGGCGGGTCCGGCCGAACAGCGGCACCTCCCGCTGCAACCCCTGGTAGGGAGCGTCCCGGCGGTGCAGCGTCAGCCCCAGCAGCCCGGCGAGCACCTGATGGCCGAGGCAGACCGCGAGGGTGGGACGGCCGGTGGTGAGCAGCCCGGACAGCAGCTTCCGCAGGGCCAGCATCTTCGGCTCGTCCGCGCTGCCCGGGTCGCCCGGCCCGGGACCGGCGACCACCAGGTCGTAGTCGTCGACCGGGCCGCTCGCGTGCCACGGTCGGGTGGTCACCGCGAGACCCAACGCGCCCAGTTGGTGGGCCAGCATTCCGGTGAAGGTGTCCTCGGCGTCCACGATCAACACCCGGCGGCCGACCAGTCCGGGCAGTCCGGGCGCGTCCGGTGACCGCTGGTCCAGCCAGAACCGCGCCAGCGGTGCGTTGCGCGCGGCCAGCGCGTCGCGTACCGCCGGGTCGTCGGCCAGTCGCGCGACCGGCCCGCGGTCGCCGACGGCCGCCGCCGGTCCGAGGCCGAGCGCGGCCAGCACCCCGGCGGCCTTGGCGTGCGTCTCGGCCACCTCGCCGGCCGCCGTCGAGTGCCGGACCAGGGTCGCGCCGACCGGAACCCGCAGTCGCCCGGTGGGGGAGATCTCGGCGGTCCGGATCAGGATCGGGGCATCGAGCGTCTGCCGGCCGGCCTCGTCGTGGCCGAGCAGCGCCAGCACGCCCCCGTAGTAGCCCCGGCCCCGGCGCTCGTGCCGGGCGATCACCCGGCAGGCGTTCTCGATCGGGCTGCCCGTCACGGTGGGTGCGAACATCGTCTCGCGCAGCACCTCCCGTACGTCGCGGGTGCCCCGCCCGGCGAGCAGGTACTCGGTGTGCGCCAGGTGTGACATCTCCTTCAGGTACGGCCCGATCACCTGCCCACCGTGCTCGGCGACGGTGGCCATCATCTTCAGCTCCTCGTCGAGCACCATGTACAGCTCTTCGGTCTCCTTCTCATCGGTGAGGAAGCGCAGCAGGGCAGCCCGGTCGGCGACGCCACCGGGGCAGCGGAAGGTGCCGCTGATCGGGTTCATCATCACCAGTCCGTCGTCGACGCTGACGTGCCGCTCCGGGCTGGCGCCGACCAGCGTCCGGGTGCCGGTGTGCACCACGAACGTCCAGTACGCGCCGCGTTCGGCGATCAGCAGCCGGCGCAGCGCGGCCAGCGCGGCCCGCAGCGGCGGGCCCTGGACTGTGGCGTGCAGGGCGCGGTGGATGACGAAGTTCGCGCCCTCGCCGCGGCCGATCTCCTCGGACAGCACCTGCTGCACGTTTCGCGCGTACTCCTCGTCGCTGACGTCGAAGCCGGCGTCGCTGGTGTGGACCGGTTCGTCGGGCAGCGCGGCGAGGGCGTCGGCCAGTGCGATCCGCTGGTGCTCGCGGATGTGGAGGAACTCCAGTGGGGCGCCGTCGTCGACGCAGGCGAAGCCGCGTTCGGTGATCTGCCGGTACGGCACCACTGCCAGGGTTCGCGCCCCGGGCGGGCCGGGCGGCAACGGAAGGTCGCCGAGCGCTTCGACGGTGTCGACAGGGCCGGTGAACAGGTCCAGCTCGTCAGTGCCCTCGCGGCGCAGCAGCGCGAAGGGGCCGGGGTCGACGCCGCGGGCGACGGCGGCGAGCAGGTCGGTCAGGTGGGTCATCGGAGTCTCCGTCGGGCTGGGTGCCGCCGTCGGGCGGCCCTCCGGCCGGGAGATCCGGCGACCGCCTCGATGGCGGCCGCGTGGATGGAGCTACGCGCGGGGGATGGCCGCCGGGTCGGCGGGCCACCAACTGGTCAGTTGCGCGAGCATGTGATCCACCCTACGCGCCCGTCGGCCGGCTGGCACGGGGTAACTTGACCGGCGATGAACATTCTCGCGCTCGACCTGGGCACCTCCTCGGTACGCGGGCTGGTGCTGGACGCGGACACCCAGCCGCTGCCCGGTGCCCTGGCCCGCCGCAAGGTCGACCTCGCCATCGGTGATGACGGCACCGGCACGCTGTCCGGTCGGGACTATCTGGCGAGCCTGGTCGAGTGCCTGGACGAGCTGGCCGAATCGGGGCACCTGCACGACGTCGGCCTGGTGGCGGTCTCCGCCCAGTGGCACTCGGTGCTTCCGCTGGACCGCGACGGCGCCCCGTTGGGTCCGGTGGTCACCTGGTTGGACACCCGGCCCGCCCCGGTCGGGCGCACCGCCGGGCCGGCGGACCCGGATGGCTTCCACCAGCGCACCGGCTGCTGGTGGCACCGCTCGTACTGGTCGATGCGGTTGCCCTGGTTGCGTGAGCAGTCCGGCACGCCGATCGCCCGGTTCGTCGGTCTGCCCGAGTACGTGCTGGGCGAGCTGCTCGACACGGCGCCCATGTCGATCTCCCAGGCCTCCGGGACCGGCCTGCTGGACCTGCGCACCCTGCGCTGGGACGAGGAGGCGTTGACGTTGGCCGAGGCGCGACCGGCGGAGCTGCCGCCGCTGGGTGAGCTGGACTGGCACGGCCGGCTGCGGGTCGACCTGGCGCGTCGGTGGCCGCAGTTGGCGCAGGCCCGGTGGTCACCGCCGGTGGGCGACGGTGGGGCGTCGAACGTCGGCTCGGGCTGCGTCGACCCGAGCCGGGCCGCCGTCACAGTGGGCACCTCGGCGGCCGTACGGCTGATGCAGCGGATCCCGGCCGGCGAGCCGATGCCCCGCCTACCCGAACGGTTGTGGCGTTACCGGGTCGACCACGACCACGTGGTGACCGGGGCTGCGTACGCCAACGGCGGCAACCTCTTCGCCTGGGCGGACCGGGAGCTGCGGTTGCCCCGGGGCGCCGAGCTGGACGCGGCGCTGGCGTTGGTGCCGGCGGGCGGCGGCCGACCGGCGAACCCCCGCTTCGGTGGTGACCGGGCGCCCGGGCTGGCGCCGGCGGGCAGCGGTGAGGTGCGGGGCCTGAGCTTCAGCACCACCTCGGTCGACATCCTGGCAGGGCTGATGCAGGGGCTGTGTGAGCTGGTCGCCGGGGATCTCGGGGTGCTGGAGTCCACCATCGACAAACCCGTCGGCGTGGTGCTGGGTGGCGGTGCGGTGGCCGCCTCGGTGTGGTGGCGGCAGGCCTTCGCCACCGCGCTCGCACCGCGGCCGGTGTCGCATCAACGCAACCCGGAGATCGGCGCCACCGGTGCCGCGTTGGTGGCGCTGGGGCGCTTCGGTGACGCGATCGGGCTCGCCGACATCGGCCGGACGGACGAGCTGGTTTTACCGACCACGGCAGGACGTTCCCACCCGCAGTATCCTTCCTGAACCTCGGCCTCGCCCGGGCCGTTGACAGCGGTCCCGAGCCTGGTTGGATGGACTGCGCTCCCCCGACCGCGGTGGACGCGGTAGGACGGAGGAGGCAGGGTGGCGGCAGGTCCCGACCCGGCGAACGGCGCGGTGTCGAACCATCGCCGACGCCGCTTCGACGTCCGAGTCGTTCCGCATCGACGGCGGTCGCCGTTCCGTCTGCGCGACTGGCGGATGAGCACGAAGCTCGCCACGGTGCTGTTGGTGCCGTCGATGGCGTTCCTCCTGCTCGCCGGGGTGCAGACCAGCACGCTGGTGGGGCGGACGACGGCGTTGAACGACTTCTCCAGTCAGGTCGGCATCGGCCGGCAGATCACCGCGGCGGTGCACCAGCTCCAGGAGGAGCGCGACCGCTCCGCGGGGGAGCTGGGTGAGCTGCGGAAGGGTGGTGACCGGCAGGCCACGGCGAACGACCTGAAGCCGTTGCAGGCGGCCACCGACAAGGCCATCGTGGAGCTCAGCCGGGCCGCCGAGCCACTGGCGGACGCGGACGCGTCCTGGCGGGTCGCCTTCTCCGAGGCGTTGGAGACGTACGACCAGGTGGTCGACATCCGCTCGGCGATTCCGCCGGCGGTGCTCAGCACCGAGACCATCCTGGGCAACTACCACCGGGCCGTCGGGGCGCTGCTCGACCTGCTCGCCGAGCCGACACCGGGTCAGAACCAGCCGGCGTTGAACGACGCGGTGCTGCGCTACGTCCAGCTGGCCCGGGTCAAGGAACTCTCCTCCCGGGTGCGGGCCCAGCTCTACGCCGCCGCCCGCGCGGGTGGGTACGGCACCGAGGACCGGGTGACCCTGGCCGACCTGCGCGGTCAGCAGCTCACCGCGCTCGGCGCGTTCCGGGTGGCCGCGACCAGCGAGCAGATCCGCCGCTACGACGAGACGTCGGTGTCGCCGATGTTCCTGATCGCCACCGGGTTGGAGGAGCGCAGCCTGTCCTCCGGCGGCGCGTCGCCGCAGGTGCTGCCCTCGGAGCAGTGGTGGTCGGCCAGCCAGCAGCGTCAGGAGCTGCTGCGCCAGCTTGAGGCGGGCGTGCTCGACGACGCGGTGCGGCAGGCCGAGGAGGCCAGCGCTGATCAGCTGCGGACGACCCTGCTGGTCGTCGGCGGGGTCGTCACGGTCCTGCTGGCCGCCCTGCTCATCTCGTTGCTCATCGGACGGTCGGTCGCCCGGTCGATGCGGATGCTGCGCAGCCAGGCGCTGCAGATCGCCCAGGTGGAGTTGCCGGACGCCCTGGATCGCCTGAAGACCGTCACCGGCGGGGTGCCGCGCATCGACGTGGCGCCGGCGGTGGTCCGCTCGCTCGACGAGATCGGTGAGCTGGCCGAAGCGTTCGTCGCGGTGCACCGCAGCGCGGTCACGGTCGCCGTGGAGCAGGCGTTGATGCGGCGCAACGTCAACGCGATGTTCGTCAACCTGGCCCGCCGCAGCCAGGTGCTGGTGGAGCGTCAGCTGGAGCTGCTGGACGACCTGGAGCGCGAGGAGAGCGACCCGGACCAGCTGGAGAACCTGTTCAAGCTGGATCACCTGGCCGCCCGGATGCGCCGTAACGACGAGAGTCTGCTGGTGCTCGCCGGCACCGACTCGACCCGCCGGTGGAACCGGCCGGTCGGCCTCGGTGCGGTGCTGCTGGCCGCCGCCGCCGAGATCGAGCAGTACCAGCGGGTCCGGATCGAGTCGGTGGCCGACGTGCACGTGGTCGGGCACGCCGTCGGCGAGTTGGTGCACCTGCTGGCCGAGCTGTTGGAGAACGCCACTGCCTTCTCCCGCCCGGACACGGTCGTGGTGGTCACCGCCCGGGTCGAGGCGGGTGCTGCGCTGATCGAGATCGTCGACCGGGGTCTGGGCATGAGCCCGACGGCGCTGGTGCAGGCGAACGAGGTGCTGGCCAGCCCTCCGGCCGCGGACGTCGCGGCGGTGGAGCGGATGGGACTCTTCGTGGTCAGTCACCTGGCGGCCCGGTTGGGCGTCCGGGTGCGGTTGGACGGCGGTGAGGACGGCCTGGTCGCCCGGCTCGCCCTGCCCGCGGTGTTGCTGGCTCCGGCGGGCACCGTGGAGTTGGACGCGCCCCCGTCGGCGCGGATGCTGGCGGCGAGTGCGGCGCGGGGGTTGGTTCCGCAGTCCGGGGCAGGCCGGGAGGCCGCCGCCCCGATGCCGGGCGTCGTGGCGCGGGACCTGCCGGTGGCCGGTCGCCCGCCGGGCGTCGGTGTGCCGCGTCAGGGCCGCCCGATGCCGGTGCGCGCCGAGGACGTGTTGACCCCGGCCGGTGGTCGTGGAGCCGGCGGGGGCTGGTATTCGCGGCAGGGCCCGACCGCGCCGGCGGTGCCCGCCCCGGCGGCTCCGCCGAGCATTCCGGTGACCGCCGGCACCAATGAGCGGGGATTGCCGGTGCGGGTGCCGATGGCGCAGTTGAGCGCTGTCACCCGTTCGGCACAACCGATGACGGCACCGACCCGCACCGACCCGGACCCGGAGGCGGTCGGCGGCATGCTCTCGCGGCTCTACAGCGGAGTACGGCGCGCCGAGGCTGAGGACACCACCGAGATACCCGTGCCACCGTCCGGGGGGCACGACGAAGGGGGACGACGACAGTGACGACGTTGAGCCAGGAGGCGCGTGACCTGAGCTGGCTGGTGAGCGCGTTCGCGGAGCGGGTGCCGGGTGTGGCGCACGCGGTGGTGGTCTCCTCCGACGGGCTGCTGGTGGCGATCTCCGATCACCTGCCGCGTGACAACGCGGACAAGCTCGCCGCGGTGACGTCCGGGCTGATGAGCATCACCGCGGGCGCGGCCTCGATGTTCGACGGCGATGTCGTCAAGCAGACGGTGGTCGAGATGGGCCGTGGCTATTTCCTGGTGATGCAGATCCGCGACGGTTCGATTCTGGCCACGTTGGCCGCCGGTGACGCGGACATCGGTGTGGTGGGCTACGAGATGGCCCGGCTGGCCAAGCAGGCGGGAGAGATGCTCACCCCGGCCCTGCGGGCGGAGTTGCAGCAGGCGTTGCCCCGCTGAGTGGGTCGGCCGAGGCCCGGACGGTCACCGGCTCACCCGAGCCGAGCCGTCCGGGCCCGGCCGTCCGGGTGGCGGCGCGTTCAGAAGCCGCCGTCGGCGATGACGGAGCGGTACCAGGTGGCGGAGTTCTTGAGCACCCGCCGCTGGGTGGCGTAGTCCACGTAGACCAGGCCCCAGCGCTGGTCGTAGCCCTGGTCCCACTCGAAGTTGTCCAGCAGTGACCAGACGTGGAAGCTTTCCAGCGGCACCCCGTCGGCGATGGCCCGGTGTGCGGCGGCGAGGTGGTCGCGCAGGAAGCTGATCCGACCGGTGTCCTGGACGGTGTCGTCCGCGTCCAGAGTGTCCGGTGTGGGCAGCCCGTTCTCGGTGATGGTGAGCGGGATCGGGCCGTAGTCGCGGGTGATCCGGGTCAGTAGGTCGTACATCCCCTCGGGGTAGATCTGCTGCCACTCGGCCTCGGAGGTCGCCCAGCGGTGCGCGGTGCCGCCGTCGGCGGTGACGTAGATCGGGGTGTAGTACTGCACGGCCAGCAGGTCGACCGGCGCGGAGATGGTCTTCAGGTCGCCGTCGCGGATGCCCTGGACCATCCGGCTCTGCGGGCCCAGGTCGGCCAGCAGGTCCTCCGGGTAGCTGCCCTTGAACAGGGAGTCGAGGTAGAGGCGGTTCTCGTAGGCGTCGTAGAGGTGGGCGGCCGCGGCGGCCTGCGGGGAGTCGTCGGCGGGGTAGCAGGGGTGCAGGTTGAGTGCGGGGCCGATCCGGCTGTCGCTGCCGCTGGCCCGCAGCGCGGCGACGGCGAACCCGTGGGCGAGTTGCAGGTGGTGGGCGACGAGGTAGGCGGCGTCCGGGTCCTGCCGGCCGGGGGCGTGGTGGCCGGTGAGGTAGCCGTTCTGCACCACGGTCTTGGGCTCGTTGATGGTGAGCCAGGCCGGCACCCGGTCGCCGAGGGCGCGGAAGACCACGTCGGCGTAGTCGGCGAAGCGGTGGGCGGTGTCGCGTGACTCCCAGCCGCCGGCGTCCTGGAGTGCCTGCGGGAGGTCCCAGTGGAACAGGGTGGCCATCGGGGCGATTCCGCGCTCGTGCAGGCCGTCGAGGAGACGGCGGTAGAAGTCGAGGCCGCGCTGGTTGGGTGTGCCGGTGCCGTCGGGCTGGATGCGGGGCCAGGAGATGGAGAAGCGGTAGCTGCGCAACCCGAGGTCGCGCATGAGGTCGAGGTCCTCGGCGTAGCGGTGGTAGTGGTCGATGGCCACGTCGCCGGTGTCGCCGTTGCGGGTGCGCCCCGGGACGCGGCTGAAGGTGTCCCAGACCGACTCGCCGCGCCCGTCCTCCTTGGCGGCGCCTTCGATCTGGTACGCGGAGGTGGCCGCGCCCCAGCCGAAGTTGTCCGGAAAGCGCAGCGGGCCGGCGGGCCCAACAGGTATCGACATGGATTCTCCTCATGGATACGGGGCCACCGCCGAAAGGTTCGGGAGCGCTCCCATGATAGGGCAGACGCTGCCTGCCGGTCAGCCGGCCGTCAGAACGGCCGGCGCTGGCGGGTGGGCGGCGGATATGACCCCGAGCAGCGAACGAGGCCGTCCGGGCGGCGCGGCGCGCCTGTCCCGTCGGCCTCTTTTCCTATCGTGTACGGGGGTTTAGTGTGGGGACGGGGGAGGGCAACCCCCGTCCCCACCGTAACTGCACACGCACGGGCGGAATTTTGGGTCCTGCCGTGCATGTCGCGCGGGAGCCGGGCCACGCGAGTGGCTCTGGTTCCACCTCCCTCCCTGTGGCGGGGCGATGGCTGACGACGGCGTCCGGGCTGGCCCGTCGTCGGCCCTCGGTCTGGTTCCCTGGGCCCGTCAGAGACGACCCCAGCGATCTTCTTATGGAACCTTGTCGATGGAAGCGCTCCCATCGACCGATGTTGCGACTGTAACGCCCGTCACGCCTTTGTGAAAGACCCAAAACGAGATCGAAACAAGGAGCTGATCCGGCGCTCCGTGCGCTTGTTGTGGGAGCGCTTCCATGGCACACTGTCGATTCGACGCGACACGAGCCACATCGCGTGAGTGCGGGTCCACCGAGGGCAACCGGCAGCACCAGCTCCGGTCACGGTCACCCGATCAGCCGGCGGGACCCCCTCCCGTGCGGGCCGCACCGCCCAACCCCGGCCGGGCCCGGGGAAGACAACCTTCCCGGCGCCTCGACATCCCCGTGGACCACCACCCTCGCGGGCAGGCGCCTCGCCGGGGACCATCCCGGCCTGGTCCGAGGAGACACCGCGCACATGAGACAACTGGCACGACGCCGTCGAGTGGCGATAGTCGCCGCCGCCGCGCTCGCCATCGGCGGGGTGACCCTGCCCGCTGGCGCTGCACAGGCCGCGCCCGCCTGCGACGTGGTCTACGCGACCAACGACTGGAACACCGGCTTCACCGCCAACGTCACCATCAAGAACCTGGGCGACCCGGTCAGCAACTGGACGCTCAAGTGGACCTTCCCGAACAGCGGTCAACGCGTCACCCAGGGCTGGTCGGCCCGGTTCAGCCAGACCGGCAGCGAGGTCACCGCGACCAACGAGTCGTACAACGGCAACCTCGGCACCGGGGCCTCCACCACCATCGGCTTCAACGGCGCCCACACGGGCAGCAACCCGAAGCCCACCTCGTTCACACTGAACGGCACCCCCTGCAACGGCACCCCGGCCAACCGGCCGCCGACGGTCTCCCTCGGCCTGCCGGCCGGGCCGTTCACCGCGCCGGCCGACGTGCCGCTGACCGCCACCGCCAGCGACCCGGACGGGACGATCAGCAAGGTCGAGTTCTACCGCAACGGCCTGCTGATCAACACCGACACCAGCGCCCCGTACTCCTACACCCAGGAGGACCTGCCGGCCGGCAGCTACACCGTCCAGGCCAAGGCGTACGACAACGCCAACGGCATCGGGGTCGACGAGAAGGCGTTCACCGTCGGGGCTGCCAACGGCCCGACGTTGGTCGCCACCCCGTCCGCGGTGAGCGTCGCCGAGGGTGGCAGCGCCACCTTCAACCTGAAGCTCAGCGCCGCGCCGACGGCCAACGTGCCGGTCACCCTCACCCGCACCGGTGACACCGATGTCACGGTCTCGCCGGGCACCGCCACGCTGACCCCGAGCAACTGGAACACCGGGGTCACCGTCACGGTCGCCGCGGCGGAGGACACCGACACCGTCGGCGGCGCCGCCACCATCACCGCCTCCGCCACCGGTCTCGCTTCGCTGGCGGTCAGCGCCACCGAGATCGACAACGACACCCCGGGCGGCGACAACGCCTACACCGCGAAGTTCCTCGAGCAGTACGGCAAGATCAAGAACTCGGGCTACTTCAGCCCCGAGGGCGTGCCGTACCACTCGGTGGAGACGCTGATCGTCGAGGCGCCCGACCACGGCCACGAAACGACCTCCGAGGCGTTCAGCTTCTGGCTCTGGCTGGAGGCCTACTACGGCAAGGTCACCCAGAACTGGGCCCCGTTCAACAACGCCTGGACGGTGATGGAAAAATATATAATTCCGAATCATTCCGACCAGCCAACGGCGGGGTCCGCGGGGACGCCGCAGTACGCCGCGGAGTACAACCTGCCCAGCCAGTACCCGTCGGCGCTGAACCCGAACGTCTCGGTCGGTCAGGACCCGCTGCGCTCGGAGTTGCAGTCCACCTACGGCACCGGCGACATCTACGGCATGCACTGGCTGATGGACGTCGACAACACCTACGGCTTCGGCCGCTGCGGTGACGGCACCACCAAGCCGGCCTACATCAACACCTTCCAGCGGGGCACCCAGGAGTCGGTGTGGGAGACCGTTCCGCAGCCCTCCTGCGACACCTTCGAGCACGGCGGTCAGTACGGCTACCTCGACCTGTTCGTCAAGGACACCGGCGCCCCCGCCAAGCAGTGGAAGTACACAAACGCCCCGGACGCCGACGCCCGCGCCGTGCAGGCCGCGTACTGGGCGCTGACCTGGTCCAAGGCGCAGAACAAGCAGGCCGACGTCGCGGCCACCATCGCCAAGGCCGCGAAGATGGGCGACTACCTGCGGTACGCGATGTTCGACAAGTACTTCAAGAAGATCGGCAACTGCGTCGGGGCGAGCACCTGCCCCGCCGGCAGCGGCAAGGACTCGGCGCACTACCTGCTGTCCTGGTACTACGCCTGGGGCGGCGCGTACGACGCCAGCCAGAACTGGTCCTGGCGGATCGGCTCCAGCCACAACCACTTCGGCTACCAGAACCCGTTCGCGGCCTGGGCGCTGACCAACACCCCGGAGCTCAAGCCGCAGTCGTCGACAGCGGTCGCCGACTGGACCAAGAGCTTCGAGCGGCAGCTGGAGTTCTACACCTGGCTGCAGTCCGCCGAGGGCGGCATCGCCGGTGGCGCCACCAACAGCTGGGACGGTAGCTACGCCCAGCCGCCGGCCGGCACCAGCACCTTCTACGGCATGTTCTACGACGTCGACCCGGTCTACAACGACCCGCCGTCGAACCAGTGGTTCGGCATGCAGGCATGGTCGATGCAGCGCATCGCCGAGCTGTACCAGCAGACCGGCAACGCGAAGGCCAAGGCGCTGCTGGACAAGTGGGTGCCCTGGGCGATCGCCAACACCACCCTCGGCACCAACTGGTCGATCCCGTCGGACATGGCGTGGACCGGCCAGCCGACCACCTGGAACCCGTCCAACCCGCAGCCCAACACCGGCCTGCACGTCGAGGTCATCAGCAAGGGCCAGGACGTCGGTGTCACCGCCGCCTACGCCCGGATCCTGATCGCGTACGCGGCCAAGTCGGGCAACGTGGCGGCGAAGGACACCGCCAAGGGGCTGCTCGACGCGCTGTCGGCCGCCAGCGACGCCAAGGGTGTCTCCACCACCGAGAAGCGTGGCGACTACCGGCGCTTCGACGACGTCTACAACGCGTCCACCGGGCAGGGCCTCTACGTCCCGTCGGGCTGGACCGGGACGATGCCGAACGGCGACGCCATCGCCGCCGGCAAGAGCTTCCTCGACATCCGGTCCTTCTACAAGAACGACCCGGACTGGCCCAAGGTGCAGGCGTACCTGGACGGTGGTGCGGAGCCGAGCTTCAACTACCACCGGTTCTGGGCGCAGGCTGACGTAGCCATGGCGTACGCCGACTACGGCAGCATGTTCCCGAACGGCTGAGACGACCCGGGGTGGGTGGCGTGGACCGCCCACCCCGGGGTCCGGCCCGGGTCCGGGGAACGACGGACCGGGGCTGGCAGACGGCCTGACACCCACGGTCAGGCCGGGGTGGGCCGGCCATCTGGCCGACGCAGCGGATCGGTCGGCCCACCCCACCGCCCGGACTGGAGCCAGCCGCGAAAAAGCCCAGAAATTCGGGCCGTCGCGGGATCACACCGAGGTCCGTGACGGAGTAACGTACGTCACCGGAGAGGCCGCTCCCCCCGTGGCGGCCTCTCCACTTTTTTGCCCCGAGCCCGGCCGTCGCCGATGAGATCAGTTGGGCGGCGCGACCGGGTGACGCAGCCCCGGATGGCCGGCCGGCAGCGAGCGCCGCAGCACCACCCAGCTCAGCGCCAGCGCCGCGGCGACCAGTGGCCAGGTCAGCGCCACCCGGGCCACCACCAGCGCGAGCACCTGCCCACCCAGGTAGAGCGGCACGAACACGGCCAGCCGCAGCAGGTAGGTCACCGTCCACACCCAACTGGCCCGGCCGTACCCGCGCAGCAGTGCCGGGTCGCGCCGCCACCCGGCGCGTTGGCCCAGCACCGCGCCGACCAGCACGCCCAGCAGTGGCCAGCGCACCACGATGCTGACCGCCCACGCCAGAGCGCTCGCGGCGTTGGACAGCACCTGGATCAGAAAGAAGTTCTCGGCCCGGCCGGTGCGCACCGCGATCAACGCCGCGACGCAGACGGCCAACAGTCCGATCAGCACCGAGCGCGGCCGGTCGCCCCGACGTAGCCGTACGCCGGCCACCACCGCGCCCACGGCCAGCGCCGCGCCCACCCCGCCCCACAGCGACTCGCCGCCCAGCACCCAGCCCGCCGCGAACGCCAACGGCGGCAGGGTGGCGTCGATGGCGCCGCGCCGCCCGCCCAGCAGATCCGTCAGCGACTCGGCCCGCGCCGGCCCTCCCGGACCGGTGCCAGCGCCGGCCGGCGCCGGCGCTCCCGGGCCCCGGTCGTCGCTTCCGCGCTGCTCCGGACCGGGTTCGGCCGGGCCGCTGTCGCGCTCCGGTGTTCCGCTCACCACCGCCTCCTCGCCTCCGGCACAACCTAACCGGCGGTTGGTGGCGGGCCACCGCTCGGACCGCCGACACCTGCCGCTACGGTGTGCGGATGCGCGCGACGGCACGGGGTTGGACCGCGGTCTGGTTGGTCGTACTGGCCCTCGTCCAGGCGGCCGCCTTCCTCGCCGTGTGGCGAGTGGCCGTGCACCTCGAGATCGGCCAGTGGGTGGACACTGTCGCCCTCACCGGCAACCGGATCGGGCAGGACACCATCGACGGTCCGGTCGACCGGCTCCTCAACGCGATGTCGGTGGTCTCGCTGCTGGCCGCCACCGCGACGATCGGGTTCATCGCGCTGATCCGGGGACGGATCGCCCTGGCGATCACGGCGACCCTCCTGATCGCCGGAGCGAACGTCACCACCCAACTGCTCAAGTACGGCCTGAACCGGCCCGACTACGGTCTCGACCCGGAACGCGCCGCGGTGGGCAACAGCCTGCCCAGCGGACACGCCACGGTGGCCGCCTCGGTGGCCGTCGCGCTCATGCTCGTGCTGCCGCGCAAGGTGCGGGCCGCCGGCGCCTTCATCGGTGCCGGCTACGCCGCCGCAGCGGGTGTCGCCACCCTCTCCGCCGGCTGGCATCGGCCCAGCGACGCCGTCGCCGCGTACCTCGTGGTGGGGGTGTGGGCGGCGTTGGCGGGGCTGCTGCTGTTGGTCACCCAGCGGGAGCAGGCCGAGATCGCCCCCGGCGACGCGCACCGGGTCGCGGCGCTGGTGCTCGGGCTCGGCGGTGTGCTCGCCCTGGTTGTCTGCGGGCTCTCCCTGTCCTGGCTGCTCGACCTGCGCGGGATCGGGCCGGAGGAGCTGGCCCGCCGCCCCCTCTTCGTCGGGTACGCGGGCAGCGCCGCCGGGATCGCCGGCACGATGGCAGTGGTGATGGCGTTGACGCTCACCGTCGTGCACCGGCTGGTGCCCCGGGTGAAGGGCTGAGCGGGCCGGTGGAGCCGGTCCTCGCGGCGTTCTCCGCCGAGTGCGCGCGGCTCACCGGGGTTCTGGCCGAGCTGGTCGACGCCGACCTCGATCGGCCCACCGAATGCCCTCCGTGGACGGTCCGGGACCTGATCGGACACATCCGCACCGGGGCCGGCCGGCTGACCGACATGCTCGCCGCGCCGGCCCCGGCCCGCGCCGAGGTGGACGCCGCCGGCTACTTCGGCGCCGCGAAGTTCACCGTCGAGGTGGACGCCGACCGGATCGCCGGCGGCCAGCGGGACGCGCCACGGGTGGACCGGACGGCGCTGGCGACCGAGTTCGACAGGGCGTGGCGGGCCACCGAGGCGGCGGTCGCCGCCGCGCCGCCCGACCGGGTGGTGCGAACCCGGCACGGCGACGCGATGCGCCTCAGCGAGTTCCTGCGGACACGGGTCGTCGAGGTGGGTGTGCACGGACTGGACCTGGCCTCCGCGCTGGGCCGGCCGCCATGGCTCACCCCAGCGGCGGCCGTCGTCATCGCCGACCTGCTCACCGGTGGGCGAAAGACACCGGCCGGGTTGCGCTGGGACCGGCTGACCCTGATCCACAAGACCACCGGCCGGGCGACGTTGACCGCTCCGGAACGGGCCGCGATCGACGCGTCCGGCTTCCGCTGGCTCGCCTTCGGCCGCTGAACCCGGGCTCTTGCGGGCCGCGGCCGCTGCTGGCGCTGGCCTGTCAGCTCGCGGAGCGAGGGGCGGGGACGTGCGGGGCGACACCACGCAGGTGCGTCAGCACCACCGGGTCGATCCGCCCCGGCACCAACCGCTCCTCCAGGTTCTCCAACCCGGCCCAGGAGACCAACGCCGCCTCCGTGCCGCCCTCGTGCACCGGATGGCCCAGCGCGCCGAGCAACGCCGCCACCTCGGCGGCGACCGCGCCGCTCAGGTCGAGCAGGGTGGCCGGGTCGGGCCGGCCGAACAGCATGGTGTGCACAGTGAGCAGGCGACCCAGCTCGGCGACCGGGTCCGGATGGTCGTCCACGCGAAGGTCGACCACCACGTCGCTGGTGCCGCCGTACCCGCCGCCGCGCTCGACCACCAGCAGGCCGGCGCTCTGCCGGCCACGCCGGTCGCCGCCGGCCTCGTCGCCGGCCCGTAACGCGGCGACCAGCCGCTCGGCGAACGGCAGTGTCGTTCCCGCCTGCCAGGCCGCGCCGAGGGCGTCGACGACCTCCGGGCCGGTGAGCACGTTGCCCTGCGCGGCCCAGCCGTCACCGGTCCGCCCGCCGGCCCACGGGTGGCAGGCCGGCCCGGTCCAGGTGGCGCCCGAACCGCTGGCCCCCACGACGCCGAGTTGGCGGTGCTCCCGCTCGGGGTCGGCGGCGATCAGCCCGGCCACCACGTCGGCGGCGGCCACCCCGGTCCGCAGCAGGGTGAGGCCCTGCGGGCGGTAGGCGAGGTTGACGTGCGCCTGGGTTGCCAGCGCGCCCACCTCGGCGGCGGCGGCCGGCACCAGTGCCCCGGCGGCGAGGAACTTGCTGGCGACGGCCACGCCGTGCAGGCGGCCGTCAGCGGAGCGGGCGACGAGCGAGAAGGTCACCGGCCGAGAGTAGCCGTCCGCGCCGGCGCGACATCGTCGCGCGACGCTCAGAACGGTGGCGCGGCGGCCTCCGGTGGGGCGCCGTGGGCCCGCCGGACGTCGGCCACCGCGACCGCGCCCAGCACCACCACCCCGACCGCAGTCGCGATCACCCCGGGCAGGTACAGCAGCGGCACCGACGAGGCCACCAGCACCGCGAGGGCGATCCACCGGGACGGGGAGATCCGCCCGAACACCTCGTACTCCAGGCGGGCCCGGCCGGCCAGGAACAGCGCCGGACCGCCGAGCACCATTGTCAGCCACGGCCCCGAGATCCGCTCCAGCGGATGTTCGATGATCAGCTCGTACCCGATCGCGGTGGCAGCGAGACCGATCACCATCAGCAGGTGGGTGTCGGCCGCCGAGCGGCCGATGCTGGCGGGGTGGCGGGCCTTCATCACCGCCTCGCCCAGGATCCGCCCGGCGCGCTGCACGTAGATGCGCCACAGCATGATCGAGGTGGCCAGCGCCAGCGCGAACGCCCACACGTGCCCCGACTCGTACGGCCCCCGGCTGTAAGCGAAACCCGCCACCAGGATCGTCTCGCCCAGCGCGACGAGGAAGAACTGCTGGTAACGCTCGGCCAGGTGCTCCCCGGCGATATCCCACCTGGAGATCGCCGAACGACCCAGGCCGGGCACCGGCCAGCCACAGCGGGCGGCCAGGTATTCGATGACCAACGCCGCCGACCAGGACACCACCTGCCCGTTGGTGCTCAGCATCGCGCCGCTGATCCACAGCACCCCGGTGGCGGCGAAGACCACCGCCATGCGCACCTTCAACCGGCGGTACGGGTGCGGTCCCAGCGCGATCGACAGGATCACCGGCCGGGTCAGCTGCGCGACCACGTACGCCACCGCGAACATCAGCGCGGTCTCGCTGAACGCGCGAGGGACCGCCACCCCCATCACCATGCTGCACACCAGGGCGGTGAGCACCACGGCCTGCAACGACACCCGGTACGGGTCGTACCGGCTGGTCGTCCACGCGGTGCCCTGCCACACCGCCCAGAGCGCGAGCAGCAACAGCAGTGTCTTGCCGCCGCCGGTGACCGTCCCCCAACCGTGCTCGCGGCCCGGTTCCAGGGTCAGATCCTCGAACGCGCGCGCTGAGATCCGGGTGAGCGCGAAGACGTACACAAGGTCGAAGAAGAGTTCCAGGAACGTCGCCCGGCCGGGTGTGGCAGCGGCCGGGACCGGTTCCAGGTGCCCCGCTGCCCTGGAAGCCATGGTCAGCGGCCTGCGCCGTCGGTCCGGTCCACCTCGAATGGGTAGCACTTCCCACCGGGGCGCACGGCTGGAAACCGGCGATTCTGCCCAACCCGGGGATCTTGCTCGGACCCGCGTCAACGGGCACGATCGACCGGTGACGAATCGATGGGGCATGACGGTGCCGCTGGGCGGGATCGCACTGGCGCAGCACGACGCGGCCTACGCGGCCCTCGACCGGGCCGGGTTCACCGACGTCTGGTCGTCCGAGGTCGCCGGAACCGACGCGTTCACCCCGTTGGCGCTCGCCGCGGCCTGGCAGCCCGGGCTGCGGCTGGGCACCGCGATCACACCGGTCTTCACCCGGGGGCCCGGGCTGTTGGCGATGAGCGCGGCGGCGCTGGCCGAGGCCGCGCCGGGCCGGTTCGCGCTGGGCATCGGCGCGTC
This sequence comes from Micromonospora vinacea, assembly GCF_015751785.1. Lineage (NCBI taxonomy): Bacteria > Bacillati > Actinomycetota > Actinomycetes > Micromonosporales > Micromonosporaceae > Micromonospora > Micromonospora vinacea. Next base: position 6,938,472 of record NZ_JADOTY010000001.1, on the reverse strand, counting down.
CTCACCCGTGCTCGTAAGGGACTGGAACGCCGTGCCGTTCGACGAGCCGTTCCGCCGCACCCGGGACGTCCTGCGGTTCCTGCGCGCCGCGCTGGCCGGCGAGACCGTCGACGAGGCCTACGACACGTTCACCGTCCGCCGGTTCACGCTGGAGCGACCGCCGGCGGTGCCGCCACCGATCCTGCTCGCCGCGCTGCGCCCGGGGATGCTCCGGCTCGCCGGCGCGGAGGCCGACGGGGTCATCCTCAACTGGCTCAGCGCCGACGACGTACCGCGTGCCCTCGCCGAGTTGGGCGAGCGGCGCGCCGGCTTCGAGGTTGCCGCCCGGATCTTCGTCTGCCCCACCGAGGACGCCGCCTACGCGCGGGCGCTGGGCCGCCGGCTCATCACCAGCTACCTCACCGTCCCGGCGTACGCCGAATTCCACCGCTGGCTCGGCCGCGACGAGACGCTCGCGCCCATGTGGGCGGCCTGGGCCTCCGGTGACCGGCGCGGCGCCAGCGCGGCGGTGCCCGACGAGGTGGTCGACGCGCTGGTGCTGCACGGCTCACCGGAGCGCTGCCGCGCCGAGGTGCGCCGCTACGCCGACAACGGGGTGGACGTGCCGATCGTCGCACTGCTGCCCACCCCCGAGGTCACCGCCGGCGGCGCGAGCGAGCTACTCAGCCTCATCGCCCGGTTGGGCACCAACCCCGTAGGAGTTTCCGCGTGAACCTCACCGACCGGATCGTCGTGGTCACCGGCGGGGCCGGCGGCATCGGTGCGGCGCTGTCGCGCCGGTTCGCCGCCGAGGGCGCCGCCGCCGTGGTGGTCGCCGACCTGGACGCCGACGCGGCCGACGCGGTGGCCGACAGCATCGGCCCGGTCGCGCACGCCATCGCCCTCGACGTCACCGACGAGGAGCAGGTCCGCGACCTGGTCGCCGACACCGAGGAGCGGTACGGCCGGATCGACCTGTTCTGCGCCAACGCCGGGGTGACCACCGGTGGGGGGGTGGAGGTCGACGACGCCGGTTGGGACCGGGCGTGGCGGGTCAACGTGCTCGCGCACGTCTACTCCGCCCGCGCGGTGCTGCCCGGGATGCTCGCCCGCGGCGGCGGGCACCTGCTGCACACCTGCTCCGCGGCCGGTGTGCTGACCGCTGTGGGCGACGCCGCGTACACCGCGACGAAGCACGCCTCGGTGGGCTTCGCCGAGTGGCTGGCCATCACCTACCGGGACCGGGGCATCCGGGTCAGCGCGCTCTGCCCGCAGGGGGTGGACACCCCGATGCTCGCCGACGGGCTCGCCGAGGGGCACCTCGGCGCCCGGGTGGTCGCCGCGTCCGGTGCGGTGCTCACCCCGGACCAGGTCGCCGACGCGGCCATCGCCGGGCTGGCCGAGGAACGTTTCCTGATCCTGCCGCACCCCGAGGTCGCCGACTATGCGCGCCGCCGCGCCGAGGACCCGGACGGCTGGCAGGCCGGCATGCGCAAACTCATCCGCCGGCTGACCGCCTGACCCGCTACCGCGCCGGAACGCGTCCGGTGGCCAGGAGATGGGCGCTGGAACTGATCAGCGCCGGCTCGCTGCTGTAGAGCCCGGCGAGGTCCAACGCTGCGGCGAAGACGGTGTCGGACGCCGGCCCGTTCGCCGCCGCCTCCGCCGCCGTCCAGGCCGGGCCCTCGACCCCGTGTACGACGACATCGGTCAGCCCGGCGGCCGCGCACTCGTCGGTGATCTCCTCGACCCGGTGGAAGTAGGCGTGGGTGAAACCGATCCGCGGATCGTTGACGCCGTCGCTCAGCAGCGCCCTGGCCTCGTCGAGCAGCCTCCCGTCGAGTCGTCCGGTGGCCGCGAAGTCCAACGGGCCGGCGAAGCGGGAGATGACGGCGGCCACGACGAGACCGCCGGGGCGGGTGACCCGGACCGCCTCACGGAGGGCCTGAAGCCGGTCGTCACGGCGTACCAGGTGGTAGAGCGGGCCCAGCAGCAGCGCGGCGTCATACCCGTTGTCGGCGTCGGGAAGCGCACGGGCGTCGCCCACCTGCGCCTCGACCGGAGGGTGCCCGTCGCGGGCCTGCGCGACGTGGCTCGGCACCAGGTCCACGAGGCGGACCTGGTAGCCGGCGGCGACGAGGGCCCGCGCGTACTCGCCGGTGCCCCCACCGATGTCCAACACCCGGGCACTCGGTGCGGGCAGGAGATCCCGCAGGAGCTGCGTCGTGCGGATCCACTCCAGTCGCGCCTGCGGGCGGGCGGTGAGCCGTTGATCCTCGCGGTAGCGCTGCGTGTAGTAGTCGACGATGTCGCTCGAATGCTGATCCACGCTCTGATGGTCACCGGTGTGCGGTGCGCGGGCCAACGGATTTCACCCGTCGAGCGGGCCGGTCATGACTGCTGCCGTACGGCGGTCACCAGGGTCATCCGCCGGGGTGCGGGTGCCTGGCGCACGTCGCGGAAGCCCGCTTCGGTGAGCTGGTCGGCGACCCATTCCGGGTCGATGCGCAGCTTGCGGTAGGAACTGGCGGACAGGGCCCAGTCCCGTTGGCCGGTCCGTTGATGGAGCAGGTCGTGGACGGTGACGACGTCGGGCTCGTACTCCAGGAAGCAGGTCAGGATCGCGTCGTCGTCGGCGTGCACCGGGATGAACCGGCTCGTCCCGGTGAGGCTCGTGGTGAGGTCACGGAAGCTGAGCACGAGGCGGCCGCCCGGAGCCAGGGCGGCGGACAGGTCGACGAAGAGTTGGGTGACGGCCCGGCGGTCCGGCAGGTGGGTGAGCGTGTCTCCCATGCATACCGCCAGCTCGGCCGCGCCGGCAGGAAGGCTCGCCGCGACCTGGCTCAGGTCATCGTGGACGGCGCGGATCGCCGGATGGTCACTGGCGTGCAGTTCCAGTTCGGCGAGGAGCTTGGCGCTGCTGTCGACCGCCAGGATGTTCGGATATCCCATCCTGGCCAGTGCGACCGACTGGAAACCCGAGCCGCAGCCGAGGTCGACCGCGAGGCCGCTGCCGTTCGGTACCCCGACGCCGGCCCGACGCAGAGCATCGAGCTGCTCCTCGACGAGGGCCGGGTAGGGCGCGTCGAACATCCACGTGTAGTGGTCGGCGAGAAAGCCGTCATAGTGCGGGTTCATCAGCGCTCCACCCCTGCTTGGCAGTTGGCCTTTGAGTAGTTCACAGGCTCAGGGACGGGGCCATCCCCCAGCGCCGGGAGCGCACTCCCCTGTGCAGGGGAGGAGACGCCCGTCGGTGTTGCCGCCGTGCTCCTGCTCATCGGGGGGAGCGGCGGGCGCGGCGCAGGGGAGTGGGGTGCACGGACCAGATGAGGCGGCGCCACCAGGGGCGCGCGGAGCGCAGGGTGGCCACGTAGGCGGTGGCCACCTCGGCGGCGCGAGCCGCCTGGTCGGGCGTCGCGGCGCCGGGGGCGAAGCCCACCTGATTGAGCAGGGCCGCCAACTCGTCGACCGCCGGGCTGGACGCGTCTGCCGCCGCTGTGCCGCCGGTGGGCGCGACGGCCTCCGGGTCGGCGGTCGTGTCGTCGCCGGTCGTGCCCGCCCGGGCGTCGGCGAGGGTCTGGCGGGCGTGCCCGGCGACCTCGGTGGCGGCCAGGTCGTCCCCGACCGGTCTGCCGGCCAGCCGGAGCGCGTCGGTGACCTCCCGCCAGGCGCCGGCGATGCGCTGGCCGGGGTCGCCCCGCACGAGCCGGCTGCGGGTGAGGGAGCGGCGCATTGCCAGCAGGGTGAGCAGAAGTGCCCCCACCACCAGCAGCAGACCGCCGCTGCCGCCAGCGACCAGCACCGGGGTGGAAACCCCGTCCGGGCCGGGCGGGGCGTCGGCGGCGGCCACCGGCTCCGGTGAGGCGCTGGGCTCCGCTGTCGGTGCCGGGGCCTCCGACGGCGGCGGGTCCTCCGGCGTCGGGCGGAAATCCTCCTCCACCGGTCGCGGCTCGTCGTTCGGGCGGGGCAACGGGTCGAACGCCACCCAACCCAGCCCGTCGAAGAGCACCTCCGGCCAGGCGTACGCGTCACCGGCCAGCACCGGCCCCTGCCCGCTGGTCCGGAAGCCCACCACCACCCGCGTGGGCAGCCCGGAGAGCCGGCCGAGGACCGCGAACGCCGCCGCGAACTGCTCCGAGGTGCCCTCCTGGCCGCCGCCGTTGCGGGGCCCGAACAGGAAGAAACCCAGGTTCGGGTACGCGTGCCCGCTCGGCGCGTCCGCCACCACCCGGTAGTGCTCGGCCAGGAACTGCTCGATCGCCGACGCCCGCGCGTACGGGGCGCCATTCTCCTCGGCGAGTTGGGTGGCCAGCCGGCGCATCGGGTCGGGCACCCCGTCCGCGACCCGCAGCACCCGGGCCACCTCGTCACCGGCGGGCACGTTCGCGGTGGCCAACAGGTTGGAGTCCGGTCGTTCCTCGGCGGAGGTCACCGTGTACCGCAGCCCCGGCGTCAGCCCCTCCGGCCGGATCAGCGTCCCGCTCGCCGGGTCGTACGCCACCCGCGCCCCACTGACCTCCCGGGGCGTCGCCACGGCGGGCAGCAGCCGACCGCTCAACTCGGCCACGCTGATCTGCTGCCGGACCGTCTGCACAGTGCTGTCCTGGGCGGCAGTCGCGGCCGGCAGGATCCGCCCGGCGTTGCGGTACGTCGCGCCGACCCGCCAGGTCACCCCGTCGTAGTCGCTGAGCACCGCCAACCGGATCCGCACACTGCGCGCGGAGTCCGCCGCCGGGTCGGCCTCGGGCGGTGCGTCGGGGCGTTCCGTGCTCACGTCGAGGAGCTTCTGCTCCGGGTGCAGCGCCCAGCCGGAGATCCGGATCAACGGGTTCTCGTCGAGCGTCTGCACCTGCGGCGGCTCCACGTACCGGCGTGGGTCCACCGGCCGGCCGTCGACCTGCTCGGCGACGACCGGGCCGAGCAGCGCGACCAGCCCGACCACCACTGCCACCCCGAGCGCCGCGCTGGTGGCCAGCCGCAGCCGCACCGCCGCGCGTACCCGGGGGGTCAGGTCGGCGGTCGGATCGCCGCCACCCGGCGCCGTCCCGGTGGGGGTGGCCAGGCCGAGGGCCGCGACCGCGACGAACACCAGCGTCGACCCCACCGCCGGTTCGGCGTTCGGGCCGACCACGTAGAGGGCGGCGGCGTACAGCCCCGCCGCCGGTAGGTAACCCAGCAGCACCCGGCCGGTGCGCAGCGCCACCTCCGCGCCGGTGAGCCCGGCCAGCCAGGCGGCGACGACCGGCACCAGCACGGTGTCCGGTGTGGGTTCCACCGGGATCATCGCGGTGAGCAGCCGGGGGATGCCGTTGCGGGCGGCGTCCGCGGTGACCTCCAGCAGGCCGCCCGGCAACTCCGCGCGGGTCGCGGCGAGCCGCAGCGACCACAGTGTCCAGCCGGCCATCGCGGCGACCGACACCGGCGCCACCAGCCATGACGGCAACCGTCGGGCGGCCACGCTGACCAGCACCGAACCCGCCGCCGCGCCGATGACCAGCCAGGTCAGCAGGCCACCGGCGTACACCCGACCGAGGACCACCCCGGCGAGCGCCGTCAGCCCGATCAACGCCAGTGGCAGGACCGCCGCCCGCAGCACCCGCACGGCGACCGTCACCACCGGCGTACCCCGTCCCACTCGGCGGCGAACTGCGCGCCGTCAGCGGCGTCGACGACCACCAGACCGGCGGTGCCCGGCGGCGTCGGCTCGGCCGCGCCGAACACCCCCACCATCACCGACGGGTACGCCCCGCGCAGCGCCCCGACGTGCCCCAGCTCGTCCCGGCCACCCGGCCCGGTCAGGAAGATCAGCGTGTCGCCGAGCCGGTCCTGCCGCAGCCGGGTGGTTGCTGCCCGCACCGCGTCACCATCGTCGGACAGTTCGGCGGCGGCGAGCCGGTCCAGCGGCCCGAGCGCGCCGTCGGCCTCGCCGTCGGGTGTCGTGACCTGCGCCGGCTCCGCCGCGACCAACAGCAACAGCACCGGCAGGTCGGCGCGGTGCGCGGCGGTGACGATCGACGCCGCCGCCTCACAGGCCGACTCGAACGACTCCGCCACCCCGCCGACCCGCTGCGGGTGCGCGGCGACGCGATTGTCCAGCAGGACGACCAGGCGCGGCAGGCTGGTGTCCACGTTCTCCCGCACCATCAGCTCACCCACCCGGGCGCTGGTGCGCCAGTGCACCCGCCGCAGTTCGTCGCCGACCACGTACTCCCGCAGCGAGTCGAACGTGATCGACCCGTGCGGGACCCCGTCCACCCGGCCGTCGAGGCTGCGTCCCGAGCCTCGGGGCACCGCCGTCAGCGGGTGGATCCGGGGGTGCACCCAGACCGGCACCGCCGCACCGTACGGGCGGGCCAGCGCCACCAACCCCAGCGGGTCGCGTCGGGTCACCCGCAGCGGACCGACCGGCACCACCCCGCGACGGTCGGTCGGCACGTCGTAGCGGACCTCGGTGTCCCGCCCGGGTCGCAGGCGCAGCACCGGCACCGGCACGGCCCGCTCGCCGCACCGGTCCTCGGCAAGCAGGTTCGCCGACCGTAGCCGGCCGGTGTTGCGCACTGTCACCGTCATGCTGGCCGGCTCGCCGCGCGCCACCCGGTCCGGGTCCGCGTGGCGGGTCACCGTCAGTCGGGGCCGCCAGGCCGCGACCAGCGCGGCGTAGCCGACGGCCGCGCCGGCCGCCGCGCCGAGCAGCGTCAACTCGGGGTACGCGAACCGGAAACCCGCCCCCAGCAGCACCACGGCGGCGACGAGCAGCCCGACCCCACGGGCGGTGATCCCCATCGCGCTGCTGCCGGTCAGCCCTGCACCGGAGCGGGTTGCCCCGACGGCAGCGGCACCGGCACCGAGGCGACGGCCTGACGCAGCACCTCCGGGGCGGTCATCCCGCGCACCTGGGCGTCCGGGGTGAGCAGCAGCCGGTGCGCGAAGACCGCCTCTGCGAGCGCCTTCAGGTCCTCCGGCATGATCCAACCCCGCCCGTCGATCAACGCGTACGCGCACGCCGCGCGGGTCAACGCGATCACGCCCCGGGGGCTGACCCCGACGCGCACCTGCGGGTGGGTGCGGGTGGCCGCAGCCAGCCGGACCGCGTACGCGTAGAGCGGCTCGGCGATGTGCACCCGGCGGGCCATCCGGACCATCTCGCCGACGGTGGCGGTGTCGGTGACCGGGGCGAGCGCCTCGGGGGACCGCACTGTCGCGCCGCGCAGCACCTCGACCTCGACCGCCTCGTCCGGGTACCCGACGGAGAGCTTCACCAGGAACCGGTCCAACTGCGCCTCGGGCAGCCGGTAGGTGCCGTCCATCTCCACCGGGTTCTGGGTGGCCACCACCAGGAACGGCGACGGCACCGGGTGCCGGACCCCGTCCACTGTGACAGTGCGTTCCTCCATCACCTCCAGCAGCGCCGACTGGGTCTTCGGTGACGCCCGGTTGATCTCGTCGGCGATGACGATGTTGGCGAAGACCGGCCCCGGATGAAACTCGAAGTCCCGGGTCGCCTGGTTGAAGATCGTCACTCCGGACACGTCGGAGGGGAGCAGGTCGGGCGTGAACTGGATACGCCGCCACTCACCCTTCACCGTGGCGGCGATGGCGCGTGCCAGGGTCGTCTTACCGACCCCGGGCACGTCCTCCAGCAGCACGTGACCCTGGGCGAAGAGCGCGGTCAGCGCCAGGCGCACCACCTGCGGCTTGCCGAGCACCACCGCGTTGACGTTCTCGGCCAGCCGGGCGGCCAGGGCGGCGAAACCCTGCACCTCCGGCTGGGTGAGCGGCTCGTGGGTGTTCACGGTCGGTGGTGCTCCTCGCCTGGTGTCCTCAGCAGGTGGGCAGGACGTTGATGTTGTCGCCGCCCTCCAGGTTGAGCCAGGCCCAGGGGATGTAGTTCTTCCCCTTGTAGTTCACCTGCACCCACCAGGTGCTGCGCTTGTCGTTGTTGTAGATGTAGGCGTAGACCTCTTCGCCCGACTTCTTGCAGTACGCCTGCAAGCGTTCGCCGTTGGGCACCCAGCCGGCCTGCCGGTCGTTGTCCTGCCGGGTGACCTCGAAGATCTCGTTGCCGTTGCGCTCGCCGGGGATCTCCCGGGTGCAGTAGCTCGCCTCCGGGCCCGACGCGCCGTTGCGGCAGGTCGCGATCCCGTACAGCGACTGCGTCTTCTGGGCCCGCGTGGCGGTGCCCTTGCCGGCGGCGTTGCTCGCCGTGACCGTGAACGTGTAGCTGGTGCCCGGCGTCAGGCCCGTCATCGTGATGCTGGAACACGCCCCAGCCTTCGCCGGTTCGCCCGTCGTGGTCAGCGTGCAGGTGGCCTTGCCGCCACCGGCGTCCACTGTGAACGCCACCGTCGCCCCGGTGGCCGTCGACGATGAACTGGTCACCGTGACCCGTGGCTCGGCCACCGTACGGGCGGTGGCGGTGGCCTCCGCGCCCGGCCCCGCCTCGTTGACCGCCTTCACCTTCACCGTGACGTTCTGGCCGTTGCCCAACCCGGTGACTGTCGTGCGGGTGTCGGTCACCTCGCTGACCCGCCCACCGACGTCCACCAGGTACTTCGTCACCGGCCGCCCGTTGGCTTCGGCCGGCGCCCACTGCACCGTCACCGCACCCGGCTGGTTGGCGACAGTGCCGGCGCGCAGGTCGAGCGGTCGACCGGGCGCCGCGAAGGGCACCACGGTGTTGCTGACCGGAGACGACGCCGACCCGGCGCCCTTGCTGTTGACCGCCACCACCGTGAACGCGTACTGGGTGCCGAACTCCAGCTCACCGGCGGGCACCACCAGCTCCGTTTTGGTCGACTCGCCGGCCGGCGCGTTCGCACCCGCCGAACTGGCCGTCACCGCGTACCTCGCGATGGTGTTGCCCTGCCCGTTCGCCGCCGGCCACTTCACCAGCACCGTGCCGTCGGGGCGTTCCTGCGCGGTGACGCTCGCCGGCGGGTCGGGCACCGCGGCGGTCGGCGTCACCGGGTTGCTGGTGCGCGACGGGCCGTCGCCCTTGGCGTTGACGGCGTGCACAGCGAACCGGTACGTCTCGCCGTTGGTCAGGCCCTTGACCTCCACCGCACGCTGGTTGGCGCCCACCTGCACACGCTGGCCGGCGCCCTCCACCACGTACTTGATGATCTCGGCGCCGTTGGCGGCGGCCGGCCGCCAACTCACCCGCGCCTGGGCGTTGCCGGCGGAGGCGGTGACGCTGCGCGGCGCGCTCGGCTTGCCCACCCGCGGCTTCTTCGGCGGAGGCGGCGGCGGGGGAACCGGCGGCGGGTCGCCGCCGAGCACGTCGTTGGCGTACTTGTTGACCTCGCGCACCTGGTGCTTGTCGTCCACCACCCGGGCGGTCGCCGAGTCGGGGGAGTTGATGAACAGGTGATTCTCCCGGACCTCCAGCTCCAGCGGCCCGTTGGCCCGCCCACGGATGGTCTCGACCAGCTGACCCGCCGCGTCGAAGGAGTAGATGGTGCCGGTGGCCTCGTCGGCGCAGTAGAACCGGTTCGCCCAGGCCACCGCCGGGCTGAGCCGATCCCCCTCACCCGGCACGGTGAACCCGCTCTCCTGCCCACCGTCACCCACCAGCAGCACCCGCCGCTCCGCGGTCACAGTGACCGGCACCCGCGCGCCGCTGGTACGCGCGGGCAGCGCCGCCGGACCGGACAGCGTCAGCGGCGTCGGGTGAACCTCACCGTGCTGCACCCGCACCAGCTTCCCGGCCGTCCGATCGAGCACCGCCACCCCGTCGTCCAGGGTGGAGACGACAAGCTCGTGGCTGGCGTCGGCGACGTCGTACGACTCGACCCGCTGCGGGCTGAGCCCGGCGCCCGCGGGCGCGGCCGACGCCGGCGCGGACGGCAGTGTGGCAGCGGTGATCGCCGAGACGGTGCCCTCGCTGGGCACCGCTATCCAGAGTCGACCCTTACCGTCGAAGGTGCCGCCGGTGATGCCGGGCGGGTAGCGCACCGGCTCGCCGACCGGCGTCAACGATCGCGGGTCGAGCTGCCGGACGATGCCCTGCACGGCGTCGACGACGAACGCCGCGTCCTCGTGCAGGGCCACACTGACGCCCAGGCCGGGGGTGGTCCGGGTGGTCGCGCTGAGTTGGAGGGTGGCCAGATCCAGGGAGCTGACCTGCCCCGTCTGCAGGTCCCGTAGGAGCAGCAGCCGATCGGTCTGGGTGATCTGCATCGGATGCTGCCGGGCGCCGGGGATCTCGGTGCGGGTGTCCACCCGGGCGGTGACCCCGTTGACCCGGGCCAGTTCGCTGCGCGCCGTGCTCCACAGCCAGGAACTCGCGTCGTAGTTGGCCACCGCGTTGTCCGCCGCGCCCAACCCGAGGACGGTCAGCCCCATGGCGGCCAGCAGCGCGGACACCGTGCCGACGGTCACCAGCCCGCCGCGCAGCCGGGACCGGGAGCGGGGGGCCTCGGCCTGTACGGCGTCGTCGATGCTGGCCACAGCCGGCTGCCTCCCCTGAGTCGTGGCAGGTGGCGCGCCTCGCGGCGACCCCTCCCCTGAGCCGGGTGCCATCATATGGCGCTGGTCGTGGCGGGGGAACCCGCACCGTCACCCCTGTGGATACCGAGCGTGTGCGTTGTGGACGTCCAGCTCAGACCCATGTCGGCGCGGTTTTCGCTCGACTCAGCGCGGCGACGGTCGACCCGACGGCTCCCCGCTCGACGTGGCATTGCGTTCCCGGGCGGTGCAAACCTGCCCGGAAGTCGCAAAGCTGTCAGTGGAGTAGACCGCCAACACGGTGAAACAGTGATCCACTCGGGAGTTCAACCCGTTGACCGTGTAGCTGGTCCGGCCCGGGTCCACGGTGGCGATCACGCCCAACGCCTGCCCGGCCCGGCCGGCCGCGACCATGAACGGCACCGCACCGCCGGTCGGGTCCGTCCAGGTCAACGTGATCGTTGTCGAATCGTCCCGCAACGTCAGGTCGCCCGGCGCCGGCCCGGTCGCCGTCGGTGCCGGCGCCACGGCCGTCGGCGTGGTCCCGGCCGGCGGCGGGTCGTCGCGGGTCAGCACCACCGCGCCCAGACCCGCCACCGCCACGACGGCCACCCCGGCCGCCACGACCGCGCCGATCACCGCCGCCCGGTTGCGGCCCGTCGACCCACCATCATCGGCGTACGCCGGCCGGTACGGCTCCGGCGCCGGGTGGTACTGCTGACCCGGGTACGGCGGCTGGTGCTGGCCCTGGGCGTACGGCGTCTGGGATGGCTGCTGGTGGTACTGCTGGACCGGTGGCGGCGCGGCCGGCGGCGCCAGTGCCGGGTCAGCGCCGGCGCCCGGTGACCAGGCCGGCTGTCCGACGAAGCTCGGCTGCCCGGCGACGCCGCCTGCCTGAGCGATGCTCGGGTTCTCCGCGGCGGCGGTGACGTTCGCCGGCGAGGGGGTGGGGTTCGCGTGGGCGGCCGTCGAGGCGGGCTGGGTGGCAGCTCGCCTGCCCGGACTGGCCTCGACCCCAGCCGGGCCGTCATGCGCCGGAACGGACGGCAACACCACGGTCTGGTCGGAGAGCGCGCTACGGGCCTGGTGAGTGGGCCCCACCGGGGCGTCGAGGATGCCCAGCCCGGAGTTACCGTCCGCACCGGTGCCGCCCGTGTCCATCATGGTCTGCCCGGCGGACGTGCTCTTCCCGGCCGTCGTGGCCTGCCCGACGGTGCCGGCCTGCGCAGCCGCCGTGGTCTGCGGTGTCGTGGCGTGGGTGGGGGAGTCGGCAGCTGGATTTGGCAGAGGCTGTGATGGGGCGCTGCTGCTCCAGGGCGGTGCGGTCAACCCCCACGGCGGCACGGGTGGTGCGCTCACCGGAGGCGCGGAGACGGGTGGCCCGTAGGGCGGCCCGGAGACAGGCGCCCCGAAACCAGGCGGCGCGGACACCGGGTAGGCGTGCCCGGGTGGTGCGAAGACAGGTGGGCCATAGCCAGGCGGCGCGGACACCGGGTAGGCGTGCCCGGGTGGTGCGGAGACGGGTAGGCCGTAGCCGGGTGGCGCCGAGACGGGCTGGCCGTGGGTGGGCGGTCCGGAGACGGGTGGGCCGTAGCCGGGCGGTGCAGAGACCGGGTACGGCTGCGCCGGTGGGCCGGAGACCGGGTACGGCTGGCTGGGTGGAGCGGAGATCGGATGCGGGGTGACCGGCGGTGCGCTGATGGGCTGGGCCGGTGGCCCGCCCACCGCAGACGCCGGCCCAGGGTGGTCAACGCTCGCAGAGGGCCTGCCCGACGATGTCGCCTCGGGGCGGGACACATTGTGCGATCCGCTCGGCGCTGTTGGTCGGGCGGCGGCTCGGGCGGCCTCCTCGGCGAGTAGGGGCTCGATCTGCCGTACCCGGATCGTGGGGTTGTCCCAGCGAGGTGCCGGGACCGCCGTTGTCGCCGGAGAGGAGGTCGACGCCGAGGGTGGCACGTCGACCACCGGTGGGGTCGACTGGTCACCCACCCGCTGACGGGGTGCCACGGCTGGCCCGGACGGCTGAGGGTGCGGTGACCGCTGCCCGGCCTGCGTTGTCGGCGGGTTGTCAGCCCTCGGCCGGGGCGCTTGCGCGTCGGGGCGTTGCCGGGGCAGCGTCACGTGCCCGGGCGGTTGTTGGTCGACGCCCGCCGGTCCGGGTAGCTGCTCGTTGGCGCGTTGACGGGGTGGCATCGCGCGGTCGGGCGGGTGCTGGTCGGCGTGCTGAAGCGGCGGTTGCGCATTCGTGGGGGGTTGCCCGCTGACGCGTGAGCCGAGCGACATCGCATTCGCCGACGGTGGCGCGTCGGCGCGCGGGCGCGGCGGCATCGCGGGCGTAGGTGCGGCCGTCGACGGGCCGGGCTGCGCTGGCGCGTTCGAGGAGGCTGCCGGCTGAACGGGCGTCGCCCGAGAGGCGGGAACAGGTGCCGCAGTGGCGTTACTGGGCGGCGTGGGGGTGGCTGGTGCGCGTACCTCTGGAGGGGTTGGTGGGGGCGTGGCCGGCGGTTGCGGCGGCGCCCACTGTGAGACGGCGGGCTGTGGGCCACCGGCGGATGGTGGGCCACCGGCGGAGGGCCGCATCGCGGCGAGGGTCGCAAGCGACAGCGTCGGGCCGGAGAGCGCCGACCGGGCATCCGGCTCGGTCATCGGGGCGGCCGGGGCTGGACCGGGCGTCGGCGCGGGGTGCTGCTCGTCCGGCGTCGACGCGGGCGGGCCCAGGTAGGCGCGGGCGGCGCGTACGACCGGGTGGTTCTCCCCGAGCGCGGCGGGCCCGGCGGTGGCGACGCGGGTGTAGTTGCGGCGGGCCTCGTGCCGGTTGCCGAGCTCCTCCGCTACCTCCGCAAGTTCGAAGGCGAGCGCGAGCATCAGCGGGTCGGAATGCTCCCAGCGTCGCTCGCCCGCCGCGAACGCCTCCTCCAATACCCGGCGGGCGGCGAGCGGGTCGTCTGCCTCCCGGTGTAGCCGTGCCAGCAGATGTGCGGTGTGCAGCACCTCGGGATGGTCGTCACCGTACGGCGGGGGTGCGGATTCGGCGGCCTCCGCGAGCAGTTGCCGGGCGGCGCTGAGGTCGCCCGCGGCGCGCAGGGCGAGGGCTCGGTGCTGGGCGGCTGCCAAGGGGGAGGGATGGGACACGTGGCAATGCTGCCGTCACAGGGCTGCCGGACGCTACCCGGACACGCCCCGATGGTGTGTCGGTGCGGCCGTTCGAGGCGGCCTGAGCAGCGGCGGAAGCGCCGGCGGAGAGGCGCCGGAAGGCGATGTGCATGATCCACGAGTGGCGTGTACAGTAACTCCCCGTGCGGCCCGCCGCGCCGACCACCAGATGGAAAGATCATCTGGCCGGCGAGGTAGGCTGAACGTGTAGGTCCGGGTGGCGGAATGGCAGACGCGCTAGCTTGAGGTGCTAGTACCCGTATAGGGTGTGGGGGTTCAAGTCCCCCCTCGGACACAAATGTTTTGCCCACGGTGTGCGCTGAGATCGATTGCAGCGCGCACCGTTTGCGTTTCGGTCTGGTAGGTGAGTCGGAGTCCGAGTTGCCGGTAGACCTCGGCTTTGTCGTCGGGGTCGGCGTCGCGCAGCACGGCGGTGATGTCGCCGAGCGCTCGGACGAGGTCGGCGATCTGGGAGTGGCTCATCCGGCGTGGCTCTGTCTGCTGGGTCGATTGAAGATCGGCTTCGACTCGTGTCCGTTCGGCCTGGGTTTGGGTGATCCAATCGGTGACTAGTGCGGGGTCTGCGCCAGCGTCGAGGGCGGCCCGGTACTGGGCGAGCTTTGCGTCACAGGCCGCGATCGTGGCCTGTGCTGCGGCCGTCTGTGGCGTTGTGTCCGTTGGTTGGGCGTCGCACATGGCGGTGATCGTTTGGTCGAGGTGGTCCGGGGTGAACGCGGATGCCAGCCACTCGTCGAGCGGGTCGGTGAGGGCGTCCTCGCGCAGGTAGACGTTGCGGGGGTGTTCGACCTCGTTGGCCAGGGCGTATTCCTGGGGGAAGCGGCAGCGGTAGTAGGCGGCGCCGTGGTTGTACTGGCCTTGCATGCGTCGCTGACAGACGGCGCAGTAGATCATCCCCCGGAAGACGTAGGGGTTGCGGGCGCGGCGTTGGCGCTCCTGACGGTCGACGGCTCGCGCGCGACGTGTGAGTAGGGCTTGCGCTTGCTCGAAGGCCTCGTCGTCGATCAGGGGTGGGTGGGTGATCTCCTTCGAGACCACCCATTTGTCACGGGCGTTCCAACGCATGACGCCGGTGTGACCCAGGGCGACGTCGTCGACGTCGAGGAGGACTTCGTCGGTGCGTTGTTTGTTCCACACCTGCCGGCCGGTGTAGCGGGGTTGGTGAGGATGACGCGGATGGCGCTTTTGGACCAGGCGATGCCGCTGCGGTGTCTGTTGCGGGCCCGGTCGTGTGCCGAGGGGCAGGGCACGTGGTCGGATTATCGCCGAGCAGCCGCGCACTCTCCAGGCACAGGTCTTCGCCGAACAGTTGGTTGCCGTGGGTCGGTGCCCCACGCGTCGTCGGCGCAGGCAGCGATGGCCCGCCACGTATAGCCTTCAGCCCGCCATTGCCTCACTTGGCGCGCGATGTCCGTGGTCAGGGTCAGCCCCCACGCCTCCAGCACGTGGCCAATCTACGCTGAGCGTCCTGACGTAGCCGCCGGTGCGTCCGGATCTGCCGCTGAACATGCGCGAGCCCTGCCAGCTATAGATGGGGTGGCCTTGTCCTGCCGTCCGCGCCGGGCATAAAACACCACGTCATCACCGACGGGGTGGCATTCCCGTCGCCGCGTCCCTGACGGCGGCAACCGTCACGACGTCACCCAACTACTGCCCCTGGTCGACAAGATCCCGCCGATCAAGGGCATCCGCGGCCGATCCAGACAGCGACCGATACGCATCTACGCCGACCCTGGCTAACGGTTGACTGCGGCGGACGGGTTCGGCGTGAGCTGGCGCCAGGTGATGACCCGGCCGCGGTGGTGGCGGGCCGTCGGCCGAGCGCGATAGTGGCTCACCTCGAGCTCTCGCTCGATATGCGACCGGGCGGTGGTGTGCCGCGCGCAGGGACCTGAGCGAGAATGGGCCAGTTCGACCCGCAACCTGGAAGGACCCTCCCTTGGCCGGTGGACTCGTAGCCCTGCTGGATGACGTGGCGGTGCTGGCCCGTGCCGCTGCCGCGTCGATCGATGACATCGGGGCGGCCGCCGCGAAGGCCGGCGCCAAGGCTGCGGGCGTCGTCGTCGACGATGCTGCCGTCACGCCGCAGTACGTGCGGAGCCTGGCGGCCGAGCGCGAGTTGCCGATTATCAAGCGCATTGCCGTGGGGTCGCTGCGCAACAAGTTCTTCATCATCCTGCCGGCGGTGCTGCTGCTCAGTCAGTTCGTGCCTTGGCTGCTCACTCCGATCCTCATGCTTGGCGGCGCCTACCTCTGTTACGAAGGCGCGGAGAAGGTGTGGGCCAAGATCGCCCATCACGGTGCCTCCGGCGCGGGCGAGGAGAAGGTGCAGGACGAGACGACACTGGTGTCTGGGGCGGTACGAACCGACCTGATCCTCTCGGCGGAGATCATGGTCATCAGCCTTAACGAGGTGATCGATGAGGCGTTCGGGTCCCGCCTGGCGATCCTGGCTGTCGTCGCCGTCGTCATAACCGTCCTGGTGTACGGCGTGGTGGCCCTGATCGTAAAGATGGACGACGCCGGGCTGCGCCTGTCGCAACGTTCCGGCGCCGTCGCCACGTTCGGCCGCGGTCTGGTGAGGGCGATGCCGGTGGTCCTCACCGTGCTGACGGTAGTCGGCACCGCGGCGATGCTGTGGGTGGGCGGGCACATCCTGCTGCTAGGCACGAACGAGCTGAACCTGCACTTCCTGTACGAGGCCGTGCACCACGTGGAGGTCGCCGCCCACGACGCCACGGGTGTTCTCGGCGGGCTCGTCGGCTGGCTCGTCAACACGGTGGCCAGTGCGATCCTCGGGCTGATCGTCGGAGCGCTGGTCGTGCTGGTCATGACTCTCACGCTCCACCGCCGCACATCCAAGGCTGCGGCTGCGACTGCGGCGGGCCCGACTCGTGCTGACGGCACCATCCCCGCGCCGCCGAGCCGTGCAGCTCAGCGTCGCGACGCTCCTGCGGACCAAGCGCCGCGCGGATGACCGGAAAATCATTGCAACTCGACCACGCGGTCAGGCGTTCTGGTGCCGAGCCGCGCTCAACCCGGCTGAGCTGCGCGGGTCGTCCCGGGCCGACCCGCGGCCCTTCGTGCTCTTCCTGGCCGCGGCGTGCTCACCGGCGGCAACCGCCACGACGTCACCCAGCTCATGCCTTTGGTCGACAAGATCCCACCGATCACAGGCATCCGAGGCAGGCCGCGACGACGACCCGAGCGGATCTACGCCGACCGCGGCTAACACTGCTACCGCCGTGACCTGCGCGTCAAGGGCATTACCCCGGTCATCGCCCGACGAATCACCGGACACGGCTCAGGACTCGGCACCCGACGCTGGGTCGTCGAACAGACCATCGCCCTACTGCACTGGTTCCGCTCGAGATCGGCTCGCCCGCCCGCATACTCGTCTGAACCTTTCGCCCCGGCGGCTGCTACCCATTTGGAGTAGGGGGTGAGCGCATGGATCCGGGCAGTGACGACGCGTTGCTGCGGTCGGTCGCGTCTGGTGACGCCGCCGCGCTGTCCCGGCTCTACGAGCGGTACTCCGGCGCGCTCTTCGGCTATCTGCACCAGCTGGCCGGCGACCGGATGACCGCCGAGGAGATCCTGCAGGACACGATGCTTGCGGTCTGGCGGTCGGCCGGCGGCTTCGAGGGGCGGTCGAAGGTGACGACGTGGCTGTTCGGCGTCGCCCGCCGCCAGGCGCACAACCGCTTACGCGGCCGGTCCGCGCCCGAGCCGGCCGGCGCCGACCTTCCCGACCGGCCCGATCAGGGCACCGGCCCGGAGGACGTCGCGATCGCGGCGGCCGGCGGGACCCCGGTGGCCGCCGCCATCAACCGGCTCCCCGCGCATCACCGGGACGTGATCGCGCTGGTGTTCGTGGCCGGCCTGCCGCTCGCAGACGTCGCCGAGGTACTCGCGATCCCGGTCGGCACGGTCAAGAGCCGGCTGTATCACGCTCGGGCCGCCGTCGCTGCGGCGCTCACCGCTCAGGAGGTGCCCGAATGAAGGACCTGTTGCCCGCATACGCCGCCGGCTCGCTCTCCGGGCCGGACCGCGATCGGGTCCGCGCGCATCTCGCCGGCTGCCCGCGCTGCCGCGCCGACCTGGCCTCCTGGCAGGCTATCGCGCTGGCGGCCGCGCCGGCCGCGACGCCGCCGGACCCGGCGTCGCTGGTGCGGACGGTGCTGAGCCGCAGCACCGTCGAACCCACCGTCCGCCGGCCCCCGCGGCGGGTGCGTCACCTCGTCGCGCTGGTCGCGGCCGAGGCGCGGCTGATCCGGCCGGCCACGCCGATCGCCTCGGCGCTGGTGATGGCCCTCGGCGCGGGGCTCGTGCTGCTGCGGACCACGGCCGGCGCGGACCTGATGCTCTCCCTGATCGCGCCGATCGTCGCCGCTGCGGGGGTCGCGGGCACCTACCGTTCCCGCCGCGACCCGGCCGCCGAGCTGCTCGCCGCCACACCTACGTCCGGCCGGCTGCTGCTGCTCATCCGCATCGTGCTGGTGTTCGGCTACGACCTGGTGCTCGCCCTGGGCGCCTCTGCGGTGCTGACCGCCACCGGCGCGGCGGGCGCGGACGGCCTGAACGAGCTCGTCGGTGCCTGGCTCGGGCCGATGGCGCTGCTGTCCTCGATCAGCCTGTTGATCGCCGTCTTCCTCGGGCCGGACGCGGCGCTGGGCACGGCCGTCGGGTTGTGGGCGGTGCGGGTGCTGGCGGGCGGCGTGCTGATCCCCGACGACTGGCCGGCCTGGTTCATCGTGGAGGTCTGGTCGACGAAGGCGCCGGTGCTCTTGGTCAGCGCCGCCCTCGCGATCGTCGCGGTGGTGATGTCCGGCCGCGGTGAACCTCACGGCGGCGGACGCGCTACCCACCCGATGTGAGACCACTGACCCTTTGGCGGTACGAGATGCGCCGGGCGGGATGGACGGCCTTCCTCGGCCCGCCCATCGCCCTCGTCCTCGGCATCACGGCCGCGCTCGCGAATCCGCAACCGAGCGACCCGACCACCGCCCGCATCTTGCTCGGCGCCCTGGAGATGGCGATACCGCTCGCCGCCGCGGTCGCCTGTTCCTCCCTCGTCGGCCGGGATCCGGCCCGCGAGCTCCAGCTCGCCTCGCCGACGCCGTACCGCGTCACGCTGCTGCGCCGGATGGTCGTGACGCTCGGCTGGACCGCGGCGGTCGCCGTGCCGGCGGCGGTCGTGCTGATCGCGACCGGCTGGTGGGCCCGCTGGCCGGAGAACCACGGCCCGTTCGCCGGCCAGCTCACCTGGCTGGCGCCGACCCTGGGCCTGAGCGGCCTGGCCTTCGCCGCGGGCGCCGTCTTCCGCAGCCCGGGCGCGGCCGGCGCGCTGGTCACCTCCGTGTGGGCGATCCAGCAGTTCTTCGCCGGCTCGGCGCAGGCGCACCTGCCGGGCCGGCTGCTCTACCTGTTCGCGACGACCCGGGGCGCGGCGCCCGGCGACTGGACCGCGAACCGCCTGACGTTGCTCGGCGCGGGCGCCGCGCTCATCGTGTTCGCCCTGGTCCTGCTGGGCCGCTCAGAACGCCTCATCGGCGAGGAGGACGAATGACCACCTTTGTTGCCAGCCTGCGGTACGAGTTCCGGATGCAGGTCCGCAAGCGGACGGTGTGGATCGTGCCGGCGCTGACCCTGGTGCTGTTCGTGCTGATCGGGGGTAGCCTGCTGCGGGACCTGTTCGATCCGGGCGAACGGTCGGTCGATCCGCGGACCGCCGTGGTCGGTCTGGCGGTCCAGCTCCACGCGCTGCTGTCGATCGGGTTCGGCTGCCTGCTCGCCGACCGGCTGATCCGCGACGACCGGCTGCAGGTGACGTCGATCCTGGACGCGACACCCGCGTCGCCGAAGGCGCGCCTGCTCGGCAAGTACGTGGGCGCCGGCGCCGCGACGGCCATCCCGGTCGCGGTGGCGTACTTCGGCTTCGCCGCGGCGTACGCGGTCGACACCGGGGAGCCCCGGGCGCTGGGCTGGGCCCTGGCCGCCTTCGGGGCCGTGTTCATCCCCGGCCTGCTGTTCGTGGCCGCCTTCGCGCTGGCCGCGCCGCTGGTCATGCCGGCGCCGCTGTTCCGCGTCCTGTTCGTCGGCTACTGGCTGTGGGGCAACGTGGTCTCGCCGGACATGATGCCGACGCTCGCACGGACCCTGGTCCACCCCCTGGGCGGCTATCCGCTCGCCGCGCTGTTCGACTTCCACGGCATCGACGGCCAGGACACCTGGGCCGGCCCGATACCCGGCGCGACACTCAACGCCCTGCGGCCCGACCCGACGCCGGCGCTGGCCTGGCTGTCCATCGCCCTGCTGTTGATCATCGCCGCCGCCGTGCTCGCGGGCGGCCACGCCCTGCGCGCGCGCCGCGTCCGATAACGAGCCCGCGTCCAACAACGAGAAGGAACTCCCATGCGAATCGAGATCTCCGGCCTGACAAAGACGTACCGAGGTGGGGTGGCCGCCATCGACGGCCTCGACCTGGCCGTGCCCACCGGGATGTTCGGCCTGCTCGGCGCGAACGGCGCCGGCAAGACCACGCTGATGCGCATCCTGGCCGGCATCGTCCGTCCGACGTCCGGCCGGGTCACCGTGGGCGAGCACGATCTCGGCACCGGCGCCGGGCGGACCGCCGTGCAGCGTGACCTCGGCTACCTGCCGCAGGACCTCGGCGTCTACCCCGACCTGACCGCCCGGCAGTTCCTCGACTACGTGGCGCTGCTCAAGGGCATGGACGACCGGACCGTCCGGCGCCGGCGGGTCGGCGAGCTGCTGGAGGTGGTGGCGCTCACCGAGCACGCGGACCGGCGGCTGCGCGGCTTCTCCGGCGGAATGCGGCAGCGGGTCGGCATCGCCCAGGCCCTGCTCGCCGACCCGCAGCTGCTGATCGTGGACGAGCCGACCGCGGGCCTCGACCCGGAGGAGCGAATCCGTTTCCGCACGCTGCTGTCCCAGTTCGCCGGCCGGCGCACGGTCCTGCTGAGCACGCACATCGTCGACGACATCGGGCAGACCTGCCGGGAGGTGGCGGTGCTCGCCAAGGGGCGGCTCATCTTCCGTGGCACGGTCGAGGAGCTGACCCGCCGCGCCCAGGGGCAGGTCTGGTCGGTCGTCACGGACGGACCGGCGCCGACCGAGGGGACGGTGGTGTCCGCGCTGCCGCACGACGACGGCATGCGCTACCGGATCGTGGCACCGTCCGCGCCGAGCCCCGGGGCGCGTCTCCTGGAGCCCGGCCTGGAGGACGGCTACCTCGCGGTGGCTACCGGTCGCGGTAACGCTTCGCGGCAGCCAGCTTCGCCGCCAGGACCTCGGCCGTGACCCGGGCCTTCTGCCCTAAGTTCTTAGGATTGCACCAGCGCTTTTAGCGTTTCGCATGGCCGCAACCAACGGGGCGGCCGGAATACGGCAGACAGGGGCCGCGAGGGCGAACGACGCGTGCTAGATGCCTGGTTCGCCGGCCCCGACCCTCAGCGCTCGGTACCAACACAAAAATCGGTGGCCTGGCCAGCCCGTCCCGCCCTACCTTGCAACTGGATCTTCTTTCTCCGACCCTCTCACGAGAGGACTTCACCCCGCGTGACGCCGCCTGCTCTTTAGACCTGACACCCTTCCCCACGCATCGGTCGCCGACGTCGCCGTCGGCTCTTTCCCATGCCTTTCGTCAGGTCTTCAGAGGGATCATGTCTACGCGTCCTCATATCGTTGCGTCCTGGACTCTTCGGCGCACGCACCTTCCCCTGCTCGCGTTCCGCTGCGTCCACTGCCATTCCGGCCTCGCCAGCGCTGGCGACGGCAAGTTCCGTGTCAATGCCAACGGCAAACTCTTCGACATCCCGCTCCTGGTCACCTGCGTTCCCTGCGACCACGCCAGCAAAATCGCGGTTCACGATCGCGTTCCGGTCCGGTACCCGGATCCGCTCCTTCTGGGGGGCTACTCCGCCAACTCCTCCCGCGGTTGGCCTGAGCTGGGGCGAGAGGCAAGGTGGCCTTGCCCCGGACTGCATCATGCGGCGGTCCGCGCGCGGTCGCTCATGACCGGGCGCGAACGAAGATCAGGGCCGGCCCGATACCGGCGACGAAGGTAAACGGCCGGGTGCACATCCGGTGCGGCTGCTGCTCCGCTCAGCCGATCCGGCGACCTGCGGCAGGCTGTCCGCCAGCTGCGGCCCGGCTGGGCGGAGACCGTCGCGGCTGCCGGCGATGCCAGGGGTTCCGAGCAGCAGCGCGTCGCCGGCGAATGGTCGGCGGTAAAGACCCGGCGTCATCTGGTGTTCGTGCACGACTCGTGGTTCCGCCGCTGCTGTCTAAGGTCGGCCGAGTGGTTCACCGCGATCGGGCCGGAGGCTGGCACCGACCGGCGTCTCGGGTCACCTAACGCCGCGCCTGCAGGTGTGGTGTGGATCGATGTAGAGCGTTGCGGGTGAGCGGGCTGAAGCCAGCCGCGCGTCCGTCATCTGAGACGCCGATCCCACGGGCATCTTCCTGAGCAGGCCCTTCAGGATGGAGACCTCTTCGGCGGAGCCGAAGAAGTCACCACCGCAGCTAGATTTGCGTGAGCTTCAGAGTTGCGCTGAGCGTCATCGGCGGTGGGCAATGGGTCGTGTCGATCCTCGGACACCACAGTGCGTGGATATCCACGCAAGATCAACTTCCTCTCGCGTGGGGACGCGAGCCGCGACGACTCATATGTGCGCACCGACCCCAGGGAGCTGGCGCCACCTGCGCTGACACCCTCGCCCTCGTGCTGGCGGGGGCCTAGGTGAGCCCGGGCAGGCCGCGCCCTCGCCGGCCCGACGAGCAGCTCGTCGAGGCGCTCATACCCACTCCACTGCCGGTCGCATCGCCGGAGCTGGCACCGCTACCGACACTGCCCGCGCCAGCCGCCCGCACGAGTGACGGCGTGCTGTTCGACGTGGCCCGACCCGACGCCGCCGGCCGCGTCACCGCTCGTGCACTGCTGCGGGCCTTGGGCTGGACACCCGACCTCACGCTGCACGCCGACGTCGTGACCGGCGCAATCCTGATCACCCCGGCCGCCGAAGGCGCGCACACCGTGGGCACCCGCGAGGAGCTGCCCCTACCGGCCGCCGCCCGACACCTGTGCGGCATCGCCACCGGCGAACCCGTGCTCCTGGCTGCCCTGCCCCGCCAGAACCGCATTGTCGTGCACCCCTCACACACCATCGCGGCGGTCCTGGCCGACCTGCACGCCCGCATCCTCGCAGAGCCCTCATGACCACGGATCCCGATCGTGTCGCCACCGCCCGAGCGCTGCTCGCACACCTCGGCCTCACCGCCGCCGACCTCACCGACAGTAACCGGCCCGCCGTGCCGCCAGTCGCCGAGTACCTTCCAGCTGTGGTCGCCGCGGCGAGCCCGGGCACCCGACGCACCTACGGCAGTTCCTGGCGGCGGATGGTCGCCGCCTTCGGCGATTTGCGCATTGACGCGGTGCGGGCCAGCGACCTCGAAGCCCTCATGCGACAGGCCGCGGCAGGCGCCCGCCCTCGCCGCAACTCCCGAAACGGCCGGTACGCCGGCGAGCATTTCATCGCCGCAGCCCGCGCCTTCTACAACCGCGCCATCGCCGACGGCTACCTGACCATCGCGGACAGCCCGGCCCATCGGGTCCGCAAACCTCGCCGGCTGCCCAACACCCGCCGTGCCCTCACCCCTGACGAACTGTCCGACATCAACGCCGCCGCCCGCAGCGGCGGCAACGACATCGTGCTCGACGCCCTGATCCTGCGCCTGCACACCGAAACGGCCTGCCGACGCAGCGGGGCTCTCGCGCTGCGCCTGATCGACCTGGACAGCGACCACGCGCTGATCCGCCTGTCCGAGAAGGGCGGCACGCAACGCTGGCAGCCCATCACCCCGATGCTCGCCAGCCGACTAAACGATCACGCTCGAGCCCGCGGCGCCGTCGCACCGACCGATGCGCTGCTGCGCTACCGCAACGGCCAACCCGCCACCTATCGGCGCTTCGACCTGATGTGGAAACGCATCGGCCGACAATTGCCGTGGGTCGCCGCCCAGGGAATCACCACGCACTGGCTGCGCCACACCACCCTCACCTGGGTGGAGCGCCATTTCGGCTACGGTGTGGCCCGCGCCTACGCCGGGCACACCGACCGCCGCGGACCCGCCACCACCACCTACATCAAAGCCGACCTGCACGCCGTCGCCACCGCGTTGGCTGCCCTCACCGGTCAGCCACACCCGCTGGCCGCCGCCGAGAGCGAGCAGCAGTTCCCCGCCTAGGACGCGGAGGACGGGCACGGCGCTACACGGAGTCCGCAAACAAGGGCGAGGCGTCGTGGGTAACTCGCCGACATCTCGGTCGTTGATCGCCGTGTGCCGCACGTCGCCGGCTGCCGGGCGGGCAAGCCTCACCTCGGGGGATGTCCCGGCCTCGACGTGGAATCGTCCGCAGGAGGCCCAGTGGGGACGGCTCATCGATGACGAGCGCGGAGCCGGTCGGGCTACGACGTGACCCTAAGTCGTCGAGCCGGGCGACGTTGCTGGAGTTGTTCTTCGACGTCTTCTACGTCGCCGCGTTCGCGCAGTTGTCGATGGAGTTGGCCGAGCACTCCACCTGGAGCGGACTGGGTCAGGGCCTTGTCCTGCTGCTGGCCGTCTGGTGGACCTGGTCGGTCACGGCGATCGTCACCGAGTTCTACGATCCCCGGCTACGGGTGATCCAGGGCGTGGTCGCCAGTGCGATGTTCGGCGTGGCCCTGATGGCGGTGGCCGTACCGAGTGCGTACGAGGGGCGCGGTCTCCTCTTCGCGAGCGCGTACGTGGGCCTGCACCTGGTACGGGGGGCCCTGCTGGTCGGCGCACTGCGTCCACGCCGCGCGCACGCCCGCGAGGAACGGTTCCTGTTCTGGTTCGTCATCTCCGGAGTTCTGTGGCTCGCGGGCGGTTTCGTCGATCCGGCCTGGCGTGTCGGGCTGTGGGCCGGCGCGCTCGCCGTCGACTACATGGCCACCGCGCTGCGCCACCCGACACCCAGACTGGGTCGGGTGCCGCTCGACCAGTACAACCAGTTGAGCGTCCATTTCGGCGAGCGCTACCAGCAGATCGCCATCCTGGCCCTCGGCGAACTGACACTGATGGCCACGCTGACATTCGCCAGCGAGGCCCACACGCCCGCCCGGGCTGCCGTCTTCCTCATCGCGATCGCCACCGCGCTGCTCTTCTGGCAGATCTACGTGCTCCAGAGCAACACGCTCGTCGACCGGTCGGCGCACTGGCGTCCGCGTCAGGCGGTGCGCCTCGCGCCGTACGTCTATGCGGGTGTGGTGACCGGGGTGATCGCCACGTCGGCCGGGGTGGAACTCGTCCTGCACGAACCCCTCGGGCCCACCACCCCGACGAGTTGGGTCGCCCTCATCGTCGGTGGCCCGGTCCTGTTCGTGCTCGGGCGAATGAGCTCCGAGTACGTACTCCTCGGTCAGCTCCCGCGGTCTCGGGTGGGTTGGCTGGTGCTGCTGCTCGGCCTGACGCCGGTGCTGAGCGCGCAGGCCCCGATCGTCGTCCTGATTGTCACGATGGGCGTCCTGTTCGGCATCACGCTGACCGACGCCCGGCGCAACCGACACCACTGACCAACCGCCATGAAGGTTAAGGTCATTGAATCGGCCGCGACGATAGGCAACGATCAGGCCGGTTTGCTTGTTGCACCGCCGGATGGAACTGCAACGTCACCGCCGGTAAATTCACCCCACCCCCCGGGTACGCGCCCGGCCGCCAACAACGCGTTCGGTTTCGGTCAGAGGCCGGACGCGCCGTGTGCGGGACGCCTCGGCGTAGGCGTGACTGTTCGGCACAGGCTCAGTTCGCCGAGGTCGCGGCAAGTGCCGGCCCGGCGCCCTCAACGGTGAAATGCAGGCGTTCTGCGCCCCATTCGAGCATCATCGAGGAAAGATACCGCCGAACCGGCTGTTCACCTGTGAGCCCGACCAGGAGTGACGCGCGGTCCGATGGACCTTGTCCTTCCGCACGGACGGTGAATTCTCGCTGCTGAGTGCGTTCCACCTCAACGGTCACCCGTGCGCAGACGACGACGTCCGCAAACTCCAGGCACTGTGATTCTCGCCGTCGCCCCTGGTGACGGGCGAGTCTGCCCGGCACGTGTCGTGCCGGGCAGACGTCTTTCACGTCGACGATGTCCACGACCCGAATCAGTCAGTCCCCGCCGGCCGCGCCAAGTCGTCGTGGATGCTACGAGCAAGATCACTCCACTCGGCCGGCTTCATCGTGCGTGGATCGATATGCACGTGCTTCCGCACCCCCTCCGCATGAACGACCTTGCCATCCGTCGACACGAACCGGAAGCCCATGTCAGCCGATTTCGAACCGAGTCGTTCCGTCCAGAAATGCACCTCGACATCGCCGTAACCTCGGATGGGGGCGTCGTATCTGATACTGAATTCACGAATGACGTGATAAAGGTCCGGCTTCGGCCCACCGAATGCCAATCCCATCGGCGCGACGTATGCCGCGATAGCATGCTCCAGCAGTCTGGGGTAGTTGGCGTGATGCAGAATGCCCATCGGGTCCAGGTCATCGAACTCAACACGCACGGGCTGCAAGTGGCCGTACGACACCACGAGATTCCACCTTTCTTTCGTCTTCCACCAGCAAGGCATAGTTGGCGGAAAGACATTCACTGTGTGTTGTAAGGTCACGGACTGCGGAGGCCGCGACCCTCACCGGCCGGGCCTGTGGGTCTACCGGTGTCTTCGGCCTGATACTCCGGGCGTTGTGCCTGGCGACGTGGGTGCCGTCATGACCGCGGCACGGAGCGACCCGATGGGGTGTAAGAAGTGCCCCAAGCGTTGGCGGAGGCAAAGCTGCCGCCGGCTTGGTTAGGGCGGCCAAGGAACAAGGGCTGTCGCTGACAGGCCCGGACCGCTGCTTACTAGTGCGGTACCGCTGACTGCCGGTAGGAGGAACGACCGGGTGTCTACTTCTTGAGACGCCGGCTTCCTGCGTGCCAGTCCTCGACCTTGCCCGTCTCCTGTCCGGTGACTCCGAACGACGGCAGTCGTGGCTGCTCGCGCAGGCTGCGCTTGAGTTCGGCGAAGCCGGGGAACTGGGCGAGGCCGACGACGTGGTCCCACAGCTGTGCGGCTTGCTTCTCGTCGGGCAGCCGGCTGATCACCGGCCCGAAGAACGCCGCGCCGTCCGGCGGCTCGAAGTGCACGATCGGCGTGCCGACGTCCTTACCCGTCAGCGACAGCGCCTCGTCCGACTCCGCTTGGATCTCCGCGTCACGGGACGTGTCGTCGAGGAACTCGACAAGCGATTTTGGCAGGCCGGCTTCGGTGAGCGCGGCGGTGGCGAGTTCGGGCGCGCCCTGCCAGCCGGGTTGCCGGCCGTCGTCGGGGCCTACCTCCAGGATGTGGGTGCCGTACGCGGTGTACAGGGGGCTGATCGCCTCGCGGCCGTGCTTCTCACGCACCGCCGAGGCCACCCGCAGCAGTCGCAGCCCCGCGGTGTGCTGG
This sequence comes from Micromonospora vinacea, assembly GCF_015751785.1. Classification (NCBI taxonomy): domain Bacteria; kingdom Bacillati; phylum Actinomycetota; class Actinomycetes; order Micromonosporales; family Micromonosporaceae; genus Micromonospora; species Micromonospora vinacea. Next base: position 6,911,356 of record NZ_JADOTY010000001.1, on the reverse strand, counting down.
GCTTCGTACTCTGGCGGGAAGTGGCTGTCGTAGTCGATGTGCGAGTTGATGAGGCGTAGCGAGATGAACCGCCAGTCGACGGTGTAGTCGCGTTGTGCCTGCACGATCCTGATCCACTTGCTTGTCATCCACGCGAATGGGCAGATCGGATCGAAGTAGAAGTTGATGTCAGCGGTCCTGGCCGAGCCCGCGCTTCCAGATTCCATGTGTGTGGCCTTCCCACTCATTCTTACCGACAATCGTGAGTTGCTAGTCCGGGCGCCGGGTCGGGAAGGCGTGCCGCCGGGCGAGGATCACCACGAGCACGGTCGGCACCATGAGTACGACCGCTGCGATGATGAGCGAGCGCGACCCGAAGCCGGCGAGAAGCGCGCCGCCAACGAGTCCGCCGAGGCCGATTCCCAGGTTCCAGGTCGTCACCATCGACGACTGGGCCACGTCTGCGTGCTCTCCTGCCGCCCTCATCAGCGCCGATTGCAGCAGGGTGGCTGCGCCGCCGAACGACAGTCCCCATGCCGCGACCGTGACGTAGTCGGCCACAGCGCTGGAACTGGCCACGGTCAGCACGACCGCGGCTGCGGCGAACAACCCCGTGCCGAGTACGACGAGTCGACGGTGGTGCCGGTCGATGAATAGGCCTGTGAGCCAGATGCTGACGATCGAGGCGATGCCGAAGTCGAGAAGGATCCACTGGACGTGATCCTGTAGCCCGGCGTCGGCGAGGATGGGCGCGATGTACGTGTAAAGGATGGTGTGCGCGAGCACGAACGCTCCGGTCACCACGAGGACCGTACGGATGCCCTGCAGTTTCAGGATGGTGCGCAGTGGAATCCGGTCCTCGGCCTTCTGGCCGGCGAAGTTGGGCAACTTCCACGCGGTCCAGATGATCAGCAGGGCGGTCAGCGCCGAGGCGAGGCCGAAGGTAAGCTGCCACCCGACCGCCTTGCCGAGATACGCGCCGACTGGCACGCCGAGAGACAGGGCTACCGGGGTGCCGGCGAAGGCGAACGCCATCGCCCGGCCCTTGAGTGGGGGGCCGACCAGACGTGCCGCGTACCCACCAAGCAGGCTCCAGACGACCCCGGAGGCGGCGCCCGCGACGAATCGGGCAACCATCGTGACGGAGAAGTTGAGGGAGACGGCGGTGACGAGGTTGGCGATCACGAAGCCCACCAGTGCTGCCAGGAGCAGGTGACGTCGTGGCCACGTCGCGGTGGCCAGCGCGACGGGGATCGCCGTCAGCAGCGTTCCCACTGCGTAGATCGTGACGGTCTGACCGGCTACGGACTCCGAGACTCCGAGCGCCTGACTCATCTGCGGCAGCACACCGGCCGGCAGCGCTTCGGTCAGGGTGGTGATCAATCCGGCGGTGAAGAGCGCTATCAGGGACGGGAACGGCAGACGTTCCGTACGCGACGTCTGCGGAACGTCCAGATGTGTGGTGGACACGGGTCATTCCTCATCTAGTTGCAGGTCTCAAGCCACCACTGCTGCGGCGGCTCGACCATGCTGTAACCTTCACATCAATGTGATGGCAAGGGTGCTGTGAGGGCGGTCTCGTTGAGGATCAAAGAGTTGTCCGAGCGGGCGGGCGTGTCGCCTCGACTCCTGCGTTACTACGAAGAGCAAGGCCTGCTCAGTCCCAGGCGCGAGGAGAACGGGTATCGCGACTACGACGAGGCCCTGGTGGAAAGGGTCGAGCAGATTCGCAGTCTGCTCAACGCAGGCCTGACGACAGAGATCATCAGGGAAGTGCTGCCCTGCCTGGCCGAAGCGGCGACCCGCGAGTATCCCGCCCCGGACTTCGTCAGCCGGGTTCAGCAGGAGCGCGACCGGATGGCGGAGCGACTCGAGTGCCTGACGAAGAACTTGCAGGCCATCGACGCGTACCTGGACGCCGTCGCCCAGAGGTAGCTCAGCCACGTCGTCGCGGCAGCCGCACTCGTGGCCGCGTCCCCAGCGGGCGGCGAATGCCTACAGCACCGATGCGTAAGGAGATGTTGGACCTCGCCGAGCGTGCGCCCCTGCCGAACGCGCCTTCGCCACCGGCGTCGGCCCATAGTCCGACAGGGGCAGGCGTGACCAGTCGTTGATCTCCTTGATCACCGTGTCGGTGATCCGGCGCAGGCAACGACAACTCCACCTCGTCGACCCCCGACGACCGGCGCTGCGGCTTGCGGACCATCTGAGGCTCGAACGTCCCGGCCCGATCTCGCGGCACGTCGATGGGGAGTCACGACCTGACGTCGTTCCCGTCCAGCAGCGCGAGAGCGCCCGTGGTCGCATTGTCGGCGGAGGACTGCCGTCCGGTGGCTCGCGCGATGACAAACGCGCCCTCGACGACGGCCAGGAGTGTGGCAGCGGTCTTCGCCGGGTCCAGCTTCGACGACAGAGAGCCGTCGACCTGAGCTTCTCGAACGACGTTCTCGAGAAGGTCGGCCAGCTCGGTGAACGCGGCGCCGAGGGCCTCCCGTAACCCGGCTTCGGCAAGAATCCCTGCGTCGTATGCGAAGCCACCGATCTGGCATCCGCCGAGCGCGTCGCCGGCCGACGCGAGGAATGCGGCAAGGCGCTCCCGGCCCGTCGGCAACCCTTCCATCGCGGCGCGCACGGAAGCGAGGAGATCCCGCCCGTTCTCCCGAACCACCTCCTGGCCGAGGTCGGGCTTCGTCGGGAAGTGGTGATAGAAGCTGCCCTGCCCGACACCGGAGTCGGCCATCACCTGCTTCGGGCTCGTCGTCGAGTATCCGTGGCGCCAGAAGAGCCTCTTGGCCGAGTCGATGATCAGCCGCCTGTTGTCCATGACACAAGACTAGCAAGCTCCATACCTGAAGGTAGGGTTGTCGCCATACCTAGAGGTATGTATGGTTGGCTCGTCCGACGTTCACCGAAGGGAGCACCACCATGACCACCACACCGTTCGTCCCCGTCGTGCAGTACAAGACCGAGGACCTCGACGGGTTCCAGATGTTCTACCGAGAGGCCGGCCCGGCTGATGGCCCGGTCGTCCTGCTCCTGCACGGCTTCCCGACCTCGTCCCACATGTTCCGCAACCTGATCCCGTTCCTCGCGGATCGGTTCCGCGTCATCGCGCCGGACCTGCCTGGCTACGGACACAGCGCCGCACCCGATCGCGCCGAGTTCTCCTACACCTTCGACAATGCGGCGAAGTACGTGCAGAAGCTGCTGACGAAGCTCGGAGTGACCCGGTACGCCGTCAACGTCTTCGACTACGGCGCACCAACCGCCTGGCGGCTCGCCCTCGCGAACCCCGACGCGATCACGGCGCTCATCGTGCAGAACGGCAACGCCTACGACGAGGGCCTGGACAACGACTTTTGGGCGCCGATCAAGCGCTACTGGGCCGACGGCAGCCCGGAAAACCGTGATGCCCTCCGCGGCCTGCTCACCCTGGACACCACGAAGTTCCAGTACACCGACGGGATGGCCCACACCTCGCGTATCTCACCCGACAACTGGACCACCGACCAGGCCCTGCTCGACCGACCCGGCAACGACGAGATCCAGCTCGACTACTTCCTCGACTACGGCACGAACCCGGCGCTCTACCCGCCGGTGCAGGAGTGGCTGCGCACCGCGCAGCCGCCCACCCTCATCGTCTGGGGCGCGAATGACGTGATCTTCCCTGCCGAGGGCGCGCACCCCTACAAGCGAGACCTGAAGGACATCGAATTTCACCTCTTCGACAGCGGGCACTTCCTGCTCGAGGACCGCGCCGACGAGGTCTTCCCGCTCATCCACGACTTCCTCACCCGCAAGCTCGGCTGACCAATCTGGTCGTGCCGGACGCCCTGGCAGGTATAAACGTGCAGACACACGACGCCGAGCGAGTTCGGCCTCTGTATCGATGACATCGCCCTCTCCAGTAAGCGGCTCGGCTGCTGACTGGAGAGGGCAATGCCGGTTCAGATCACCGTTGAGGGTGTGTGCGCCGTACCGTTCGGGGTCAGCTCGTAGGTTGCCATGGGTCGCCTCCACGGTCGGCGCGCCGACCGTCCACGCGACCCGGAACGTCCCGATGAACAGCATGTTCACGTCCGCCGCCGCCGCTGCGGCATTGGTGGGCCAACCGCCGGGCAGCGACAGCGGCGACGGCGTGCCTCGTCGGCGGGCCAGCGGCGGAGAGCCGCGTGGGTCGCGAAGATGAGCACCCAGGTCGTGGCGGTGCCGAACAACGCGACGCCGAGCAGCTTCGCGAACGGGGCGTCGGGCGAGACGAGGGACACCGTCCGTGCCCGCTTGCTATGACACCAATGTGAAGGTTGGACGATAGTCGAGCCGCCGCAATCAGCGCGCTTTCTTGCAGAGCTCGTCGGCGAAAAGAAACCAACCGCGACGTCGCGGCGTCACACGCCATGGCGAGCGCTAAAGGTGGTCGTCATCACTCCTATCGGGAGACCCCATGTCTGTCGCAGAAATGTTTGAACCGCTTACCCTCCTGCATGGCCCGCCGATGCGCAACCGATTCATGATGGCACCGCTCGTCAATCAACAAAGCGGGCATGACGGTTCAGCGTCCACCTTCGACCAGGATTGGATTCGGCAGCTCGCGTGGGGCGGTTACGCCTTGATCCAGACTGGTGCCACTTACGTCGAGGCCGGTGGCATCGCGTACGAGCGGCAGCTAGGTATTCAAAGTGATGCCCACGTGGCCGGACTGACCCAGATGGCCACCTCGATCCGCGAGGGGGGAGCGCTTTCCGCTGTGCAGTTGCACCACGCCGGGCATCGCGCTGATCCTGGCTTGGGCGGAATTCCAGCCCCCGCTTCCAGCTTGACGGTGCCGGGTGTCAGAGCTCTGACCACGGAACAGGTGGAGCGGATCCGGGACAGTTTCATCGCTGCAGCGAGGAGAGCGGAACTGGCCGGATTCAACGGAGTGTCAGTCCACGGCGCATTCGGGTGGATCCTGTCGGAATTCATGTCCCCGCTGTTGAACGATCGCAGGGACAAATACGGCGGTAGCACCGAGAACCGAGCCCGCCTTACCGTCGAGGTGATCGAGGGAATTCGACGGGTTTGCGGCCCCGACTTCCAGATCGGTTTGCGCATGTCCGTCGAGCGCTACGGGCTTCGCCTGGAGGAACTTCGGGAAATCGCAGCGAACATCCTTGATCGAGAACTGATCGACTATCTCGACCTGGCACTGTGGGATTCCGCTCAGATCGTTCAGGAGGGCACGTTTCGGGGTCAGACCATGCTCAGTGTCTTTACCAGCCTTCCCCGCCGGGGTGTGCGTGTGGGCACGGCGGGAAAGATAATGAGTGCTCAACGGGTCGGGCAACTTTTGGATGAGGGATGCGACTTCGTCCTGATCGGCAGGGCTGGCATCCTTCGGCGGGACTTTCCTCTTCAAGTGAAGCAGCACCCGCGGTACGAAAGTCCGAAGACGCCGGTGACGGAGGAGTACCTTCTCGCCAACGGACTGAGCGAACGTTTCATCAAGCACCTGCGGAGGTGGCCATATTTTGTTCGAAGCTCCTAGGGCAACGCGATTCTGATCGATTATCGCCGAGTTGATCCCGATGGCTACGGCACCGTCTGCGCGGACCTGATGTTGTCTGGTGCTTGCCGCATGCTTCGAGGTGAGGTGACCTCTGGAACTGTGATAGACGTTACGCCGACATCGTGTCTAAACACGATGTATAGTTGCGTCGTACACTCGGGTCGTACTTGTCCCTCCTCAGCTTCGGAGCAGCTTCATGAGTGATGCGACTTTCCTGCTCGTACACGGTGGCCACCACGGCGAGTGGGTTTGGGGTCCTTTGCAGAAAGCGATGGCGGAGCGCGGTCTTGCGACCCGCACGGTGACCCTGCCGACCGCGGTGACAGACGCGTCGTCCGGCGAGCCTTACCCGAGCATGTACGACGATGCCCAGGTCGTCCGGGAGGCTATCGCCGAGATCACCGGTCCGGTCGTCGTGGTGGCCCACTCCTACGCGGGGGTGCCCGTCACCGAGGCGATCACCGCGGAGTCCGGGGTAGCCCACGCCGTCTACGTTGCCGCCTACATGGTCGACACCGGGGAGAGCATGTTCGGCACGCACGGCGTGCCGACGCCGGACTCGCTGGGTGGCCTGCGTCCCGCAGCGAACCCGGACCTGAACCTGCCCCTCGCCTTCTACGACGGCGACCCGACCAACCCCGAGACCGCCGCGGCGATCGCGCGGCTGGTTCCCCAGAGCGCCCGCGCTGACTACGAGTCGGTGACTCGCGTCGGCTGGCGCGAGGTGGCCAACAGCTATGTCATCCCGTCCGATGACATCTCCCTGACCGGCACGATCGCCGAGCAGATGGCCGCCCGTGCCGACCGGGTGTTCCGGGTGCCCGGCAACCACGCGCCGTTCTGGTCGAATCCCGCCGAGTTCGCTGACGTCCTGGTGGAAATCGATGGCCTCGTTCACTCGGCGAGCTAAGGCGGACCCCGGGACGCCGGCGGTCGAGAGCCGCATCCTGGCCGCGACGGAACGCCTGATCGAGCGGGGTGAGCGCTACACCGAGATCTCGGTGCAGCAGATCCTGACCGAGGCGGGCGTCTCCCGGGCGACCTTCTACGCGCACTTCCGGGACAAGACCGACCTGATCGTGCGGTTGACCGCCGATTTGCGGCAGCGGCTGCTCGAGATGGCTCAGGGATGGGACCCCGCAGCAGGCGAGGATGGCGCCGACCGGTACACCCGCTTCTTCGCCGACGTCATCGCCCTGCACCGCCGGAAAGGCTTCGTGCTGGCGGCGCTGCGCGAGGTCGCGAGCTACGACCAGACGGTTCGCGGCTTCTACACCGCCGATCTGGAGGGCTTCGACCAGGCCGTGCTCCGCACACTTGTCGAACAGCAGCAGTCGGGAAAGACCCCGGCCGACCTGGACGCCGCCGCGGCGAGCCGGGTGATCGTGTGGGGTGGGGGACAGGCCATCGCCCGGCATATCGAAGTCGACAACGGCGACGGCGACGCCGCGTTCGCCCGCGAACTCGGGCACATCTGGTGGTACGGCGCCTACCGCCGCCCACCCGCGAATAACCTCATCGAGGAGCCGAAGAAGTGAACGAAGGACTGCCGATTCACCCGCTGGCCGGCCGCACCGCTCTCATCACCGGTGGTGGGCGCGGCATCGGCGCGAGCATCGCCAAACTGTTCGCCACGGCCGGTGCCCGGCTCGCGCTGACCGGCCGATCGGAGAAGTCACTACGCAAGGTCGCCGACAGCCTCCAGGACGGCGCCGTGATCATCCCCTCCGACCTGTCACGGGACGGCGAAACAGAGCGACTCTTCGACGCCACCCTCGCCCGCCTGGGTCAGTTGGACATCCTGGTGAACAACGTGGGCGCTCTCAACTTCACCCAAAGCCAAAAGCTCACCGAGGCCGAGGCGGACGACCTTTGGCGGCTGAACGCCCGCTCCCCGCTGATCCTGGCCGGTCGAGCTGCTGAGCACATGGCATCGCGAGGAGGCGGCAGCATCGTCAACCTCTCATCGGTCATCGGCAGCGAACGGGCCATCGCCAACCAGACCCTGTACGGCGCCACGAAGGCAGCGGTCGACGGAATGACACTCGCGATGGCTGCCGAGTGGGGCCCGAAGGGCGTGCGCGTCAACGCTGTCCGTCCTGCCGTGACCAACACCGACATGTCGGCGCCCATCTTCGCCAACCCCGAATGGAAGAACACGCTGACCGCGCAGTACGCACTGGGTCGCCTCGGCGAGCCCGAGGACATCGCCCAGGCCGTCCTGTTCTTCGCATCGCCGGCCAGCTCGTTCGTCACCGGTCAGCTCCTGAGCGTGGACGGTGGCTGGATCAGCACCCTGGTGCACTGATTTAGCTGGCAACGGTGTTGTCGAAACTAAGCCGCAAGCCGGCCTCAGGCCCGGCGAAACCACGGGACAATGCCGGTTCGCTGACCTCCGGTGGGCATTGACCATCCGATCGCCGAACGAGCTCAGGCGACCTGGTCACGTGGGGGAGTGATTCATCCCGATCACGATGCGGTACGAACCGAACGCCCCTCCCATAAGCCGAAGTGTGTGCGGTCGCCCGGCGGGCGTGGCCCGAGCCAGCCGGGCGACCGCACGCCTGGTCAGCGCAGGTTCTCGAAGAAACCTGCCCTGCCGGCGTGTCTAGAGGTCTCTGAAATGGGATACGTCGCTGTTCACGTCACCTCACCTGCGATAACGAGCCGGCCATGCGGTACAGCTGATCTCTGGCGACTCCACGGAAGCGAAGCGTCGTCGTCGGCACCGCCCTTGAAAGCATCCTCGATACGATGACGGTTTCCTCATCGCGCTGACCTATTGCGCGGGTTACGGCGAATGCGTCCGCTGTAGTGTCTGGCCGCGCTGAGGCGGACATGGCTCTGGTCACGCTTGCTGGTCGGCTGACGCCGTTTCGATGCAAGAATGGAAGGATGGCCGGTCCCATGGCTCTTCAGCCCGTCGATGAGTCCTGGCAACGCGGTCTCGCCATTGTTGCCCACCCCGACGACCTGGAGTTCGGCACTGCCGCCGCCATTGCCCGCTGGACCAAGCAGGGCAAGCACGTCGCCTATGTTTTGCTCACCAGTGGCGAGGCCGGCATCGACGACCTCGATCCGGCCGACGCCGCCATCGCCCGCGAGCAGGAGCAGCGCGACGCGGCCGCCATCGTCGGCGTCGAACAGGTCCACTTTCTGGGCCTGCCCGACGGCGTCCTCGACTACGGCGTCCCTCTGCGCCGCGAGCTGGCCCGCGTGATCCGCGCTCAGCGTCCGGACGTCATTATCACCAACAACTTCCGAGACAGCTGGGACGAGGCCGGCCACGCCCTGAACATGGCCGACCACATCGTCACCGGCCGCGCCGTCCTGGACGCGGCGCGCGACGCCGCCAACCGCTGGGTTTTCCGAGACCAGATCGAGCAGGACGGCCTCGACAAGTGGTCCACCCGCGCGGTCTGGGCCGCCGGCTCACCCTGTCCGAGCCACGCCGTGGATACCACCGACACCTTCGACTTGGGCGTACGTTCCTTGAAGGCCCACGCCTCCTACCTGAAAAGCCTGGCCTCCGGCCCCTTTGACGCAGAGGGATTCCTCGAGAGTGTCTCGCGCCAGGTCGGCACCCGTCTGGGTGTCCGCCATGCCGCTTCCTTCGAAGTCTTCGACCTCGGTCCGCTGTAAAGCACAGTCTCTTCCGCTTCCTGACCTACGCGGTGTCACGCTCGGGTGAAGCTTGACAATCGCTGCTGTCCGCCTGGGCGGAGACACCGAGGCGGCGGACCCGGTCACCAGCATGTGAAGCCGCACACCGCCCCTTCGGCTATTACCAAACGTTCGGTAATATTGTCGGTGCATCGACCGGAGGGAGATTGCGATGCCCGAGCGGAAGACCGCGGTGGTCAACCGCGACAAGATCGCGATCACGGCCTCCGGCGGGTGCTCAATCGCGGTCGGCGCGAAGGATTCGGTGGTAGACGCCGGCATCGAGGCCATCAGCAACACAGGGCGCCGGGCACGCCGGGAGTGACGAGCCAGCGAGAGCTCACGGAGCACGACTACCGAGCCCTTACGTTCTCAATCTTCGCGACCCGGGCCGGAACGGCTCCGCCCCGGGCATCTGCCGGGCGGCACAGGGAGAATCACCATGTCGAACTCTTCTGTTTATCATTGGGGGGAATTGGAGGCTCAGGCCAGAGCTGGCCTCACCAAGAGGGCCTCGGCCATCTCCCAGTTGGTGCAACCGCTACTGCCTGACGGCGCCGACAACTTCCTGTCGTACCAGAATCTACTGGCGGTCGGGGCTCAGGGCGACGACGGTAGGCTATGGGCGTCGCTGTTCGTCGGGCCACGCGGGTTCATCAGTGCCCCCGACGATGAATCGGTGCAGGTGCTGGCTCAGCTCGCGGCCGACGATCCGGTCGAGCCGATGACCCGGCGCCAGGGCAAGCTGGGTCTGCTGGCCATCGATCTCGAAACGCGTATCAGACTGCGGATCAACGGCGAAGCGACGCCGCTGCCGGGCGGGCTCCGGCTCGCCATCGAGCAGAGCTTTCCCAACTGCCCGAAGTACATTCAGAAGCGCCACGTGGTCAGTCTGGCCGAAACGCGGGGTCGAGAGGCAGGGCCGGCCGACGGTATGCGGGTCGCCGCACTGACCGACGAGATGAGCGAGTTGGTCGCCCACGCCGACACCTTCTTCGTGGCCTCGGCTTCCGAAACCGGTGACCCTGATGTCTCGCATCGCGGCGGCAACCCAGGATTCGTCGACCTGATGTCGCGGACACGGTTGCGCTGGCCCGACTACGTCGGCAACAACATGCTGATGACACTGGGCAATATCACCGAGAACCCGCACGCTGCGCTGCTTTTCGTCGACTGGGCGACCGGGACGGCGCTCCAACTGACCGGGCGAGCCAAGGTGAATTGGCCCGAGGGTCTCGGCCCGACCGCGACCGGCCAGCGCTCCGTGGAGTTCGAACTCGATGAAGCCATCTATCGGCCAGAGGCACTCCTGACGAACTGGTCGGCGCCAACCCTATCGCGATTCAACCCGCCCCTGCCGGTCTGATCGCCTCAGGGGGATCATCCGTTGTCGCTCGCCTCAAGTCCTGCCGCGGACCTGAGGCGAGCGCCATGACACTGCCGGCTATCCGGCATTGCCAGGTCCGCCGATCAGCGTTTGCGGAAGTTCGGCCAGCGCCAACCGAAACTCGGCCGGATCGTCCAGCACTCGTGCTACGACCAGTGACCCCTCGATGAGGACCAGCGCGGTTCTCGCCCGGCGCGCGGCATCCTCCTCGGAGGCTCCTGCGCGCCGGGCGATTTCGGCCATCGCCGTCAGCCAGGTCGTTGCCAGATGGGTGGCCCGGGCTCGAATGTCGTCCGGGGCGCCGCGGAGCGTCATCGTGTCCAAAACGCAGGCGAGGCGACCGTCGTCATAGAACGCGCCAACACGTCGAGCCATCTCCGCGACGGCCGTCGACGGGTCGTCCTCCGACATCAATGGATCGAGAATATCGCTGAATATCTGTTCCACGGACGCCATCACCGCTGCGGCCATGGCGGGTTTTCCGTTGGGGAACCGGTGATAGAGGCTGGCGCGGTGCAACCCTGAAGCCGACGACAGAGCCGTCAGCGAAGCTCCCTCGTAGCCCGAACGGCGGAAGACCTCGGTCAGCTGCTTCAGCAGTGCCTCGTCTTCGATGCTAGGTGCGCGGCCCATATCACCAGGTTACCGAACATACGGTAAAAAACTGAGGCTCGGGAAACGCGCGTTGAGACACGTCCCCACGCCCGCCGGAACTGAACCTTTACGAGGGCGAACCTGTAGGCCGCGACAATCCGGCGAGTCAGCGCAGGATCGCTCAGACTTCCCGGGGTCGATCAGGCTTGTCAACCGGAGAAGGCGGTGGCCAGTGCCGGATTGCGAACGGAGGCCGCGAGCTCTTCACGGGTCCTCCGGCTAAGCTTCGGGACCCTCGACGTCGGGGCACGCTGGAGCACGAGGGTGGGACGGCAAGATCACTGCGCTCGGTGCGGAGACCTCCAGCGAGGGCCGGCCTCAAGGGGCGTCGCGTGCTGTCACTGCGCCGGCGTCGAGTTCTCGGACCCGTCCTCTGCGTCCGCCGGGTGCTCGTCCGCGATCACGCAGACCCCGTCGCTACATACGACTGCCGGTGGAATGTCGAGGGCGACGATGGCGATCGGGTCCTTCTCGTCCTCGTTCACGCCGCCGTCCCCCGCTTCTCGTGGGAGAGCTTGCGGAGCACCTGAGCGAAGGCGGACGTGTCCTGCGCGCCGGAGACGCCGTACCTCTCTTCGAAGACGTAGAACGGGACGCCCCGGATGCCGAGCCTGTGCGCGTGTGCCTCCTCGGCACGGACGTCGTCAACGAAGCGGTTCTCCCGGAGCGCCGCCAGCGCCTCCTCGCGGTCCAAGCCGACCTCGGCAGCCAGGTCGGCGAGGTCCTCGTTCCGGCCTACATGGCCACCCTCCTCGAAATGGGCGGCGAGGATCCGCTCAACCATCTCCAACTGCATACCCTGCTCCTTGGCGAAGCGGATGAGCTGGTGGCCCTTCAGCATGTTCGTGTGCCGCAAGATGTCGTAGTCGAAACGCAGTCCGACCTGCGCCGCGGCGCCGACGATCCGGGCCAGCAGCGGCTCGACCTGGTCGGCGGTGAACCCACGAATCTCCAGGTAGTCTTGCTCGCTCCCCTCGAACTCCTGAGGGAGGTCCGGCGCTAGCTCGTAGGCGTGGTACTCGACCTCGACTGGGATACCCGTCTCGGCGACGGCCGCCTCGAACTTCTTCTTCCCGATGTAGCACCAGGGGCAGGCGATGTCGGACCAGACATCAACCTTGATAGGACCCGTGGCTGACTGCGTCGTGTCGTTCATGCCACCAGACTCCAACGTTCACATCAGTGTCACTGCAAACGCGCTCGTCGTGCCCCCGGTCACAACGACGTCGTCGGTGCCGATGGCAGCTGCGCAGAGACGGGCGACTGTGACCCGCTTGCCGTACCGCCAGGCCGAAACCTGCCCTCGGCTCCGTGGAATGGTGTCCGATGGGATGCGAGCTGTTCCGCCACACGAGTTCCGTACAGACCGACACTTCAATGGTCTTCGGACGGCGCTGTAGGGGATCCGGGACGGGCGGCCGGCGATGCAAGCTCGCCGTTGAGCATCGCGGCGACCTGCAGGCTCCAGGTGCAGAGCTCCGTGCTGTCGGAGTCGACCGCGCAGAACACCTGGTAGTCGGGCTGGACATCAACGACCTCAATCTCGACGACGACGGCCGGCGGGTCCTGATGTGGCTGCGCGACGATAGCCGATACCGGCGCCGGGTACGCGGCGAGGCGGCGACCGCCATTCACACCTACCCGTCAGGCCGTGCGCACACGGACGGCGTCGGCGTGCACGAGCTGGCCGGGCCAACTGTTCGTCACCGGCCACCCTGCCGCCGGCACGCGACTCGGATCCGAGACACCCGCGACGATGATCCGGCTCGATTGGGCCTTCTCGAGTATTGGGGGCCAGATCACGCCGTCTGGCTGGGATCTGCGGTGGGTCGGCCGACCCACGCTAGATGCTGTGGGGCCACCCGGTCGTTCTCACGGTGACGTCCTCTGAGGATGCCGACCCGCGTCCTGCCCTCCACAACCTGCAACCCCGCCGTTGCGTCCACCGGCGATCGGTCGACCAGTATCGGCCACCGTTTCCACGTGCCGTGCGTCGCCCAGCACAGGGAGACACCCGCGTGGACGCCGTGCTGGCGAACGCTGATCCAGTGGTTAGGGTCCGCGGCGTACTCATCGATGCAGGAGCCGTCTGAACGTCCTGTCGGCATCGCAAGGAACTCCTGCGTCGCAGTGGCCTCGACGGTCCAGGCCACTGCTCTGAGATCTAGTTTGCCGTAGTCGCGGAGGAACGCGCCGTTGTCCCCGTGATCGCTGCGTTCGGGGATGACATGCCGGACACCTCGCTGCCGCAAGGCTCGGCGGGTCGAGTCATGTGCGTAGCCCTGGTCGGCGATCAGCACATCGGGTCGCTTGCGGGGCCGTCCGGGTCCGGGCTCGTTGACCCGGATCGCGTCCGGCAGGGCCAGGAGTTGGGGGTTGTCGCCGGCCTGACCCGGGGTGAGCAGGATCGATAGCGGCCGGCCACGACCATCAACCGCGAGGTGGATTTTCGTGCTCAGTCCGGCTCGGGACCGGCCGATGGCCTCGCCATCCTGCGCACCAGGCGTCGCCGCACTTGTCGGGGAGACCCCTTTTTGCGGGCGCCAGCAGAATGCTGATGGGCCCGCACGACCGAGGAGTCGATGCTGATCGTCCATTTCACGGGTGTGCCCTCGTCGTGCACCTGCGCAGCGGCGAGGATCCGATCCCACGTGCCATCGGCCGTCCAGCGACGAAGGCGTTCGTGGCACGTCTTCCACGGCCCGAACCGTTCCGGCAGGTCATGCCACGGCGCACCCGTGCGCAGCTTCCACAAGACCCCATTGATGACCTGACGGTGATCCCGCCACCGACCCCGCGCACCACCCGGTTCAGGAAGCAGGGGCGCGATCACCGCCCACGCCTCATCGGTCAGCTCACCACGACGCACCACCGATACATCGTCAGCGATCAACCGCCACAAGATCGGCAGGACACGCCCTAGCCACCCGGCAACACGGTCGGCGGCGGTTTCGTCCGATCGGGACCGGAACGGCCGTCCAGGGTCGACGCCCCTCAACAACTGCTCGATCTCGCGCTGCAACGAGTGGATGCTGGTGGCGCGGCGCGTCACCGACAACGCGACCTCGTCATAGTCGCGGCGCTGCAACATCCGCTCAGAGCGGTATCGCTCAGCATTGGCGGGATCGAACGGATCGAACTCGGAGAGGTTCTGGAAGAAGTTGATGGCCTCAGGTGTCGCGCGCAACGGGCGCGTAGATCACGCTCGGGACCAAGTCGTAATGTCCCCACTCCGGATGCGCACGGCTCAGCGAACCGAGTGCTTCGAAAACGGCTGCCTGAATTCCGGCGGTCGTTGGCGTGGTTGCCAGTCCGACAGGAACGCCCTCAGCGTGCTGCTGATCGCCGGCCGGCCGGATGAGGTCGAGGGCGTGCAGCTCCCGACCGTCTGCCGCGGCCGTTAAGCCGTCGACCTCGTTGGGGTTGAAGCGGGACGACTTGTGGGTGGCCACACGGGCGGGGAGGGTGCGGTGCTCCCGCTTGTAGACGGTAAGGGCGTTGAGTAGCAGGTTCTTGGCGTCGGAGGCGAGAAGGTGGGGTTGTTTGTCGTCGCGGCTGACGGGTGCTGTTCCGCCTCGGACGATGACGCCGTCGCCGCACTCGTTGAGATGTGGGCGACTGCGTTGTCGAGGGCCTCGGCAGACGATAGCCAACACGTAATCGATGCCTCGGGGAGGCGGAGCGTTCGACCCGTTCTCATCCCTGTGACGTTGATCGCCGGTCGCGGAAGGTGCGATTACCCGGCAGGGGGCAGCAGCTCGGCGAGACGGGTGAGAGAGGCGCGCATGCTGTCGGTGCCGCCGCCCTGCAACTCCGCAAGAACCGCGCGGGCACGCTCGAAAACCCGCTGCGCTGCGGGGACGTCGCGAGCCGTGATCAGAACCTCGGCCATCTGCCGCAGCGCGTCGAACTGCAACGGTCGGTCTCCGACGCGTCGCGCCGTCTCCGCCGACAGTTGCAGCTGTTCGACCGCCTCATTAATGCGTCCGGATTCGGCCAGGTTGTGGGCGATAGCGGAACGGATCTCGCTCTCCTCGCGGTCGCGTCCGACCTGCTGATTGAGTTCGAGGGCCTCTTTCAGCGCCTGGGCTGATTCCTCCACCTGTCCCAGGCCGGCGAGCGACGTCCCACTGAACAGGAGGCTGAAGATCTCGGCCCGACGATTCTCGAGAAGTCGAGACAGCGACCGCGCCTTCTCGCTGTGCTCAAGGGCGAGGTCGTGTCGGCTCAGCGCACTGAACACCTGGTGGAAGTTGTTGTGCACCAGCGCCTGTTCCAGCCGCATGTCCCGGTCCTCGAAGATGCGCAGCGCTTCGCTGAGCAGGTGCAGCGACTCTTCGTTGGCTCCGAACACATGCCGCGCACCGGCCAGGCTGCGCAGGACGTGCGCCTCCCCGACGGCATCGTGGCTCTCGCGAGCCGCGTGCAACGCCACCCTCATGACGTCTTCCCAGTCCTGGAAGTATCCGGCCCACTGCAGGTACTGCTGCATCGTGATGCCGAGCTGCCAGGGCACGATGCCGTACCCGACGTCGGCCGCCAGGCGGACCGCCTCCTTGAGCACCTCCCGCTGACTCGCAAACCAGGCGATGGCCTCGTCGTACGTCTCCGGCTGCTCCGCAACGACACCGGGCAGGGGCGGCGGCGGCTCGATCGGCGTCCGGTTCGGCTCAAGTACCACCTGCGCGTGGAAACTGCTGTGCAGGTAGTACTGCAGCAGGCGGCTGATCGCCGCCCGTCGTTCCGCCGCCGGCTCCTCGGCCTGGAGGAGCTCTTCCGCGTACGTCCTGACCAGTACGTGCGACGTGAGCCGGCCGTCCTCGTGCTCGGTCACCAGGGCCGCCTCGATCAGCTCGGCCAGCTCCGCCCGAATGTCGTCGGGGTTGCGGTCGCAGAGACTCACGCAGGCTGCGGCCGTGACACCCGGCACCAGGGCCACCGACAGAAGCCGGAACAGCCGAGCGGCACCGGGACCAAGCTGGCGGTAGGACCACGAGAACGCGGTACGCGGATCACTGAGGCCGCCCCCACCGGGGAACGCCCCGAGCCGGCGGGCACCGTCGCGTAGCTCGGCGGCGACGGAGGCGAGCGACAATCGTGGGCGGACGGTGACCCGGGCCGCCAGGATGGTCAGCGCCAGCGGAAGCCGGCCGCACAGTTCGATGATCTCGTCGACGATCTCCACACCCGCCGTTCCGCCGGCCGGTTGGCTCGGCAGGCCGGCAAGACGGCGTTCGAGCAGCCGACGGGCCGTCGGCAGGTCGGGCAGATCGACGCTGAGCGGATGGGCGCCATCGAACGCGGCCAGGCCGATCAGCGACCGGCGGCTGGTGACGATCACGAGACTCTCCGCCGAGTTCGGCAGCAGCGGACGCACCTGGGAGGCATCGCGGACGTTGTCCAGCAGGATCAGGATCCGCTTACCGGCGGTCATGCTCCGGTACGTCCCGATCCGCGCGTCGAACGTGTCGGGAACGTCGGAGGCGGGCACACCCACCGCGTGCAGAAGGAGGCGCAGGGCACCGTCGGCCGACCGGCTCTCACCCTCGCCGAGGTGACCCTGGAGATCGAGGTAGAGCTGCCCGTCGCTGAACTCGCCGGCCACCCGGTGCGCGAAATGCACCGCGAGCGTCGACTTGCCGACGCCGCCCATGCCGTTCATCGCGACCACCAGAGGGCTCGTCCGTACGGCGGCCCGCATCCCGGTCACCAGGTCACTCAAGATCGTTAGTTCGGAGCTGCGGCCTACGAAGACGGGTAGGTCCGGCGGAAGCTGCGCCGGGCGCACCAGCGGAGTCGGCCGGGATGCCCCGGGGATCGGATTCGGGTCCCCGGAGGGCGGCATCCCCGCCTGGGTCAGGGTCCGCCGCTGGGCGTCCTGGAGCTTGTGTCCAGGGTCGATGCCCAGCTCGTCGTCGAGGCGCGCGCGGATCGCGCCGTAGACCGCCAATGCTTCGGCCTGTTGGCCGGCCGTAGCGAGCGTCGTCACCAGGCACGCGTGGACCGGCTCGTTGAGCCGGTCCATCTCCGCGGCGAGCCGCAGCGGGGCCAGCACCCGCGCGGGCTGGCACACTCGCACGGCCACCGCGGCGGTGGCGACTGCGGCGTCGAAGAATTCGCTGTCGATGCCGGCGAAGGTTGCTGCCGCCGCCGTGCTGTCGATCAAGGAGTCGCCGGCCGAACTGTGGCACAGCTCGAGAGCGTTGAGGTAGTGGTCGAGCGCCTCGGTGGGTCGGTCCTGCCCCAGGCTGGACTTCGCGGCCGAGACGTGGCGGCGGAATGCGATGAGGTCGAGCGTCTCCGGCCCGGCCGCGAAGCGATATCCGTTGCCGTGCCGCAGCAGGTAAGACCCGGCAGCGCGTGGGGGTAGATCGGGTTCGAGCAGGCGGCGCAGCGCTCCGACGTACTTGTGGATGACGTTCACCGAGCTGGCCGGCGAGTCCGGACCCCAGATCAGGCCCGTCAGATCGCTGGTGCTGACGGGCTGCCCCGCACGAGCCAGAAGGAGCGCCAACAGGCCGCGTTGCTGACGCGGGCCCGCGTCCAGCTCGGCCTCACCGCGCCAGAGCCGCAGCGGTCCCATGATCTGCAGGCGCAGCGCACACTTCGGTGCCGGCTCCTGTGGCCGGCCGGAGCGAACAGGCTCTTGTGAGGATTCACTTGACGGTGACTGAATCGAGCGTCCGTTCATCCGGCTCGCGGGACCGCAGGGTGCCGGGACTGGAAAGACGGACGTCGGGGTTAAACGGGGCACGACGTGGGCCGTTTCGCCGACGGCGTGCTCCCGGCTTGTGTCGATGGGCATGTCCTGCAGATCCAGGCGGCAGGAAGAAAGTTCGGTCCCGCGGAGGAAGTTTTCACTGACCGGAGCTAGCGTTCCGGCATGCTCCTACCAACATCGGGACCCGTGTCGGCCGGCGACGCGGAGCAGGTGGTCCGGGCCGCCCAGCAGGGCGATCCGCGAAGCTTCACGCTGCTGTTCGAGCTTCACTACGCCGGCATGCTCGCGGTGGCACACCAGATTCTGGGCGCCAGGCCCGACGCCGAGGATGCCTGCCAGGATGCGGCGATCACGGCGTTCTGCCGGATCGGCGAGCTGCGCGACCCCTCGGCGTTGCGGCCCTGGCTGCACGCCATCGTGCGCAACAACTGCCGGAAGTTCCTTCGCTCACGTAGGCCCGTCCCGGTCGGCGTGGCCGGCGAGAACCTCGTCGCCTCGGGGCTGGACGACCCGGTCGCCCGCATCGAACGCAGCGCAATGCGGGACTGGATCTGGCACGGACTGCAACAGTTGTCGCCAGCCGCGCAGACGGTGGCGTTGCTGCGCTACTTCACCGAGAACAACTCGTACGAGCAGATCGCGGATCTGTGCGGGGTCCCGGTCGGCACCGTTCGCAGCCGCCTGAGCGAAGCGCGCCGTCAGTTGGCCGACGTCCTGCCCCGCATACGCGACGAGCGGCACGACGAGACGGCGGCCCTGCAGGCCGAACGACGCGAGGAGGCGACGACGGTGCTGTCCGCGGTGGCCGACGGTGCGCCGATGAACAAGGTGGCCGCGCGCTGGGCCGAGGACATGACCTTCTGCTGGCCAAGTGGCAACCGGACGACGGGCCGCGAACCGGTCTTCGCGGCCATGCGACGGGACTATGACTCCGGTGTCGCTCACCGGATCACCGGAGTGGTGGCTGGTGCGGGCATCACAATCTGGGAGAACGCCTTCATCAACCCGCCGGAGGATCCGTTCCACTGCCCGCCCGGCGGGACCTGGCTGCTCCGCGAGAAGAAGGGCCTGGTGTGTGAGGTACGCCTCCTGCACACCCCGCGACCGACCCGCCCGGAGATCACCCCCTGGCGAATCGAACTTCTGGCCGCCGAACCAGGTCCTGGAAGGTATGACCAAGTACTCCATCCATGACCTGGAGCCGCAACTCGCCGCCAACCGCCGCTACTGGTGCGGCTGGGCCGGCGCGCGTCCCGACACCGACCTGCCGACCTACCGCACCGACATCCCCCACCCGCTGCTCAACGGGGTCCTTCGCGTTCGCGGTCGGCAGCTAGACGACGCGATCGCGGAGGTGAAGAGGCACCTCACCGGCTCGCGGTGGGGCTGGTGGGTGGGCGCGGACAGCGACGAGGGCACCGCCGAAGGCCTGCTCGAGCGCGGCGCGGAGCAGATCGGTGATATGCCGATCATGGCGGTGGACGTGACCACCGTGGCCGAGGCCGCAGCGCCCGCCGATCTGAAGATCCGGACCGTCGTCGGCCCGGTCGGGATGCGGGAGTACGTGGCTGCCTACGCTGGACCGCTCGGCATCTCCGGTGACCTTGGGATCGTCGTCGACCGGGAACTCGGCTTCGCCTACCCCGATGTGTTACGGCTCGCGGGCACCGTTGACGGCCGTACCGTCGGCACGTGCACCCTGTCGCTCGGCACCGACGTCGGGGCCCTGTACTGCATCGCCACCGACCCTGCCTTCCGGCGGCGCGGAATCGCGACCGCCCTCACCTGCGAGGCGTTGCGCATCACTCGCGAGTCGGGGCGGCGGATTGCCACGCTGCAGGCGAGCGCCGAGGGCGAGCCGGTGTACCGGCAGATCGGCTTCGACACCGTCGCCCGCTATCGCCTCTACCAGCTCCCGGAGTGAGCTTCCGGCGATGCCGCCCCGGCCGCCCACTTGCCGGCCGGGGCGGCGCCGCCGCGCCCGTCACCACCAACGCGCATCCTGTCTCTCGGTCGAGGCCATCTCGCTCGCGCGACGAGGCCGACCGGGGACGCCGTCGGAGACCCGCAGGGCGAACTCCAGCACCATGTGGCTGAAGCGCTCTGCCTCTTCCAGGTGCGGGAAGTGCCCGCTGTCGGAGAACTCGGCCAGGACCGCCCCGGGAATGGCCGACCGCAGCATCTCGGCCGGCTCCGGGCCGAATTCGAAGTCGTGTACCCCCGCTACGACCATCGTCGGTGCGGTGATCGAGGGCAGCGCGCAGCGGAGGTCGAAGTCGGTGGCCGGCCGCGGCCAGCACGGTAGTGCACCGAGGAGATGGGCGAACTCCGTCCGCCGCCAGTAGTCGGCGAAGTAGGCGGGGAGGATCTGCCAGAGCCGTGCGGTGGTCTCGTGCACCCACTGACCGGTGGGACGGTCATACGCGGCGACCATCGCCTCGGCATCGGTGCGGTCCCCGTGGGCCAGAGCGTACTGCCGTAGCTTCTCCCGCGCCGCCGCCCGGGTGTGTTGGTCGACCACCGGTGCGGTCGCGTACAGGATCAGGCCGGCCGTCCGGTCCGGGCGGCGCAATGCATGATTCTGCGCGACGAATCCACCGTGCCCGTGCCCAAGGACGAGCACCGGAGCGTCGGAGAAGTCGGCGATCACCGCGTCGAGATGATCTGCGTAGGTGTCGAGGTCGTACCTCGCCCCGCCGGCAACCGGCTCGAACCGCCCGTGCCCACCGGCTCGAGATAGACCATCGTCAGGCGACGCTCGAGCAGTGGCATGCGCAGATAGTCTCCGGAGAGCCCAGGGCCACCCGGATGTACGAAACAGAGCGGGCCTCGACCGCGAATGTGACATATCAGGGAAAGGTCGCCAAATCGGACCGTGTGCGTCGTTTCCGATCTCGTGCTCATTACAGCTCCTCGGTGACCACGAATGACATCAGCAGCCCTCCGGCAACCCCCAGTCGAGCATGTCGAACCGCAGTTGATTTCTACTGACCATTTCCGACGAGGTCACGAGTTCGGATCCCCGATGAAAGGGCAGCCAGGTTTCCTGGCTGCCCTTTCATCCACTTAGCTGTCAATGCCCGGTCAGGCGGCGTTAGGCACCTTGTCCAGGCCCAGACGACGGGCGTATCGGGTGTACGCACCCGGCCCGATCCGGGAGAGCACGAACCAGGCCGGACCCGGGACTACCGCCTTGAGACCTGCGACGTACTCGGGCGTGCCGTCGCGCAGCACCATCCCGAAGGCCATGGGCAACAGGCTCTTCGGCATCGAGGCCATCGCGGCCGCGCCCACCTCGGCCCACTCCTTGTCGGTCAGGTATTTGTCGATCAACGCCAGCAGGTGCGTCTCCTCGGTGACCAGGTGCTCCAGCATCGGCGGAATCATGGCGTCGACGGCCGAGGCCACCGCGTCACGGTCAGCCGACGTCGCCCTCCAGCGCCACACGGTGGCCAGCCTCTCCACCTCGACCAGTGCCTCATGCAGGCCCTCGTGCTGACGTTCCATGGTCTCGACCAACGGCGCGATCTCGTTCGGGCCGCGTTGCAGCAGTTTCGGCCATACCTTCTCGTCCTCCCCGGCGTGATGCAGGTTCAACAAACCGGTGAGCAGGAGCACGTGCTCGGCGACCCGGGAGGCGGTGGCGCTGTCGTTCGCGGCCACGGTCCGGGCGAGTGCCGCAGCAGCGGGAAACTCGCGCCGGAAGGCGCTGTGGACGAGGTACATGTCACGACTGTCTGCCATGGCTCGTTTCTTGATCCTTTGCATATTGATGTGGCGGAGGCCACGCCGACCGTCGGGCGTCTCAATGAAATCCAGACCTATTCCGGCAACCGTATCGGCCCGCTCTTGACGAGAAGTGAACGCTCACAGGGGCGGGTGAGACGACGCATCGCGAATGGGCGAAAGCTTGATCGCCCGGATGATCAGCGAGCGGGCCTCGCCGCCTAACGAGCGCGCCCGCCACCGAGTCCGGCCGGGACAGGTCGAGCCCTGACCCAGACACAGAGCTTCCGGTTTCGGCTTCAAGCCGCGCCGCCTCGGCCTCGGCCCGCTCCACCGTCCGGTGATACCTCTTGCCCCGCCGGGCGTACTCGGCGGCCAATTCGCGGCCAATGCCCTGGGTGGCACCCACGACAAGAACTCTCACATTCTTCACACATTCTTTTGGCGCGGAAAGTCTTCCGCTCAGGTCACGAATCTCAGCCCCACAGTGGTTCACCGGAGAACGAGGTTTTTCGCTCGCACGGAGACCAGTCTCGTTCACTCGGCATACAGTCCGTTTGAAGTTGGCGCTGTCATTCTGGGAACGGCCTTCGTTACCAGCCTTGGAGTTTATTCGTGCAGCAGGGGATCCTCGTTGAGAGTCAGCACGACAACGTGGACGTGGTGACAGCTGCCGGGCTACGACTACGCCTTCGCCGAGCCACACTTACCGATCTCGAGGCGGCCAACCACCTGCACCGCTGGGAATGCTCCGCCGAGAGCCGCAGGGCCCGCTACCACGCGTCGCGAGACCGGATCCGCCACGCCGAGTGGCGACATCTGATCGACCCTGATCGCGGCTACACGTTTCTCATCGCCTGTCCGCAGCGGCCAGGGCTGATCGGTCTTGCCCACCTGTTGTGGCAGGACTGCGGACCGCCAGAGATCGCCCTGTTGATCGCTGACGCATGGCAGGGCCGTGGAGTCGGCACCGCGGTGGCCCGGCACGTGGCCGGTCTCGCCGCCGCGCATGGCCACCCCGTTCAACAAGCCCGGATCATGTCGGGAAACTTTCGGGCCATCCGCCTGGCGAGTCGCTTTCGCGCCATCATCGATGACGCGGCCTGACACCGCAGCGGCAGTTGTGGTGGGTAGAGCCGCCGCGTTCCCTAACAGGGAAGAATCCTTCCACTGCGTGACGCTAACGTCTTTGTCGGGTCCTGCCTTCACGCAAGGGGCAGGAGCCGATCATGGCCGGCATCCCGTCGGCCGTCCCAGATCCCCGGCGTGGCCCCCGCTTCCCTCCAGCGGCGGGGGCCACGCCGGTGTCCGGTCGCCAAACCGACTCACGTCCTGGCCCGGCTGTTGACGACGGCCGGTGTCGCCGGCCTGACTGGATGACCGCTCAGCGCCGGCCGTTGCGTCCACGGAAGTGGTGTACGACTTGCCCTGATGGGCGTATTGCGTAGATGAGAGACGGCCATCGCGTCGATCCTTCAAGACGACCAAGTCAGACCCGAAGCTGCGGCAGGGCTCCTACTTCCCGGACTGGCTGCTGACGCACCGCCGGCGGGCCGAGCAGGCGGTGGTGGCGACGTCGTATCTGCTCGGAGTGTCGACGCGGCCGGTGGAGAAGCTGGTCGAGCAGCTCGGGATCCGGCAACTGTCGAAGTCGCAGGCCCCGCCTGATGAGGGCGCTCGCGCTCGCCGAGAAGACCAGGGGCAGGACAGCCTCCACGCCTTCTGCAACCGCGCCATCCTGACGGGCACGGCAGGTCCCGTGCCCGGTGCGCGCCGAGACGAGCATGCCCACGCGGCGGACCGGTCACATGCGCCACGGCCACGGATCGCTACCCGAGTTGTTCTTCCCCGCCGACCGATCATGGCAACCACCGTTGGAACTGCGGAGTTCTTAGCCCCGTGAGAGTTGATCCGAGCTTCGACACATTCGTCGAGCAGAAGTCAGCAGCGCTTCTGCGCCTCGCGTACCTCCTGACCGGGGACCGTGGCCATGCCGAGGACCTGCTGCAGACAGCCCTGCTCCGTACGATGCGCCGCTGGTCGAAGGCCTGCCACGCACCCGAGTCGTACGTCCGGCACGTCATGATCAATCTGTCACGTGACCGGATCAGAGCCTTGTTGAGGCGGCCCCGCGAGACCGCACTGCCGGAGGACACCAATGCCTTCCGCTCCGACGACCCCGGATTGGCCGGGATCGGGGACCGGCGGATGGTCACCGATGCGATCAGGAAACTGCCGGTTCGGCAACGGCAGGTGATCGTGCTCCGCTATTTCGAGGATCTGTCCGTCGAGCAGACAGCCGAATTGCTCGACTGCTCGAGCGGAACGGTCAAGTCGTACACCTCCCGCGCATTGTCGCGGCTGCGCGAACTACTCGGCGACTTCCACGAAACCAACGGCAGGAGGGCTTTCCAATGACCGCTCTCGACGACGATCAGCTGGGTCGACTGCTGGGCGACCGGCTACATGAGGAGATGCACCAAATGACCGCACCCTCGGGGCTCATCGAGACCCTGCACCGTAGGAACAAACGCCGCAACCGGGCGCTGGGCATTGCCGGTGCCGTTCCGGTGATTGCCGCTATCGCACTGGGCGCCTCGCTGGCCTTCGCTCCACAAGGCACCGCCCCGGAAACCCCCGACATGCTCACTGTCGGTTTCGTTGCCGAGCGGACCGGTGCCGCCCTGGCTGACGCGCCCGGCTACGTCCAGCACGAGAGCTCCTCACACGAGGGACGCGACGGCAAGGCCGCCAGCATGACCGAACTCTGGAGCGACCCGACAACCAAGCGGGAGCGGCAGGACAACCGGATTTTCTTCGGCGACACGCGCTCGTACACCGTCGTGCTGGACGGCTCCAACGCGGTGGAACTCAACCATGACAAGAAGAAGTGGTGGACGTACGAGGTCACCCGGCTTGAGGCGCTCGACAGCAACACGGTCCAGTCGCTGCCACCGGCGCTCAACCCCGCCGACCTCAGGCGTGCGGTCGAGAGCGGGAAGCTGACGCTCGTCGGCAAGGAGTCGATCGACGGCAAGCCAGCCGTACACCTGCAATGGCTGGGTGGTCCGGACAGCGCAATGGACAAGGCGAAGGCCGCCGAGGAGTCCATGCAGATCTGGGTTGACGCCGAGTCTTACCTGCCGGTCCGCCTCATCCACAAAACCTTCAATGGCACCACCACCAGCAACTACGAGTGGCTGCCCCGCACCGCCGGAAACCTGGGAAAGCTGGAGGCTTCCCCGCCGGCCGGCTACACGAAGCTGTCCTGCGCACCGAACCCGGCAAAGGACTGCGGCTTGAACGACTGAGTCGCGTTGGCGGGGCCCCGGATCGCGGTGCGCGATCCGGGGCCCCGCCTCGTGCGGGCCTGGCACTCGGCCCGGTCACCGTTCAGATCCCGGCTCGCCGGCCGTCTCCCCTTGGCCCTCTCGGTCCTTAACCGCAGTGCCGTGACTCATACACATCTCCCCGCCTGCCGTCACTGATCGACTACAGGATGCTACGAAGGGCGGCAGTGCCGGGATGGCGGCCGATGATCCCGCACCGTGGCACGCACGACCGCACCTTCGCTCAGCTTGCCCGCTGCGATTCCCGCAGCGCCGCCCGTGCTCCAGCCGCCGCGACCGCCGGCAGCGCCGCGACGATGGCAAGGGCAGCAGGCAGCCCCAACGGCTGCCATAAGGCCGAGCATGTCGCCACGCGGATTCCTGAAGGAGGGCATCAAGTCCGCCGGGGTGCAGCGTAAGCACGGGGGTAACGGCCGGGCGGACGGAGAACTGCCAGCTCGGGGTGTTCCTCGCCCATGCCAGCCCGGTCGGGCGCACGCTGATCGACCGGGAGTTGTATCTGCCCCGCGGCTGCTGCGCGCGTCAGTGCCCTACGCCGTCCGATACAGACCTTGCATCGCATCCGGCCAGACATAGCGGCCTGCTCCGCCAATTGCCGGCACATATGGACCTCGATATCCGGCCCGCCGTCCGGTCGCGAGCGCCGCCGATCACTGCGGGCTTAACCCGCCCGAACCGTTCCGCGGATTGTCCAATTGCGCGACCGTCGCCGAATTCCACCGTCGCGCACTAAAGAGTGTCCTCTGGCACTGGATGAAAGGATGAAGGTATCCAAAATGGCAGAGGGGGCGGCTACATGTCGCAAACGGCAGAGGTCTTGTCGCTGAAGTTAACGTTCGGGTAGGTCCAAGCATTGTTGCCAGGGTAGTAGTTTCCGTGCGTGACCGTCACGTTGTTCAGGCTGTCGACCTTTCTGTACGGTGCCACGTAGAAAATTTCTGCTTTGGTTGCAAAGCGGTAAGGAGCCGGGTTTTGGAACAGGAAGATGTTGTATCCCGTCTTGTTGTAGACAGAGGACGTGGCGTCGGAGACGCGGTGGCCGTTGCTGAACGTGTTGTCATTGAGGTCCAGGTCGCAGTAACGTCCATTTGGCGCCTTGTCCTGCACAATGAAGATTCCGCCCGCGCCGTCCTGGTTCTGGTTTTCCCAGAGGCACACACGGTTGGCAGGGCAGTCGCTGGCTGAAGCTTGGGCGCTCGTTGCGATCACCGTCATACCCGACAGCGACACTGCAAATGCCGCAACGGTGACGGCGACTCGCTTCGCGGTTCGCACGATCCGATACCTCCTGTGATGTTCGGCCGATTGCGCCGTAAATATACGCTTAGTGCTCTGAACTCCTAGTTGATGTCGACTGAACTGCTTGCCTCGGACCCCAATCGCGGGCCTTGATAACTGAGAAGCTGCAGGTGGGGCGGCTGATCCTGGTGTGCGCACCATGCCCAGCTCTTGGGCATATCGGGGGCAGAATTTCCGGCTCGGGATACTGCTGATTTGTATGGCTACCTAACTAGGCTGGAGTGCCGTGCTGGTCCATGAGTGCGATCGAGCGCCCCCGTGACGGTCAGCCCTACCTCGCGAAAATATACAAATCAGCGATGATCACGAACTCGTGCCGAATCTTCGGCGCGCCGAATCGGCGCCCTGACGTCCCGATGAGCAGGACGCCGAAAGGTGAGGTAGTGGCGGTGTAGTTGACCGCCTGGGCGATGTACTTGTCTTCCAGGCTTGGTGCGGTCCAGCCGCTCGTGTGGCGGTTGACCTCGACGTTGAACCGCATCCCGCTGAATCCGGCAACCGTCGCCATCCACAAGACTGGTGTCTACACCGCGCTCGGCGATACCGGCACCGCAGTGCGTAGCGCGGAAACCGTACGGCCGGCAGAGTTGCCCAGCACCGAACGGTACGGCCGCTTCTGCGTGGACACCGCCCGCGCTTTGACCCACCACGGCAAGCCCGCCCGCGCCGTTCAGGCCCTGCTCTCCGCAAACGGCACGCCCCCGAAGAGGTCAACCGCCCCTCGGTCCGCGACCTCGTGTCATCGCTGCTGTACGCCCCGACAGCAACTCCGGCAGGGCTTCGCGATCTCGCAACCCGCGTCGGCGCCACCAACTGACGGTCAGAACCTGCCTCATACAGCACCGACGACAGGCTCTGGCCGTCGAGCCAACGCTCGACGATCGCGGTGACAGAGCCGAGGCATGTGCGGCCCCGGGCCTCGATCGCAGTCCTGGACCGAAGCCCGTTCGTCAGCGTGCAGCTCAAGACGCTCGTCAACGGTCCAGTCCTCTTAGGTGACATACGGCTCGCACCAGCGCTCGCTGCGCCACGCCGCACCGCACCGGGTGCCCTAGCGCCCTTCGGACCTGGTCAGGCCGATCCAGAACAGATTTCCCGGATCGGTCCGGGAGCCAGCGATACTCGGAAGCGTGTCGCCGGTGCCCACCTGCGCCAGGCGTGGTTGAAAGCAAGCTCCAGATTCAGTTTGGCGCTGGACACCGCTTCCACGTCCTGTGCGAGCACACCTAGCGCCATCCAATCGACCACATGCTTCACCTGCTGGTCCTTGGTCGACATGCGCCGAGGCTACGACGAGCCGCCAAAGGCACCCCTCCCAAAGGTCCGCGGCTCGCCACACCCTGCTCGTCGAGCAAGATGATGATCGAGAACGACGCGCGGTCCACAGCCGATCGCGGGCCGAGCGGCGACGGTGTGAACTCCCGGATGAACGTGCCGCCGACGCACGTCCGGCAGGCCACACCGATAGGGCCGACCGCTGCGCAGACGAACAGAGCGCGACGTCGACGAATGTGCCTCGAGCCAACCCCCTAGGTGCCAGCTGCGACGTCGACAGCGAGGGCGTCGAGGGCCGTGATCGCCTGCAGGACGCTGAAGGCCAACGCCCACAAAGCGATCCGGGCTTCGACCGTTATGCGCCTGCCGGGCGTCTCGGCCGCCACCGACGACGTGACCTGGTGAGCTACCACTGGCGCCGGGGACGTCGGCTGGGACGCGAACGACGGCGAAACGATGTGCAACCGGTAGAACCACGGATCCAGCCAGCTCGCCGCACCCATGTGACGAACCCACGCCACCGTCTTATGTCGCTTGTGTTGATGGCGGCGGTGAGCATGGCGGTCAGCAGCAGCGCGACGCCGGCCTTGGGTAGAAGGTCGCTCGACTCTCCTGACCGGTGGGAGTATTTCGCTCGACCACGCCATGCGCTGCGGCCAATGTCGCCAGCGGGGCGACAACGAGCGGCACGAGCCGCTGCCACCGAAGCGAGTCGGCGGGCATAGCCAGCGCCAGAAGGCCGAGCTGCCCCGTTCGTCGGTCCGGGCGGTTGGCCCGGCGACGGGTTCGAGCGCTCCGACGACGTCGGCGCACGGTTGCCGCCGGCGTACCTGTGCACGTGTTCCATGGGCTCCGGGACGAGGCTGCTCCACCGTCCCACGCCGACCTCTGCGCCCGCGGGATCCCGCAGCCCAGCTGCATCGGTTGCCCGGCCGCGACGATCAACTGGACAATGACCTGAGCGAGGTCGCGGCGGTGCTGAAGGTCGACGACCTCGGGCCGCGTGGCGTCAGGCCCACTCGTTCCCCTCGTAGAGATCGAGATAATACTGATTGATCTCGTCGGCCCGACCCCGTAGTCCTTCAGGGTCGAGGACGTCGTGCCCGATTCCGGACTCGCGTGGCCACTCGTGCGCTGTGAAGGAGGTGTCGTTCAGATCAGCGATGGCTCTCGGGATGTCAGCCGCCGCCCGAAGATCGATGAAGTCGTCGTTCGCCGAGGTGACGATCGCCAACTCGCGCAGGTGCGGGCTTTTCGGATCGATCGTGAAGTTACCGACGATGCGCAGGTATTGCGACATCGCCGCGGACGACAAACCCTCGCCGTCGACCCGGTCCGGGACGAAACCGAATCCGAAGAGGACAGCGAATGGCTTGACGACGAGGTCAGGCACCCGGGCGGGGTTGGGTTTGTAGAGGGGTGACAGGAGAAGTGCACGATGCACGACGTCGGGACGGTGGCCGACCAGCCAGGTGGCCAACACGCCTCCACCGGAGATGCCCACGACGCCGACCGTGTCGCCCAGGCCGGCCGCCACGTTTAACGCGTCGTTCGCCGAGCTGACCAGCTCGTCAGCGTTGAGCTTCGCGTGGGCCGACCTGTCGGCGACACCGCGTCCTGGCGCGCGCGGCACCCACACGTTGTATCCCCGGTCGAAGAACAGCTTCGCCAGGCTGCGGTACTGCCGGGGGCAGTCGGTGTCGCCGTGAAGCAGGAGAACGGCCTTCGCGCTCACACGCTGGTGGGAGAGGAATTGACTCCGGCACTCCGGAAGCACCTCGGTGTCGGCCGCCTCCGCGATGACGGCCCGCGCGGCCCGCGCGCTCGCCGACTCGAAGCTCAGGGTCTCCGGCGTTGCGCGCTGAAGCCCATCGCTGCGCAGGGGCCACACGTACACCGTGACGACGCCCACCACGACGAGGGCGACGAGGGCCGTCAGCACGAGGGCCAGCCGGGTGAGGCGGCCGCGACCTGTACGGGCGAGACCGTTCCGGGGATCGTCGGGCAGGGTCTGGCCTACGCTCAGGGCGCCCAGCAGAACCCGGTTGTCCACCACGTCCCTCCTTCCGAATGCGTCGCGTCCCGATGAGTGCGGCCGCCATTCTGCCCACCCCCACTGGGCAAATTCTGAAGAAAGTGCGTACCGCCGATCTCATGAGGTCTGGCCGGGGTGCCTGAGCGGGCCTGACGGGCGCCGAATTGATCCACGCCGCAGTCGGTCTAGTCGCTGTCAAGAGATCCTTCACTGAGCGTCACTAACGTCATCCGAGGCTTTGGATCGTGTCAGGGCTCTGGGGTGCGGTGACAGGGGGTTCCCGCGAACCAGAAACGCGACGCGGGGGGGAAATTCATGCAGGAACCGGGGGGCGAGGGTCGTCTGACTCGCCAAGGCGCGGCTGGTGCGTCGGCGCTAGGGACGAGTGCATGACCCCAGCTGATCACCGTCCGTTCAACAGCAGCACACGGTCGGCGAGCCCAGCGGTCGGTCACGCCCGCGACGGCGAAGCCGGCCCGCTCCGCCTGCAGATCATGGGCCCGTTACGGGTCTGGCGGGGCGCCACCGAACTCGACGCCGGCCCACGGCAGCAACGCTGCCTGCTCGCGCTCCTGCTGGCTCGCGTGGGCCACCCGATCAGCACGACTGATCTGATCGCGCTGATCTGGGGGCCGGACTCACCGCCCAGCGCGGTCAACGTGATCCACAAGTACATCGGTGTGTTGCGTCGTCTTCTCGAGCCCAACCTGCCGCCGAGAGCCTCCGGGTCGTACCTGTTGCGCAGCGGCAACGGGTACCGCTTCACCGCGGGCCCGGAGATGCTCGACCTGGTCGCGTTTCGCTGGCACGTCGCCCAGGCAAAGGCGAGCGTGGGCAAGGATCGCCTTGACGAGGCGCTGGACCACTACACCGAGGCATTGCAGCTCTGCCGTGGCTTCGCGGGAGACTCCCTGGCGGACAGCAATCGGGCTGCGGCGACCTTCGCGCGCATCGTGGGCGAGTTCTTCGACGCGGTGGTCGACGCAGCCAGGGTCGCCGTTCAGGTGCGCCAGCCGTCGCGGGTTCTGGCACCACTGCGGCTCGCGGCCGAGATGGACGCGTTACACGAACTCGTTCACGCGAGCCTGGTGACGACACTCGCCGCAGCCGGCCAGCAGGCCGAGGCGTTGGCGGTGTACCGGAGGATTCGGGAGCGCCTCGTCGGGGACCTGGGCATAGACCCGGGACGCGCTCTCCAGGACGCTCACCGCCAGGTGTTGACCCAGACCGCGCTGCCACAGGCCGAGCCGGTGGACTCCGTCGGACCCGCTGTCCGGTCCGACGGCGTGCCCGTCGTGCCACTGGTCCGCCCGGCGCAGCTGCCTCCGGACCTGTCGCAGTTCGTCGGACGCTCGACCGAACTCGCCCTCCTGGGCGACCTGGTGGCCGGCATGCGCGACGACGGGAGAACCAGCCCGTTGGTGGTGGCGATAGACGGCATGGGCGGCGTGGGTAAGTCGACCCTGGCCGCTCACTTTGCACGTCTCGTCGCCGACGAGTTCACCGACGGTCAGCTCTACCTCGACCTCCAGGGCGAGCAGGACGACGACGAGGCTGTCCGCGCCGGCGACGCCCTGCACTCCGTCCTGTACGCACTCGGTGTTCCCGCGTCACAGGTACCCGACACGTTCGACGCGCGCGTCGGAACCTACCGCAGTTTGACGGCGGGGAAACGCATTCTGCTGCTGGTGGACAACGTGCAGGATCCCGCGCAGGTTCGTCCGCTGCTGCCGAACTCAGCCGAGAGCCTGGTGCTGATCACCAGCCGCCGTCCGCTGCTCGGACTCGCCGCCCTCGACGGTGCCTATCTGCTGCGCCTCGACGTACCAGACCTCCGGTCGGCTCGGGAACTGCTGGTGCACCGGCTTACACGCTGGACGAAACGCAGGATCGGTCAGTCGGACGCCGTGATCGTGGACGAGATCATCGAGCTGTGCGGACGGTTGCCGCTGGCGCTGGCGATCCTGGCCGCTCGCCTCACCGCGCGTCCCACACTGTCACTGGAATCCGTTCTCGCCGACCTCCGGGACGGCGCGCACCGCTTGGAGGCGTTTCCGCACGGCGCGGGCGCGCACGATCCACGTACGGCCTTCTCCTGGTCATACCGACAGCTCAGTCCCGGCGCCGCGCGACTCTTCCGACTGCTGGCCGTCGCACTGAGCCCCGGGATCACGGCCCAGGCATGCATCAGCCTGTCAGGCCAGGATTCGGCCACGACGCACGCCGAACTCGAGGAGCTGACCGAGGCGGCGTTGGTGACCGAGCACGACGACGGACGCTTCACGTCGCACGTGCTGGTCAAGGCGTACGCGCAGGAGTGCCTGCACGATGTCGAGCCGCCGGAGGAACGCCGGGACGCGGTCAGCCGCCTGCTCCAGTACTACCTGCACAGCAGTTTCAACGCCCAGGTGCTGCTGGCGCCACACCGAATTCCCATCGAGCCGTCGCCGGCGCTGCCCGGTGTCGTGCCCGAACAGCCGGCGACGTACGAGGAGGCCCTCGCCTGGTTCGCCGCGCAGCGCGAGGTACTCAAGGAGGCTGTCCGGCTCGCGGAGACCCTCGGGTACGGCATCGTGCCGTGGCAACTCGCCATCACGATGCAGCAGTACCTGCAGTGGGCCGGGTACTTCCAGGACTGGGAGGACGTCATGCGCTCGGCCCTGCACGCAGCACAGGAGAGCGGCGACGAGGTCGGCGAAGCGCACACCCTGCGCAGCCTGGCCGGCGCCCGGTGGTCGTTCGGGGCCAACCAGGACGCGCTCGACCTGCTGGCGGCAGCCCTGCGGATCTTCGAGCAGAGGGCCATGCCTCTGGAGCAGGCCATGGCACACGCCAACCTGCAGTGGGTGTACGAGGCGCTGGGCCGGCACGAGCAGGCGCTGGTACACGGCGAGAAGGCAGTGGCCCGCTACCGCGAGATCGGCTATCGCCGTCCCGTGACCCTGAGCCTCTTGTCGATGGGTAGGTCGCTTGCCCGTCTCGGGCGGCTCGAGGAGTCGGCCCATATGCTCGAGCGGGCGCTCGAACTCCACGAGCAGATCCGGAGCGAACTCAAGGCCGGCTGGGACGCGACGTTGACCGCGGTGGAGGGTGAGACGCGCATGGCCATCGCCTCTAACCTCGCGCAGACGGGCCGCGTCCGGGAGGCGGTGGAGCAGCTCGAGCTGTCGGCCAACACCTCACGACTTGTGCGTCACCGAGCGAACGAGTTCGAGGCACTGCACCAGCTCGCCGAACTGTTGATGTCCGTCGGTGACATCGCGGAGGCAGTTGAGGTGTTCACGCGAGCCGGACTCGTGCTCGACAGCTTCCCGGACGGCGGGCCGGAGCGACTGCGGGATCGGTTTGCCCAGCTGGCACAGAAGATGCCGGCCGACCAGGAAGGGAACGGCGATGCGCAGCACCGCTGATCGGATGACGGCAGCCTATCTTGACGCCTTCGAGTCACTCGTGGGTGTGACTCCGAAGGGCTGGTACGCCGAGGGAGGCACCGCCCGCGCGGCGGTGACCCGCAGTGATGTGCCGTTGTTGAATGCCGCCTACGACATGACGGCGGAACCGGATCTCGATTCGCTCAACGAGATGGCGACCGAGGTCGGCAGTCAGGGCGTGCGATGGTCAATCATGGTCCGGCGTGCTGCGGGTGACGACGTCGTCGATCTCGCGGCCCGGCACGGGCTGGTCGAGCGCAGCGATGTGCCGTTGCTGGCCTGCGCCGCGGGCGACCTCGTGTTCCGGTCGAGCGCGGCACAGCGCCAACTGGTGCGCCAGGTCGGCGCGGTGAAGAGCGACATCTACACGGAGGTCCTCGCCCAGGGCTTCGAAGCTCCCGAGAGTATCTTCGGTCCACTCATGGGCGGAGGCGTCCTCGATGCCGCCTCCATGGCCGGCTACCTGGCCGAAGAGTCCGGACGGCCGGTCGGTACCGGCTTCGGCATCCGGACGTCCGACGCCATCGGCGTCTACAACATCGCCGTCGTTCCGTCCTCGCGGGGTCGCGGCCTGGGCCGGGCGATCACCGAGGCCGTGCTGCACGATGGCGTCGCCGCCGGCGCCGAGTGGGCCTACCTGCTGCCCAGCGTGATGGGCCGGCCGCTCTACGAGTCGATGGGCTTTCGTCTGGTGACCAGCTGGACCATCTTCACGGCACGGTGACCGTCGATTCCGGCCGCTGACGCCGGAAGGGCTACCGCTGGGTGTCCTGGGATCGCGGGTAGAACTCGGTGACATGTTGCAACCTGTCGCCCATGTCGCAGACCCTGTCGCGCATGGTCCGGGTTCCGCCGTTCTGCATCGAGTGCATGGCGTCGCAGGCGTTCCGCCATTCCTGGCAGGCGCCCGGCACGTCGTCGAGATCCAGCCTCGCTTCACAGAGCAGGATCGACGCCTGGAAGACGCCGATGCGGTTCTGCGCCTCGACGGCCGCCTCGACCGCCTGCGCAAGCTGCTCCACGGCCTGGCGCGGACGGCCCATCTCACCAAGACACTCGGCGATGCCGATGCGGATGTCGGCCTCGTCTGTCTTCCACTCGGCGTTGGCGTTGCGAGCGAGCGCGTCTGCCAGGCAGGACATGCCCTCGTCGAGCGCGCCGAGCCGGACGAGCGAGCGTCCCCGGGCCGCCGAGGACCAGATCTCACCCTGCTCAACGCCGGCCGTCCGGTACAGAACCAGCGCCTTGTCGGTCTCCTCGAGCGCACGTTCGTGCCGGCCGAGCTTACTGTGGATCCGGTGCAAGCTCGTATGGACCATTGCCTGTTCCGCGAACATGCCGTGCTCCGCGAAGATCTCCTGGGCCCGCGAGAGCAGGTCGAGGGCCTCCTCGTTGGCGGCGAAGTAGTAGCAGGAGTCGGCCAGGCTCCGCATGGCCCGTGCCGCGCCGATCCGATCCCCCCGGTCGCGGGCGGACGTCAGTGCCAGCCGCATGACATCCTGCCAGTCGTGGAATCGCCCGCTGCGCTGCAACCACTGCTGCATGGCGAGGGCCAGCTGCCACGGGACGACGCCGAAGGCTCCGTCGGTGGCGAGCCGTACCGCTTCGGGTAACACGTCGCAGTGGTTCTCGAACCATCGCATCGCGTCGCCGTAGCTGGTGGGCCGCTCCACAACGACACCGGCCGGCGCCGGCGACGGGGCGACCATCGATCCCTGCGGCGCCAGCACGATCGCCGCGTGGTAACTGCTGTGCAAATAATGCTGCAGCAGCCGGCTGATCGCCGCATCCCGGTCCGACGCGGACTCCTCCTGTAGAAACAGCTCCTGCGCGTACGCCTTGACCAGAACGTGCGACGTGAACCGGCCCTTGTCGTCCTCGTCCAGCAACGCCGCGTCGGCGAGTTCCCGCAATGCGGCGTGCGCGACCCGCGGCGGAGTTTCCGACAGGCTGGCGAACGCCTCGGCCGAGATGCCCGGCGCCATGGCCGCGGAGGACAGCCGGAAGAGACGGGCGGCCTCCGGGTTGAGCTGGCGGTACGACCAGGCGAACGCGGTTCGGGGGTCGCGCACGCCCTGGCTGCCGGAGAAGGCCGTCAGCCGCTGCGTGCCGTCGCGGAGCTCCGCAGCCACGGTCGCGAGGGAAAGCCGCGGCCGAGCGCTCAGTCGCCCAGCCAGGATCGCCAACGCCAGCGGCAGGCGACCGCACAACTCGATGATCTCGTCCAGGATGCCTGCCGGCGCGGCAGTGTCCGGAACGGGACGGTTCGGCGCACGGTCGAGCCGGCGCCGGACCAGCCTGCGGGCGGTCTCCATGTCCGGAGGGTCGAGGTGCAGCAGGTGGGCTCCGTCGAGGGCGGCAAGCTCGACGAGCGGATTGCGGCTCGTCACGAGGACCAGGCTCTCCGTCGAGTTCGGCAGCAGCGGGCGTACCTGCGCCGAGTCCCGTGCGTTGTCAAGGAGCACCAGGACACGCTTGCCGGCGGTGAGGCTGCGGTAGATGCCGACGCGCGCCGCGAGCGTCTCCGGAACGCTGGACACGTGGACACCCTGAGAGGACAACAGCGACCCCAGGGCATCCTCGGTGGACGCGCTCCCGACCTCGGCCTGGTCACCGCGCAGGTCCAGGTACATCTGGCCGTCGGTGAATTCGCCGCTAACCAGGTGGGCGAAGTGCGCGGCCAGCGTGGACTTGCCGACCCCGCCCATTCCGTCAAGAGCGACGATCAGCGGACCGGTCCGTCGGGTGTCGCCCAGGTCGTCGCGCAGACCGCCGAGAGCCGCGAGTTCGTCGGTGCGGCCGACAAAGGTGGGTAGGTCGGGTGGTAGTTGCGCCGGCCGCACCAGCGGCATCGGTGGGAACTGATCGAATGCCTGCGTCTCGCCGCCGGCCCCGTTTACCACCGCCGACGTCGGCGTCTGGCTCAGCACCTGGCGGTGCGCGGCCCGAAGGGCCTCGCCGGGATCGATGCCCAGGTCCTCGACGAGGCGGAGGCGTGCCGTCCGGAACACCTCCAGTGCCTCGGCCTGGTGGCCGGCCGCGCCCAGGGCGGAGATCAGGCTCGCCTGGATGGGTTCGTGCAGCGGCGCCATCGAGGCGGCCAGCCGCAGGGGTTGCAGCACCCGCTCCGGATGGCCCAGCGATACCGCCAGGTCGGCCGCGGCCACGCACACGTCGAAGAACTCGCGGTCGAGCCCAGAGAAGATCGACGTCGCGGAGGTCCCGGAGGCGTACGTGTCGCCCGCCGGTCCGCGCCAGAGCCCCAGCGCCTCGACGTAACGGTCCAGTGCCTCGTCCCGGTGCCGCAGGGCGAGACGAGCCCTGGCGGCGTTGGCGAGTTCACGGAAACTGACCAGGTCCAGCATGCCCGGGGCGGGAGCGAATAGGTAACCGTCGCCGTGGCGCCGTAGGTACGAGCCGGTCGCTCGCAGTGGGAGCGCGGGTTCCATCAGTCGCCGCAGCGCGCCGACGTACTTGTGGATGACGTTGGGGGCGCTGGACGGAGCGTCCTCGCCCCAGACGAGTTCGATCAGCTCGCTCGTGCTGATCGGCCGCCCGGCCCGAGCCAGCAGCAGGGCCAGCAGGTAGCACTGCTGCCGGGGCCCGGCGTCGACCTCGACGCCGTCGCGCCAGAGCCGCAAGGGCCCCAGGATCTCAAAGTGCAGCGTGCCGCCGGCCGGACCTGGTCCGTCGTTGGCGCGGACGGCTAGGGCACCGGCCGGGTTCGACAATTCAATCTCCTGCTGTTGTTCCGGGTGACCCGTCAGGGGCGGACTGCGGTTAACGGATCACGAAAATCTCGTCGCCGGCGGTGCCGCCAAGTCTACGTCCGCCTCGCTGACCAGCCCTTTCGTCGCCAGCGAAACAGACAGCCGTCGGACTGGGGGCGGAGCGGGGCGGAAACCTCGCGAATGTGATGAGGCGACAACAACGACGCCCATGTCGCCCGAGGCGCTTGGCCCACTGGACGCTCGGTGGACCGGAACCCAGAGGCCGTCAAGAGGCCGTCGCCAGTATGTGCCCGGAAATGTAACTCCCAGTAAGGACGGGCACCATGACTGCGTCAGGTAGCAGAAGCCTGCTCGCCCCGGCTCATGCCGGATTGCACAACAAGGCGTACGAATCCCAGTGCGCCGCCGAGGAGAGCCGGCACACCGCGGCGTCGGGTCGCGGCCGCGGGCTGACCCTGTTCGCATTGACTCTGGGCACCTTCGCCATCGGCACCGGCGAGTTCGGCAGCAACGGAATTATCCAACTCTTCGCCTCCGACATGGGCGCGTCCATCCCGGTCGCGACGTACGCGATCAGCGCCTACGCGTTCGGCGTCATGATCGGCTCACCAGCGATCACCCTCCTCGCGGCCCGCGCCAACCGCCGCACCCTTCTGCTCGGCCTGATCGCGCTCTTCCTGGTCGGTAACGTGCTCTCGGCGCTGGCCCCCACCATCGCGACCCTCGTCGTCTTCCGGTTCATCACGGGAAGCGTGCAGGGTGCGTTCTTCGGCGCCGGGGCGGTCGTGGCCGCCTACGTCTACGGTCCTGGAAAGGGCGGGAAGGCCTTCGCCACCGTGATGGGCGGTCTGACCGTGGCCACCATCATCGGGTCACCGCTCGGCACCTTCGTGGGACAGCACTTCGGATGGCGCACGACCTACTGGACCGTGGTCGGTGTGGGTCTGCTGGCCGGCGCGGCGCTGCTGGCGTGGCTGCCCCGCACCGACGACCTGCGCGGCAGTTCCGTGGCCCGCGAACTCGGCGCCCTGCGGCGGCTCAACGTCTGGCTCATGGTCGCGGTAGCGGCGCTCGGAATCTCGAGCATCTTCGCCGTCTACACGTTCATCGGGCCGTTCGTCACCGACGCGGCGCGGGAGCGCCCGTCGCTCATCCCCGTCGCCCTCGCCGTCTTCGGCCTCGGCATGGCCGTCGGTAACTACTACGGGGGCCGGGCCGCCGACCGGCACGGCAGCCGCCCGCTGATCTACGGCTTCAGCTACGTGCTGGTGGTGCTCGTGGCGATCGGCCTTGCCGGCAGCAACATCCTGATCCTCCTGCCGGCGCTGTTCGGTGTCGGAGCGAGCATGATGTTCGCCATCCCCACGATCCAGGTGCGGCTGACCGGGTTCGCGCCCGACGCGCCCGCCCTCATGGGCGCCCTCAACCTGGCCGCCCTCAACCTCGCCAACTCGCTCGGCGCGATCGGTGGCGCCGTCACCCTCGGCCTCGGGTGGGGGACCCTTTCCACAGTGTGGGCGGGATTCGCCCTCACCACCGCGGGCCTGATCCTCTACCTCACCACCGTGGGGCGGAGCAGGTCGGCTGTGACATCCGCCTGACGGTCGTGCCGGTGGGCGGCACCGAGGCCGACCGTCCACCGGCGCCGTCCACGTGGCGATCACGGCTGTGGATCACCAGCAGAGAGGACGCACCGGCATGATCCCCGGCTCACGGTGACCACGAGGGCTTCGCGGCCAGATGAACCACCGGGTGCGCCAGCGCCGCCGTACCCGGACGCTGCCGGTCATGGTGTCAGGAGACTCGCCCGCAGGGTGGACAGTGCGTGGCGGTGCCGGGACCTGACCGTGCGGACCGGAACCCCGAGTACGCGGGCTGTCTGGTGTGTCGTCCGTCCCGCCAGGTAGGTGTGCAGGAGTACCGCGCGATGTTCCTCGGACAGTTGACGCAGCAGCGCGATCGCCTCGGCCGTGGCGACGGCGGCGTCCGCGTGATCCGGCTGGTGGACGTCGAACACCGCGCCGGCGGCCAGCAGGGCGACGAAGGGAGTCAAGTGCTTGCGCATCATCCGGGGTTCTCCACTGGGTCTACCGGCTCCCAGGCGATCCGGAAGCCGTTCGACATCCACACGAGGCATGCCCGTGATCGGTTCAGGCTCGGGTACGGCACGTGTCAACGGGGGAGGGCGCGGAGGAAGCGTTCCGCGATCGGGACGGCGGACCAGGTGCTGGATCCGCCACCCTCCACGAAAACGGCGAACGCGACGTCGCCCTGCCAGCCGACGAACCAGGAGTGGGTGTGGGCCGGGTTGTTGTCGTACTCGGCGTTTTCAGTCTTGCCGTATACCGGCTTGCCGGGCGCATTCTCGAGCGCAGCGCCGGTGCCGGCGGTGACCACCTCGTGCCTCATGGCCCGGACCCCCCTTGACCGACGCCGGCCTCAGGTCGACATCGGCGGCCGGCGTGTCCGGGGCTGGGTCCAGCAGCAGCTTCGGCTGCTCGAAGCGCCCCCGGGCGACGACCGTCGTGACGGCGGTCATGGCGAGCGGGCTGACCACGGTGGTGCCCTGCCCGAACACGGCGGCGGCCTGCTCGACGCGGGACCCGTTCGCGGAGACCGTGCCAGGCGGTCAGCCGACCGCCGGCGAACACCGTCACGGCGAGCGCGACGAGCGATCCCCGAAACCGGAGGCGGCCTGCCCACGATGGGTGGGACGGGTGGATCACGCGGAGTCTCCTCGATCGGGAGCTGCCCTGCCCGGTGGACCCTGCGGTCAGGGGTGCTCCTCGTCGAGCGCCGTACGCGCATCGAGGTGCTTACCTCGTGCGCGCTCCAAAGCGAATGCGTTCACGCCGAGCGCCTTCACCCCAGCGGTACGCACGGCGGTGAGGTCGGCAGCGTCGTCGGGGTCCGGTATCTGGCCGAGCGCCGCGAACGCGGCCTCCGCGACGCCGCTCAGGCGGGCGGCGCGGGCATGGTCGCCCTCGGCGGAGGCGAGCGCGGCACCCGCCACGCAGACGTACGGCACGAAGTCGGCCCAGCCGTTTCGAAAGACCCGCTCGCGGCTTTCGGCCATCAGCCTCTTCGCCACGTCGAGGTTGCCCAGCCCCAACTCGCAGAGGGCGAGATTGTGCGTTTCCGAGACGACCATCCTGGGCTGGTCCAGAGCCTCGTTGAGGGCAATGCTGTCCTGGTAGAGCACCCGGGCACGGCTGAGGTCGCCGGACATGCGGGCCACGGCGGCCAACACGTGCCTCGGTCGTTCCTCGAGGCTTCGGTTGCGGGAGCGCAGCGCGACGTCCAGGGCCTCGCGGGCGCGGGCCTCTCCGCCGCGCAGGTCACCGCCGCGGAGGGCGACCCTGGCGAGGCTGTACCGGGCCTCCACCTCGCCGGCCGGGTCGCCAGCCGCCTGGGCGCGCTCGACCTCGGCCCCGCTCATGCGCACAACGGCATCGGTCTCACCGCGTCGGAAGGCCGAACGGACATTCTCACTGAAACTCACGGACGTTTCCTCATATTCGCCAATCGCCGTTCGGCAGGTCACCGCAGCCGTAAACGGCTTCTCCCGACATGCGCGGACCGACGTAATACCGATTCCGGTGAGCGCTTCGGACCTGTCTGCGCTGACTGGTGCCAAACCGGCCCGCGCACAAACCAAGAACGGTAGTCCGACCGACTTGACAGACTCTTACTCGCATGCACCGGTGCTGCTCCGCGCACATTCGACGCGCCCGCTTTCGTCACGACCAGGCCGGCTACGGAAGGCGGGAGTTATGTGAATGTGGATAGAGGCCCCGCGCGCGTCAACTGGTGATCCAGTGCCCCCCGATACCGTCGAGTCGAAAACCGAGAGCATCGGGAATGCCGGAGTCCTGCCGTCGTCGAATCGGAGTCGGGATGAGACCTTCGGATCCTGGCCAGCTATCGAGGGGGAGTCCATGCAGGGGGATCTGGTAAGTCTTGCTCAGCTTCTGGGGCGGAACGCGAACGAGCATGGTGACCGGCCGGCCGTACGCGTCGGGGGGCACATGCTCACCTGGGCCGAGGTGGACCAGCGGGCGCGCGCCGTGGCCGGACTGCTCGGTAGATCCGTCGCCCCGGGGGATCGCGTCGTGCTGTCGTTCCCGACCGACGTGGACTTCCTGCCGGCTCTGTTCGGCTGCTGGTACGCCGGCGCGGTGGCGGTGCCGGTGCCCCCCGGCCGGGCGGGTGAACGCACTGCGGCACATGCGCAGGCGTCGATGACCGTCACCGTCGAGGAACTCGCCGAAGCGTTCCCGGGCCGATGCGTCACGGTCGGCCAGGCGATGGAGGCCAGCCTCGCACCGGAACCGGCTGCCCACGAGGTGGCGGTGCTCCAGTACACGTCGGGTTCCACCGGTTCACCCAAGGGCGTGCTGGTGAGCCACCGCAACTACTTCGAAAATCTGCGCATGCTCGACGAGTTCACCCGGTCGATCGCGCCGCCGATCCGTGATCTGCAAATGGTCTGCTGGTTGCCGCACTTCCACGACATGGGCCTGGCGCTGCTGATGTTCACCGTGCTCCGGGCCGGGACGGCAACCTTGATCCCGCCGATGAGCTTCGTGAAGGATCCCGGCGTGTGGCTGCGCACGATCGGTGAGGTCGGCGGCAACCTCACGGGTGCGCCCAACTTTGCCTTCGACCTTTGTGTGCAGCGGGTGCCCGCCAGCGAGACGGCCGGGCTCGACCTCAGCTCGATGCGAGTCGTGCTCAACGCTGCCGAGCCCGTGCGGCCGGACACTGTGGAACGGTTCGCCGAGCACTTCGGCCCGGCCGGTTTCCCCAGGGAGGCGATGGCGCCGTGTTTCGGACTGGCCGAGGGCACGGTTTTTGTCAGCGGGGTGCGGGACGGCGACACGCCGCGGACGGTCCGCTTCGACCGTGAGTCCCTGCAGAACGGGGTCGCCGTCGAGGAACCCGTGGCGGGCTGGCCGATGGTCGGCTGCGGTCAGCGGCCCGAGGGACTCACGGTGCGGATTGTCGACCCGGAGACACTGGTCGATTGCGGGCCGGGCGTGCTCGGGGAGATCTGGGTACACGGCCCCAGCGTCGCCTGCGGCTACTGGCAACGTGACGACAATTCCGCCGTTTTCGAGGCTCGGGTGGCTGGCTTCGACGAGCAGCCGCACCTGCGCACCGGCGATCGCGGCTTCCTCTGGAAGGGTGAACTGTTCGTCACCGGCCGGCTCGCCGACCTGATCGAGATCGACGGCTGGCTGCTGCACCCCGAGGACGTCGAGCACACCGTCGAACGCAGCTCCCCGACGCTGCACGGGCGGCGGTGCGCCGTGTTGCCGTACGGGAAGAGCGGCGACCACCTTGTCGTCGCCGCGGAGGTCCGGCTCCCGCTTCCGCTCGCCGCGCAGCGGCGGGCGGAGCTCGAGTCCGTGATCCGTGAAGCGGTGAAAGCCGAGCACGGCGTCGACGTCGCTGCGATCGTGCTGATGCGCACCGGTGGACTTCCGGTGACCACGAGCGGCAAGGTGCAGCGGGTGAAGGCCCGCGCCCTAATCGCCGAACAGATGCCCGAAACCGGCGGGTGCTGGTCGCCGCCGGTTCGGAAATCAGCGCACCGTTGTGGGAGGTGAGAGGAAGATGAGGATCCTTGTCGTGGGCGCTACCCAGGGCATCGGTCGCGAGTTGGCCGCCGAGTACGCCAGGCGGGGCAACGAGGTGATCATCACCGGGCGGTCGGCGGAGCGGGCCGAGGCCGAGGCCGCGCGGTTTGCGGCCGAGACCGGCGGCCGTGTTTCTGGCTTGGGGCTTGACCTGTCCCAGCCGCACTCGGTGGCGGACGCGCTCGGCAAGGTGGAGCGGGTGGACCGACTTGCTGTTGCGGGGATGATTCGAGACAGCAATACCGTGGCGTCCTTCGCGGTGCAGGCGGCGGTGACACTGGCGACCACCAAGATCGTCGGTTACGCGGCGGTGGTGGCCGCTCTGCACGACCGACTCGCATCAGACGCCGCTGTGTTGCTGTTCGGTGGCATGGCGAAGGACCGCCCGTATCCGGGCTCCACCGTGCTGTCCACCGTCAACGCCGGCATGGTCGGCCTGGTGCGTACCCTGAGCGTGGAACTCGCCCCGGTGCGGGTCAACTCGGTCCACCCGGGTGCGGTCGTCGACACCCCCGCATGGGTGGACAAGCGTGCCCTCCTTGAACCCTTGCGCAAGATCTCCCTGACCGGGGAGCTGCCGACCATGCGGCAGATCGTCGAAGGGTGCCTGTTCCTGCTGGAGAACCCGGCTGCCAACGGCGTCAACCTCACCCTCGATGCCGGACGCGCATAGCGCTTATGCGCGAACGAAAGGGCCCTCCGTTGACGGCCACTCCACTGGCCGCGCGGCGCGCTGGGCGTCGCGGTCGCCCCGACCGACGCGACAGCGGTCGGCGTCCTGGGCCCGGATGCTGCCTCGCCACATCGCGACGACGTTGCGCGCGGAGAGCCTGGTCAACGACGGTACGGCGCT
Organism: Micromonospora vinacea; assembly: GCF_015751785.1. NCBI lineage: Bacteria > Bacillati > Actinomycetota > Actinomycetes > Micromonosporales > Micromonosporaceae > Micromonospora > Micromonospora vinacea. Next base: position 6,868,062 of record NZ_JADOTY010000001.1, on the reverse strand, counting down.
GGTGATCTACGCGCTCGCGGTCGGGATCACTCTCGGCGAGTAACACTGGACCCCGAGTCGCGTCGCTGGTCTGTTCGCACTCTCGTACCTCGGCGGAATCGCGTCCGGCGCGCCGGCCACGTTCCTCGTCCTGCAGATCTGTCGCAGGCTGGCCGACCCGTTTCAGCACAAACCTCCTCGCGCTGATGACGCCACTGACCGCGTACCTGATCGCCGAGGCGGCCGAGGTGTCCGGCGTCCTCGCGGCCGTGGTCTATGGGTGGGCCGCGCCTCGCCGCGCCTATTCCCCGGTAAACTCGCCGGTACGTTCAGACCGTCATGGACGTCCTGACCATGCTGGCCAACGCGGCGCTTCGCCCTCGTAGGCCTGGAGGCGCAGAAAGGCCGTCCGCGGCCTGGACAGTTCCGGGCTGGCCCACGGCATGCTCGTGGCGGTCGTGGTCTGCGCGGTCATCGTCGCGGTGCGATTCGGTTGGCTGTTCACCAGCCCCGGGGTATCGACCGCCGGCCACAGCAGCGCGAACGCCGGCTGGGCGGGCGACCGCGAGTGGTGATGTCGGCGGCCGGCTTCCGCGGTGGGGTGTCGATGGCACCAGCGAAGCGAGCCCGTCGAGGGTCATCTCCCAACGGCTGATGTAGTGGGTGTCGTCGTGCACCAGGCCGGCGATGGAGTCGGCCGGTACGTCACCAGCCGGGTTGGACAACATGAAGGTCCGGCCTTCGAATATGCCGACGGCGTCCGAGCCCAATTCCGGGGGCATGTCGCGGCTGGCACCGCCCGCTCATGCCCGCCCCGTGAGTGCATCTCGGGAGTTGCTGATCGCCGTCTGAGGAAGAAGCATGGCAGCGAACGCGCGCGCCGCGGCACTGGCCCGTCCCGCCACTCTGAGCAGTACCTCCCACTCAAATGGCGGCCCTGCGACCTGGAGCCGGCGAAGTCCTGCGGCTTCGGATTTCTCGGCGACTGACTCCGGTACGGCAGCTATTCCGAAACCCCGCCCCACCAGATCGAGCAGCATGTACACGTCCCCGACCGACACCGCGCTGATGCGGTTGCAGCCGTGCCGGGTAGTGAAGGCCTCGTCGAGTACCTCTCGGGCAGCCCACGACGACGCCAGGTCCACGAACCGTTCGGACGCCAACACCTCCCAACTCACCTCGCTCTCGCGCCCTAGTGGGTGGTTGTTCGAGGTTAGGAAGACGAAAGGTTCGCAGCGCAGAACGACACCGCCGCCCGCACGAAGTGTGTCAGCGTTGTCGTCGGGCGGGCTCTGGGCAACCAACGCGACGTCGATCGCGTTGGTATGAATCCCCTCAAGCAGGCGGTTTGTCGGCGCCTGTTCGAAGGCTAACTCCGTGCCTGGGTTTCGCTCCGCGAAGATGCTCAAGAGATCGGCGAGGTCGACAAGGTTTCCTAGGCACTGCTCCGCACCAATCCGGACGGCGCGGGAGGTACCGGTGCCCGGAACCTGGGCCAACTCGGCCTGCGCGGCGTGGGCGTCCGCCAGCATCCGGCGCGCCCGTGTTAAGAACACGGTGCCGGCCGGCGTGAGTGAGGCGCCGGCCGGTACGCGATCGAACAGGCGAACGCGTAGCTCGCGTTCGAGGGTTCGAATTGACGAGGAGAGCCCGGGCTGCGAGACGTAGGAGCGTTTCGCGGCGCGGGTGAAGTTCCCCTCTTCAGCAACTGCGAGGAAAAACTCCAACTGTCGAACGTCCATCCACCCCTCCTTGCGCCGATCACTCGGAAGTCTCAGCTGCTTGCATGCGGGCGCATGGCTTTCTTGCCATTGATGGGAAGTCAGTAAATGGTATGAACGCGGCGACGACCATAACGCCGAGGAGGGGTTGAAAGCACCCAGGGCGCTTCCGATAGCACACACCAGTGTGACCTGTAGGGAGCCTCTTCCCGTAAGCACCATCCGCAAACACGGTGAACCGAGCCTGGTTTTCGGCCTGCACGGAGGTTGGGCGCACGTCAGGCCGTGCAGGTGTCCGGGCATTGCGCCGTACGACTAGTCCTCAGCGTGGCCCGTGCGAGCGCATCGTGCGGGGTAGGTTTCTGCGCCGCCAGAATCCGCTGGGCGTCGGGCCACGAACTGGCCTGAAAGGGACACCTCGGCTGTCCGCTCCGCCGCGACAACAATCTGCTATTGGGCGTGCGGTCGAACGCCTTCCTAACGTTGTCGACGAGGACAGGAGGGAGGGCGACCACCGTGATCGCACCTCCGACGGACGGCAATGGGAAGTGACCAAAACTTGTGAATGATCTGCAATTTAGGGTCCTGGGTCCGTTGCGACTGTGGCGCGATGGACGAGAGATCGACGCCGGCCCGCGCCAACAGCGCTATTTGCTGTTGATGCTGCTGATCCAGGAGGGTAGGCCGGTCAGCACATCCGAGTTGGTGCAGCTGCTGTGGGGTGGCGAGCCGCCCGCCAGCGCTGTGAATGCGATCCACAAATATGTCGCGGCGTTGCGACGGATCTTCGAACCGGACCTGCCCGCACGGTCCGCGGGCACTTGTCTGCTGCGCCACGGCGACGGATACCGCCTGATCTCCGGCCCTGACAGCCTGGACCTCAGCGCCTTCCGCAGAACCGCCGCCATGGCGCGGACTGCGCTCGCGGCAGGACGCCTCGTCGAGGCCCATGACCTGTTCCTCGATGCGCTCCGTCATTGGCATGGGTCGCCCGGTGACCGGGTTGGCGACAACGCAACCGCCGCCAGCGCCTTGGCTGCACTGGAAAACGACCTGTTTACGGTCGTGGCGGAAGCCGCCAGGCTCGCACTTCGGCTGAACCGACCGAACAGCATGCTCACGTTCCTATGGCGTGCGGTGGCGTGCGGCGCCCTTAACGAGCAGGTACACGCTCTGCTGATCCAGAGCCTCGCTGCTGCCGGGCAACAGGCCGAGGCGCTGGCGGTGTTTCAGACGATCCGTGATCGCCTCGTTGGCGAGTTGGGTATCGACCCCGGTGCCGATCTGCAGGCGGCCCACCGGCAGGTGCTCCTTCAAAGCGTTACGGCAGCGGGCAGCGGCGGCGCGAGGGCTTGGCAGGCCGGTCACGACCCAGCCGTCGGGGTGAGCTGACATCTACCCGCCGCGGCGGGAGCGGTCGCCATTTTCGCGGTCGCCCCCTGCTGGTTGGGACTCGTGCCCGAAGATCCTCGCCGCTCCCAATTGCCGGTGCTGAAAGAGACGATGTCGAGATCGTGGAGCCGGTCCAGGTCGATTGCGATGCCGGTGATCTTTCGTCGCTGATGGTGAACGCGGCGGCCGCGCCCTGCACCCGGCGCCGGACACGGCTGGTCAACTGCCGGGCCGCTGTGGGGGAGCGGTCGATCATGGGGCGCTGATCTCGCCGAATGACACGTCGAAGACGTCGTACAGGACGAACACGAGCCCGTTAGGCGGGAGTCAGCGTGTCCAGCACCACCAACAGCGCGACACCGACTGAGTGGCCAGCAGTGCTTCGTCCTCGGGTCGGCACACCCTCTCGGTCCGGCCCACGGAGATCCTCGGACAGGCTTCCCGAGGATCTCCGTGGTGACTGACGCTCGATCCCGTCGGTCAGTGCGTGGACGGACCGTTGTACGTACCGCCCGCCCATTGGTGAACAGCCGGGCGATGCGCCTGCTCGTCGGTCGTGCCGAAGGTCGCCTCGTATGCCGTCACCGTGCCGAAGTTGTAGGCGCTCTCGGTGTGCAGAATCTGGTCGACACCGGTGACCTCGTCGGAACGACGCACCCGGAAGCCGATCGTCACATCGATGACCTTCACCAGCAGCCACGACAGCGCCAACGAGTACGCGGCGACGGCGAAGGCACCGATGGCCTGCTTCAGCAACTGTCCACCGCCAGCACCGGCGACCAGACCGTCCGTCAGGTCGAACACTCCGATGAGGAGCGTGCCGACGAAGCCACCGACGGCGTGGACTCCCACGACATCTAGCGAGTCGTCGTAGCCGAACCGGTCCTTGAGGCTGACGGCCCAGGCACACACGACACCAGCGATGATGCCAATGGCTATCGCGCCCCACGTGTTCACGACCGCGCAGGCCGGGGTGATGGCCACTAGGCCGGCGACCGCTCCCGAGGCAGCGCCCAGCGAGGTGAAGCCGCCCTTGCGGACCCGCTCCCAGACGAGCCAGCCGATCATGCCGGCACCGGCAGCCACCTGCGTGTTGAGGAAGGCGACGCTGGCGGTGCCGTTCGCGGCGAGGGCCGATCCGGCGTTGAACCCGAACCATCCGAACCAGAGCAGGCCCGAGCCGAGCATCACGAGGGGCAGGCTGTGTCCCCGCATCGACTCCCGCTTGAAGCCGACCCGGTTGCCGAGGACCAGTAGCGCACCGAGGGCGGCCATGCCCGCGTTGATGTGGACTGCCGTGCCGCCAGCGAAGTCCTTGACGCCGAGCTTGAAGATCCAGCCGTCGGACTGCCATACCCAGTGGGCCACCGGGAAATAGACCACGGTCACCCAGAGGGCGACGAACAGCATCCACGCGCCGAACTTGGCGCGGTCGGCGATCGCTCCGCTGATCAGCGCGGGCGTGATGACGGCGAACATCATCTGGAAGACAGCGAAGGCAAGCACCGGAATGGTGCCGGTCAGGGTGGTGTCCGAGATCCCGCTCATACCGATGTTGGACAGGTCACCGATGAGCCCACGCCCACCGACGTCCTCGCCAAAGGCGAGCGAGTATCCGTAGGCCACCCAGAGCACGCTGACGATGCCCAGGCTGATGAAGCTCATTAGCAACATGTTGAGCACGCTCTTCACGCGGACCATGCCGCCGTAGAAGAACGCCAGTCCCGGGGTCATCAGCATGACCAGCGCAGCGCTGATCAGTACAAATGCGGTGTCCCCCGCGTCGAAGGCTTCTGGCATCGAGGTGTACTCCATGTCTTATTACTGCCGCACCACAGCGGCGTCGTTTTGATTTCGTAGGTGACGGTGGAGGTGCGCCTCAGACGAGGTCGGCGGCACCCAGGGCGGTGCAGCAGGTGTCGACGATGAGACGGGTGACGGTGTAGGGGTCGACGTTGGCGTTGGGTCGACGGTCCTCGATGTAGCCCATCTTGTCGATTTCCACCTGCCAGGGGATGCGGACGGAGGCGCCACGGTCGGAGACGCCGTAGCTGTACTCGCTCCAGGGTGCCGTCTCGTGGGCACCGGTCAGGCGGGCCTCGACGCCGGCGCCGTAGTTGCGGATGTGCTCCAGGGGCTTGTCGCCCCGGCCGAGGGCCTCGCAGGCCTCGATGATCGCCGCGTAGTTCTCTCGCATGGCGCTGGTGGAGAAGTTGGTGTGGGCGCCGGCGCCGTTCCAGTCACCCCGGGCGGGCTTGGGCTCCAGGGTGGCGGAGATGCCGAAGTCCTCGGCCGTGCGGTGCAGGAGCCAGCGGGCGATCCAGAGCTGGTCGGAGACCTCCAGCGGCGACAGCGGGCCGACCTGGAACTCCCACTGGCCGGGCATGACCTCGGCGTTGATGCCGGAGATGGTCAGGCCGGCGGCCAGGCAGTTGTCCAGGTGCTTCTCGACCACGGCGCGGCCGTAGATCTCGTCCGCGCCGACGCCGCAGTAGTAGCCACCTTGCGGGGCCGGGTAGCCGCCGTCGGGGAAGCCCAGCGGGCGGGAGCCCTTGAAGAACGTGTACTCCTGCTCGATGCCGAACAGCGGCTGCTGGGCCGCGAACCGGTCGGCCACCGGTCGCAGCTGGGCCCGTGTGTTCGACTCGTGCGGGGTGCCGTCGATGTTGAACACCTCGCACAGCACCAGCAGGTGCGTGCCTCCACGGATCGGGTCGGGGTAGGTGGCGACCGGCTCGAGGACCCGGTCGGAGCTGCGGCCCTCGGCCTGGTTGGTGCTGGAGCCGTCGAAGCCCCACGTGCCCGGCTCGGCGCCGTCGGCGATGATCTTCGTCTTCGACCGCAGCTTCGCGGTCGGCTCGGAGCCGTCGATCCAGATGTATTCAGCCTTGTACGTCATGTGTCTCTTTCTCCTGTGCTCGGGCCGGATGGCCCTCGAAATCGTGATCGGACGAACGGACGGTTCACACCGCTGCGAGCGGCGCGTCCGTTCGCACGAGATGGGTGTCCGCTGCCGGACGCGCAACGCCCAGCGCCGACGTGAGCACCGTGACGACCTGGTCGTGGGCTCCTCGCTCGGCGTCGGAGAGCGGGGTGCCTCCCCAGCGGTCCCGCAGGGTTGGATCGGCCCCGCGGTCCAGGAGGTACCGGACCACGTCGAGGTTCCCCTCGGAGGCGGCCAGGTGCAGCGCGGTTCGTCGGTCGTAGTCGGCGGAGTTGGGATCCTTTCCCGCCGCCAGTGCGAGCCGGACGTACTCCAGGTCACCGTGGCTGGCGGCCCACAGCAACCGCGTGGTCGACGCCACCTCCTCCTCGTTGCGCCCGCGCCGCGGGTCGCGCTTGCCGGAGTCCTCACCAGTGGCCAGCGAGTCGTAGACGTGGAAGTTGAACCGGTTGACGAGGTCCTTGCAGAAGGCGACCCCGCGGACGGAGTTGCCCAGCGCGTCGAGGCGCGGCGACCAGACGCAGATGCCCATCACGCCGGGGACCACGATCATGAGTCCGCCGGAGACGCCGCTCTTCGCCGGCAGGCCGATCGTGAAGGCGAACTCCCCGGAGTAGTCGTACATCCCGCACGACGACATCAGCGACAGGCACTTGCGGACGGTGTCGGCGGAGAAGATCCGCTCCCGGGTGAGGGGATTGACGCCGCCGTTGGCCAGCGAGGCTGCCACGACCGACAGCGACCGTGCGTCGACCTCGATGGAGCAGCACTGGAAGTAGAACTCCAGCGTCTCGGTGAGGTCAGTCCCGTCTGGAAAGGCATTGTGCTCACGCATGAAGTAGCCGAGGGCGAAGTTTCGGTCCGCCGTGCGGCGTTCCGACAAGTAGACGGCATTGTTGAAACCGACCGCCTCGCCACCGGCCAGCTTCCGCCACGTCTCGGCGACGTGGTCGAACCGGTCGGCCATCTCCCAGCTGGGACGCAGCAGCGAGCAGCACATGATCGCCCCGGAATTGATCATCGGGTTGTGCGGGAGTCCCTCGCTGTTCAGCGTCAGCTCGTTGAACCCGCGACCACTGGGCTCCCGCCCCACATGCCGGTGGACCTGCTCGGCGCCGTGCTGTTCCAACGCGAGACAGTAGTTGATCGGCTTGCAAACCGACTGGACACAGAAGACGCTCTGGGCGTCCCCCGCCGCGAAACGCTGCCCGTCGACGGTGCACAGCGCGATGCCGAACTTCTCAGGATCGACCCGGCCAAGCTGCGGGATGTAGTCGGCAACCTGGCCCTCGTCGACGCCCCTGAGGCCTTCGTAGATCGCGAGGATCTCCAACTGCAGTGCGGCGAAGTCTGGGATGATGAAGTCTCCTCGCAGCGACTTCTCGATGACACCGCCACCGGTCCTGCACAACGCGGTAAAGCGGGCCAGATCGATCCGTGCCTGCGCCTCGACGCCTGGGGTGGAGCGCAGCGCGGCCCAAACCTCGGCCGCACGCGGATCCGTCTCCAGGATTCCCGATGCGCGCAGCCGGTCGGAGAGCTCCGCCACCGCGATCGTGCCCTCGGGGTCGACGGTAAAGGACGCGAGGAGCTTCCCGTACTCGCTGGCGTCAAAATTGTCGATACCCAGGGTCTCGACGAGGCTGGGGGACCACGGCTGCTCGGCTCGACGCGGTGCAGTTCTGGTCTTTCTGATCGGGGGCATGACGCAGCTCGACTACTCCGTAGAAGGTGATTTGAAAACGGTACCGGCGCGGTTTCCCGGCGAATCTTCCCGCTCCTGACCAGCGCGACCGGACGGGGTGCCGGCGAAATGAGCGGCGGGCCTGACGTTCGGGCGCGTTCTGCGGCGAAATTCGGTCGGCAACTTCGCACACTCCGAAAAGACTACGTAGGGCCAGTGCACAACCGCTTGATTCCAACTGACCAGAGACTGGTCGCCGGGCCTACGTCGAGATCGGTGCCGAGGTGCCCTGGTTTTTGGAGCTACGCCCGGCGGAAATCGAAAATGACCAACGCCTTCTTGGAGGCAACGGGTCACCTCCGGCCCGTTCGTTTGCTCCCCCGTCGTCGATATACCCCGAGACTGATGAAGGCTTAACCCGAGGTGAACGGCGTGACGGCCACCCCGGGGCGTTCTCAGGCCGGTACGCGAGCGGCGATCGCCGGTGCGAAGAGTGCAGCCCGTCGGTCGATAAGGTGGGTGGCGCGGAGGAACGCGGTGGCCAGCACCGGGGCCTGAGTCGCGGCCGGGAGGAGGCGCGGTCCGGTCCTTCACCAGTCGGCGTCCTGCCATGTTTCTCCGGGTCGAGTTGGCCCTTGAGGTGTCGTTGAACGGCTCGATCAACTTGCGGACCCTCTTGAGCATCGCCTCGCCGTAACGGGTCTTCTTCCGCTTGGGGGAGGCCGCAGCAGTTCGATGCCCTGCTCGGCCAGGTCCCGCTCGAACACCTTGGACGCGAAGCCCTTATCCGATATCAGCGGGATGCCCTGGTGTTCGGCCACCACACGGGCCTCGACCTCAAGCATCGCGGCGAGGACCTCCCGCTCGCCGATCTTCGGGTTCGCTCCAGCGCCCACAGGATCGGCATTCCAGTCGGGGTGCACACCAAGTGCAGCCGCGGGCCCCAGAAGAATCGCCAGTGGGAGGCGCAGTAGCCGTATCCGGCCCAGCCGGCCAGATCCGAGCGTTGCGCCGTCGGGCGGGTCGCTGGGGCAGGTACGGGAACATGCCGGGCAGATGAATACGGGCGTGGCGGACCCAGTGCGCCTCCGGGCGGGAGCCGAGCAGAACCTGCGCTACTGCCAGGCAGACCAGTTCGGAGTCGGTTAGCAGCGGTTGCTGGGCCCCCCACCGAGGCGTGCCGATGCTGTTGTCGATCTTCACTTACAGGGCGGGCAGGAGAGTATCCAGGTCTTGCGCCACAACACGATCTTGGATGCCCTCTTTTCATGCCCAGACATCGATCCCTGGCATCGGAATTACTCGTCTAGTAGATCGAGGGCAAATCGAACGCCCTCTGAAAACGCGGGGTAGCTCAAATTCAGTCGCTGTCCACTGTTTTGGAAGCTCTCATCAAGTGCGCAACGATAGCCTGTTGGACGCGGTGGTGATGGCCAGGCAGGGGCATCATGGTTCACACAACCATGCCTGCGGGTTACCAATCATCTCACCGCACCGGATTCGAGAGACTCTACGGATTGAGGCACCAATGTACAAACACCTCGTCTTCAGGGCGCTCGCCGTCGCTGCGGCTGCGACCGGCACTGCGGCGCTGCTCCCTGGGGCCGCTCAGGCAGCGCCGTACCCGTGCCCGGACGAGCAGATCTGTATTTACTCGGGGTTGAACCAAACCGGGTCTGTCGCCATTCTGCCGGCACTCCAGCCCCGTGGAGCCACCAAGTTCAAGGCAGAGATCGCCGATTTTCGAGGCTACACCTTCTACAACGGCAAGACCCTCAACGATGCGGCGTCCTCGATCACTAACAACACCAACCACTGGGTGTTCCTCTATCAGGATGGGCACTACAACGGGTACACATTAAACAAGAAGCCGGGGGAAGCATCGATCATGCCGCAAACGAAGGCGAACTTCGATGGAAGTCCTATATTCGACTTTACCCCCCTCCCGGACAACACCGCGTCCTCCATCACCGTCGGACAGTCGTTGTCCTGCGATCGCAGCGACTGGCATTATGATTGCCATATGGTTCCTGCGTATCCGAATAGCTGAGGCCTGCCTCGGTATTTTCAGAAGTCTGATCGTCCACCGTGGTCTCACTAGCTCGAAAATGGACCGGTGCCGGATGACAGCCTGGATCCGTGGCTCGGATCGGTGGCAGTGGTATCCAAGCTGACGTGTAGATGACGAATGTGCCCTTCTGGGCTGCGATGATCTAGTTTATCGACGACCTGATCTGCGCGGCCTGGAAGGGCCCTTTCGGTGCAACGATCTCATGGGTGGCATGCGGACGGCGCGGTGTTCGATAAGGGCAACGTCAGCGGCCCTGCAGGCGCTCCACTGTCGCCGAAGGTCCACCCCTTCGACCCGTCCCAGTTCGCCGACCAGGTCATCAGGCCCTTGAGGCCGGGTACGGAGTTCCAGGCCTGCGTGACCAACGACGTCGACATGTAGCCTCGCGTTGTCCAACCGCAGCACCTCGCGACGCGCTCTGGCGTTATCGATGCAGCAAGAGGAGCGCCGGGCGGCGCGCTTGGAAGTCAATCTTGCCTACTCGACCGCATGGCGCCTATCAGACGCCGTCCTGAAAGAGGTGACGCAGGTAGCGCTGCGGGTTGACCAGAAATGAGCGGGTCAGCAGTACCGGCTGAGCCTCGTCGTAGTCGACGTGACGAATAGTGCCGTCGGGTTCGATTTGCAGGATCCGGGCGTGTGGGGCGGCCAGCAGGATGGGGGAGTGGGTGGCGATGATGAACTGCGCGCCGGCCTGGGTGAGGTCGTGGATGCGGGTGAGCAGCGCTAGGCAGCCGTGCACGGACAGGGCGGCTTCCGGCTCGTCGAGCAGGTACAGGCCGTGGGGCTTGAACCGGTGGGTGGCCAGGTCGAGGAACGACTCGCCGTGGGATCGTTCGTGCAGGCTGGCGCCGCCATAGCCGTCGGCGACACCGAGGCGGTCGATCTCGGTGGCCACGTTGTAGAACGACTCGGCGCGCAGGAAGAAGCCGCTGCGTGGCTTTCTGGTGCCGCGGACCAGTCGTAGGTGTTCACCAAGAGACGATTCGGTGGCTCGGGTGCTGAATCGGAAGTTGGTGGATCCGCCCTCGGGGTTGAAACCGGCCGCTACCGCGATCGCCTCGATCAGGGTCGACTTGCCGGTGCCGTTGTCCCCGGCCAGGAACGTCACGGCGGGATCCAGCGTCAACCGGCCGGCCGCCCGTAGGCCGGCGACGACCGGCAGAGTGAACGGATAGGCGGACCGGTCCCGGCCGTCATCGGTCAACTCCACCCAGCGCAGGAACCCACCGCTGTCTCGACCCAAATCCGACGCCTCGTCTCCACTGGCCATCAGGTGACCCCTTCGCGCCGCCGCCCAGTCCACCATCTCAACCGTGTCTACCCAGGCCGGAAGATGTCCGACGGTACGCCTGCCGACGCAGCTGCTGCACCCAGTGTGAGGCGGTACTCGACTGTGGTCGGCTCCGCCGAAGAGTCACCACCGAAGCTAGGCTTGCGTGAGCTTCAGAGTGGCGCTGAGCGTCATCGGCGGTGGGGCAATGGGTCGTGTCGCCCCTCGGACACGAACCATTACCCCACGGTGCGCGCTGAGATCGATTGCAGCGCGCACCGTTTGCGTTTCAGGTTGGTAGTTCAGCCGGAGACCGAGTTGCCGGCAGACCTCGGCCTTGTCGGCGGGATCCGCATCGCGGAGCACGGCGGCGAGATCGCCGAGCGCATTCACCAGGGTCGTGATTTCTGCTCGGCTCATCCTGCGCGGGGCGGTGCCCGTGTTCGCGCGGAGGTCTGTCTCCGCACGAGCGCGTTCGGCCTGGGTCTGTGCGATCCAGCCGGTGACCATCGTCAGGTCGGCTCCGGCGTCGAGGGCGGCGCGGTAGCGCTACAACTTGGCGTCGCACTCGGTGATGATCGTCTGAGCTGCTGTGCTCGCTGCGGGCGAATGATCTAAGGGCTGGGCTTCGGTCATCCGGTTCCCCGCCCGTGTCGTTGCAGCATCGCTTGGGCCTGCTCGAAGGTCGCGTCGTCGATGAGTGGCTCATGGGTGATGTCCTTGGAGACCACCCATTTGTCGCGGACGTTCCAGCGCATGGCGCCGGTGTGGCCCATTGCCAGGTCGTTGACGTCGAGGCGGCCCGCGACACCCACATCGACCCCCGCGGCGGACGCATCCCCCTCGCGCCCGGCGAGCCGTCGTCGGGGGCCCTCGGGTCTGCCGTACGTGGGTAGGTCGACCGGCAGGACTTCCTGCGAGCGTCGTCAGTCCGGCTGTTCCGTTCAAGTGGTGTGCGCGAAACCGATGAAGAAATCAAGACACAAGGTGTCAGGTTTTGGGTCGAGCATGGGTTGCTGGTCGACGCCGATGGTGCGGCGTAAGCCGGGAACTCGGATAGATACGAACAGATAAGGACTTTCGTGCGCGAAACTTCGGAAGATCTCACAGAGCTTCAGGCTCTCCTTGATGCCTCCCTGTCCCGTTCCACCTCGCACCTCCGCTCGATCATCAGCACCGAACGCACCTTGACCGCGCAGCAGCTCACCCACGTCCTCAGTGGCATGTGCACCCTCGCCCTGTCCACCGTGACGGCGAAGGGCGAGCCGCGGATCAGCGGTGTCGATGGGCATCTCCTGCACGGCAAGTGGCTCTTCGGCACGGCGCGCGGCTCGGCCAAGGCGCGCCATCTCTCGGCGCGGCCCGCGGTGAGCGCCGCGCACATGCGCGGTGAGGACCTGGGCGTGTTCACGCACGGAAGGGCCGAGATCCTCAACCCCCACGACGGCGAGCCGGCCGAGGACTGGCCGGACCTGCTCGCGTACCTCAAGGACTTCTACGGCGAGGACCTCTTCGACTGGGACAACGACGTCGTCTACTACCGGCTGCAACCGCACTGGATGGCCGCCTACGCGCCCGACGTCGCAAAGTTCACTGCGCTGTCCCGGCCCTGAGCCCGCAGCAGTGGCCGGATCGGGACCAGCCATGTCATGAGAGATCGGTGAGGCATCCACGCAGGGCCCCTGGACGGCGACCTGCGGTGAAGCCCGTGTTCGGTTTGTTCGGCAGGGGCAGGGGCAGGGGCTGCACGCCCATGCCCTGCCTCATGGGCGAGAGGGTGGACGAAGGTTGACTGAAATCGGATCGGGCGTCGCAAGGATGGGACGCGACACCATCGACGTGGTGGGGGCTCGTACCAACAATCTGCGGGACGTGTCCGTCAGCATTCCCAAAGGACAGCTCGTCGCCTTCACCGGAGTGAGCGGCAGCGGCAAGACCTCGCTGGCCATCGACACCCTGCACAACGAAGCCCAGCTACGGTATCTGGAAGGGCTTTCGCCCTTCGTACGGCAGTACATAACGCAGCGCAATCGGCCGAAGGTCGACCGCATTCTGGGCCTGGGCGCGACCCTCGCGGTCGACCAGCGCCGCCTGAACCGTAACCCCCGTTCCACCGTCGCAACGATCACCGGCATCGACGGGCACTTGGGGCTGCTCTACTCGCGCCTTCCAGGCATCGGCGCAGAGCTGGCGGCGGGAAGTGGAAACGAGCATCTGACGACCGCTCACTTCGACCGCAATACGCCGGAGGGGAGCTGTGCGGACTGCCACGGGGTGGGCGGAAGCTGGCAGGCGCATGAGGACCTGGTCATCACCCACCCAGAGCTTCCGCTGTTCGAGGGGGCCTCGCCCTGGTACGCGAAGTGGCGCTCGGGGGAACACGTGTTCGTGCCGGCGCTTGCCGAGAAGCGGGGCGTGGACCTCGGCCGGTCGTGGCAGTCGCTGCCCGAGGAGTTCCGCCGTTGTGTGCTCCATGGCACAGGTGACGAGAAGATCGAGGCGACCGTCGACATGACGAACAGGAATGAGCGGGCCCTGGTGACCTACACCTCGAGCCAGCCGCTGCGGGGCGCGCTCGCCGAGGTGGAGCGGGTGTTCGTGAACGCCCAGACGTCCAGCGCCAAGCAGCGCTACCTGCCGTACATGCGCAAGCAGCCCTGCGGCACCTGTAGCGGCAGCGGATACGACGAGGTGGCCCGGTCCGTGCAGCTCGGTGGATTGACCTACCCCGACCTGCTCGAGGTGGAGGTGCGGGAGGTACGCGACTGGGCTAAACGCGTCGCGGATGAGCTGGACGCCCGGCAGCGTGAGGTGGGCGAACCGCTGCTGCAGGACCTTGGCCGCCGGCTCGGAATCCTTGATCGGCTCGGCCTGGCCCATCTCCAACTGTCCCGGAGCGCAGCGACACTGTCCGGGGGTGAGTTGCAGCGCACCCGACTCGCCGCGCAGCTCAGCACCGAGCTGAGCGGCATCATCTTCGTCCTGGACGAGCCCGGCACCGGGCTGCATCCGGCGGACAAGGCACATCTGCTCGACATCGCCCTGGAGCTGCGCGAGGCCGGCAACACCGTACTCCTCGTCGAGCACGACCCGGAGCTGATCGCCCGAGCCGATTGGGTGATCGACATGGGGCCCGGCGCCGGCCGATTCGGCGGTGAGATCCTCGTGTCCGGGCCTCCCGCCGACGTGGCCGCTCATCCCACGTCGCTGACCGGGCGCTATCTGGCCGGCGAAGGGCCGCGGCTGCACCGGACCCGCCGCCCGGCCGGGGACGACACCGACTGGGTAGAGCTGCGCGGCCTGCGTGCGCACAACGTGACCGCGAGCCTGGTGAGGTTCCCCGCCGGTCGGCTCACCTGCCTGACCGGCGTGAGCGGCAGCGGCAAGAGCAGCCTCCTCGCCGCGCTCGGGGCGAGCGTGGGGGCCGCCCTGGACGGAACGGCGACCGACGCGGTGCGGGAGGTGACCGGCGTCGAGGGATTCAGCTGGGTCGCCGTCGTCGATCAGGAACCGCTCGGACGGACGCCGCGATCCAACCCGGCGACGTACAGCAAGGCGTTCGACATCGTCCGCAAGCTGTTCGCCGAGACCGACATCGCGCGCGGGCGCGGGGTCGACGCCTCCTGGTTCAGCTTCAACACCGCAGGCGGTGGCCGCTGCGAAACCTGCACCGGTTATGGCCGAAAACTGGTCGACATGCACTTCCTGCCGGACGTGTGGGTGGTGTGCGACGGGTGCGAGGGCCGGCGCTACAAGCCGGATGCGTTGGAGGTTACGTACCGGGGATTGGCCATCGATCAGGTGCTGGAGCTCACCGTCGCCGAGGCCGTGGAGCAGTTCTCCGAGCCCCGGCAGCTCGCAGAAACCCTGGGAACTCTGAACCAGGTCGGGCTCGGCTATCTCCAACTCGGGCAGAGCGCTACAGAGTTGTCCGGCGGCGAGGCGCAGCGGCTGAAGCTGGCGACCGCCATCCAACGCGGTGCTGCGAGCCGCAAGGCTGGTCTCGTCGTTCTCGACGAGCCCGTCTCGGGCCTGCACCCGTCTGACATCCAGCGTGTGGTGGACGCGCTCGACGTGTTGCTGGACTCGGGCAACACCGTCGTCGTGGCCGAACACGACATCCCCGTCGCCGCGTCCGCGGACTGGGTGATCGACCTGGGGCCGGGAGCCGGTCCGGATGGGGGCGCGGTGGTCGCGGCGGGCGCCCCGGAGGCCGTCGCGACAGCCGACACCCCGACCGCCAGCTTCTTCCGGCGGTACGCGGCGGGCCTACCGCTCCTGGAGATACGTGAAGACCTGCGCTGCCCAGGGACCGGGGCGGGTGCTGCCCCCCTGTCCAGGCACCAGTCGAGGAGGAGCGTCCATGCCTGATATCGGTTCGGGCTGCTCTGGTTGAACGAGTCAATCCGCACCAGCCGCCGCCGGATCTCCGCCCAGTCCTCCACGCGCCGCACCTCCCGTGCGTCAGGAGGTGGTCCGAATTCAGCCGGAACCACGCGGTCAGGTTTCAGCCATACTGGGCCGTCCGGCCCTCGCCGGACGGCCCAGTTCCGACGGTTGTCAGCTGCCTGCAATCAGGAGAGTGGGTTCGGGCGTGCCCGCCGGCGGCTGGGGGTCGTCGTGATGCGTGAACAGTTTGCTGGGCCACCACATCCATCGATCAACGTCCACTGTTAGTGCGGTGACCAGCACCGAGCGGACGATCATGGTGTCCAGTAGTACGCCAAACGCCACAGTGAACCCCAGTTGCGCCGCGAACACCAAGGGCAGTGATCCCAGCGCCGCGAAGGTACCGGCCAGGACCAGACCCGCTGAGGTGATCACACCGCCGGTGGCGGACAGCCCAGCCCGGGCACCCTGTCGGGTGCCGTGTAGCTGTGCCTCCTCCCGTACCCGGCTGACCAGGAAGATGTTGTAGTCGATGCCGAGGGCGACCAGGAACACGAACACTAGGAGTGGGAAGTTCGCGTCTGCCCCGGCGAAGTCGAACACGTGATTGAACGCCAGCGCGCTCACGCCGAGGGACGCTCCGAGCGACAGCACCACCGTCGCCATGAGGAGCAGCGGTGCGACGATCGCCCGTAGCAGCAGTGCGAGGATGAGGAAGACCACGATCAGTACGACGGGGATGATCACTTTGGCGTCGCGGGCGGCCGAGTGTTGTGTATCGAGTGCGATCGCCGTGCTGCCTCCGACCCGCGCATCCGCACCCTCGATCTTGTGGACCGCGGCTCTGGCCTGCTCGACGGTGCGCATCGCGGCCTTGCTGCCGGGCGCGTCCTCGAGCGTCCCGAGAACGAAGACGTCACCATCCTTGACCATCGGTGCCGCGACGTCGGCGATCCCTGGGACGCCTGACAGCGCGGTGACGACCTGCTCGGCCGAGGCGGCCTTGGCCACGACGTAGATGGGGTCACCCGACCCGGCCGGAAAGTGCCTGGACTGGATCTCCTCGCCGACGACCGCCTGCGGCTCGTTGGTGAACTGGCCCTTGCTCGGGATCCCATCGGCCTTGAGCCCCGTCATCCCGATCGCTATGACGCCGAGGACGAGCGAGGTGGCGACCCACACGATCCGCGGGCGGCGGGAGATGGCGGTGCCGATCCGCGTCCAGATGCTGTCCCTGGCCGTTCCGACCGAACCGTACGACGGCTTCACCGGCCAGAAGATCCAACGGCCGCAGATGACCAGGAGGGCCGGCATCAGGGTGAGCATGGCAAGTAGCCCGACGACGATACCGATGGCACAGGCCGGGCCGAGGCCTTTTGTGGAGTTGAGAGTGGCCAGCAGCAGCACCAGCAGGCTGACAGCGACGGTCGCGGCGCTGGCGATGATCGCGGGACTGGAGCGGTACAGGGCTTCCGCCATCGCCTCGTGCCGGTCCTCGTGTCGCCGCAACTCCTCCCGGTACCGGGAGATGAGCAGTAGCGCGTAGTCGGTGGCGGCGCCGAACACCAGTACGGTCAGGATGAGGCTGGTTTGCGTGTTGACGACGAGTCCGGCGTTCTTTGCCAGCAGGTAGATCACCGCTTCTGCCGTGACCAGGGCGCCGCCCGCGGTCAGGAGCGGCAGCAGTGGCAGCAGTGGACTGCGGTAGGTGAACAGCAGGATGACCACCACTACCAACGCCGTGATCATCCCCAGGGCGCCTCCTCCGCTGAAGGCCGTTATCGAGTCGGATGCGTAGCCGGCCGGCCCGGTGACGTGGAACCCGAGACCGTCGGCGCGCTGTTGACCTATCGTGGTCATTTCGCCGACCACCGTGTGGGCCCCGTCCCAGCCCTCACGACCGTCGTCGACCTGGACCACGGTCAGGATGGCCTTGCCATCCTGGGACTTCGACGGCCCCTGTGGCGGCCCCACGACCTTTTCGATGCCCTGGAAGGCTTCGGCGTCAGCTTGGGCCTTGGCCATGTCCGCAGAGGTGACGCCCTCGGGCCGGTCATAGATCACGATCGCGGGCAGGGTCTCGGCGGGCTGGAACTTCTTTGCCTGGTCGAGGACCCTTGTCGCCTCCGCGTTGCTGGGCAGCCAGGCCGAACTGTCGTTCTTCTCAACATCGCCCAGGTTGGCGGCCAGCAGGAAGGCCGGCACTATCAGGGCGACCCAGATGGCCACGATTGCCCATTTCGCAATCCTGCCACTGGGCAAGGTCATCACTTTCCGCAACATGGGAATTCCTCAGTGCTCAGTCGACGAAGCCGTGCCGGAGCGGGGAGCCCTACAGGCGTCCCACCGTCCATGGCCGGAGTTTGTCGGGGTGGCGTACCGCCCAGATGCGCTTGATCCGGTCGCCTACGACGTCGAAGGCGTACACCGATACGGTGACGCCGTCCTGTTGGGCGATAAGGCCGTTTTGGCCGTTGACCGTACGCTCCAGGATCGTCAGGTTTCGAAGTCTGCCCTCAAGGTGGATCAGGGAGCGAACGATCTGCTCGGCGCCTTCGATCGGGTGGAGCACGGCGCCGACAATGCCGCCGCCGTCGGCGATTGCCGTGGCGTTGGGGTCGAGAAGGCCGATGAGGGCGTTGATGTCCTTGGCTTCCCATGCCTGTTTGAAATTCCTGACGATGTCGGCGTGCTGGGCTGTCGAGGTCGCGGAGGTCTGTGTTGCGCGTACGCGCCGGCGGGCCGAGGAGGCCAACTGGCGACACGCCGCAGGGGTACGACCGACGATGTCGCCGACTTCCGCGAAGGAGTAGCGGAAGACGTCGTGCAGGATGAACGCGACGCGCTCGGCCGGGGTCATCGATTCGAGTACGACGAGGAAGGCCATGTTGATCGACTCGTCGAGGGTGATGCGGTCAGCCGGGTCGATGGTGGTGGCGTCGGACCGTCCGCTGGTCCACTCTGTGGGTTCGGGTAGCGGCTCGGGGATCCATTCGCCCACGTAGGTCTCGCGCCTAACCCGCGCCGAGGAGAGCAGGTTGAGGCAGATCCGGCTGGCGACCTTGGTCAACCAGGCGCCGGGGGATCGGATCGCCTCCTGCTGTTGGTGGGACATGGCGTACCAGCGGGCATAGGTCTCCTGGACGGCGTCTTCGGCGTCGGCCAGGGAGCCGAGGAGCCGGTAGGCGAGATTGATCAGCTGACGCCGTTCGTTCATGACCGCGGTCAGGCTCGGATCGGGTCCGGCGTGTCCTGGCTCGGTTGGTCTGGTCATGGTGTCGCCGACTCCCCTTGGTCGCGTCTGCCCTCACTTGGTTCGACAAGACAGCACACCGAACTGTGAGGTTCGCGCGTCGCCTCACATTCCGAGGCGCCCTGTTGTCGTACCACTGAGACGAACAGCCACCCAGCCGGCCCAAAGCGCAGTGAGACCGTGGCCCTTCCCTCCGTTCTGACGATCGCAACTGACCGGAACCCTGGCCCGTCCCGACGGCACCGACTACACCGCCAGCGTGGACAGCTGCTTCCGGCCCCGGCGGTCTACTTCCAGTGCGCGATCCCGGCAATCTCCGACACATCAGACCGACTTGACGAGGCGACTGAGATGCGAACTCAAGCGACCAGAAAGTTCCAGGAAGCGACCGACAAGAGGTCGGCTACCGTCACACGAAGCGGCTGGAACTGGAGCCGGATCCGCCCCATCGCCTTCTGGGCCACGACGTTTGTAATCGCCCTCGAGTTGGCTGCTGGATCGGTGTGGAACCTGCTGACGATCGAATGGGTGGAAGTGCAGTTGCACCACCTGGGGTACCCGCACTTCTTCGCCTACATTCTCGGCGCGTGGCAGGCCGGCGCGGCCGTCGCGATCATCGCGCCCGGGCTCCCGCTGCTCAAGGAATGGGCGTACGTGGGCGCCTTCTTCCTGTGGTCCGGTGCCGTGGCGTCGCACCTGTCAGTCGGTGACGGCCTTCAATCGTGGGGGGTGCCGCTGATGTTCGGTGCGTGCGCGATCGCCTCGTGGGTGCTGAGGCCAGCCGACCGCCGGCTTCCGGAGACTCGGCTCCGTCGGGCCCGCCCTGCCGACGCTGGGCCGGATGGGGTCGGGCCGTTGGAGATCCGTCCTCGCTCCTGGGCAACCCGTCCTCGCGCTTGGATCGTCCCGATCGGACTCATCGCTGTTCTGTATGCCGTCTCGTTCCTGACGCTACCCGTGATGGAAGATGTCATGCGCGAGCAGGCAGTTGAGCTGGGCTGGATCGACAGGTAACGAGTAAGGGCTCGACGTTGCGCGATGCTTCCTCGCCCTGTCGTGGGCGCACGACATCCGTGTCGAAACCGTTCAGGGCGCTAGGTGATGCCACGGCTGGTAGACCGCCCAGTATCCCGCAGTGTCGTCGAAGACCACGCCTGCACTGGAAGACGGTCACGAATCTGCCCCGTCACCCGTCACCCGTCAACCAGCGCATATCAAAGGAGACGACCATGACTCACCGCCTGGTGGTACTCGGCGCCGGGTACGCGGGCCTCGGCGCCGCCAGGCGCGCCGCCCGCCGGCTGCGCCGCACCGACGTCGAGGTGACGCTGATCAACGCCACCGACCGATTCGTGGAACGAATCCGGTTGCACCAGCTCGCCGCAGGGCAGGCTCTGCGAGACCGGCCGCTGCGAACCATGCTGGACGGTGCCGACGTGAAACTCATCGTGGCCCGGGTCACCGCCATCGATGTCGACTCCAGGGTCGTCCGACTGGACGCCGAGCCGTACACGGTCGGTTACGACACCGTGGTGTACGCGCTGGGCAGTGGCGCGGACGTCGGCAGCGTGCCGGGGGTACGGCAGCACGCGTTCACGATCGCGGAGGCGGCTCAGGCGCAGCGGCTACGGTCGCATCTGCTCAGTGCCTCGGCCGGCGATGTCGTTGCCGTCGTCGGCGGTGGCCTGACCGGCATCGAGGCCGCCACCGAGCTTGCCGAGGCATATCCGGGGCTACGGATCGAACTGGTGACGAGTGACGACCTCGGTGGTTGGCTGTCTCCGCCCGCGCGGCGCCACCTCGGCCGGGCGTTCGACAGGATGGGCATTGGCGTCCACCAGGGTGTGCGGGTCGAGACGGTCTCGGCGGCAGGCCTGCGCCTCGACGACGGACGGGATCTCGACGCGGAGGTCGTCGTCTGGACGGCCGGTTTCCGGGTGTCCGCGCTGGCCGATCGGGCCGGTCTGGCCGTCGACGGCCGTGGCCGGATGATCGTTGACGAGACCTGTCGATCGGTGTCGCACCCGCAGGTGTACGGGATCGGTGACGCCGCAGCGGCACCCGCACTCGGCGGCGAGACCCGGATGTCCTGCCAGACCGGCCTTCCGATGGGTCTGCACGCGGCGGACGCGATCGCGGCCGTTCTGAACGGACGGACGCCGAGGCCGCTTCGGATCCGTTACGTCTGGCAGAACATCAGCCTCGGTCGACGGGACGGGATCACCCAGTTCACCCGAGCCGATGACTCCCCGATCGGTGCGGTACTCACCGGCCGGTCCGCCACCGGCTTCAAGGAGGCGATCAGTCGCAGCACGGTGTACCGCCTGCGCCACTCCGGCCCGGTGCGCTGAGGGGAGGGCCCGGCAGTGGTGTCGTCATCGTGGAGGTGACGTTGTGGCGCACGCTGACGGCCAGCATGACGTGGCTGATGCCGATCGTCTCCCCGCCGCCGAGACCCACTAACCAAGATCGCCGGAAACGCCGTTAGCGAGCCATTTCCCGAGTTGGCATCATTGGTGTACGTCCATCCGTCACCTGCCGGCGACCTCGCGGTCGCGAGCGTCAGGACGCGGCGGCGGCGAGCACCGCAGCGACCAGTCCGGACAGGACGTGTCGAGATTTCACAAGGTCCTCCTGATGGTCAACAGGGTGCCTGCCCTGATGCGTTGAAGTGGGCAGGCAGCGCGGGATGCCGTTACTGAGTGGGGACGTTGAGGTCGCGGAACGGGCCGATCTTGACTCTGAGGATGTCGGCGGTGTCGGGTAGGGCGAAGAGGTTCCAGAACTCGCGGGTCTGGCCTGGTGCGAACTTTTCGGTGTTGATGCGGACGCCGGAGACGGCTGTGCATGCGCAGTAGGAGTCCACGCCGTCGTCAGTGGAAACCTCGAGGCGGCCGGGCAGGTACTGGCGGCGGGCCGCGAGGTCGGTCAGGCGGACGTTGGTGGCGGCCTGGTATTTGTACGCCTCCCAGTCCTGAGCGTGGTGCAGGTCTCTGAACCAGGCCTCGGACGAGCCCTTATTGGTGATCTTGTAGGTGAGCAGGCCGAGGCCTCCGGGTAGTCGGCGCAGGCCGGTGACCTCCATCGCGATGGGCTGACCGTCGGCCTGGGTGCTGCCGGTCAGGCCGGTAGCGCCGGTGGTGGTCGTGGCCCCCGGTTCCTGGGCAGCGGGTTGAGGTTTGGAGAAGGTCACCGTGACGCGGCGATTGCGGCGCTTACCCTCGTCGCTGTCGTTGCTGTATAGCGGGCGGCGAGAGCCGTACCCCTCGGTCTGGAAGCGGATGCCGTCTCTGGACAGCAGCGCCGACAGGGCGTGCTGTACGGCCTGGGCGCGGCGCAGCGACAGTGGGTCGTTGATGGCGTCGTTGCCGGAGGAGTCGGCGTGGCCCGCCACCGTCACCACCGTGGCGGGCGAGGCGTCGATGAGCTTCGCCGTGCGGGCCATGACCGACCTGGCTTTGGGGGTGAGGGTGGCCTTGTCCACCGCGAACAGTACGTCGGAGGAGAGGTTGACCTGCAGGTCCCTGCCGTCGTCGGCGGTCTCCTCGGACTTGTCCAGGGATTCGGAGGGGAGGATGAGGCGGCGGGTGACGGGGGTGACGGGTTCGGCGTCGGGGTCGGGGAAGTCGCCGGCCGGAGCGTCGTCGCTGATGGGCACGTTGAGCATCGGCGGGCCCACGGGGGTGACGACGGTTGTTGTCGCGGGGTTGCCCGACGGTGCGGGCAGCACCGCGTAGACGCTGATCGACTGGCCAGGGTCGATGAAACGGCTGGGGACGTCGCGGTCCACCGCGCTGCACAGGCAGGGGGAGCTGGCGGGTTTGTAGGGCAGGAGCCAGGTCCGGGCCTGGGCGTCGAGGACACCGATGCCGGAGGCCCATTTGATCTCGCCGAGCGGGCGCGTGTGGTCGCCCATCTCGCCGGGCCAGGACAGGTGCTTCTCGGTGCCGGTGTTGGACAGGCGGATCTGGGCGATGAGGTGTTTGCCCTTGACGCGGTTGAGGCCGACGACCTCGACCTTGAGATTCTCGGTCATGGTACTGCGGGTTCCGGCCAACGCCGCGCCGGTGCTGGCGCTGGCGCTGCCGGTGGCTGCCGGAGTGTTGGAAGCAGGCGGGGACGGGGAGTCCTCATTCGGCGATCCCTCGCACCCGACCATTGCCAGGGTGAGTACGGCGCTCAGGGCCAGGCTTCGGCTAGAGCTGGGGGAGGCGTCCTGCCATCGGAAATGACGGAGCTTGGTCACGATCCTCGCTCTCGGTCGATGCGGTTGGTTGCGAGTGGACCCGGGGGTGGCGCAGCAGGTTGTAGTGCACGCCGTTGTTCGGATCCGGGCCGCGTCCGTTGTTCCGGCCTATGCCCGGCTCCTGCCTTTCAACCTTGGTCTCACCACACGCACTGGACGAAGCTCCACCCCGTTTTGTGACAGCCACGAGCCACGACCACCTCCCGCGCCGGGGACTGTCCAGGGTGAAGGTTGCCGGCGAATCCTGTAGCGCCCACTTCAATTAGAGCGATCGCTACGGTAGATTCGTGGCGGCGGCATCGTCAAGGTCGCGGTGAGGCGGGAGGTGTGCGGAATGACAGGGACACGGCCCACGCGCAGGAAGCGCGCCAACGGCGTGGAGTCGCGGCAACGCATCCTCGACGCCGCCGTGCAGATCGCGAGTGAACGTGGGTATGAGGGGACCTCGATCGCGGCGGTGAGTGCCCGCTGCGGGTTGCCCGCGAGCTCGATCTACTGGCATTTCAAGGACAAGGACGACCTGCTCGCCGCAGTGATCGAGCGCAGCTTCGAGACCTGGCTGGCGGCCCTCGACCTGCCCGGCGAGGAAACCGGTACGCCGCTGCAGCGTTTCGTCGCCGTCGGCGCGGCGGTGGCCGCGTCGCTCGTCAACGCCCCCGACTTCCTGCGCCTGGGTCTCATGCTCGCCCTGGAGCGGCGGCCCGAGGAGCCCCGAGGACGGGCCGTGTTTCTCCAGGTCCGCGAGGTCGCCCGACAGAGGTTCATCGAGGTGATCGAGACGCTGCTGCCGGGCCTCGATCCGGCGGACGTGCGGACCGTCGTGACGTACGCCCTGGCCGGGGCCGACGGACTGTTCCTGCAGCGCGAGATCCACGGCGATGCCGTCGATCTCGCGGCGATGTTCGAGCTGCACGCGCGGCTGGTCTACGAGGCGGCCCTCCGGATGGCCCCAGGGGCTTCCCATGACCATGCCAAGCCGTAGCTGCGGTCAGCGGTGGTGGGGGATGGAGTTCACAGCCGTTCCGCAGCAGCAGTGTCTAGCGCGTCGAGAGGAACCACAGCATGACCGGCCAGTTAGCCAGGATCGACGTCCATCAGCACATCCTGCCGCCCTTCTACCGCGCCCTGCTCGCTGAGGCCGGCATCGCGGCAGCGGGCGGTCGGGCGCTGCCCACCTGGACACCCGAGTCCGCATTGGACCAGATGGACCTGCTCGGCACCGCCGTGGCCCTGCTGTCCGTCTCGACCCCCGGCACCAGCTTCCTCACCAGCCCGACCGAAGCCGGCGACCTTGCGCGGCAGCTCAACGACTACGCCGCGGGGCTGGCCGCCGAGCATCCAACCCGATTCGGGTACTTCGCCACCCTGCCGATGCCCCACATCACGGCCGCCACCACCGAGGCCCGTCGCGTCCTCGACGAACTCCGCGCCGACGGCGTCACTCTGCTCGCCAACAGCAACGGCGACTACCTCGGTGGCCCCGACCAGGACGCGCTGTGGCAGACCCTGGACGAGCGCGCCGCCGTCGTCTTCGTCCACCCCGCTGACCTGCCCGGACCAGCCGTCGACGGCATCCCACCGTTCGCCGCCGACTTCCTGCTCGACACCACCCGAGCGGCCTACCTCCTCGTCCGAACCGGCGTCCTCCGGCGATACCCCAGAATCCGGTTCGTCCTCAGCCACGCCGGAGGCTTTCTGCCCTACGCCTCACACCGCATGGCCCTGGCCATCGCCGCCGAAACCGCACGCAGCCCGCTGGACATCCTGGACGACTTCCGCACCTTCTACTTCGACACCGCACTGTCGTCGAGCCCGGCCGCCCTGCCCACCCTGCTTGCCTTCGCCCGACCCGGGCGTGTGCTTTTCGGCAGCGACTGGCCCTTCGCGCCCATCCCGGCCGGGCAGTACTTCGCCAACGGAATCGACACCTGCCTCGAACTCGGGCAACTGCGAGCGGTCAACCGCACCAACGCCGAAGCCCTCTTCCCGCGCCTGGCCACCGGCGGCACGCCAGACCCGGACCATCGGGTGGCCGCGCGCCTGCAACGGGCAGCGCAGCGGAGCGCCGCCCGGGTCTTCTTCCGACTCGTCCAATCCGGCAACGGGGAGAAGCAGATTCCGTGAGCGCCACGGCGGACCGTCTGTTCGGCGGCGTCATGACCTGTGTTGACGCGCGTCACGTCGTGTCGGGTGTCGGTGTTTCGCGGTGTCTTGGTGGGCATGACTGAGCATACGGAGGAGTTCCAGCGTGACGCGGTCGACCTGGTCCGCTCGTCGGGCCGGATCATTCAGGTCGTCCGTGAGCTGGGTATGAGTCACGAGTCGCTACGACACTGAGTTCGTAGGCAGGAGCAGCGGTTTGGGACGGGTACAGCCGCCGCGGAAGGGCTGTCGGTGGTGGACAGGAACGCCGAGATTGCCCGTCCGCGGCGCGAGATAGCTGAGCTGCGGCAGGAGAAGGAGATCCTGCGCAAGGCAGCCGCCAGCGGCGACATCGTCGGCCGTACCCCTGCGGCGTGTGGCCCGCCGGCCCGCCGGCGCATTCCCACGGCGCGGGCCCCCGCGACCTCGACAGCCCGGCGCGCCGACATCGTCAGGCGTTTCAAGCAGGCCTGGGAAGCCAAGGACATCGACGCCCTGATCGGCCTTCTCGACCCCGACGACGGCGATCGGCGGCGGCGTCGTCGGCGCCGTGCTCCGCCCGATCGAAGGCGCCGAGCAGATCGTGCGCTCGCTGGTCCATCTCGAGGGCAGACTTCGCGTCCTGACGATCCTGGAGCGTACGGTCAACGGCCAACCCGGCCTGATCGCCCAACAGGACGGCGTCACCGTATCGGTGTACGCGTTCGAGGTCGTCGGCGATCGGATCAAGCGCATCTGGGGGTACGCCATCCCGACAAGCTCCGGCCGTGGACGGATCGCCGGCCGAGTGGTCGGGGTCGCGGGATCGGCGTGAACTCCGTCCTTTCGGGCGCGTGCAGGGGTGTGCAGCCGCCTCATCTTCTTCGGCGGCACGGATCGGCGGCCCCGTCACACGGACCCTCAGCCCCTGCACCGCAAAGGCCGATCAGCGATCGATCAGGCGCTCGTCGACGCGAAATGCCCCACGGCGGCGACGGCGAGGACGAGGAAGACCGCGGGAAACGCGATGTTGTGGAACGCCCGCGTGCGGGCGTGAGCCAGGAGCGCGCCGACGAAGAACAGGACGAGGCCGAGGGCTGCGGCCAATCCGAAGGGACGTACGCCGAGAAGGCCGAGCACCAGACCCACGACGCCGGCCCCCTCGACCAGTGCGAGGTAGGGGATCCACCGCGCGGACAGCCCGACCTCGGCGCAGTTGCGCATCACGAAGTCGGCCCTGATCACCTTGGCGGTCACCTCGATGGCGTTGGCGAGGGCGCACAGGATGGTCGCGACGACCAGGACTCCCTCCAGTACGGCGATCATGACGCGCGCCAGCGCGATCGAGCAATCGGTAAACTCACAGGTGCCTCCACGTGCGCGGGTTCATCAGGTTGTGGTCTCTCGCCCCTTCTGACGCCCGGCACGCATGAAAGGTGACCAGACGTGGAACTCGTCGAACACTTCGAGGCATCGAGGGCCCGACTGATGTCGTTGGCCTATCGCATCGTCGGCTCGCACAACGATGCCGAAGACGCGGTGCAGGCCGCCTGGCTGCGCGCGCGGTCAGCCGACCCGGCGCAACTGGTCAACCCCGAGGGCTGGCTCACCACGGTGACGGCACGCCTGTGCCTCGACCAGCTTCGCGCCCGCCATCGCCGGCGCGAAGTCGCGCTCACGGCCGACGACATCCCCGCCGAGCAGCTCGCGGCCGACGAGGCGTTCATCCGTCGTGAGGACGTCTCCCGGGCGCTGCTGGTCGTGCTCCACGAACTGTCTCCCCCGCAGCGGGTGGCCTACGTGCTGCATGACCTCTTCGCCGTCCCGTTCGACGAGATCGGGCCCGTGCTCGACACGACGGTGGCCGCGGCGAAGAAGCTCGCGAGTCGAGCGCGGATCCGGCTCAGGGACGCTCCCGCGGTCGACCTGCCGGGATCCGCCCACCAGATGGAGATCATCGACGCGTTCCTCGCCGCAGCGCGTGGCGGCGACATCCCGCGGCTCGTCACGCTCCTGGCGCCGGACGTCGTCCGCACGGCCGACCTCGGATTCCTCGCCGACGGCACCGCGCCTGTCGTCCGGGGCGCCTGGGCGGTCGCGGAGGAGACCAGGGCGTTCGTGGACCGCATCGCGGCCGCCGCCCCGGTCCTCGTTGAGGGTCACCCGGGAGCGGTGATCGCCCCTGGTGGGCACCCATTCGCATTGATCCGGATCGGCGTCCACGACGGCCTCGTCACGAGCATCGACATCACCCCTACGAGCGCGGCACCGTGTCCCTCCCGGCGGCCTCGGTGCGTGATGCTCAGTCCACTCAAGATTGCATACCATACCGTATGGTATGCTCGATTGATGGGAACACGTGATCTCTGGCTCGGCGAGGGCATCGTGGTATTGACCGACGAGGGGCCGGCGGGTCTGCGGATCGACCGTCTGGCTGCCCGCCTCGGCCTGACGAAGGGGTCGTTCCATCACCACTTCACGGGGGTCGCCGACTACCACGCGGCGTTGCTGACTCATATCGAGCATGGACAGGTCAACCTGTTGGATGGGCTGTCAGGCGAGCTCGCGACCGTCGATCCGGTCGACGCCCTGCGGGCCCTTCCCTCGCGGCTCGACGAGCTGTTCGACGCCGAGCTGGATCGGGCGCTGCGGGCGTGGGCGATCGGGAACGACGGTGCGCGTGGCGTGGTCGAACGCGTCGACAGCGCACGGCTCACTTTCCTCGAGACCCTCTGGAACCGCGTTGTGCTTGACCCGACCCGGGCGCGTGCCGCCGCCCTGCTGCCGCATCTTCTCCTGATCGGAGCGAACGCCATCCGCCCACCGCTCGACGCTGCCAGTCGACGTGCGGTGTTCGACCTACTGCCAGACCTGATTCCCCATGTCTGAGGTCCCACTCGGGCGCCCCCGCCTGCGTACGGGCGCCGTGATTGCCGTCGCTGTTGCGCTCGCGCTGGGCATCGTGACTGCTACCGGGGTTCATCGCCTAGAAGGAGGAGACAGATGCCCGCCGTCGATGTGCTGATCGTCGGGGCCGGCCCGACCGGGCTCACCCTCGCGGTCGATTTGGCCCGCCGTGGAGTTCGCGCGGTACTGATCGAGGCCGCGCCCGCACTGCCTCGTCAGTCCCGAGGCAAGGGCCTGCAACCTCGAAGCCTGGAGGTGCTTGACGATCTCGGTGTTATCGACGCGGTTCTGGGACACGGCCAGTCGCGCCAGGACATCACCCTGTACCGCGATGGCCGGCGCCTTGCGCAGATACCCGCCGGTCTCGCCGAGCCGCGCGCGGACTTGCCGTACCCGAACATCGTGATGATTCCCCAGTGGCGCACCACCACGCTGCTCGCGCGGCGGCTGCACGAACTCGGTTCCGCGATTCGGTTCAACACCCGCCTTGAGTCGTTCAAGGCTGGTAACGACGCGGTGCGCGCCGTGGTCACCACACCGGACGGCGGCCGGGAAGATCTGACCGTCCGCTACCTCGTCGGCTGCGACGGCGCGCACAGCATCGTGCGCCGCACACTGGACCTGGAGTTCGCCGGCTCGTCCGACGAGACTCAGCGCTACCTGCTCGGTGACATCACCGTTCCCGGGTGGCACCCCGAAGTCGACGGAGCCGTTCGCTCACACGCATGGCTCGGCACGGACGGGTCGTTCCTCGGTCTGGCTGGCCTGCCCAGAACCGGGCAGTGGCAGATCGGCGCGAGCATCACCGTCGGCGACGACCTCGAGCCCACCCTGGAGGCCCTCCAGCGGCTCTGGGACGAACGCACCGGCCACCCGCAGGTTCGCCTTTCCGACGCGACCTGGTTGTCGAACTTCCGGGTCAATGTCCGCATGGTCGAGGACTACCGCCGCGGCCGAGTCCTGCTCGCCGGCGACGCCGCGCACGTGCACCCGCCCACCGGAGGGCAGGGAATGAACACCGGCATCCAGGACGCCTACAACCTGGGATGGAAGCTGGCCGCCTGCCTCAACGGCCACGACGACACCCTGCTCGACACCTACCCGGCCGAACGCCTTCCCGTCGCCCGTCGTGCGTTGGCGCAAAGCACCAACATCCTCGACGTGGTCACCAACCGCAACCCACTCGTCCGGTTCGCCGTGCAACGACTGCTCCTGCCGCTACTCGGCCGACCCTCGATCAACCGCAGGCTCACCGCTCGTGTGTCCCAGATCGACATTGGCTACCACGACGGGCCCCTGGCAGACGACGAGCTGTCCGGCGGCCGCGTCCGACCCGGCGATCGGGCCCCCGACGCCCGCCTCGTCGATACCGCAACCGGGCAGCCGCTGCGGCTGTTCGACCTACTGCGCGGGCCACAATGGACGCTGCTCCTCGTTGGCGACGCCTCCGCCGGCCGCCTCGACTGTGATGCTCTTCCCGACGAGGTGCACACCTGCTTGATCACGCCCGCGCGGTCGACGTCGTTCTCCGGCCGGGTGGTCATCGACCGCGACGGGACGTTTCGCCGGGCCTACCGAGCAAAGCCCGGCACAGCGCTGCTCATTCGCCCGGACGGCTACCTCCACTGGCGCGCGCACACCCCCTGCGCCGACGCGGTGGCCAAGCACGTCCTCGGCGCGGGCGCGCACCCCCCACCCGCTGCCGCCACCCGACGACAGCCGGGCACGTGAGAAGGCCAAGACACCGAGGAGGGCTGAGCCTTTCCGCTGAGGCAGGGTGGCTGACTGGCACGGCAGCAGAAGTCGAGAACGGGCCGTAGACGATGGCGGGTCACCGTTGTCCGACATGGTGAGGCTCCATTCACGTCCAGTGTGGTTGATCATGACCCATTACCTGAGGAGTCCTTCGAGATGGTGCAACCCTGGTGGCCGCTGGCCTTGTTGGCAGTGATCCAGCTCTGCGACGCGCTGCTATGTGTAAAGCCGGTCGCCTTCATTCGGCAATGTTTGACCGACGTCCGGTTCCCCGAACGCTTCTGGAAGTTTCTCCCCCCGCTCAAGGCTGCCGCAGCGGCTGGGCTCATCGTCGGGATCTGGGTTCCGCCGTTGGCGGTGCTCGTGTCTGCGGCGCTGGTCTGCTACTTCGCGGTGGCGGTCTCGGCGCACGTCCGCGCCCGCGATTTCGGCCGCAACCTGTTCCTGAACGCGACGGCCATGTTGGTCATCTGCTCGGCGACGCTGGCCTTCACCGTCCAAACCGCATGATCGAACACGCGACGACGGCGCGGGGGTTGGGTCATCGCGTGTAACGCTTCGTATTCGGCTGGTGGGACGTTGAAGCGCCTGCGCCGGATCGCAACCTGCAGCGCGTCCAATGCCAGGTCGATCTAATCGATCGCGGCATAACGGCGAACAATCGGGGGGTTAGGATCGTGGAGTTTCGGATCCTGGGCACAGTCGAGGCATGGGCGGGCGGGAAACAGGTCGATCTCGGTTCGCGCAAGCAGCGCCTGGTGCTCGCGGTCCTGCTGCTGGAACCCAACCGAATGGTGCCGCTGGACCGGCTGGTCGACCTCGCCTGGGGCGAGGATGTGCCGGCGTCCGCACGAGCCTCGATCCAGACGCTCGTATCCCGGCTACGTGCGGCGCTTCGGCAGGTCGGCGACGGGCCCGCCATCGTCGGCCGGGGAGCAGGCTACGTCATACACGTGGATCCGCTCGTGATCGACGCGCATCGGTTCACGGACCTGATTCTCGCGGCCCGCTCGTCGGACGACGAGCGCGCGGTCGAGCTGTTCGACCAGGCGCTCGCCCTCTGGCACGGCGAGGCACTCGCAGGCGTGGCGTCCACCGAAGTCGCCGAACGCCTGTGCGGTCACCTCGATGAAGCCCGATGGACCGCCCTGGAAGACCGCCTGGACGCCCAACTGCGGCTGGGCGACGGCCGGCGGCTGCTCGCCGAGCTCACCCGGCTCGTGACCGACCACCCGCTGCGGCAGCGGCTCGTGGGCCAACTCATGCTGGCCCTGCACCGCGACGGCCGCACCGCCGCCGCGCTCGACGTCTATCGCACGCTGCGGAAGCGACTGGCCGGCGACCTCGGCCTCGATCCGGCACCAAAACTTATGCGGTTGGAATCCGCGATCCTGCGCGCGGACCCGGCTCTGGATCCGGCCGCGAGACCCATGGACACATCACCACCCGAGCCGGTACGACCGGCGCAGTTACCGCCCGCCGCCCACGGATTCGCCGGACGCGCAGAAGAACTCGCCCGGCTCGACACCGCATTGGAGTCCGCGTCGGGCATGAAGATCT
Organism: Micromonospora vinacea; assembly: GCF_015751785.1. Lineage (NCBI taxonomy): Bacteria > Bacillati > Actinomycetota > Actinomycetes > Micromonosporales > Micromonosporaceae > Micromonospora > Micromonospora vinacea. The sequence goes on along the minus strand of NZ_JADOTY010000001.1, from coordinate 6,836,767 downwards.
GGGTGATCAGTGGCACCGCCGGCGTCGGCAAGACGGCGCTCGCCCTCCACTGGGCCCACCGCCACCGGGAGAGGTTCCCGGGTGGGCAGCTCTACCTCGACCTCCGTGGCTTCGACGCCGAGCACGACCCGCTCAGCGAGTCCGCCGGACTCCTCCAGTTGCTCAGCAGCCTCGGTGTCGATCACCGGCTGATCCCGGCGGATGCGGCGGGCCGGGCTGCCCTGTTCCGCTCACTGCTGGCCGGCCAACGCGTCCTGCTGGTGCTGGACAACGTGCGCGACGCCGCCCAGGTGAACGCGCTGATCCCGTCGGCGGGAACGGTCATCCTCACCAGTAGGCAGCGGCTCGGAGAGCTGATCGCCCGCACCGGCGCGCAAACACTGTCGCTGTCCGTGCTCACCGCCGCCGACTCTCGCCGGCTGCTGGAGGCCGCGCTCGGCGTCGACCAGGTCGCCACCGAAGCAGCCGCAGCCGGGAAGCTGGCGGATCTCTGCGGTCACCTGCCGCTCGCACTGCGGATCGCGGTGGCCAACATCGTCGCTGTCCCGAAGGCGGAGATCACCGGGTTGGTGCAGGAACTCTCCGATGGCGACCGGTTGGCCGGGTTCACCGTGGACGGCGCCGAGGAAAGTGCTGTCACGAGAGCGTTCGCCTCGTCCTACTGGGCGCTTCCGGCGGAGCATCGCCTGCTCTTCCGTCGCCTCGGGCTGCTGCCGGGACCGACGTTCACTGCGCTGCCCGCGAGCGTGGCCGCCGGGCTGCCCCCGGCTCGGACTGACCGACTGATAAAGGCATTGGCCGCGGCACACCTGATCGAGCAATACACACGCGGGCGCTTCCGGCTCCACGACCTGCTCCGAAGGTATGCGGTCGGCCGGGCGCTGGTAGAAGACACTGCTGTCGAGCTCGAACACGCTCGCGGACTCGTCCTGGACCATTACCTGCACACGGCTGACGCGGCGGGCAGGCAGCTCATTTCTCACTTTCTGCGGCTGCCGAGGAAGGTGGAGAACGGGATCAGCTTCCCGGACAACAACAGTGCGCTCGCCTGGCTCGACGCCGAGTGGCCGACTCTCGCCGCCGCGGTCGGTCAGGCAGCGGCGCGAGGTCCACGACCGCTGGCATGGCACATCGCCGACGCCCTCCGCGCCTATTTCCACCAGCGCGGTCACCGGACGGAATGGGTGGAGATGGCCTCGTTGGGGCTGGAAGCCGCGCACGGCGAGGGCGACGAACGGGCGCAAGCTGCGATGCACCAGAGCATCGCGCTCGCCTACGTCAACATGGGCCACTACGCCGAGGCACAAGACCATCTCGACAGTGCACTACGGCGGAACGCAGCCGACGGCTGGCACGAAGGCCGCGCCGCCGTGCTGAACAATCTCAGTGCGGTGCACCAGCGCCTCGGTAATCCCCACGCGTCGATCGACTGCGGGCTGGAATCGCTGGACCTTCAACACGAGTTGGGGAATGGCGCCGGGAGCGCCATGACACTGGCGAATCTCGGCTTCGCCTATTGGCAGTTGGGCCTGCTGGATAAAGCGCTGGAGCACTTCGGCCGGGCGCTGGAACTGGGGGAGCGGCAACGCGCCAGCTTCAGCGTCGCCGTCCTGCTCGTGGATCTAGGGAACGTGCACCGTGACCTCGGCAACCCGGACACGGCCGAGGAGTTCTACGCCCGGGCGCTGGCCGCCAACCGTGAACTCGGGTATCACTACGGCGAAGCGACCGCGCTGTCCGGCCGCGCGCTGCTGCACTGCCAGACCGGCCCCTCGGAGCAAACCCTCGACGACGCCCGGTCGGCAGTCGAACTGACCAGGAAGATCAGTGACCGCGGTACCGAAGCGTGGGCGCTCAACGCCCTCGGTGATGTCTGTCTGCGGTTGGGCCTGCCCGCCGAAGCCGCAGACCATCACAACCGAGCCCTGCAGGTGGCGCGCTCGACCAGCTTCCGCTGGTGTGAGGCTGACGCGTTGCGCGGCTCGGCCATGGCGCTGCTGAACCTCGACGTCCTCGACGAAGCCGAGGCCCGAGCCACGCTCGCCATCGACCTCGCTCACCGGGCCGGGTACCGGCTCGTCGAGGCCCGCGCATCGCACGCCCTCGCCGAGATCCAGGCGAGGCTAAATGGGGCGTCTCGTAATTCGGTGAAGGAGTAGCCGGGGAGGGCTGCTGGTGTCACCCGACGTTCAGGTAGAACGGTCCTCACGTCGACTGGACACGGCCGACATCATTAAGAGCTCCTAACTCTTTGAGTGGTGGAGTCGGCACCAGCAGGTGATAGCGCGGGCGAGGGTGAGGAAGGCTTCGTGGATGTCGTCGCGGATCTCCCAGCGGATGCGCAGGCGGCGAATCAGTGCAGTAGGGCTCAATCGAGCTTCAGGCCCTCCTTGACGACTCCCTCTCCCGCTCGGCCGCGCACCTGCGGGACGGGGCGCGCGTCAGAGGGGTCGGGATGCTCACTACGTCACGGCTGCGCTGTCGCCCCTACTCCCTAGTCGAGGTCGATTTGCGAGCCGACCCGGACGAGTGCATGGCTTTTGCAAGCGCGTCACGTGACAGTGGCCGGACTCGCCCATCAACTGGCAGGAGCCGATACGTGCGGAAGATCCTCAGCCTGGTCTTGACTGTTCTGTCAGTCGTCATGTCCGCGGCGACAGTCGCGCATGCCGACGACGGGCCCGTGACCCGGGTGACGCTGACCAGCGCGAACAGTTTCCACTCGCGGGTCGAGGAGCGTCTGCTGAGCAGGACGGTCACCCTCGCGGCCGGTGAATCCCGGCACGTGCGCGGACGCCTCCAGGCGACCAGCAGCGTGCAGCAAATCGTGTCGATGAACAACACCCTGAAGTGTGTGAACCCAGCCGGAGCAGTCGTCGGCACCACATCAACGTCCTCGCGGAACCACGAGGGCTCGGACACCACCTACTACGCCAGGCCTGGGCACCTGCCGATCTACGCCGACCTGCTCTTCACCGCGCCATCGGCGGGCACCTACACCTGCGGCATGTACGGGTACACGGCCTCCACCTCGCTCGACGGCTACTACCTGACCGCCGTCGCGACAGACACCTGGCTGGAGGTGAGCGACACCAACCAGGTGGGTGCGCGGTGGTGGCAGAACCCCGCCTGCAGCAGCACCGGCACGTCGAGCACCTGCACCTACGTCGGCGCCGGCACGTCCACGGCCTGGGTGTTCTACGACGACGGCACCCCCGTGCACAAATGGAACGCCGCCGCCAACGCGACCTCGGCTCAGGCGCTGGCGACGCTGGAACTGACCACTTGCTACACGGGCACCGCGTCATGCAAGAGCGCCATCGACGCGTACGAGCAGCCGCGCGGAACGAATGCGGTGGTCGACGTGCGTTTCGAGTTCATCCAACTCGACCCGACCGCCCACACGTGCCGGACCACGAGCACCGCAACCTCGCGCAAGACGATTCGCGACGACGCCCACCACTACGTCGCGAACTTCGCCCTCACCGGCGTGCCGATCGACCCGACCTGCGGAACCCGGACCTTCATCATGCGGATCTTCGTGAAACACGTCTCCGGCAACCCGATCAAGATCGACGGGGTCCAGAGCACGACCTCATTGACGAACGGCATCGCCATGAACATCTTCTGACCGTCGCCGGTCCCGGTCGCCCGACCGGCCGTCAAAGAAGGACATGGAAAGGATGCGGGCCCTCCACGGGAGGGACCCGCATTCGTGCGTTCCGCAGGCCGAGGTGGGGGCCACCGCGATGCGGCGGTCGGAGACTGCAGGCGGATTGCAAGCGGACTGCGGGCATCCCGCGCGAAGGTAGCGGCATCGAGCCCATCCCCCAACAGGAGGTTCCGTGCGTAGACGCATGGTGTTTGTGAGTTGTGTACTCGTAGCGGTCGCGGGTACGACGTCCGCAGCCCAGGCAAAGGTGTCCCCGGACCGAGCGGCCGCACAACCGTCGCTCGCCGGTTTCGCCCCGGCCGTCGACGTGGACGCGATGAACCGGCAGTTCCACCACCTGGAAGCCATTGCCGCCGGAAGCCCCGAGGGCTCGGGCGGCACGTACTTCGACGAGAAGACCGGGCAACTGGTCGTCCGGCAGGTGGCGAACGCCGACGGCGCGCGACTGCGGTCCGAGGTGGCGGCCCGTTCGCGACAGGCGGGCGAGGTGCCGGTCCGGTTCGAGACCACGACGGTGTCAATGCAGCGGCTGGAGACCGCCACGAAGGCGTTGAAGAGTTCCCGGGCCTGGGCCGGCGACAGCGCCGGGAGTGTGCACCAGGTATGGCTGGACCGCCTGACACCGCAGATCGTCATCGACGCCTCCGGCGACGCCGAGGCCCTCGTCGCGGCGGCGGTCAAGGCCACCTCCCTGACGCCGAGGGTGTCCCTGTCGAAGACCGGAACCGTCGAGGCGAGCCGCCGGGTCGACAGCGCCCCCTACTACGGTGGGCTGGCACTGTTCAACAGCGTTCCCGGAAACGCCCGTACCGCGGACGCGTGGTGCACGACCGGATTCCGGATGACCCGCGGCGGGACCAACAGCAACTGGGTGACCACCGCCGGACACTGCGGCCCGAACCAGCGCAACTTCTGGCACGGCGGCTGGAACCTGCGGGTCAGCTCGAACTACTACAGCCTGGGCACGGACGTCGCCATGCTGGCGGGGGAGAACGGCGCTTACTTCAGCCGGCACTCCTGGTTCGGTGGGCGGGACACCAGCACGTCGCATCCGGTGACGGCGAAGTTGACCGGATGGCCCGCCATCGGGTCGGCGGTCTACCTGTCCGGTGCCAACGGTGGTCTGGTGTACGGCCTGGTCCGGGACACCAACAACACCGACTGCAACGGCACGCCGACGGTTGTCGTCGACACGGTCACCGGGCACCCGAGCGACGGTCCGGTGCTCGGCGGCGACTCGGGCGGGCCGGTCACGCGGTGGAACACCGCCACCTCGGCGACGAACGACCTCACCGCCGAGGGCATCATCACCTGTAGCGACAGCTCGAGCCGGGCGGACTTCACGCCCATCCACCGCGTCGAGGCGGCCACGGACGCCGTCGTGGTGATCGGCGGCAACTGACCGGTCCGGTACGCGGGCGGCGAGCGTGCCGCCCGCGTACCGGTGCCTTGGGGCCGGGGTCAGTTCGTGTACGACGACGTTGTCGGCTCGGGAGGCGAAGGCGCGGCGAGTCCAGGTGCCGTTGCTGTCGGTCCAGGTGGAGGTGGCCTCCCCGGTCCGGAAGTCGGTGATGTCGGTGAGCCACTGCGGCCGGGTGTAGAACGCCGAGCCGGTCATGCCGCAGCGCTTGAAGATGTTCTCCTGGATGTAGTCCCAGTACGTCTGCCGGCCACGGCCTCCACGATCAGCGCGGAAATGGTGACCTCCGCCTCGGCATGGGTGGTGGTGGGAATGCCCGGGACGCCCACCAGTTTCGCTTGCCGGGCCCGCTGCTCGTAGTATTCGTGCACCTCGTCCCGGCTCTGGAAGACGCGTTGCACGTCCTCATCAGGGGAGTCCAGGCCGGAGGTGCCGGACAGCAGGTGGTGGATGTTCGCCTGGTCGGCGATGTCCGTGGCGAAGCCGTTCAGGTGGGCGCCTACCGTGTCTGACAGCCGCAGCTTGCCCTGCTGGGCCAGCTGCAAGATGGCCGCCACATGGAGCGGCTTGCACGCCGAACTGAGGCTGAATGCCGTGCCCTCGTGGTTGCGGATCCCCTTCTCCTGATCGCCCATGCCGTAGCTGCGGGACAGCACCGTCCGGCCCCGGTGCGACAGCAGCACCACGCCGGAGAACCTGCCTGCCTCGGCGAGCTGAGCAGGGACGTGCCGTGTCCGGACTGCCTGGCGCCGGGCCGCACGACGAGGAACGCCAGGTGGTAGTGGGGCTCACTGGGTGGGAGCCTGAACGGCCTTCAACTGCGGCCAACGGCGTCGAACGGCCTCAACAGCACCCACCCCTACCCGGGGCTCTACGTTCCCGCAGGCCAGAGCGGGTGCGGTGTTGTGTCCTGTCTCCCGCGGAGTGCTCCGCGGTTCTGCGCAGCGGTCGACGGCGCTCTATGTCGTCTGACAGGGGAGTGTGCGCAGATCAAGGCGGTAAGGAGCCGTTGGTTGGCCTGGTCTTGCAACTGGGAGCAGATTGGACGCAGGTTGGCGAAGATGGTCAGCTGCTCCACCCAACAGCCCGACACCATGATCAGCCTAGTCGCATCGCATTGATGCTCTTGACACGCTCCAAATAGCACCGTTAACATCACTGAAACGTTGTTAGCGCTAACAGCCGCCGGCCGCTGATCCGCGCCGGACGAGGCCGAGTCGATAGCGTGTGCGCTGGAAGCCCAACTGGTCGAGCGGAAAGCCCTTCTCCCACCCTTCGTTATCACCGTCGAAGGATGCCTCACATCCAGCAATTAGCCACGTCAGGCCGGCTGATCGTGAAATCGGACGTTTTCTGCCCGTTGTTAGCGCTAAATACGCTCAGACGGAAGGTGGGACCTAATGGTTATCGAGAAGACTGCCGGCAATCGACGTCGAGGTTTAGCGGCGATTGGCCTTGCTCTCGCGATAGGAGTGGGCGTGGGTCAACTGACACCGATCGTGCCGGCCTCGGCGGAGAAACCCGTGCCGCCGGCAGCACCCGGCACCGGACCTCAAACCCCGTCCGCCAAGGTGCCACTGGCCGGCGTCGACATGGCTCAGACATACGTGAACCCGATCAATTTGCCCGGAATGGCCGTGCGCAACATCGTAGGGACGATGCCGCCTACGGACGAGAATGTCGCAAACACTTCGCAAATCCCGGCCAGCTTGAACCTGGAGACGTGGACGGCAGCGTCCGGGCGGACTCTCGCGAGCCGATCCACCGCCGGGTTCACCAGGATTTCCGAGAACTCTGCACGAACCGGGGCGGACTGGTCCGCCCTGAACGTCGACGGGACCATTTATCTCTATGCATCAGGCGCCATGCAGAACGCCCCGAACAACAACCGCACTGTCTGGTCCACCACTGACTACCTCACGTGGACGCCCCATCAGATGAACCTGGGCTTGGTCGCACCAACCGTCGTGCAACTCGGCGACAAGTTCTACATGGCCGGCAACAACACGCCGGTCTATCAAGCGGACTCGCCCACCGGGCCGTGGACCAGCATGGGAAGTTTCCTGCGCCCGAGCGGCCAGACCCTGAGCGTTGGCGACGTGCAATTCTTCCCGGACACGGACGGCCGGCTGTACTTGACGTACAACATCGGCTCGCCGATCATGGGCGCCGAGCTCGACCCGAACAATCCTCGGCAGCTCATCAGCGACCCGGTCGTGCTCTGGACCTTTGACCCGCGCCAGGAGTGGCAGCACATCGGTGACAACAAGGCGACCTACACGCATGGGTACGTGGAGGGTTCGCAGCTGTTCAAGGTGAGGGACACGTACTACCTATCGGTCGCATCCGGTGGCACGGAGTTCACCACGTACGCGACCGGTGTGATGACGTCGGACAAACCGCTATCCGGGTTCAAAGTCACCCAGCAAAACCCGATCGGCTACGGAAACAACCACCCGAGTGCGGTATATCCGAACGCTGGGCACGGCAGTTTCGTACTCGACAAGTCCGGCAACCTGGTGTTCTTCTACACCTATGTCATCGCGTACGAGGAGTTCTTCGAGCGGCGACTGGGGATGGACATCTGCAACGTGATTCCCGCCGGTCCGAAACGGGGAGCAATCGATTGCGAGTTGTCCAACACGCCGCAACTGGCCCCGGGGAAGAAGATCTCGGGCAGGGACGACACCGGACTCTACAATGTGGCCACCAACAGCCAGGCCTACTGGGCAAGCAGCTATGCGCCCGGGCGCAACCCGTACTACGGAAGCGACCGCTCCCTATCCACCTGGTGGGAGCCGGCTGACAGCGATACCGCGCCCACGTACATCAGGGGCTTCGGGACCGTTTTTCACATCTCCGCCGCGCAGATTCAGTGGAAGGAGCTCGGACGCACGTTTACCAAGGACAACGCGGTGCAGTACACGCTGGAGTACAAGGATATCCCCACCAACACGTGGCGGCCCTTGGTCGACAGGAGTACGAACTCCACCGCGTTCACGGCTGACTACGTCACCTTCGACCGGGTGCTGACGAACGCAGTCAGGCTGAAGGTCTTGGGTACGACCGAGACCGTCAAGGTCGGAGTCCACGAACTGAACGTTTTCGGGGAGAACTACAACCTGGCCGTCGAGAAGGGCATGATCACTCGATAGTCCGGTTGCTGGGCCGTGCAGTAGGAGCGGGCGAGATCAACAGATCTCGCCCGCTCCTACTTGTGCCGCATCTCAGCACGCCTAGGGGTGCCTATGCGGCTTCCGCACCGTCAGCTTCTGGTAATTGGCGGCGTGGGGCTGGTAGGTCGGGTTGCCGGAGTAGGCAACGTGGACCCGGTAGGCCCCGGGCTGCAGATCGGCGGTCGGCAGTTCGACGACGGCCTTACCGTCCGCCAGTGGCACGACGCGCACGGTGCCGCCGAAGGTGACGGTGACCTCGCCGGTCGGGGTCGGAGCGTGGTGTTTGTGCCCGCCCGCCGGTCCAACAGTCACGTTCAATCTGAACGTGCCCCCGCGGACAACCGATGCCGGCGCGGCTTTCGCCCGGACCTTGACGGCGGCCGGGCCGGAGGGCACCCCGAACGATGCCGTACCCACCGACGCCTTCAGGTAGTCGAAGCCGAGGTACTCGGCCTTGACCGTCCGGGCACCCGCGGGCAGACCTGTCGGCAGCGTGACCGTGGCTGCGCCGTCGCTCAGGCGGGCGAGCTTCGACCACGAGCCGATGCTGAGCCGCACCTGACCGCCGGTCTCGAACCCGTCAGCTGCCGTGACTGTCACGGTGGCCGTGGTCGTCTGGGCGCCGCTCGCGTACGGCTCGACAGCCACCTCGGTGGTGGTCGTGACGTCGCTGTTCGGGATTCCGCGGATATCGTTCCACTCGCGAACGGTCAGCGGGATCACGGTGCCGTGACGCGGACGGACGACACCCGCGTTGGTCATCGTGATCGCCTTGGCGTTCCAGGTCGGGGCCTCGACGTTCTCGTGACACGCGGCCTGGTAACCCCCACCGTTCGTGTACCGGTCACCCCAGAGGTAGAACTGGCCGGGGCAGGAGGTGTCACCGGGGTTCGCCTTGAAGATGACCGGCCCCTCGTACCCCTGGTTGGCGACCCACGTCGTGCGCCCCAGAGCTGGCGCGACCAACGTCCAGTTGTCAATGTTGCTGTCCAGGAAGTCGGTGTGTTTCTCCGAGAAGATGTCCGAGCCCTGGTTGCCAGCCTCGTTCTTGGTCACCCGGTAGTAGTGGTCACCGACCCGGATCGCGGTCGTGTCGATCCGCGACAGCGGGGCCGGATCCTGCCAGACCTGGGGAGCGGAGAACGTCTGGAAGTCTCGCGTCGTGGCATACCACATCTGCGCGTTCCCCTGACCGGTGCGGTTCACGGGGTCGCTCCACAGCGACTGCGCCCAGAACACGACGTAGGCGCCGATTTCCTCGACCCACAGCGACTCTGGTGCGAAGGCGTTCCCCGCGTTGCCGGGCGCGACCTTCACGTGCCGCTGAGGGGTCCAGTTCACAAGGTCGTGTGATTCGAACACCTCGATGTACTGGGTGTCGTTGATGGCGTATCCACCCTGGTCGTACCAGTTCAGGTCGGTAGCGATCATGTAGAACGTGTCGCCGTCAGGTGAGCGGACGATGTGCGGGTCACGAAGCCCCTGGTCACCCAGTTGGGAGATGAGTGACGGCCGACCTCCGGTCAGACCGGTCCAGTCCAGGGCGGTGTTTCCGTTGGATGTGGCGAACATGATCTGCTCGCCGTCGGCAATTCCCTCGCCCTTGAAGTACCCCATGAAGTACCGCTCGTACTCCTCGGAACGTGGCATGGCGGTGATGGTCACCGGGAACGACTTCTTCCGCGAGGCCGTACCCTTGGTGATGGTCGCCGTCAGGGTGGCGGCAACATCCTCATGGCCGAAGGCCGGGCGGGTCACCTCACCCGTCGGGGTGACGAGGCTTGTGGTCGACCTCCAGGTGATCGTGGATCCGAACTCGCCCCTGGCAGCGAGGTCGAGGTTTCCGCGTACGTCGTCGGTAGCGTCCAGGGTCAGGTCGGAGGCGTCACGGTCGGCCGCCTGCCCATCGTCGAACTCGGCCTTCACCACGACGGGGATCTCCCGTGTGGTGACCTGCTCGGCACCCTTGCGGACAGTCGCCGTGAGCATGACTGTCGCGTCGGGCTGCCCCTGGGCGGGCCGGGTGATCCTGCCGGTCACCGCAACCTTGCGTGCGCTGGCGAGGGCTGGCGGGGTGTAGACCTCGACGACCGACGGGTCCGAACTACTCCAGGTGATGGCCGAGCCCGCCACGGAACCCACCTTGGGCAGAACGACATCTCGTACGACCGCACTGGTCAGGCCGAGGTCGATGGCCGCGGCGTCGGCGCGAACGCCATGGGAGACGGTCTTCTCCGCCAGGACGAGTGTCTCGTCGAGACTCAGTGCCCGGTCGTACACGCGGAAGTCCCGGATTGTTCCGCGGAACGAGTAGTGGCCCGACGTCTGCGAGCGACCGAGGAAGTTGCAGTTGGTCCCCGCAGCGTTCACCGACGGCGCCGTGGTCAGGTCAGTCGACGTCGCGTGCAGCACGCCGTCGAGGTAGAGCATGCCGGTCCAGCTCGTGCCGTTCGAGTTCAGTGACTGGGTGTAGGTGACATGGGTCCACGCTCCCTCGAGCATGCGGACCCGGTTCTGTTGGAGGTTCGCCGGACCCACCGCGACCCGGAACCGCTGCGTGTTCGACGCGAAGATGGAGCCCTCGGCGCCGGTGTCGACGTCGCACGACCCGGACTTACGGCCAAAGCCCCACATCTGGTGCTCGCCGACGTTTGCTGGGTCGACCCACACGTCATAGTCGACGGTGAGGTTGGACATACCGGCGGTAATGTCGTTCGGCAGTGCCACGTATGCGCCGTCGCGGGCGCCCTGGTAGGAGTCGGGGTTGAACCTGACTCCTTCGCCGGTCAAGGCCGCCTTCTCGGGATTCACGAGCGTGGCGTTCGCCGCCGCGCCCGCGCTACCCGAGTTGACCAACGTCGTCCCACTGGTCTCGTCGAGGGCGAAGTGGTGGACCAGACCCTCGTTGAGCTGCTCCTCGGCAGCGTGCGACGGCGTCGCCGCGAACGAGACCGAAAGAAGCACACCCAGTGCCAGGACCGCGACACCTCTACTCTTGCGACTCAGCCCGAGACGTGGCCTTCGCTGTCGCAGTCTCAACTGATCCTCCTTGATCGGCGTGGGGTTTTCTCTAAGGTGGACGGAACTGTTAACGCTAACTACGGTGTGCTGCCAGGTCAACGCAGTGCGTTGCGGCCCAAGGGTCACGGAGCCCCGAGGTTGATGTGCCCACCGGTCGGCCTGTCGGGGTTCAGATGGTGATGCGGTACGCCAGTTGTCCCGGATCCCTTGCTGGGCGGGCCGTACGCGGGCCAGGAGGCTAGCCATCAGTGGTGGAGGCCGGACCGGCCGGGCGTCCAGAACGCCGCTACCTCGCCGAACCGATCCTCTAGTGGCTGGCCGATCAGTCTCCGCGCCCGAAGTGCTCACAGATGCCGGACGGAGACGGGTCTTTGACCTCCGGTGATGGAGCTCGAGCGGTGCGGCGTGACCTCCTAGTAGAGGTCGAAGTGGTCAGGCCTGTTGTTCCGGAATGGCTGGCGCCGGCAGGAAAGCGCGGACGTGCTCCCCGCCGGCCTTCCCTCCGGACGCTACTCGTCGTTCACGGTGAACGCTCGAAGCCCAAGGCTTGGTGCCAGCGCTTCGACAAGCCAGGTAACACGGTGATCACCAGCGGCCAGCCCAGCGCGAGCGACCGTGCACCAGTCGTCGCGATCGAGCAGGGAAAGATAGCCGCTCAGAACGCGCTCTCGTCCGCCCTCGGGCCAAGCTATTCGTTGCGCCGCTGGGTGATGTAAATGCTCAGCCAGTTGCGCGGCGATGACGAAACGCTCTACCGACGGCTCTAGGCGGCCGGCGTGTTCGCAGTGGGCCTCTAGAACGGCGGAGGCGGGCGGGTAGTGCTCGAGCGTGATGCCCGTGCCGCCGCTGTCAGCCATGATGGTCAGCAGCAGGCCGGTGTGATCGACCAACTCGCTGTCCGGATTCGCTGCGGTGATCGCCTCATGTAGGTGCGCCGCAGTGGCGACCGTTCCGGCGAAGTAGCGGTTGAGGTAGTCGCCATCACAGGCGCGTCGCAGCATCCACGGCCGCGCTGCGGTGCTGCCGATCGTGCACAGGGACTCCACGACATAGACCCGTCCCCAGCCCGTGACCCGCTCGGCCAGCCACAGCAGTGCCTCCGAGCCGCCGCACCACGACCGCCGTTCGAGCGCGCGGGCGGCCAGTGGGCCGAAGTGGTTCGACAACAACCCGATCGTCTTGATCAACTCGATGTCGTCGTCATCCCATACGGTGGTCAGCAACGCCAGACCAACAGTTGCAGCGCAGCGATCGGTCGCGTGCTGGACAAGCCAGCGACCGGTCGCTCGGACACGTTCGGCGTCCACGCGACAGGCAGCAGCCGCTATGTGTTCGTTGGGATGGATCGGAACATAGAGGTCATGGAACGCCCCGGCAAGATCGCCTGGAACGGTGGACCGATCGGCGAAATGCCTGTCCAAAACGCCGGCGACATCAGCACCGCTGCGGCGCCGATCCTCCGGCTCTCGAGGACGGGACTTCCGACCTCGGTGCTGTCCATCATCCGGATACGGCTCACCGTCACGGAGAAGAGGCACGTCGGGATCCGCGCGATGCATCCGCAATGCATGATCAAATAACGACAAGTTGGGTCCGAGCAGTCCAGGCTCGGGTGTCACGCTCACCAGCGGACGGAGGACTCGATTCTTTCGATCATGCCCAGATCATGCCAGGCACTTCAGCCGACCAGCAACCGAGCCCCGCCCCGCGTCGGTAGAAATTGCCTGTTCGGGCCGGGGTAGGCTGGCCGGCGTCCGATCCGCCGCTACCTCTCGGGATTTACATGCGGACGGGGTCAACGCGGACGCGGTGACGGGCGAGTTCGGACGCCGCCTATTGCCTGAGCGGCCTCCAGGTCCGGATCCGGTCCCGTCAACCCAGTCGATCCAGCTTGTCGCGAGCGGTGGTGTCGGGCCGAGGCGTGAGGACCACGAGGCGCAGGTCGGTGTTTTGGGTGGTCAGGACGTTGGCGTCCAGCGGGATGGCGCCCACGTCCGGGTGTACGGCGGTCTTGTGCGCGCTCTCGTGATGGGCCACCGCGCGGAGGGCCCAGAGGTGGCAGAACCTGTCGTTCCCGGCCATGCGCGAGATCAGTGCCGCCACGTCGGGATCGTTTGGATAGCGGGCGCTGGTCGCGCGCAGGTCTGCCACCAACGACTGCTCGAAGTAGGCGCGCTCGGTGTCGGTCTGGCGGACTCGGGGGTTTCGGGATTCGAACTGGACGATCAAGGCGTTGCGATCGTCGGCGGTGGCGCCGGCGGGGTCGCCGAAGACGGCTGCGAACAGCCGGTTCCAGTGCAGCAGCCGCCACACGGCGTCGTAGACGGCCACCGGGGTGTCGTCGAGGTGGTCAATGACGCGGTGCAGGCTGGTGGGGATCAGGTGGGGTATCCGGTCCGGGGCCGCGGCGAAGCCGGCAAGGCGCATCAGGTGCGCCTCCTCGTCGTCGGAGAGTCGTAGCGCGCGGGCCAGGGTGGTGCACACCTGCGCCGATGGTGTGGCGGCCCGGCCCTGTTCGAGGCGTGCCACGTATTCGGGGGAGATGCCGGCCAGTGCTGCCAGCTCACCGCGCCGTAGCCCGGCGACGCGGCGAGGTGATGCGTTCGTGAGGCCGACCGCGGCCGGATCCATGCGATCCCGCCAGGCCCGCAGCGCGGCGCCGAGGTCATTCATGAACCCCATGATCCGCCATCGCTGGGTGGTACCAGTGGTACGCGGAACATCTGTGTCTTCCACAGTGGTGGCTCGGCCCTTCAGGATGGGGATCATGAGCAGAGTGACCAGGATGAATCACATCGGAGTGCCGGTCAGCGATTTGGCGCGGTCGGTGAGGTGGTACGAGGATGTCCTCGGCATCGCGCCGAACGGCGTGACGATCTCGGCGACGAACCCGGCGATCGGTGCGGTTGTCGAGGTCGAGAACGCGTCGATGCGGGCATCCTTCGCGTTGGCCGGTGACAACGTCCTGCTGGAACTCATCCAGTACGACAGCCCGCAGCCGAGGCCCTTCACCGGGCGCAACTGTGACGTTGGGGTGATGCACCTGTGTTTTGAGGTCGACGACCTCGACGCGGCGCACCGCGACCTGGTAGAGCGGGGGGTGCACGTCAACGCCGATCCGGTCGTGCTCCAGGACGGCGATGGCGTCGAAGCGGGGGCGCTGGCCGGGACGAAGATCCTCTACCTACGTGACCCCGACGGCATCCAGCTGGAACTGTTCGAGTTGCCCTCGTAGGAGCGCCGACTCCGAACCCGGCGGCCGCCCCCGGTGAGCTGTCGACCCCATCGGTGCACTGCTGTGGATACCATCGTTCGGGCCGCTACCGACACCGCCGTGGGCACCGCACCGACCCCCACCACCATTCGTCCGGCGACATGCAGAAGTTGATGACAGACAACACATCCGGATCTTTCGTCGCTCGAGAGGCGGAGCTGGGTGAGATTGCCTCGGTGACGGCAGCCGCGGCGCGGGGCCGTGGCGGGGCGATGCTCGTTCTCGGTGACGCGGGGATCGGCAAGTCGACGCTCATCGGTGAGGCCGCTTCGCGGCTCGACGGATGGCAGGTGCTGCGGGCCGGTGGTGTCGAGTTCGAGAGCGAACTGCCCTACTCGGCCCTGCACCAGTTGTGCGCGCCCGTGCTCGACCACCGCGCTGGGCTCCCCGTACCGCAGCGGAGCGCGCTCGACGCGGTGTTCGGGCTGCACGCCGGGGTCAGGCCGACCCCGATGCTTGTCGGGCTGGCCGTCCTGGGCCTGCTGAGTGCCGTAGGCCGGCGCAGGCCGGTGTTCTGCGCGGTCGACGACGTGCAGTGGATCGACGCCGGCTCGCGGCTGGTACTGGCCTTCGTCGCGGCACGCGTGGCGGTGGAGCCGGTCGCCATGGTGTTCGCTGCCCGCGACGCCGCCTCGGTGTCGGAGCTCGGTCGCCTACCCGCCCTCACTCTCACCGGACTCTCCGATTCGGAAGCCCTCACCCTGCTGCGGTATCGGGCACCCTTCGGCCACGAGGCAGCGATCGTGCAACGGATCCTCGCCGAAGCAGCCGGCAACCCTCTTGCCCTGGTGGAGTTCGCCCGCGACGCCGGACCGTTCGGGCTACCCGGGGACGCCGGGCACCGCGCCGTGGAGCACCGGTTCGTGAGTCGGTTCCTGCGGCTGCCGGCACCCACGCGCTCGGTTCTGGCGCTGGCCGCGGCGGAGCCGACAGGTGACCTCGTTCTGCTGCGGCGTGCGATGGCGATCCAGGGGCTGGACGCCGTGGACCTGACCGCGGCCGAGGACAGCGGCCTGTTGGTGGCCGGGCCCCGGGTGCACTTCCGGCATCCGTTGGCGCGTTCCGCGGTGTACCTGTCGACTGGCGCCGGGGCGCGACGGCAGGCGCACGCGTCGCTCGCCGCCGGTACCGACGTCGACGTCGATCCCGACCGTCGCGCCTGGCACCAGGCGAACGCGATCACCGGCCCGGATGAGGAGACCGCGGCCGAGCTGGAGCGTTCGGCCGGACGGGCACAGCGCCGCGGCGGACTCGCGGCCGTGGCCGCGTTCCTCGAGCGCGCGGCTCGACTGACACCTGGCCGGTCGCGGCAGGCCCGCCGGTTGTTGGCCGCGGCCCGGGCGCGGTTGGGTTCGGGGGCGCCTTCTGCCGCCCGGGAGTTGGTGGACGAGGCCGAGCGTCTCCAGCCGGACCCCGTCGACCGCCGGGCCGCGCGACTGCTGCGCGCGACGATCGAATATCACGTGGCGCGCAGTATTCCGGCGACGATCGCGCTCATCGAGGCGGCCGACGGCGTGGGGCCCGACGAGGTCCGCGAGACCTACCTGGAGGCGTTCGCATCGCTCATGTTCAGCGTCGACGAACCGGGGAGGTTGCGGCGGCTCGCCCTGCACATCCGGGAACGGGTGCCCCAGCGTCAGCCGCCACGCCCGGCCGACCTGCTGCTGCAGGCGTTGGTCGAGCAGAACCTCCGCCCGGTGGACGAGGCGATGCCCCTGATGCGCCGCACGGTCGACGCCTTCCGGGACCACGCCCGCACGTCCGACGCGGATCCGTGGTGGATGGAACGCGCCTGCGTGCTGAGCGTCGACCTCGGTGACAGCGACGCCATGGAGGAGATCGCCGACCGTCAGGTGGATCTCGCCCGGGCACAGGGCGCCTACGCGATCCTTCCCCATGCGTTGCGCTTCCAGGCGGCAGCCCGGACGATCGTGGGCCGCTTCGCCGACGCGCAGGTCTGCATCATCGAGGCGCGTGCGGTCGACGAGGCCGCCGGGACATCCAACCTCGTCGGGTCCGACCTGATGCTTGCCGCCTGGAGCGGGGACGTCGACCGGTACCGGGAGATCCGGGAGAAGCTGCGCGGCTGGGTGGGGGTGAACTTCACCGCGCTGCACTACGCGGAGAGCGTGCTGTGCAACGGCAGCGGCGATCATCAGGCCGCGCTCGACGCGTTGCTGCTCGTGCGGGACCAGCACCGGCGCGGCGCGTACGCCGTCACCGCCTTCCACCACGAGCTGGTCGAGGCAGCCGCGTACCTCGGACGTCCCGAAGAAGCCAAGGAATCGGCTGACTGGATCGGGGATGTCGCACGGGTCAACCCGAACGCGTGGACGACGGGCGCGCATCTGCTGGCGTGTGCGCTGCTCGACCCGGGGCTCGGCGCGCAGGACCACTACCGTGCCGCGATCAGCCGGTTCGCCGGGAGCAGGATGCGGGTCCACTACGCGCGTGCCCGACTGCTCTACGGACAGTGGCTGCGACGGGTCGGCCGTCGCGCCGAGGCGCGGGTGGAACTGCGCGCCGCGCACGAACTGCTCTCCACCATCGGCGCGCGCGGGTTCGCCGGCCGCGCCGCCCGCGAACTGGATGCCATCGGCGAGCCGACCCTGACCGACGACGCCGATCCGCTCGCGGGGCTGACCGCACGGGAACTACTCGTCGCCCGCAAGGTCGCCTCCGGCGCAGGCACCAAGGAGGTCGCCGCGCTGCTGTTCGTCAGCCCGCGAACGATCGACGCCCACCTGCGCAACCTCTACCGCAAACTGGGCATCACCTCACGTCGGCAGCTACGAGAACTACTCCGCTGACGGAGCCGGGCCGACCGAGCGACGAAAGGGCCCCGCCGGTACGAGACCGGCGGGGCCCTTGGGTCACGTCAGCGCCGGGCCCGATCACACTCCCGTTCGGCACGTGTCTTCAGCTCCGTCAGCCACGTCTCCAGGCCCGCCCCGAGAGCCACGGTGGAGAAACTGACGTCCTGCTCTACCTGGTCACCGCGCCACGTCTCCTCGGTACGCACGAGAACCCGGCCGCCGATCTCGGTGAAGGTCCACACGTGCACCCCCTCGTCGATGCGCAGCCCTGCACCGACCGCCGGACCGTCCCACCGAAGACACCTCTGGTGCTGAAGCTGCCGGACGGTGGACGTGACGACGAGGGTCGTGGCGGGATTCAGCGCGGTCTCGAGGACCGGTGTCGTCCATCGAAACGACGATCCGGGACGCAGTGGTCCACGATCGAGCCGCTTGCTGGAGGAGACCGGCTTCTGCCACGACGGCCAGCGTTCCACGTCGGTCTGGATCTTCCAGATGGTTCGCAGCGGAGCGTCGATCGTCGTCTCCGTCCGATAGCGAATCTTCGCCGCGGTGTCGACAGTCCTTCCCGCACATCGCACCGTCGCGTGGTCGGAGCCGACATCGCGCCTGACCTCGGCCCGAGCCGGCGCACCTGCGGTGCCCACGAGGCCGGCCACGACCACTGCCGTCGCGACGGCAAATACTCGATTCTTCACGAGGCGGTCACCGCCTCGGCGGTGCCCTTGAGTCGTTCCAGCCACATGGCGAGGGTCGTGTCGAGGCCCTCCTGGAAAGGCCCAGGGTCGGCATCGACAGGCGGGCCGGCGAAGGACTCCTCGGTCGACACCTCCACACCGTCGCCGGCCGGAGTGAGCGCCCAGACGTGGACGCCGAGGACCCCGTCCGGTCCGTCACCGTATCCCCGCCACACGAGGCGTTCCCGCGGTCGTACCTGAACGATCGTCGACTCGATCTCCATGCCCGCGGCCGACCAGCGGAACACGGAGCCCGGGGCGAGCGGACCGGGTGTTTCCACGCGTGCGTACGGGATTTCTGGCAGCCAGGTTGTCCATGCGTCGATGTCGGTGAGGATCCGCCACACGGCTTCCGCCGACGCGGTCACCGTGACGCTGTGGCGGCTGACCACCGGGGCCGACACGTCAATGCCGGCCTCGTCGGTGTCCGTAATGTTCTCCATCGTGAAGCCTCTCTGCGGTCACTGACCATCGGATCGCCGGGCATGAGAGCGAGCCGCTAGATCCACACCCGGCAGATGCGATCGTGCCAAGACGGCAACCGCTACACATCGGCAAGAACTACCTAGTTCGCGGTACGTGGTGCCCGCGGCGGATGTCGGCTCCGAGGTCACAGGCGTGTTCGTCGAGCAGCTTCTCGAGTTGCTGCTGTGGAAGCGGCAGGGCGTGCAGCGGCGGATCGGCCAGCCGGGTGAAGTCAAGATGCACCCCTCCGAACGGGAAGCGGGGCGCCGGGACCGGGCCGGTGCAGGCTGCCTCGAAGCGGTCGAGCAGCCCTCGCTAGCGCAGCAACTCCAGGATCTGCCCGCCGAGACCGCCGGCTTTCGGGGTGTCCCGGCGCCCTGGTTGCCGTTCCAGGACCAGCGGCCGGACACCGGCAAGGCGCAGCTCGGCGGCCAGCAGGAGACCGGTCGGGCCGGCACCCACAATGATCACATCGGTGTGCTTCATGCGCACCTGTCCAGGTCGTCGATGCTGCCGGACATGATCGTGCGGACGTGCTCGGTGATGCGCTCGAACGGCCAGTCCCACCAGGCTACGGCGAGGAGCCGGTCGATGTCGGCGTCGCTGTAGCGGCGGCGTAGCAGCCGGGCCGGGTTGCCGCCGACGATGCCGTAGTCGGGGACGTCGTCGACCACGACGGCGCCCGACGCGATGATTGCTCCATGGCCGATATGGACACCCGGCATCACCATGGCTCGGTAGCCCAGCCAGACGTCGTTGCCCACGACGGTGTCGCCTCGCCCCGGCAGACCGGTGATGAGGTCGAAGTGCTCGGCCCAGGAACCACCCATGATCGGGAAGGGGAACGTCGACGGGCCGTCGAGGCGGTGGTTTGCGCCGTTCATTATGAACCGCACGCCTTCGCCCAGTGCACAGAACTTACCGATGACGAGCTTCTCGGGCCCGTAGTGGTAGAGCACGTTGCGAGTCTCGAACGCGGTTGGATCATCCGGGTCGTCGTAGTAGGAGAACTCTCCGGCTTCGATCAGTGGCGAGGTGATCAGCGGTTTCAGCAGCACCACCCGCGGTTGGTCCGGCATCGGGTGCAGCGCGGTGGGGTCGGCGGGAACGGGCATCGCAGTCTCTCCTCGTCGGAACGGCACGGGCCGTTCCGATAGGATCATGCCGGGGAGGCCTCTCCGAGTCAAGTACGGCACGTGCCGTACCGTTAAGGTGTCGGAATGACCGACGCACCCCGCCGCCGTGGCGCCGAGCGAACCGAAGCCATCATGCTGACCACGCTGGAGCTGGGCCGGGAGATCGGCTACGCCAGGCTGAGCATCGAAGCGGTCGCGGCCCGCGCCGGCGTCGGAAAGCACACGATCTACCGCCGCTGGTCATCCAAAGGAGCCTTGCTACTCGACTCGCTGCTGTCGCTGAACGAGTCCAGCCTGGACTATCCCGACACCGGCGACATCGCCGCTGATCTGCGGGCGCAGATCTACGCGGCCGTGGACCTGCTCGGTGGGCCGCCCTTCGGCCCGCTGTTCCAGGCCTTGGTAGGCGAGGCCCAGCATGATCGCCAGGTCGCCGTCACGCTGAACGAGCGCTTTATCGCCCCGCAGGCGGACAAGACCGTCGCCCGGCTCAAGGCGGCCCGCGACCAGGGTCAGGTGGCACCCGACTTCGACCTGGAACTGGCGATGGCGATCCTGTCTGGGCCGCTGTACTTCCAACTGCTGATCACTCAGGAACCGCTGACCCACGAGTATGTGGACCGGGTCCTCGACGCACTCTTCGCCGGGCTGCGGCCTTCCTGATCCGCGCTGGTCAGGTGATCGGGTCGCCGTTGAGGGCGGTGGCCTGTGTGTATGGGCGGTGGCGCCGATCGCCCCGTTGCGGGCGATCTCGCGGGCCAGCGTCCGCGCCCCGGCCTCGCCCCCGGTGTCCCGGCCAGCACGCGCGCGAACACTGACCCGCGTCTGGGTCGCCGGACCCTCGATCCGCACAGTGACTTACTTCGCAATACTTGCCTCTAACGCCAACGTTAGGTTTTAGCCTGGCGGCATGCAGATCAACGGCAAGAAAGCCCTCGTAACAGGCGCCAACCGTGGGCTCGGCAAGGCCTTTGCCGAGGCTCTCCTCGCCCGCGGCGCCACCACCGTCTACGCCACCGCCCGCCGCCCTGACCGCATCAACATCCCTGGCGTCGTCGCCCTCCAGCTGGACATCACCGACCCGACATCCGTCGACGCCGCGGCGGCCGAGGTGGGCGACCTTGATGTTCTCATCAACAATGCTGGCATCTCCACAAACGCGCCCCTGCTCGGGCCCTCTACGGAAAACGTCCGCCGCGAATTCGACACCAACTTCTGGGGCACCCTCAACGTCACCCGCGCCTTCGCCCCCAGGCTTGCCGGGGGCGCCATTCTCAACGTCATCTCAGCCCTGAGCTGGTACGCCTTCGCCCCCGCCAGCAACGGCTACGCCGCCTCCAAGGCTGCGGAGTGGTCTCTCACCAACGGCATCAGGCTCGAGCTGGCCGACCAGAAAACCCAGGTCACCGCCTTGGCCCTGGCCATAGCCGACACCGACATGATGGCCGCCTACGACATCCCTAAACTCCCACCCCACGAGGTGGTCACCATGGCACTGGACGGCTTGGAAGCGGGCAAGCTGGAAGTCATCGCCGACAGTCCCACCGCCAACGTCAAGGCCTCGCTCTCCCGCGATCCCGCCCTCTTCTACGCCGACATCCCCGCCGCCCTCTTCGGCTGACCATCCTCACGGCAAGCCCCGCCAGCCGCAGGCGTTCCTGAAGATCATTCGACGGACCTTACCCAAACCCGACCGGTTGGCGGGGCACGTCAATCCCGTGAGCCGGCAACAGCGCCGACAGCCGCCGGTGCGGATCCTCCCAGCGTTGTCTGACGACTGCCCCCCGTGCGTTCCCGCCGGGAATGAACACCTTGGTGGACCCGAAGGCGTCAGCGCTGGCGCTCCCCGCGGCGAGATCCGGATGTTGACCTACGCCACCTCCCAGAAGGTGGCCAACCTACGCCGCGATCCCCGCGTGGTGTGCCTGGCCGAGGACGGCGACGACTACTCCAAGCTGCGGGCGGTCCAGCTGACCGGGACGATGGAGCTGATCACCGATCCGTTGTGGATCGCCGACGTCGTGATGCGCCTGCGGATGAAGTACGAGCGGATCCCGGTCGATGACCCGGCTGCCGCCACGCGCGCCGCCCTGGACGGCGTCGCGAAGCAAATCGGCCTACGGGTCCGCGTCGACCGGGTCGTCTCCTGGGATCACCGCAAGCTGCGCCGTTGACGGCACCGCCCGGCCGGTCAGCGTGGCCAGCTCGCGTCGATGGCGCGCAGGGTCGTGTCGAGATCCTGCCGGCCGGCGATCCACGCGGTGGTCTCGCGCCAGAAGGATCCGGCGCCGACCGCGGGCGGCATGGAGTCCGAGCCGTCGAACCGGAAGGTCCGCACACGGTTCAGGATCTGCGCATGGGTCGCGTCGACCGGATGCGCGTAATCGCCCGGGCTCACGTCGGTGAAGGCCGAGAGGGTGCCGCCCTCGTGCGCCCGCGACTGACGGAACCAGTCGGCAGTCGTCATCAGCCGGGCGGTCTCCCGCACCGCCGGCCGGTCCTGGACCAGCGCCAGGATGTCGCCGCCGATGACCGCCCGGCTGCCGTCGGCCGCGCCGGAGCCGGCCGGGGCCGGGAACGGGAAGACGTCGTAGTCGCTGCCGGCCTTCGTGCCCTCCGGAAAGGAGCCCACGATGAAGCTGCTCTGCTTGTTCAGCCAGCATCCGGGCGGGGACTGGAACATCGGCTTGAGCGCCTCGGGAAAGGTGGTCGACACGATGTGGCCGCGTCCGCCGAGCGCGTTGCCGTCGGCGAGAGCGACCTGCTCGAACATCGTGAACGCCCGCTTGATCTCGGGCGCGGTGAACGGCAGCTCGCCGGCCACCCAGCGGTCGTAGACCTCCGGTCCGGCGGTCCGCAGGACCAGGTCCTCGATCCAGTCCGTGGTCATCCACCCGGTCGCCCCACCGTCGGCGATGCCGATGCACCAGGGCGCCGCCTTCTGCTCGTCGCGGATGCGCGCAGTGAGGGCCAGCATCTGCTCCCAGGTGGCCGGCGCCTGGTACGCCGCCTTACGGAACGCCTGGGGCGGGTACCAGACCAGGCCCTTGAGGTTGAGCGAGAGCAGCACGCCGTGGAGGTTCCCGCCGATCACCCCGTTGTCGATGAGTCCCGGGCGCATCCGGCGGCCGAGCTCGTCGCGGTCGAAGAGGCCCATCTCCTCCAGATCCTTGACGTCGCCCTTCTCGGCGAACTGCGACAGCAGTGCGGGCTGGGCAGCAGCAGCAGGTCGGGCGGGTCGGCCGAGCGTAGGCGTTCGGGGGCCTCGTTCTCGAAGTCGCTGGAGGTCACGTATGTGACGTGGATGCCGCTCGTCTTGGCCCACTGGTCAAAGTGTCTCTGCATGTACTTCTTGTGATCGGAGGTCGCACCGAGGATGGTGACGGTCTCCGGCGGGCCGGTCTTCGCGCTGCCGTCCGGTTCTTGTTCGCTGCATCCGGCGGCCGCGGCCAGCAGCACCGCCAGGGCGTAGATCCCGGCGCGATGACGCAACATCGTTGTCCTACCTCCTGTGACAGCCTGGGCGGGGACCACGACAGCAACCACATCGTTGCCCTTCGGTGGCCATTTCTGCCGGACCGTGCCCGGCGCGGAGGGCGGCAAACCGACCCCGCGGTGGCCACGGCCGGACAATCCCCGCGATGACCGGTTCCTGCCCGGCTACCCGGCGCTACAGCCAGCCCCGCTGTGCCGCCTGGACACCGGCCTGGAATCGGCTGGCAGCGCCGAGCCTGTCGAGCAGCAGGGAGACATGGCGCCGGACGGTCCGCACCGAGATCCCCATACTGCGCGCCGCCGACTCGTCGGTGACACCGAGCGCCAGCAGTTGCAGCAGCCTGCGGTCACTGTCGCTGAGCCCACCACCGGCCGACGCCGTATGGTCCGGGCCGCCGAGCCGCTGGGAGTGTGCCCAGCAGGACTCGAAGAGGGCCGCCAGCGTTTCGGAGACGGCGGGGTCGATGACGATGACGGTCTCGAGACGGCCTTCGTGGCCGGTCGTGAGCACGGCGGTGACCCGGTCGACGACGATCGCCGTGGCAGCCACATCGGCTGCCGTCCGAACCTGACCGCCCTCGCTGACCAACTCGCCCACGTACGCCAGGTCGTCCTGATGCACCAGCCGGCCGTGGGGATAGAGCGCCCGGATCGCCACGCCTCGGCGCAGCGCACAGCGGTCCAGGTCGGCAGAGGCGCCGGTGAGCCCGTGCACGGCGGGGCGGTGGCTCTGCAGGGCGACGATCTCACGGCTGGCGCCGCGGACCAGCTCGTCAAGCTTGGCCTGGCGCAGCGGCCAGCTGCGGATGCGCTGCCCCGGGCCGCCGCCGTCACCGGTCAGCTGCGCCGCCATCATCGCGGAGAGGTGTACGCGCGCTCGCATGGCGTTCGCACGCTGACGGGCCGCGGCGGCCTCGATGTCGGCGAGCCGCTGGGCGAGCACGACGTCGGGCACGACCGGCGCGAGCTGCCCGAGGCGCCGAGGATCGTCGACCAGCAGACCCTCCCGGATCAGCGCCGCCCGGCTGGCGAGTACGGCGTCCTCTTTCTCACCGAGGTGCCGGGCGACCTGCGCCGCTGTCCATGACGGGTTCCGCAGCCAGGTTTCGTACGCCTCCTGGTCGATCGTCGTCAGTCCCAGTGCTTCGAGCATCGATACCCCGATCGTCGATGTTGTCGGCCGGGTCCGCGAGCCCGTGCCGGTGACCCGCTGCAGGTGGGTGCCAAAAGGGGTGGCGGCATCGGCATGCCAGCCGATCGGCGTTTGACCGAAGCCGGCCCGGAAACCGGACCGGTGAGCAAAATTCGACGTACGTCGATACTTTCGGAAGGGGAGCGTCCATGACGAGTGCGCAGGAACCGCCCGACGACGAGATCACCGCGGAACTCGAGCGGTACTCCCGGGTAGCGGTCACCGGAGGATCCGGATTCGTCGGCCGTCATCTGGTTTCGGCCCTGGCCGCGCGGCACGGGGATGTGGTCGCCCTTGACGTGGCACCCCCGCCCGTACCGCATCCGCGCCGCACCCAGACCCGCCATGTGGACCTGCGCGACGCCCAGGCCGTCGAGGCCGCCGTCGCCGATGCCGACCTGGTCATCCATCTGGCCGGGAACGCCAGCGGAACGGTCTCGGTCGAGCGGCCCCGCTTCGACTTCGAGACCAACGCGGTGGCGACTTTCAATCTCTGTGAAGCGCTGACGAAATCGGGCGTCGCCCGGCTCGTCTACCTCTCCTCGGCGATGGTGTACGGCGTCCCGCAGGTGGCTCCCTTGCCGGAGACGCACCCCGTTGCCCCCTTTCTGCCGTACGCGTCGTCGAAACTGGCCGGCGAACACGCGGTGATCGGCTTCTGCCACGCCTTCGGCCTCGAGGCCACCATCGGCCGGGCCTTTACGCTGTACGGCCCGGGGGAGAAGCCGCAGATCGCCGGCGGCGAGGTGTCCCAGTTCCTGCGCTGGCACCTGCGGGGCCGGCCGATCCACGCCGCCGGTGACCCGGACCGCAAGACCCGCGACTTCTGCCACGTCGAGGACCTGGTCCAAGGCCTGCTCCTACTCGCGGTGCGGGGCCGCAGTGGGGAGGTCTACAACATCGGCTCCGGCACCGAGACGTCTCTGCGGGAGCTCGCCCACGTCATCGAGACCGTGACCGGCGAACCCGCCCGGCTGGTCAGCGACGGAACGGTCACTGAGGACACGTACCGCATGGTTGCCGACATCACCAAGCTGGGTGGGCTTGGCTACCGTCCTCGCATACCCCTGCTGGACGGCGTCCGGAACCTCGCCGACGCGCTGGGCGACCGGCCCGAGTTGCCCGGCGTGGACACCATCTTCCGCGCGGAGCAGCGCCTCGCCGCCAGTTCCGGTCGGGCCTGACCAGCACCCCGCCCTCATGCCCGGTGCTCCGGGTCCCGCGCCGGAGCACCGGGCATGATGAGCAGAGTCGTGAGGACCGACGCACCGACGACCACGGCCCCGATGAACTGCGTGGAGCTGTATCCGGAGCCGGCACCGATCATGGTGAGGTAGACGGCGACCGAGATCGCACCGCCGACGTGCGTGGTCGACTCGAACAGCGCGGAGGCGAGCCCGCGATCCTCCGGCGCGGCGTCGCCGATGCACTCTCGGGTCAGCCCCACGTAGATGGGGCCCGCGCTCAGTCCCCAGAGGACCAGGTACACCACCAGCACGGTCAGGGACCCGGCGGTGCCGAACGCCACCAGGGCCAACGTGATCGAACACAGCAGGAGAGCCAGCGCCACGACGCGGCGGGAGCCGTAACGCCGTACCAGCCGGCCGGCCGGAGCGGCACTGATCACGGCGCCGAGCAGCACCGGAGCCAGCGCGATGCCGGCCTGCGCCGCGGACAACGAGTACACGTCCTGCAACTGCAGGCTGCCCACGACCACGACCGCGGCGTACGCCGCCGAATGCGCACCGAATGCCAGGCAGCTGGCCACCAGCCGGCGGGACCGCACCACCGACGGCTTGATGATCGGGTTGCGAACCCGCCGCTCCCACCACACCAGCGCGTTCAGCATCAGCACGCCAGCCAGGACCGGCGACACCGTCGCCAGTCCTGGCCCGTGCTCACCGATCCGGGTGGCTCCGTAGATCACGGCGAGCAGCCCACCGGTGACCAACGCCGCCCCGGTGACGTCGAGCCGCTCCTGCCGGCTGCCGGACGGCTCGTCGGCCGGCAGCAACAACAGCCCAGCCACCACGGCGAGCGCCGCAGCCGGGACAACGACGATGAACACCCACCGCCAGCCGAGGTACGAAGTGATCACGCCGCCGAGGACCGCCCCGGCCATGCCGGCCGTGTTCGCCGCGGCCGCCACCACGGAGAACACCCGGCTGCGCCACGGCTCATCAGGAAAGAGGGTGGCAGCCGACGCCAGCGCCGCGGGAATGGCGAACGCCGCCCCGAGGCCCTGCATCACCCGGCCCACCAGCAGGAGCGCCAGCGTGCCCGCCACCCCGGAGAGCAGCAGCCCGGTCCCGGTCAGCGCGAGACTGGCGACGATCACCCGGCGCCGGCCCCAGACGTCGCAGACGCGGCCGCCGAGGACGAGGAAGCCACCGATGGTCAGCGAGTAGAGGGTCACCACCCACTGCAGCTGCGCGGGCGGGACTCTGAACTCCGCGCCGATGTCCGGCAGCGCCGTGGCGACGGCGAGGCTGTCGAACAGCACCAGGAACATAGCGCCGGCAAGCACCAGAGCGGTGGGCCAGCCATGCCTCACCGGCCGCGCCGCGGGCGCCATCGTCTGCGATTCCATCAGTCCTCCGTGCTCGCCGTATGACCGTCCTCGCCCTCGTCCCCGGCTCGGCTATCCGGCCGATTGGGCCTGTCGAACGGGTGCCGGCAGGTCGTATCCGTACTGCCGGGCCACCGCACCGAGCTCGGGATCGGAGAAGTACCCGGCCAGGCCCGGTGTCATCCAGGATGTCCAGCCCGACACCGCGCCCTTGCGGATCATCCGCGGTTGCTGCTGCCCTGCGGCGTCCTGCGCCAGCACGGCGTCCTCGTGCGCCCGCATCCGCTCGAAGCTGCTGGCCTCCGCGGCGGCGCGGAGGGTGTCCGCGGTGACGTCCACCGGAAGCTCGCGCAGCGCCGGCTCGAGTACCTCCACCGGGCGCTGCTTGAGGTCCTCGAAACGCAGTACCGTGGCATGGTCGTACCCTTGGGCCTGTTCTTCCCAGGCCTGGTAGAAGGCCGACCAGTCCTCGACCGGATTGGACGAGAAGTCACCGGGACCGCGCAGCCAGTCCTCGAACTCGTCGGGCACCTTGTCCCACTCCTCCTCGCCGAAGGAGCGGCGCCACTGGCGGCGGCGGAGGCCACCTCGATGACGGAGTCGAGCCCGAACCCGATCACCGCGGTCGAGGACACCATCGTCCCGGCGCTGATGGCGATGACCGCCTCGATCACGTTTTAGGTGATGGTCGCCGCGACGAACAGACCTGCCCGCCGGATCAGGATCGCGCAGCGGGCCGGTGACGGGCCAACCGACACCACCGGCAGGGGCGCGTCACCCGGTCGTCTTCGCCGCAGCGCCGGCCAGGATGACCGCGCCGGGGTCGACCTTTCGGCCGTATGTCATCCGCGCCTGCGTCCCTCGACGCCGGCAGACTTGGAGCAGCGACTGGTAGAAACGGCGGCAGTGCCTAAACCGCTAACCCCAGTCGTCGCGTCGCGCCGGTGACCGGCCTATGCAGTTGGCGATACGGGGTTAGCGTGGGGTCGAGGCGGGTCAGTCGCGCGTCGCGCCGAGGGATCTGGGTGATCGACATCGTGGACATGTTTGCGTTCGAGACTTCAGCCGGCCTGTTGGAGACACCGGTCGGGGTCGTCGGCTCGCGCCGGGTCGAGGTCCGGTGAGCGCCGTCGAGGTTTTGGTGGTCGGGGCGGGGCCAACCGGACTGGCCATGGCCGGGCAGTTGGCCGCCTTGGGTGTGCGGGTCCGGGTGGTGGATCGGTCTCTCGACCGGGTGCGGGAGTCCCGTGCCCTGGCGATTCAGCCCCGCACCCTGGAGGTGCTCGCCAGTCTCGGGGTGACTGACGAGATGGTGGCCGTCGGGAACCGCGCCGTGCGGCTGTGTCTGCACGCACGGGGGCGGGCGCGAACCGTGCCGCTGTTCGATTTGGGTCTGTCCGGCACCGCGTATCCCTATCTGCTCTTCCTGTCGCAGGCGGAGACCGAGCGGATCCTGGGTGAGCACCTCGCGGCGGTGGGGCTTGACATCGAACGGGGTGTCGAGCTGGTGGGGCTGGACCGTGCCGTCGACGGTGCGGTGGCGACGCTGCGGCACGGAGACGGCCGGGCGGAGCGGGTGGCGGCCCGGTACGTGGTGGGTTGCGACGGCGCACACAGCGCCGTGCGGCACCTCGCCGGAATCGGCTTCGAGGGCGCTGCGTATCCGCAGACGTTCGTCTTAGCTGACCTGGAGGCCGACGGCCTCGACACGGGGACGGCGCATGTCTTCTTGTCCGAGCGGGGAATGCTGTTCTTCTTCCCACTCGGCCATCCGAGGACCTGGCGGCTGCTGGTCATGCGGCCACCCGCCGAGGTGGCCTCACCAGACGCCCCGGTCACCCTGCACGAGGTGCAGGCACTCGCCGACACCTACACCGATGCGACGGTGCGCCTGCGTGATCCTGTCTGGATGACCAATTTCCGGCTGCACCACCGCGCCGCCACCCACTACCGGGCCGGTTCGGTGTTCCTGGCTGGCGACGCCGCGCACATCCACAGCCCCGCCGGCGCGCAGGGCATGAACACCGGCATCCAGGACGCCGTTAACCTCGGCTGGAAACTCGCCCAGGCCCTGCGGGGCAACGCCACCTCGGCCCTGCTGGATACCTACGAGATCGAACGGGCGCCTGTTGGCCGGATGGTGCTGCGCTTCAGCGACCGGGCGTTCATTGTCGCGACGTCCACCAATCCGGCAGTCCGGTTCGCTCGGACCCGGATCGCCCCCGCCCTCATCCCGGTCGTGCTCGCGTCGCGGTTCGTGCGGGCCTCCGCCTTCCGGACCGTGTCGCAGCTGGGCATCAGCTACCGGAACAGCCCGCTGTCGGTGGAAGGGCCGCGCCCATCGAGGACCGGTCCACGCCCTGGGGACCGGCTGCCCGACGCCCCGCTGCCCGGCACCGGAGACGCCAGCACGCTGCATCGGCTCACCTCCACGTCCGGATGGCACCTGCTGCTGTGTGGACTATCCGCTGCCTGGCCTGCCGGCGACACCGTGAGGCTGGCTGGGGAGCAACTCACCGTGCACCGGTTGGCCGAACCCGACGCCACCGCAGCGGCCGCCACGTCCGATACTCAGGCCTTGCGACGGTTGGGGTTCGGCCCCGGCGCTAATGGCGTGTTACTGGTCCGTCCCGACGGACACATCGGCTACCGGGCTGGTGGTACCGACCTGACCGGGCTGTTCGCCTACCTGGACCGCTGGCTCGGCTCCTAACCCCGCCCGCTGCTGTCATCGGGCGTACTGCGCTGGAGCAGCGACGGTGCGGCAGCCGAGGCCAAGGGGCAGCCGGTTGACGAGCGTCGCGCCCCGCCGGCCGATACCCCGTCTGTCAGGGCGGTACTGCCGGAAGCGGTTTCCTGAGGGCGGGGTGCTGTGGCTTCCCAGCGCTGCTACTCGAGGCCAAGGCGCCGACGGCGGGCAGCGTTTCGACGGGTCAGGCAGCAGGGATGAGTTCGGCGAGGAGCTTCTCCACGCGGCTGCGGATCTCGTCGCGGATGGGGCGGACGGACTCGACGCCCTTGCCGGCCGGATCGTCGAGCTTCCAGTCCTCGTAGCGCTTCCCGGGGAAGACAGGGCAGGCGTCACCGCAGCCCATGGTCACGATGACGTCCGACGACTCGGCGGTGGCGTACTCGAGGAGCTTCGGGCTCTGGTCGGTGATGTCGATGCCGACCTCGTGCATGGCCTGCACGGCAGCCGGGTTGACGGTTTCTGCGGGGGCGGAGCCGGCGGAGCGGACCTCGACTCTGTCGCCGGCGAGGTGGCGCAGCCAGCCGGCGGCCATCTGGGAGCGACCGGCGTTGTGCACGCAGACGAACAGGACGCTGGGCTTGTCGGGCATCAGGAGCCTTCCTTGCAGTAATGGGTCGTGGGGCCGGTGGAGCAGCGCCTGGTCAGGAAACCCGGCGAGGTGCCGGCGGGGTCGCTGTTGCGGTCGAGTAGCTGGTAGCGGCCGGCGGGCCAGGGTGGATTGACCAGGCCCCGGTGTGCCTCGTCGTTCTGCGGCACGGTGTTCACGTGCGAGGGTCGAGCGCTGGATCGCGCTCGCTGGTCGGGACGACAACCTGGTCGGCGGCCTTCCCGGCGTCGGGGTAAAGGGCGGCCAGGAGGCAGATGCCGATGGCGAGGCCGACGATCTGGGCGATGACGAAGCCGGGTACGGAGGCGGGGGCGATGCCGGCGAAGGTGTCGGTGAACGCCCGCCCGATTGTCACGGCCGGGTTTGCGAACGAGGTGGACGAGGTGAACCAGTACGCCGCGCCGATGTAGGCGCCGACGGCGGCGGGGGCGACCGGCGCGCGACCGGAGCGGGCGAGGGCGAAGATCAGCAGGATCAGCCCAGTGGTCGCGACGACCTCACCGAGCCACAGGTGTCCGGCCGCGCGGTCCTTGCCGGCGAAGTCAACGGCGGTCAGGTCGAACATGAGGTTCGCGAGGATCGACCCGCCGATTGCCCCGAGGATCTGGGCGGGGACGTAACCGGCGAGATCACGGCTGGTGAGGCCGGTGCCGGCGCGGCGGCCGAGGAACCAGTCCGCGGCGGAGACGACCGGGTTGAAGTGCGCGCCGGAGACCGGGCCGAAGATCAGGATCAGGGCGCCCAGGGCGAACGCGGTGGCGATCGAGTTCTCCAGCAACTGGAGCCCGACATCGTCGGGGGAGAGGGTGGTGGCCATGATGCCGGAGCCGACCACGGCGGTGACCAGCAGTGCGGTGCCGGTGAACTCGGCCAGCAGGCGCCGCCGGAGTGCGATGGTCATCAGTCTGTTCTCTTCCATTGCAGTGACGTCCCGGAGCAGGGTGTGGGCGGGGTGCGGTGATTACCGGTTCGCGGGGACGTTGAGGTCGTCGAGCAGGCGGCGGACGCGGCGTTCTATTTCGTCGCGGATGGGTCGGACGTCGGCCAGGTCGAGGCCGGCCGGGTCGTCGAGGTCCCAGTTTTCGTAGCGAGTGCCGGGGAAGACGGGGCAGGCGTCGCCGCAGCCCATCGTGACCACCACGTCGGCGGCGCGGACGACCTCGTCGGTCCAGGGCTTGGGAAACTCGTCGGAGATGTCGATGCCGCGCTCGGCCATCGCGGCGACCGCCGCCGGGTTGACCTCGATTCCTGGTTCGCTACCGCCGGACCAGGCGACGGCTTTGGCGCGGGCGAGATGGGTGAAGAAGCCGAGCGCCATCTGAGAGCGACCGGCGTTGTGGGTGCACAGGAACAGCGCCACCGGGAGGCCGTCGTGGTGGTGCCCCTCGACGCGGGCAAGAGCCTGCAGGCGCTGGCGGGCGAAGCGCTCGGCCAGCAGGGGCAGGTAGTTGGGGACACTCCCGACAGTGGCGAACTGGTCGTAGCTGGCGTGC
Source organism: Micromonospora vinacea (assembly GCF_015751785.1). Classification (NCBI taxonomy): domain Bacteria; kingdom Bacillati; phylum Actinomycetota; class Actinomycetes; order Micromonosporales; family Micromonosporaceae; genus Micromonospora; species Micromonospora vinacea. The sequence continues at coordinate 6,804,941 of NZ_JADOTY010000001.1, read as the reverse complement.
AGAAACCGCTCCACAGTCTCGGTGCCGTAGGTGCCGTCGAACTCGGCGGCGAGGCGGGCGGCGGCGGTGCGCAGAGCGAGCTGCTGGTCGATGGAGAGGTCTTCGCGCAGGTACGCGCTGGTGTCAGTCATGGCGGTCTCCCGAACTCGTGGCGGGGGTGATGACGGGGGCGACGCGGTCGATGCGGGCGGCGAGGTCGGCGAACGCGGCCTCGAACGCGGCGTCGGTGTCGACGCGAACCGGGTCGGGCACCGACCAGTGCAGCCGGGGCCGGACCGGGCCGTTGAGTTCCTCGTGGGCGTTGTCGCAGACGGCGATGAGCAGGTCGTCATCGCGCACAATGTCCGTGACGTGCGCCGTGCCGGCCACGTCCAACTGCAGCCCATGGCGGTGAGCCACGGCGACCGCGCGCGGATGAATCCGCTCTGCGGGCTTCGTTCCGGCGGACGCCGCCGAGGTGTGGGTGCGGTCGGACCAAAGGGCGGCGGCGAGCTGCGAGCGGGCCGAGTTGTGGGTGCAGACGAAGACCACCCGACCCACGCCGGTCAGTGGCGCTGGCGTCAGCGTGGCCAGGGCCTCGGGTCGCAGGCGCAGGTAGGTGCGACGGCGGTCTCCCTCGGACCGGCCTCGGACGAGCAAACCGGCTTCGCTGAGGACCTTGACGTGGTGGGCGACCAGATTCGTCGGCATCTGAAGGTCGTGGGCGATCTCGCCGGGAGAGGCGTCGCCCAGGGTGAGCGCGTCGACGACCGCCAGGCGCGCAGGATCGCCGAGCGCGGCGTGGACCCGGGCGCGCGCCTGCAGGGAAGCAAACTCAATAGCCATTGACTCAACTATCACTGAGCAATCGCGATGTTGTCAAGCGACGACGAGTCAGCGGTCGGTGTGGAGCGCTATGGGTGCACGCGGCGAGCTGAGGTTGGGCCGAGAGGCTGCTTCTCCTGGGCCTGAAGTGGCTGTTCTTCCAGGTGATTCCCGCCGGGGTGATGGGCGCGGACGAGAGGGGTTGGCGTCTCGGCTCGGCCGTGAGGCTGCGGTCAGCAGCAGGTCATGAGGTACGACTGCAGCTCGGCCAGCGCCGCGACAGCGCCGTCGCGGTCGGCGCGGTAGTACACCGTCTTCCCCGCGCGCCGCGAGGTCACGATCCGACCCCGGCGCAACAGGGTCAGCTGCTGCGACGCCGTCGCCTGGCTGATGCCGGCCTGCTCAGCGACTTCCCCGACGGACAGCTCAGCGCCTCGGGAGAACAGCATCATGATCCGCTGTCGCGTCGGGCTGCCCAACGCCTTGAGGAACTCCTGCGTGTCCGGCGCCAGTCCGGTCGGTCCGACGCCGGGCGCGACCGCTGCCGGTTCTGGCTGATCCATGGTCACACCTTCCCGCATCACCATCATATTGTCATTCAACAAAACGACGACATGATCATTGAGTGATCACCTCCTTAGAGCCGGTCGTCATCGTCGGTGGCGGCCAGTCCGGTCTCGCCGCCGCCCGCGCCGCCCTCTCCGCTGGCCTGCGCCCCGTCGTCCTGGAAGCAGGCGCCGCACCGGTGGGGTCCTGGCCCGACTACTACGACAGCCTCACCCTGTTCTCCCCGGCCCGATACAGCTCCCTGCCCGGCGTGGCGTTCGACGGGGGAGACCCCGACCGCTACCCGGCCCGCGATGAAGTCGTCGCCTATCTGCGCCGCTACGCCGGGAGCATCGACGCCGAGATCCGCACCGGCGCCCGGGTCACCGCTGTGCACCCGCGCCCGAGCGGTGGCTACCTCGTCCACACCGACAACGGCGACGAGATCGCCGCGGCGGGCATCGTCGCCGCGAGCGGCTCCTTCGGCAATCCGTACCTGCCGGTGCTGCCCGGCCAGGACGCCTACGCTGGCGAGGTGCGGCACGTCGCGCACTATCGGCGGCCCGTGCCGTATGCCGGCAAGCGGGTCCTCGTCGTGGGCGCGGGGAACTCCGCCATCCAGGTCGCCTACGAACTCGCGCCACACGCGAGGGTCACCCTGGCCACCCGGGCGCCGATCCAGTTCCTGCCGCAGCGCATCCGGGGCCGGGACCTGCACCACTGGCTCCGCGTCACGGGCGCGGACCTGCTGCCCAGGGCGATACTCGCCCGCCTGATTCGCCACGCGGCCGTGCTCGACACCGGCGTTTACCGCGACGCGATCACAGCCGGCCTGCTGACCCGCCGGGAGATGTTCACCGCTTTCACCGCCGACGGCGTCATCTGGGCCGACGGTACGCACGAGCCGGTCGACGCGGTGCTCTTCGCGACCGGCTACCGCCCGAACCTCGACTACCTCGCCCCGCTCGGAGCCCTGGATGACGGGATGCCCTGCCATGTGGGGGGTGTCTCCACGACCCACCTGGGACTGGTCTACCTCGGGTTGGAGTTCCAGCGGTCGTTCTCGTCGAACACCCTGCGCGGCGTCGGGCGCGACGCGTCCCACGTCGTCGCCGCCCTGGCTGGCGACGAGTCCGGCGGATCGCGGCGCCGCCGGCAGTCTACGAAGCGGTCACCGGTTCGACGGTGAGCAGCGCCGCGAGTTGGCGCAGCACCGCCGGTCGGGCTCGGTAGTACACCCACGTGCCGCGCCGCTCGGAGTCCACGAGGCCAGCCTCGCGCAGGCTCTTGAGGTGATGCGAGATGGTCGGGCCGCTGAGGTTGAAGGCGGGGGTGAGGTCACACACACACGCCTCGCCGTTGTCAGCGGAGGCGATCATCGACATCAGCTGCAGGCGGACCGGGTCACCGAGGGCCTTGAACGCCGGCGCGAGCACCGCGGCGGTCTCGGCCGGCACACGGTGCTGCGCCAGGGGCTGGCAGCAGAACGCCTCGGCGGTCACGTCGGCGAGGGTGAGAGACGCAGCTTGCTTCGACATTCCTCTAGGTTGACATCCCTCTAATCAATGTGCAACTGTCTGCTTCGACAGACGTCAAGACAGTGGGGATGGGAGAGATCATGCTCAGGCTCACGCGCCGACAGAGGGCATCCGTGACCGGTGTCCGATTTTGCGACTCCTGTGCCGAGGTCAGCACCGCCGAGCAGCGTGCCCAGCGCCGCTTCGACGCGGCACGGACCGCCCACGCGACCTTCGGCCGATGATCGCCGCCTGTGGTTGGTAGGCTTTATCGTCTATCGGCGATGAACGATGAAGGGTGGTGGGGGTGACCGAGCTACTCGATCGGACGACGGCGCAGACATACGCGTCGTGGTTCCGGGCGCTGGCCGACCCAACCCGGGTGCAGATCGTCGAGTACCTTGCCCGGCAGGCTCAGGCGATGAGCGTGAGGGAGATCGTCACCGCGATCGGGCTGGCGCAGTCCACTGTCTCGCAGCACCTGAAGATCCTCACCGAGGTGCGATTCGTCCTCGTCGAGCCGGTCGGCACCGCCCGTCACTACCGGGTCAACGACGCCTGCGTCGACTGCTTCCCCTCCGCCGCGGACGTGGTCATGGGTCGGCCCGCTCCCAGTCCGAACGGAGCCTGCTGATGCCCGACATCACCGTGCGCCCCCTGCGGGACGACGACGCCGAGCGGGTGCTGGCTATCTACCAGTCGGGACTCGACGCCGGCAACGCCAGCTTCGAGACGACCGCACCGACCTGGCCGGTGTTCGACGCGGCGAAGCTGCCCGAGCACCGCTTCGTTGCCGTCAACCCGGATGACACGGTGCTTGGTTGGATCGCGGTCGCACCCACCTCGGCCCGTGCGGTCTACGCCGGTGTGGTGGAGCACTCCGTCTACGTCGACCCCGCCGCGCAGGGCCGCGGCGTCGCCCGGCTGCTGCTGGACACGCTGATCGCCTCCACCGAAGCCGCTGGTATCTGGACCATCCAGTCCGGAGTGTTCCCCGACAACGCCGCCAGCCTCACCCTGCACGAGCGGGCCGGCTTCCGGGTCATCGGCGTGCGCGAGCGGGTCGGTCGCCATCACGGCCGCTGGCGCGACGTCGTGCTGCTCGAGCGGCGCAGTCCCGTCGTCAGCTGACCAGCCCCAGCCCCGCACCAGTGGGTTCCGTTTACCTACTTGATTCGACAGTTATCAACACAGAGGAGTTTGATCGATGAGCACTATGAACGGCCTACCCGTCGTGGTCATCGGCGCCGGCCCGGTCGGCCTGGCCGCCGCCGCGCACCTGCACGAGCGGGGCATCGCTTTCACCGTCCTCGAAGCTGGCGACACCCCCGGCGCCGCCGTGCGGCAGTGGGGCCACGTGCGGGTGTTCTCCCCATGGCGCTACAACATCGACCCGGCCGCCCGCCGGATTCTCGACGAGGCGGGTTGGGTCGCCCCTGACCTGGAGGCGTTGCCGACCGGTGCGGAGCTGGTCGGCGACTACCTCCAGCCCCTCGCGCAGCTGCCGCAGCTCAAGCCGCACCTGCGCTACGGCGCCCGGGTCGAAGCGATCAGCCGCCTGGGCCTGGACCGGCTGCGCACCGCTGGCCGTGAGTCCACCCCGTTCCTGATCCGTCTCGCCGACGGCGATGAACTGCTCGCCCGTGCGGTGATCGACGCGTCCGGCACCTGGGGCACCCCGAACGTCCTGGGTGCGTCCGGCTTGCCGGCCCGCGGTGAGAGCACTGTCGCGGCGTTCCTGGAGCACGCGTTGCCCGATGTTCTCGGCGCGGCCCGGGACCGCTTCGCCGGCCGGCACACCCTCGTCGTCGGGGCCGGGCACTCCGCCGCGAACACGCTGCTGTCCCTGGCCGAACTGGCCGAGTCCGCGCCGGGCACCGAGGTGACCTGGGCGATCCGGACCGCCTCACCGTCGCGCACCTACGGCGGCGGAGACGCCGACGCGCTGCCCGCCCGCGGCGCCCTGGGCTCACGGCTGCGCGCGCACGTCGACGCCGGCCGGATCCGGCTGCTCACCGGCTTCTCGGTGCACGCCCTCACCCCGACAGACGGCCGGGTCAGTGTGGTGGTGCGCCACGCCGACGGCAGCGAGGAATCGGTCACCGTGGACCGGATCGTCGCCGCCACAGGCTTCCGCCCCGACCACTCGATCGCCGCCGAGCTGCGCCTGGACCTCGACCCGATCATGGGCGCCACCCGCGCCCTCGCGCCGCTGATCGACCCGAACGAGCACTCCTGCGGCACCGTGCCCCCGCACGGCGTGAACGAACTCACCCACCCGGAAACCGGCTACTACGCCGTCGGCATGAAGGCCTACGGCCGGGCCCCGACGTTCCTCATGGCCACCGGCTACGAGCAGGTCCGCTCCGTCGTCGCCGCCCTCGCCGGCGACTGGGCCGCCGCCCGCGACGTCCAACTCGACCTACCCGAAACCGGCGTCTGCAACAGCAACCCCGCCGACACCGCCACCGGCGACAGCTGCTGCGGCCCGGCACCCGCCGCCGAACCCGCAGCGCGCGGACTCGCCACCGGCATCTCCGGCGGGCTGCTGTCCACACCGTTGAACCTGGTCACCCTCGACGCCGCCCCCGCCGGCGCTCAGGCCGGCGGCTGCTGCAGCTGATGCCCACCACCGCGACGGTGCCCGCCGACCCTACAGTCGGCGGGCACCACGCCCACGGTTGGCGAATCGTCGCCGCCCTGGCCATCACCTCCACCGTCGGCTACGGCACCCTCTACTACGCCTACCCGGTGCTGCTGCGCCCCATGGCCGCGACCCTCGACGCCTCCACCACCGCCGTCACCGGCGCGCTCACCGTCTCCGTCCTCGCCAGCGCGCTCATGGCCATCCCGGTCGGCAGGTGGCTCGACCACCACGGCGGACGCGCGCTGATGACCATCGGGTCGATCGCCGCAACCGCCCTGCTCGTGGCCTGGTCCCAGGTGCAGACCATCGGCCAGCTCTACGCCGTCATGATCGGCATCGGAATCACCGGCGCGATGGTGCTCTACGAGCCAGCCTTTGCCGTCATCATCGCCTGGTTCACCCCCGACCGGCGCGCCACAGCCCTGCTGGCCGTCACCATCGTGGCCGGCTTCGCCAGCACCATCTTCATGCCCCTGACCGGTCTGCTGGCCGCGCACCTCGGCTGGCGCGGCGCGCTGCTCGTCCTCGCCGTCATCCATGGGCTGCTCACCGTGCCCCTGCACGCCCTCACCATCCGCCGACCCCGCACACCATCAGCGGCGCCGACACCTGCTGACCCCAGCCCGCCGGCCCACGCCCAGCGGCGCACGATCGTCAAGGCCGCGATGCGCGACGCCCGATTCTGGATCCTGACCGCAACGTTCATCGCGCAGGGCGCGGCCACCAGCACCATGACCGTCCACCTCGTCGGCTACCTGATCAGCCGCGGCCACCCCGCCACCTTCGCCGCCACCGTCACCGGCCTGCTCGGCGTCCTGTCGGTCACCGGCCGGCTCGTCCTCACCGCCGCCCGCCGACACCTACGCGTCACCACGATCGTGGCCGCCGTCTTCGCCACCCAAGCCGCCGCCATCCTCACCATGCCCCTGCTCGCCGACACCCGCACCGGCGCTGTCATCACCGTCGTCGGCTTCGGGCTCGGCTTCGGCATCACCAGCCTCGCCACCCCAGCCCTGCTCGCCGACCGCTACGGCACCACCGCCTACGCCAGCGTCGCCGGACGCCTCGCCGCACCCGTCACCATCGCCAAAGCCACCGCGCCCCTGGCAGCCGCCGCCCTCCTGCACACCACTGGCGGATACACGCCGCTGCTCGCCGCCGCCGCCACCTGCTGCGCGCTCGCCGCCATCGGCATGACCACCCGAGCGAAAACCACCGTGCCACGGCCTTTCACCCTCCAGACCTGAGGCGATCGCCGCAGCCTTCGCCCATATAGCGGGGCGGTCGCTGTTGTACCGATGTGAGTTCGCCGAGAAGTGGCCGTGGGTGCCGGCCTGGCCGCACAGGTCTCGCATTGCGACCGTACTCCTCGGCGATGTGCGGGCCCGCTGGCAAACGCTGATTGTCGGCGGGCTACAGGTTGTTGATTCGGGCCAGTAGGTCTGCCTCGGTCAGGTTTTCCAAGACCGCGTCCTGCTTGCGGCCCAGGACCGCCAGCAGCTTCTCCTTCTCCAGCTTCTTGGCCGCCGCCGCCTTCGCCGCCTGGTCCTCCATGAGGCGGACGGCGATGACGTGCTTGACGACCTCCAGCTTGGTCTCCAAGGTTGCCTTGGCCGGATTGGTCTCGGTGGCCACGAACGACTCAGTGTCGACGGCCTTGAGCTCGGCGTTGACCGCCTTGGCCACATCATCGAGGCTGAAGCCGGACCTGGCGGTCAGCGGAAGCTCCCACAGCTGTTCCGTGGTCAGCAGTCCCTTGGCCGACGGATAGCGGAACTTCTCCCGTGTGGCCTTCTCGAAAATGGTCACGGTAGCCTCTCTGGATATCTGGTTAAGGAATCAGAACTGGATGCTGATGAGGCGGCGCCGGCCGCCGGTCATGGTCACCTTGGCGACCACGGAGCTGCGGACCGTGGAGCTGAAGCCGAGGCCGGACAGCTGATCCGGAGACGGCTCGCACTTGGTGCGGTCGCCGAGAACCTCGAACACCTTGCGGTGCGGTTGCAGGTCGCTGCGGAGGAACTCGTTGTAGATCCCCCGTGTCGGCTGGTCGTTCACGCACCCCTTGAGGATGAAGAAGTAGTGCCGGTTGCCGACCTCGTTGTCGTCGAAGTAGTTCGGCGAGTACATGATGGTGGACACCGGTACGAACTGTTCGGTGGTGATGCCCCACAACTCCTTGCCCGCACTGCCCGGCTGCACGTCCTTACCCGGCCGGAAAGCGGTGATCACCCCGCCGGCAATCGTCATCCGGCCCACCTCGACGGTCTCCTTGTGGCCGACCGCGCGCTCGTGGCTGTAATGCTCGATCCTCCCGTTGCTCTCTGTCTCGATCACGAAGCCGACCTGGGTGCTGTCCCGCTTGCGGTACTGGTTCACCTCGATCCGGTACTCACCGTCGGGGACACGGTCGGTCCAGGTGACGTTCTCCACCGGCTCGCGGGAGAGCGTCCCGCTGGCGTTCATGTCGACGTCCAGCTTGTTGCGCTTCTCCTGGTACCAGATGTGCTCGCCGTTGGGTTCGTACACGTGCAGGTCCAGGTCGTCGTGGTTGAACCAGGACAGGCTCACCCGCAGCTTGCCGGTGACGTTGCCGCCGGCCCGCTTGACCTTCTCCCTGATCGAGTCGGTGACGTTGCCGCCGTACGACCAGCCGAAATCGTTGTCCCACTTGAACAACCGCGGAGCAGCCGGTCGCCGGCCGGTGGTGAGGCTGACGAGGTGCGGCTCGAAGGTGTTGGCGACCCACAGGTCGATGGTGGCGGCGCCGGGCAGGATGTCCTTCATGAAGGAGACCACGGGAATCTCCTCCGGCTTGGCGTCGCGAAGGAGCGCACCTGACGACCGGATGGTGGCCGCCTGCATGAGCAGCCCTTCGATGCCGTCCTTCATCCGTGCCTGGGTGTCGTTGTCGACCCACAGCACGTTGGTGACCGACACGTCGGACAGTCGGGCGAACCGTCGCTGCAACGACTCCTCGATGCCCAGCTCGGCAATGGTCCTCATGGCGGCCTTGACCATGCCCGGGGTGATCAACGCGGTGGGGCGCTGGTAATTCTGCGGCGCCACCTTCGCCTCGAACGACCGGACCGCCTGCTCCAGGTCGACGCCCGCGGAGAGATCCTGGACGAGGGTGCCGATCACCGTGTTGCGGAACCGGGCCGCCGGGTTCATGGCGTTGGCGAAGACGAAGGCACGTCGGTCGGTCGCCTGGGCCCACCGGTTCTGCAGCGAGCGGAACTCGATCACCGCCCGGCGATGCTCCGCGCCGCGGTAGAGGGCGTTGTCGTCGACGAGGTCGACGACGGTGTCCAGAGCGTGCCGGGTCAGCTCGGCCAGGCCACGCTGGAAGACCTGCACCGCGGCGTCAAAGTTGCCCTGTGCCGCGCCGACGTCCTCGATGCGATGCCGCTCTTCCACCCGGCCGTGCAGGTGGTGCCACACCTCTACCTGGCCGTCGCGCAGCGTTCGGGTGGTCTTCGTCCCGTACTGCGCCTGAGTGGATCGGAAGATGGTGGACAACGGCAGCGAAAGGACGAACTCGTCCAGAGCGGCCGCGACGACAGAGAAGACCGGGTCGGATGCCGACACCCCGGACCAGACGGTACGGACCCGCCCGTCGTGAATCTCGACGACGTTGCCGAAGTGCTTGATGAAACCGCGGCAGGTCGAGCAGTCGTACTCGGATCGCTCACGGAACCGCAGATTGGTGCTGGCGGGAAAAGAATCGAGAAAGGTGAGCCAGAGTGAGTCCCGGTCGAGACCGTCGCCGGCGGCGTACAACTCACCCCTGGACATCGTGGATAGACGCGAAGTCACATCCGTCACGAACTGCTGGAAATCGCCCACCGTTCATCCCCCTTGATCGCCGGAGATGCTACGCAGCGAACGCCAATCGGAGAAACGCGTTTGCGACTGTCCGCACGGTCATAGCGGGCACCGGTGGCCTGCGGTCAGTCGACCGGAGCGCGTACGGCGTTGGGGTGCCGGGCCGGCGGTCAGCGGTTTCCGCCAGTTGGCCGGTGGCGCCGTTGAGTACATCTCGGCTCACGCTGTGGTTGCCTTTTCCGGGCACCGGCAGGCCTGGGTGGTCGAACAACTTCTCAGGCACGCCAGGCTCGCACCGAGGGAACCGTGTGAACGCGCACTCGATCAGGTGCTCGCTCATGCCACCGACCGTGCGCCTGCGCCTCGGCACCCGGTCGCGTTGGCCAAACATCGGCCTCCCACTGCTCGGTGAAGACGTGCCGACACGTAGCCCCAAGGCGCCTGGGCGACGCCAGGGTCACGGGCCCGGGATGGGGGAGCAGGGGAGTGAGCAGCCGGGCGTCCTGAACGGCATTGAACTGCATCCAATAGCGCACAACGGCGCTCAACTGCACCTGCCCCCACCCGCGGCTTCTCGTTCTGCGGATCAGAGTGAGTGCAGCGTCCTGTTTCCCGCGGAGTGCTCCGCGGTTCTGTGGTGCTTCTGCTGGGCCTCGCCGACCGCGCGGAGGTCCGCGACGCCGCAGCCGCGTGGACCGGACGGGTCAACACCGTCACCGCCCGCACGGACCGTGTGGACGTCGACGCGTAGCTGATCCGGCCCGACGGCTGCGTCGCCTGGGCCTTGCCCACCGCGCAGGATCTGGATCTGGACCTGGACACCTCCGCGCTGGTGCGTGCGCTCGGCACCCGGTTCGGCCACCCGGCCTGATCGGCGCATTAACGGTCGTCTCAGATTCGCTCGGTACGAAGTTGGCCTCAGACAAGCGATGCAACCCGTCAGGAGGCTATTGATGTCAGTCAACGCAGCGCCGCCCAGGGAAGCGCCGCCCGGTCGCTTGGCAGGCCGGTGGGTGCCGTGGCTGGTGATCGGCTTGTGGCTGGCGCTGGCGGCGGTCATGGTGCCGTTGAGCGGGAAGTTGAGCTCGGTAACCACCGACAGCGCTGTGGACACCCTGCCGGCCAGCGCCGAGTCCACCAAGGTGGCGGTGCTGGAGGACAGCCTCCCCGGCGGTGAGGACAACACGTTCGTCTTCGTGTACCACCGCGCCGGCGGCATGACCGACGCCGACCGCGCGACGGTCGAGCGCCACTACAACACCCTTGCCGAGCGGTACCCGCCGAAGGCGGCGGCCGGCGAGGACGACGAGGGCCCGGCGACAAGACTCTCCACCGACGGCAAGGCGATGATGTTCACCCTCGACGTGAGCACGACCTACGGCGCACCGGAGGCCATCGTCGGCCCGTTGCGTGACGCCGTGAAGGACCGCCCCACCGGCCTGGAACTCGACGTGACCGGCCCGGCCGCGATCGACGGCGACATGGACGCTGTCTTCGACGGCATCGACCTGCAGGTCTTCCTCACCACGGTCGCCGTCGTCACGGTCCTGCTTATCCTCACCTACCGCAGCCCGGTGTTGTGGTTCATCCCGCTCATGGCTGTGGGCGCGGCCGCACTGACCGCGATGGCGACCGTCTACCTGCTCGTCAAGGGCTTCGGCATCGTGGTCAACGACCAGAACTCGGCGCTGCTGACGATCCTGGTGTTCGGCGTCGGCACGGACTACGCGCTGTTGCTCATCGCTCGATATCGGGAGACTCTGCACCACCACGAGAACGTCCGGGTCGCGATGGTCCACGCTCTACGCGGCGCGGCGCCGGCCATCGTCGCGTCCGCGGCCACCGTGGTCGCCGGCCTGCTCTGCCTGCTCGTCGCCGACCTGAACAGCACCAGCGGATTGGGCCCGATCGGCGCCGCCGGCATCCTGTGTGCGCTGGTGGCCATGCTGACGCTGTTCCCGGCGATGCTCGTGGTGCTCGGCAGGCGAATCTTCTGGCCGGCCATCCCGCGGTTCAGCACTGCCGTGCAGGACAAGCCGGGGTTGTGGGGACGGCTCGGCACCGGCATCAGCCGCCGACGGTGGGTCGCCACGCTCGGCTCGCTCGGAGTCCTCGGCGTGCTCGCCATCGGGCTGGTGGGCAACACCGGCGCCCTGCGGGAGCAGGACCAGTTCCTGTCCGCGCCGGAGTCCGTCACCGGCTTCACCGTCCTCCGCCAGCACTTCCCGGAGCTCGGCGGCCAGCCGATGACGATCTATACGCGGCCGGCGTACCAGGAGCGGGTGGTCGACGTCGTCAAGCGCACTCCCGGCGTGGCAGAGGCCGTCCCGGGCCAGACCGTCGGAGGCTGGGCCGACATCTCCGTGTTCCCGACCGACGCGCCGGACACCGCCGCGGAGTACGACACGATCAAGCGGGTGCGCACCGCTGTGCACGCGGTGAACGGGGCGGAGGCGATCGTCGGCGGGCCGAGCGCGGAGAACCTCGACACCGAGGTCACCACCACCCGCGACGAGAAGCGGGTGATCCCGCTGGTGCTCGCCGTCGTCCTGATCGTCCTCGGGCTGCTGCTCCGCGCGATCGTGGCCCCGCTGGTCCTGATGGCGACTGTGATCGTCTCGTTCGCGGCGGCCTTCGGCGGCAGCGTGTTCGTCTTCGACACGATCCTCGGGTTCAAAGGTATCGACTATTCGGTGCCGCTGCTGGCATTCCTGTTCCTGGTGGCGCTCGGCGTCGACTACAACATCTTCCTGGCCAGCCGGGCCCGGGAGGAGACAGTGCGCCTCGGCACCCGAGAGGGCATGCTGAAGGCCCTGTCGGCCACCGGTGGCGTCATCACCTCGGCAGGCCTGGTCCTGGCGGCCACGTTCGCGGTCCTCGCCACACTTCCGCTGGTGATGCTGATCGAGGTCGGGTTCCTGGTCGCCTTCGGCGTGCTGCTCGACGCCCTGCTGGTGCGGTCGGTCCTGGTGCCCGCCCTCACCCTGCTGATCGGACGGCGGATGTGGTGGCCGAGCCGGTTGTCCCGACCGGTGGAGCTGCCGGACGATCAACGGCCGCTCGTGGAGGGGCCCGCGCCGCAACGGTGAGCGCGGCGGCACAGTCGAGATCCGGGGCGGGCTCTTGCCCGTCCCGGATCTTTGTCATGGCCCGGCGGTCGTCACCGCCTCCGCCGCCCTTGTCCTGCGCCGCCCGCTGCGGCGGGTCCTGGCACCGCGCGCCGTGGCGGTCCCGGCGCCGTGCCGCAGCGGGTCAGCGCGCCACCGTGTCCAACCCCTCGGTGAGCCGCGTGATCCGAGCGGGCGGGGCGGCGGCCGGAAGGATGATCCGCAGCAGCGCGCCACCGCGTGCGGACCGGGCGACGGTGACCCGGCCGGCGTGGGCGTCGACGACCCGCTGCACGATCGACAGCCCCAGACCTGATCCCGGCAGCGCCCGGGCGCTGTCGGCACGGTAGAACCGGTCGAACACCCGCGGCACGTCGACTGCGTCGATGCCCGGCCCGGCGTCGTCGACCTCGAGCACCGCCGACGCGCCCTCGGCACGAAGCCGGACCTGGATCGGCTGGTCAGCGGGGGACCACTTGCCGGCGTTGTCGATGAGGTTGAGCACCGCCCGCTGGAGCGCAGCGGGACGCCCGCTCATCCACACGGAGGTCACGTCGAGCGCGACCTCGATGTCAGGCACGCGGGAACGCGCCCGGGTTGCGGCGGCCACCACCACGTCGGCGAGGTCGAGCAGCTCGGTGCTCTCGTCGCTGACGTCGCCGCGCGCCACCTCGGTCAGCTCGGCGGCAAGGGTGCTCAACTCGGCCACCTGGGCGCCGAGATCGTTGAGCAGCCGGGTCCGGCTCTCCGCCGACAGTGCGCTGTCCAGGGTGCCGCGCCGATCGAGCCGGATCAGCAGCTCGACGTTGAGGCGCAGGCTGGTGAGCGGGGTCTTGAGCTCGTGGGCGGCGTCCTCGGCGAGCAGCCGCTGGGCCTGCCGGGAGTCCCGGAGCGCGGCGAGCATGTCGTTGATCGACTGGATCAGCCTCCGGATCTCCCCACCGCCTTCGTCCGGGATGTCGGCGTCGAGAACCCGGGTGTGCGCGACACGTACCGCTGCGGCAGTCAGCCGGTCGATCGGTGCCAGCCCGGCCCGCGCCACGGTCCGCCCGACAAGGGCGCCGCCAACCACGCAGAGCAGCCCGATCAGCAACATCCCGAACCCGAACCGGTTGATCGGGCTGTCGTCGGCGACGCGGGCCACCTGGACCGCGCCGTCGCCCGCCCGCAGCGTGTAAATGCGGTAGCCGTCGTCGTCGCTGTCGTTCGACTCCATCAGGGCGGCCGACGCGCCCTGTGCCACGCGCCACGCGTGCCCGCTGACCGGAGGTAGCGCGGGTTGGCCGACCGGCGTCCGGGTCGAGCCGTCGGGCAGGATGACCCGTACCAGCCGACCGGACCCGGGATACGGCGGTAGCTGGACCTGCGCCACACCGGCGTGCTCCGCGTCCGCCGCCAGGACGCGGGAGTCGGCGCGCAGCTGATCCTCGGCGGTGTCCCGCAGCTCCCAGTCCATTAGCTCGCTGGCCACCTGGAAGGCCACGAACACGCTGACCGCGATGGCCGTCGCCGCGATCACCGTCAGCCTGGTCCGCAGGGACCGCCGGCGCCACCATCGGGTCAGCCGACGCGGTTCCCGGCCGGCGGGCCTGCTCACGGAGGAGTCTCCCGCAACGTGTATCCCAGGCCGCGCAGCGTGTAGATCAGTCGCGGCTCACCCTCGGTCTCCATCTTGCGGCGCAGGTAGCTCACGTATACCTGGAGGTTGTTGGCGGTGGCGCTCATGTCGAAGCCCCAGATCGCCTCGAACAGCGCGTCGCGGGTCAAGACCCGGGTCGCGTTGCGCACGAGAACCTCCAGCAGGGAGAACTCGGTCCGGGTCAAGCGCAGCGGCCGCCCGCCACGCCACGCCTCGAACCTGTCGGGATCGACCCGGACGTCGGCGAACGACAGGATCTGCGACTCCCCGTCGGCCGGCGTGCGCCGGCGCAGCAGGGCCCGCACCCGGGCCAGCAACTCCTCGGTGGCGAACGGCTTGGGCAGGTAGTCGTCAGCGCCCGCGTCGAGCCCCGCGACCCGGTCGGAGACCTGGTCACGGGCGGTCAGCATCAGCACCGGCAGATCCCGACCCGCGGCCCGCAACCGCCGGCAGGTCTCCAACCCGCCGAGGCGGGGCATCATCACGTCGAGGATCAGCAGATCCGGCGCCGCGCCACCGATCCCGTCGAGCACGGCGAGACCGTTGGCGGCGGTGCTAGTGCCGTAACCCTCGACCTGGAGAACCCGCTCCAGCGACTCACGGATGGCCGCCTCGTCATCGGCGATCATGATCCGCACGCCGGCCCGCCCCCTTCCAGTCGATGCTTTGCCGCTCATCCTCCCCGATCAACCTGAAGCCAGGATTAGAACCGTCGCCTCTGTGGTGCCCGCGGGCCGTGCCCTTACGGATGCCTGAGCTCAGGCTTGACCACTGACGGGACGGCAACGGTCGAACCGGCCCAACCATCCGTCCTCGACCAGGGCGATCCACGCCTACCTGCGGTGGCGCAACGCCAACGCCCGACACCCAGACGTCCTCGCCGCACAACGCCGCGAGCGCGCTCGCATCCGCTCCGAACGCCAACGACGATGGGGTCAGCCCGCCGTACGAACGGCAGCCTGACCCACACCGTGAACGTTCAGCATCAGAGCACTAGCAGGGCTTGGCGTACCAGTACGGGTCGAATTCCACCCAGCTTGCGCCGGCTCCGTCGACGAAGCCGTGGGCTTCATTGCCGTTCTGGTCCAGCAGATAGGCCCAGTAGCTCGGAGTCTGGTTGTTGTAGACGGACCCCCAGCCGTTCCAGTTGAACAGCGCGTAGTTGCCGCAGGCGTAGATCACGAACATGCGACCGCGGAAATCGCCCTCGGTGTAGAGGCACAGGGCGGTGTAGGGGCAGGAGCCAGCGGTCTGCGAGGAGATCCCGGAAACGCTTGCGTTGTTGTTGTCGTCGGGGCCGGCCATGATGGCCTGCGCGGAGATTCCGGCAACGCTCGCGCGGTTGCTGTCGTCGGGGTTGGCGTGGGCGGCCGAGGGCACCGTGAGGGTGGCGACGACAGCGGCGAGTGCGGCGATGAGGAACAGCCGTGGTTTCATGCGACTACAGTCATCAATACATGGCACTGCGTCAATAGACTCGATCTGTGGGGAAAATAACGCATGCGTCCCGTTCTCGTGAATCGGGCCCGTGCCCAGCACTGACGCCGCCGACACCCTCGCCGCCCGGCTGACGCGGTGGACCACCGGATCGTTCCGGGACCTCTTCGACGGCCCCACCACCACCGTCCCGAGCGGGCAGCTGGTGTGCTGGTCCACCCGGCACCTCGCCGACGAACTGCGCGCCCCCGGCATGCTCCTGGCGCTGGATGCGATCTGGCGGGAGGTCGACACCCCGGCCGTCCGCTGCGCGCAGACACCCCGGCGGCTCGTCGTCGTCGACGAAGCCTGGACCCTGCTGCGCGACGGTGAGGGCGCCCGGTTCCTGTCCCGCCTCGCGAAGTCCGCCCGCAAACGTCGGGCCGGGCTGGCGGTCATCACCCAGGACGTCGGGGACCTGCTCGGCTCCGAGCTCGGGCAGGTGGTCATCGCGAACGCCGCCACCCAGGTGCTGCTGCGGCAGGCACCGCAGGCCATCGACGTCATCGCCGACGTGTTCGGCCTGACCGCCGGTGAAGCCCGGGTACTGCTCTCCGCCGGCCGCGGCGAAGGCCTGCTGATCTCGGGCACCCACCGGGTGGGTTTCCAGGCGGTGGCCTCCCCGCAGGAGCACCGGCTGTGCATCGGGGACCTGGAGGTGCCCGACGACGAGTGACACCCGACCGTCCGGGACCGGCCACATATCCGGGGGGCCGCGGGCCGTCGGCAACGGCGGCGCCCGGCCCCTCTTGTCGGTGCTCTCACTGACCGGTCCGACACGTGAACATCAGCTGCACCACGAGGGCGGCCTGACCAACCCCGACCAACGGTGCGGTCACGGCGCTAGGGTCTGTTTCAGATGTAGCGGTAGCGTGAAGCGCCCGTCCTCGGCCAGTGCCTTGCACAATCGGGCCGTGGCCATCAGCGGGCCGGACCGCCCGTCGATGCGCGGGCGTCGCGCCTCGCCGTCAACGGCATACTGGTCAGCGTGCCGGAGCAGCAATCAGATCTTCGTGCCGTGGCGATGCCTCGGCTCCTGGTTCGTCACGTCGTTGAGGCGGACCGGCCACGTTTCGTAGAGCTCTTCTGCGACGAGGGCTTCATGACTTTCTCCAACGGTGTCCTGTCACTCAGCGAGGCCAACGAGCGGTTCGATCGGATGATCTTGCGATGCGCGGAAGTCTCGTTCGCCAAGCAGGCGATCGTTGATCTGTCGTCCGGCGTTGTCGTCGGCTACACAGGAGTTGACTGGATCGATCTGGAGGGCCACCGATGGCTGGAGTGGGGCTACCGACTCGTTCCAGCGGCTCGCGGCAAGGGCTACGCCACTGAGGCAACCGCAGCCCTCTTGGTCAGAGCTGCCGGCGAGTACAGCGGCGACCTCCTCGCGATCATTCACCCGGATAACCACCCATCGCAGAACGTCAGCCGAAAGCTGGGGTTCCGGTGGTGGAAAACGGCCGAAGTGAACGGGGAGCTACGCAACATCTACAGGATGCGATTGCCGACGGCAGGCAGCTAAACCCCTTCACGGCTGCGGTCATAGCCATTCGTTGATTGCGACGACGTGAAGGGTGGCCTGGTAGCGCACGGCGAGCTTGTCGTATCGGGTGGCGACGCCGCGGTGGCGTTTGAGCTGGTTGATGCCGCACTCGACGGCGTGGCGCTGCTTGTAGATCTCAGCGTCGAACGCTGGTGGTCGGCCGCCCTTCGAGCCCTTCTTACGACGGTTGGTCGCTTGGTCGGCCTTGATCGGGATGCATGCCGTGATGCCACGGTGGCGCAGGTGCTCGCGGTTGGCCTTCGAGCTATATGCCTTGTCGGCGAGGACTCGTTCGGGTCGGACCCGGGGTCGGCCGCCGCCGGGCCGAGGTACCCGGATCCTGGCCAGGATCGTGGTGAACTGCGGGCTGTCACCGCGCTGCCCGGCGGTAAGCAGCATCGCAAGAGGCTGACGGCCCTGTTTACAGCCCAGGTGCAGCTTGGTGGTCCAGCCGCCACGAGAGCGACCCAAGGCGTGATCGGTGGGCTCCGGCTCACCGCTACCGCCAGGTGGCTCCTTCTGCGCATCGGGTTCGCGACGGGCGCCGGCAGCGTGTTGATGCGCCCGGGCGATAGTGGAGTCCACGCTCACGTCCCAGGTGATCAATCCGGCAGTGTCGGGGCGAGTCTGCAACCCGGTAACGATGCGCTGCCAGATCCCGGCGCGCTGCCAGCGCCGGAACAGCCCGTAGACGGTCTGCCAGGGCCCGTAGCATTCCGGCACGTCGCGCCAGGGCGAGCCCACCCGCACCCGCCACCGAATACCGTCGATGAGTCGTCGTTTACTCCACTTCGGCGGTCGACCCGGCTTCTTACCCACGGGCAGCAGCGGCGCCCGCGCCGCCCACTGCGCGTCGGTCAGGTCGAACCGCCTCGTCACCGCTACCCTGGCCACGAGGTCTCCGGACTGATGGTCTTCTTCGTCGATGAACCATCTACCGGAGACCTCGCCACATCTCGGCCACCGACACACCAACCGTCGCGGCCTGCCAACGCTCAGCCGCGCCCTATGAAACACGGCGCTAGTCGGGGCCGACCAGGAGGACGAAGGTGCGTGCCAGGCCGAAACGGTCGGTACGCGGCCAGTCCAGGGCGGCGAGCGCCGCGGCGGACGGTTCGTGCCGCTGGCCGTTGATCCGGACCTCGCACTCGGTGGAGTCACCACCCTGGCCGACCAGCATGCGAACGCCATTGAGATACGGGCGGTCGAGCCCGGCCGCGATCACCGGCGCCAGGGTCGACCACGGCATCGCCTCAGCGAACCACTCC
The DNA here is from genome assembly GCF_015751785.1 of Micromonospora vinacea. NCBI lineage: Bacteria > Bacillati > Actinomycetota > Actinomycetes > Micromonosporales > Micromonosporaceae > Micromonospora > Micromonospora vinacea. The sequence goes on along the minus strand of NZ_JADOTY010000001.1, from coordinate 6,786,566 downwards.
TGCTTAGCCTGTGATCCGTCAACGGACCACCCGGTCACACTGCCGACTATCGCATGCCAGCCGGCGAACCCGCCCTGGTCGCCGGACCTGAAGTGGTTCGCCAGTCGCCCTTGCTGCTCGATCATCTCCAGGACCGTCACCAGGCAGGTCTCCATCCACGCCTGGATCGCCTGATGGGCCGCCTCGACCGGATCAGCCGCAAGACCAAGCGTGCAGTCGACGACCGTTGGCACGTCCGGCCGGTCGACATTCAGCAGGATCTCCAGGTCCAGGTGGCGGTAGTCGTCGCTGTCCGACGGAAGAACCCGGACGCCCAACGATCCCGACCGCAGCATCGGCCCTTCGGTCAGCAGCCACTCGCCACCGACCTCGGCAAGCATCGGCGCGGCAAGCTCCAACACACGCTCGGCAGGGAGGGGCTGTGGGGTCGGCCGCTGGTCGATCATGGTGGTTCACCATACCGGCAACGCTCAGTGCCGTGGGCCGAGCAACATCGTGAACGTTGGTGGTCAGGGCACTAGGCGTCGCGGCGCAGCGTGAACCAGAAGGTCGGCACCGAGTTGGTGCCGGGTGTGACGTCGATCAGTTCCCAGCCGGGGAACCTGGCGCGGAGCTCGTCGGCGGTGACGCCCGCCGCCCACGACGTGACGTCGTGGATCGGATTGCCGAGCGGCTCGGGGCCGTACCCGAACATCAGCAGCCGTGCTCCGGGAGCGGCGCGGTGGGTGAGCCCGGCGGCGTAGGCGTCGCGGCGGTGTAGCGGGATCCCGCAGTAGCAGCTCAGGTCGAAGAACAGGTCGAAGGGGCCCGGCACGTCCAGTTCGTCGAGGCGGGTGGCGTCTCCGTGCAGCAGTCGTACCGTCACTCCCGCCGCCGCGGCCTTCTCCCTGGCCTGGTCGACGGCGTGGTCGATCAGGTCGACGGCCGCCACCTCCCAGCCGTGCCGTGCGAGGTAGGTGGCGTTGGTCCCCGTGCCGCAGCCGAGTTCGAGGGCGCGGCCGGGCGGCAGTGCGTCGTGCCCCTCGACCAGGTCGACCAGCTCGGGCGGCGTTACGCCGGTGTCCCACGGTGGCGTGCCGGTGCGGTAGTAGCCCTCCAGTGCGCGGTGGACGGACTCCTCCTCCGGGTCTCGCTGCGTGGGGGTCAGGTCCGGTGTTGGCGTCCGAGTGGCGGGGGGCCGGTCCATGTCTCCTCCAAGAATTTAGAGTCGAACTCTAGTGACGTGCTCTAAAGATAAGCTAGCCATATGGACAGGGTCAAGCGGCCGGACAAGCGAGCCGAGCGTTCACGCCGTACCCGCGAAAAGGTCGTCGAGGCGGCTCGCGAGCTGTTCGTCGCGCAGGGTTACGGGGCGACGAGCCTGCAGGAGGTCGCGGACCGTGCGGGCGTCGCCGTCCAGACGGTCTACTTCGTCTTCGGCAACAAGCGCACGCTGTTCAAGGACGTCGTCGACACGTCCATCGCCGGGGACACCGAGCCGGTGGCCACCATGGATCGTGAGTGGTTCCGCGCCGCGTGCGCCGAGCCCACCGCGGCCGGGCAATTGCGCGCGCACGTCCACGGCACCCGCGAGATCCTGGGCCGGGTCGCCCCGATCATGCCGCTGATCGCGACAGCCGCAGCCACCGACCCCGAGATCGCCGCACAGTGGCCGGACGGCCCCGACCCGCGCTACACCGTGCAGTACGCAGCGGCCGAAGCCCTGGCCGGCAAGCCCGACATCCGTCCCGGCCTCTCCATCGAGATGGCGGCGGACCTGTTGTTCGGCCTTCTCAGCCCGCAGCTCTACCTGATCTTCGTCCGCGACCGCGACTGGTCACCGGACACGTGGGAAGAGTGGGCCCGCACCGCTTTGACCTCCCACATCTGCGCCGACCCCGGCTAGGGCCAGCCTGTCCTTCCGATCATGGATCGGTGCGGCAGGGTGTCTTGGCTAGAGTCTCGCCGTGGTTGTGGTCAACATGGTTGAGAAGTTCGGCGTGGACGATGTCCTCGAACGCTCGTGGGAGCTGCCATCAGCGGTCATCGAGCCGCTGCGCGCGCATGTTGAGGTGACGCCCGACGGGTGGGTCGTGGACGTGTGGCCCATGACAGCGCGGCTCGCCGCCATCGTGCAGCCTTGACGCGAGTCATCGGAGCCAGATGGTGGCGGCGATGAGGACTAGGCTGGCCCGGCAGAGGGATGCGCGTTTGGCGTAACGGATAGCCAGATCACGCCACTGCTTGAGCCGGTTGAAGCAGCGTTCCACGACGTTGCGCTTCTTATAGACCTGCTTGTCGAAGGCCGGTGGTCGGCCGCCGGCGCTGCCCTTGGCGGCCCGGCGAGCGACTCGGTCGCTGCGTTCGGGGATGACGTCTCGTGCGACTGACCCGCTTGGGCTTCACCGTCTGCCGGGGGTGGCGGTTTGCGTGGCTCTGACCTCCCGAGGCTGGAACTTGCCTGGAACCATCAGAGCCGTGACGACCTTCCGCCTCCTGCAGCAGACGAATCGCTCCTCGCGATTCGCCCAGGTCACCGTCGAGGTCGCAGCATCGAGCTGGTTCGACGTAGAGGTGACCGCCGCCGCGGTCGACGAACACCGGCGGGAAGCTGAGCTGGGCGCTCGGTGGGCTCTGCGTGGACTCCCCGCAGCGGCGAGGGTAACCGTCACCAATCTTGTCGTCACCGAGGTCGACACCAGTGTGGGCGACGTCTACGAGGCCACTGCCCGCGCTGTGTGGCAGGCGTTGCGCGTCGAGTACCCGGTGCCGTACCTGGGTTTCAGCGATCCTGGGATGGTCGCGTCGTGGCTGGGGAGCATGGTGGGCCGACGGCTCGAGGCTGTGACGGAGGCCCGGTACTGGTCTGAGGGACGGCGTGAAGCGGATGTCGAGAGCCTGCTGCACGCGTGGCTGTTCTTCGGAAGCGCGATGCCGGTGGGTCTGCACGGTGGTGGCGATCAACTCTTGCTCGCGAAGGAGGATCCGTACTGTTCCTACGACATGGACGAGTACGGAGAGACGAGGGTCGGACCGGCGCGGCGTCCGGACGTGCTGTCCGGGTTCGTCGGCGCCCGGCTCACTGACGGCGCTGTGATCGTCGGCCAAGACGTTGACGAGGTCTGCGCTGGTCTCGTGTTGCGGTTCGAGGACGGCGACCTCGTTATCGGCACGCTCGGCGACGAGTGGGTTCTCGCCGTTGGCCCGGTGCCGTCGGCCGCCGCTCAGTACTGGGCTGTGCAGCCGTTCGTGCATGGCGGTTGCCGGTAGGGTGCGACGGTCGACGTGCAGTCGGACCTGGCCGAGGATTACGTAATTGCGACACGGTGCCTGCCAGCGGCGTGATGCCCTTGCGGAGGTTGAGCGCCCCGTAGGGTCAGGCGGGGCGTGTCGGTGGCTGGAATTACCGTGCTTGTATGGCTGCACGGATGGACAACGCGACTGACATCGCATCTGCCCTGCGAGCGACCGCCCTGCGTGGGCATCCCGTCCGGGAGGGAGCCGGCCGTACCTTCCTGGTGGAGGATGTCGATCCTGCTTGACTCCTTGAGGCTTGGCGGGCGGCTCATGCCGCCATGCCGGTTACCGGCCGATGGCCGGTTTTCACGTTGCCGGGCGACCTCGACCACGAACCGGACACTGATGAGATCGCTGAACTGGACCTGGCAGTTCGGACGCTGGACCCCTGGCCGGTGTATCAGCGATACGGCAGCGATGCCGTCCAGGGCCAGGCAGAGGTTGAGGGCTATGTTCGAGCGTTCCTGGGTGGCGAGATGGTCGCCGCGGCACTCGAGCAGTTGACCCTACCGACCACCTCGGCGGCGCTGCAGAGGTGGACCTATGACACCGTGCTCGCCGACCCGGAACTCGCCTCCCGAGCCTTCCGCGGGTCCGAATACCTTGTCGGCACGAGCAGATGGCACACCTGGCCCGAGGTGCAGCTGGTGCTGCTGCCCACGACGTCGCAGTGGCTGGCCCCCGGCTGGGTGCCCTACTTCGGAGCGACCCGCGACAACGGTATTCCGGCGTTGGCAGCGGCCATGTGGCAGTGGGAGCAGCGGTGGGGCGCCTCCCTCATCGCCGGCTGGGGCACCATGCTGCAGTTCACTGCCCAACGCCGGCCGCACTCGGGCTCGCAGGCGTGGGAGCTCGCCGGGCAGCACATGGCCGTCGGTGGCAGCTTGCAGTGCGAGCAGTGGCAACTCGCGATCGCGCTTACCCAGGGCGACGCATGGTTCCTGCACGATCGCCCCTGACCGGTGCCTCATCATCATTCACCGCTGGCCGGGATTGAGCCGTCGGCGCCAGCCGTCGGTGCCGAGACGGCACGCTAGGTAGTGGTGGCCTGTGCCTGCGGCATGAGGCTCTCGATCAGTTAAATTGCCGTCGTGGAAATGCGGATCCAGGTGCTGGAGGGTGCCCTCGTTGAAACCTCGACGGCCGACGCCACAGGCATGGACCGGCGGGCGTTCGGCGAGTTCGTGGGGCCGCACGGTGAGTTGGCCTCGTACGCGTTCGGCTGGACCAGCGGCTCGGACCCGCACGTCGCCCGTCTGTCCGTGGGGATTGGTGCCGGCAATCCTGGGGGTGGCACCTTCCACGCCGTCATCTTCGCGAACGAGGACGGTCACGCGTTCTCCCTCGTCGACGAGCCGTTCGAGCGGGTGCCGCAGGGCGGTCCGGACCTGACCGCGGAGCAGTCGCGGGCCCACGAGGACCTGCCGTTCGTTTGGTGGGTCACCGACCACGTCATGCGGCACGACCGGCGAGCCTGGTGGATGCGGCACTGGCTGCTGGGCACCGTCTGTATCCAGACCCCTGAAGTCTTCGAACGCCATGAGCCTGTTCTATTCGTCAGTCACGACGCCGACGACGGAGTCTGGCAGTTGATCGGAGCCTCCGACGCGAGCGGCACCAACGGCAAAGCCGGGCACCTGCACCATGCCGCCGACGAGGACCCCACCCTGATAGATGTTCTTGACCTGTCACGTGGTCGCAGCGTGGTACGCGCGGGCGTGGGACAACCCTGGACCGGCCACGTCTAACCCGATCGAGAACTCTTTCACCCTCTTTCGGACACAGCAGCAGGGAAGCGGTGTACCTGTAGCTGGATCTGCCGCTGTCTGGACGATACGCGTCAGGGTGTCGGGGAAGGCGAGGCCGACGCAAGCGAAGAAGGTGCAGGCCGCTGTCGAGGCCATGTGACCAACGGCGGCCTGAGGTGGTCACTGCTGCGGCTCTGCCGCAGTTCCAGCGTCCTCGCCGTCGAACCGCCACGCCATCAGTCGATCCGCTGCCTTAGCGGGCGTCCCGTCCGCCAGCAAATCCTGGCGGTAGCCGCGCAGCGCATCCTTCACTCCGTCGAAGCGTTCCTTCACGACGAACGCCCGAGCGCTCGCCTCGTTTACCGCATCCTCGGCAGCGCGCGGGCGGCCCATCACGTCGTCAAGTTCGACAGCGGCGGCGCCAAGGGTGGCGTGGATGTGGGCGGCGGCGAGCGTGTCGTGTCGGCGACTGCGTTCGACGAGTCGGCCATGGAGGTCCACTCGTCCTGCTGGTATCGGCCGGTGTGGCTTTCTGTGGCGCTTCTCTTGACTTCCCTCAAAGCCGGGCGTAAACAAAGCACAAGCAAAACGAAACGGCGGTGAAACAACACCATGTACGCCGAAGAACGACAGCAGGAGATCCTTCGCATCGCCCGGGACGTGGGCCGGGTCGAGGTCGCTGGCCTGGCCGATGGGCTCAACGTGACGTCGGAGACCATCCGCCGCGATCTCACCATCCTGGAGCGGGCCGGCGTGTTGCGCCGAGTCCACGGTGGAGCGATCCCGGTCGAACGGCTCGGGTTCGAGCCCGCGCTGGCGGCGCGTGACGCGGTACTCATCGAGGAAAAGGAGCGCATCGCCAAGCTCGCCTTGAGCGAGGTGCCGGAGGAGGGCGCGATCATCCTCGACGCCGGCACCACGACCGCCCGGCTGGCCCAGCTGCTCCCGGTCGACCGTGAGCTGACCGTCGTGGTCAACTCGCCGGTCATCGCCACGACCCTCGGTACCTATGCCAACCTCAACGTCCTGCTGTTGGGTGGACGGGTCCGCGGGAAGACCCTGGCGACCGTCGACGACTGGGCGCTGTCGCCGTTGGCGGACCTCTACGTCGACGTCGCGTTCATCGGAACCAACGGCATCTCGGTCGAGCGTGGGCTGACCACCCCGGACCCGTCCGAGGCGGCGGTGAAGCGGGCGATGGTCCGTGCGGCCCGCCGCACGGTGGTGGTCGCCGATCACACCAAGCTCGGCAACGACTATTTGGCCCGGTTCGCTGAGCTGGCCGACGTCGATCTGCTCATCACCGACAGTCGTGCCGACCTCGACCTGGTCGGTGACCTGGAGTCCGCAGGCGTTCGGGTGGTACGCGCATGAGAGCGGGCCGGGCATGATCGTCACCGTCACCCTCAACCCCAGCCTCGACCGGGCCGTAGAGGTCTACTCACTCACTCGGGGCGAAGTCATCCGGGCTGCCACCGCTCACCTTGACCCCGGCGGCAAGGGCGTCAACGTATCCCGTGCCCTGCTGGCCAACGGGGTGCCGTCGGTAGCGGTGTTGCCGTCCGGCGGTGACGAGGGCAACCAGCTCATCCGCCTACTGAAGGCGGAGGGTGTGGACGTCCTCGCCGTGTCGATTTCCGGAAGGACCCGTTCCAACATCACCCTGGCCGAGCCCGACGGCACGGTCACCAAGATCAACGAGCCTGGCCCGGCCATGTGCCGCGCCGAGTTCGACGAGGTGATCGACCGTGTGCTCGCCCGTGCCAGCGGTGCCGACTGGGTCGTGCTGTGCGGCAGCGTCCCGCCCGGCCTGCCCGCCGACGCTTACGCTCAGTTGTGCCGGAAGCTGCGCGCTGCCGGCGTCAGGGTCGCCGTCGATACCAGCGGTCCTGCCCTGCGCGAGGCTGCCCTGGCCGGGGCGACCCTGCTCAAGCCCAACCGCGACGAACTGGCCGACGTGGTCGGCACCCCGCTGAAGGACCTCGGCGATGTGATCGATGCCGCTCAGCGCCTGCGGGCATGGGGAGCCAGCACCGTCGTGGCCAGCCTCGGCGCTGACGGCGCTGTCCTGGTCGATGCCGAAGGGGTCCGCACCGGCACCTGTCCGGTCGCCCGGCCCCGGAGCACCGTCGGCGCCGGCGATGCGCTGCTCGCCGGCTTCCTCGCTGCGGGCGCGCAGGGTGCCGTCGCTCTCGCTGAGGGCCTGGCCTGGGGCGCCGCCGCGGTGAGCCTGCCCGGCAGCCGGATGCCCGGCCCAGCGGACCTGTTCCGCCACGACGTCACCATCCACCCCTAGCCGGACGAGCTTCTTCCCCTGCGGCCGTCTGGACCGCCCCTCGATGAAGGAGATACCCCCGTGACCTCCTCTTCCTACACACCAGAGGTGAAGGGCCAGGGCCTCAGAGCCACTGTGCAACGCCTCGGCGGCTACTTGGCCGCGATGGTCATGCCCAACATCGGCGCGTTCATCGCCTGGGGCCTGATCACCGCACTGTTCATCCCGACCGGCTGGATCCCCAACAAGACCCTGGCCGAACTGGTCGGCCCGATGATCAGCATCCTGCTACCGGTGCTCATCGGTTACACCGGCGGCCGGCTGGTCCACGGCCAGCGCGGTGCCGTCGTGGGCGCGGTGGCGACCATGGGCCTCGTCGTCGGCGCGGATGTGCCGATGATCCTCGGCGCGATGATCATCGGGCCGCTCACGGCCTATGTCCTCAAGCTGTTCGACGGCCTGATCGAAAACAAGATCCGTCCCGGCTTCGAGATGCTGGTCGACAACTTCAGCGCCGGCATCATCGGCGCCGCGATGGCCATCGGCGGTGTCTACGGCATCGGTCCGGTGGTCGAATGGCTCACCAAGCAAGCCGGCTCGGGCGTCGACTGGCTCGTCGGCAAGGACATGCTGCCGCTGACCTCGGTGCTCGTCGAACCCGCCAAGGTGCTCTTCCTCAACAACGCCATCAACCATGGCGTGTTCGGCCCGCTGGGCATCGCCGAGGCGGCCGACAAGGGCAAGTCGATCCTGTTCATGATCGAGTCGAATCCCGGCCCCGGTCTCGGTCTGCTGCTCGCCTTCATGGTCTTCGGCCCCCGCGCGCTGCGCCCCAGCGCCCCGGCCGCGATCATCGTGCAGTTCCTCGGCGGCATCCACGAGATCTACTTCCCGTACGTGCTGATGAAGCCGAAGCTGATCCTCGCCATGATCGCCGGGGGTGCGGCCGGCGTCGGCACCTTCGTGATCACCGGTGCGGGCCTGGTCGCCACCCCCTCGCCGGGCAGCATCTTCGCCTACCTGGCGGTCACCCCCAAGGGCGGCCACTTCGGGGTCATCCTCGGCGTCGTAATCGCCGCCGCCGTCACCTTCGCGGTCGCCTCAGCCCTGCTCGGCTTCGGCCGCGGCGAGCCCGCCGCAGACGCTGTCGGCCCCGACGAGGAGACGGCTGTCCGCCCGGACGAGGAAAGGGTTGTCGACCCCGACGAGACCCTGAACAAGTCTGCGAAGCAGGAGGTCTGAAGATATGTCCACCATCAACGGCACCGAGATCAAGAAGGTCGTCGTCGCCTGCGACGCCGGCATGGGCAGCAGCGTGATGCTGGCCAGCCAACTACGGCGGCAACTCGCGAAGAACGCGGTGACCGTCGAGCACACGCCGGTCAACTCGATCCCGGCGGACGCGGACGTGGTCATCTGCCACCAGGGGCTCGCCGCACGGGCCCGGGTCAGCGCGCCCGACAAGGTAATCGTGCCGATCCAGGTGTTCATCGGCGACCCGGCCGTCACCAGGGTCGTGAACGCGGTGCAGCGCGGTGGTGAGCTGAGTGGCTGAACTGCTGGCCCGCGACGCGATCCGGCTCCACGAGCGGGCCGGATCGCGGGACGAGGCGATCAGCCGCTGCGGCGCGGTACTCGTCGAGGTCGGCGCGGTCGCCCCGGCGTACGTGGACGCGATGCTCGCCCGTGAGCAGAGCGTCTCCACGTATGTCGGGGAGGGCGTCGCCATCCCGCACGGAACGCTGAACAGCAAGGAGTCGGTCCAGCGCGACGCCCTCGCGGTGCTGCGCTTCCCGGACGGCGTCGACTGGGACGGCTTCGACGTGCGGGTCTGCGTCGCCATCGCCGCGGCCGGCGACGGGCACGTGGACATCCTGGCCCAGCTCGCCTCGGTGCTGATGGACCCAGCGCAGGCGCAGCGGCTACGAGAGTCGACGAGTGCCGATGACGTGATTACCATCCTTGAAGGGAACCCCTCGTGAAGGTTGTCCGATTCCACGCACCCGGTGACGTCCGCATCGAGGACGCCCCCGAGCCCACGCCGGGCCCCACCGACGTGAAGATCCGCGTCCGGGCATGCTCCACCTGCGGCACCGACGTGAAGATCTCCCGCTTCGGCCACCACCACATCGCCCCGCCGCGCGTCATGGGCCACGAGATCGCCGGCGAGATCGTCGAGGTCGGCGCCGACGTCACGGGCTGGCAGCCCGGCGACCGGGTCCAGGTCATCGCCGCCATCCCGTGCGGTCAGTGCGCCGAGTGCCGGCGCGGCCGGATGACGGTGTGCCCCAACCAGGTGTCGATGGGTTACCACTTCGACGGCGGGTTCGCCGAGCACATGGTTGTGCCGCACAACGTCCTCGCCGTCGACGGACTCAACCGGATCCCCGAGGGACTCAGCTTCGCCGAGGCATCCGTCGCCGAGCCTCTCGCCTGCGTCCTCAACGGCCAGAACCTCGCCGGTGTGGGGGAAGGCGACGACGTGGTCGTCGTGGGCTCCGGGCCGATCGGCTGCCTGCACGTCCGCCTGGCCCGCTCGCGCGGCGCGGCCCGGGTGTTCCTCGTCGACCTCAACCGCGAACGCCTCGACCTGGCCGCCAACCTGGTCCGGCCGGACGCGGCGATCTGCGGCGCCGAGACCGACGTCGTCGACGCGGTACTCAAGCTCACCGAGGGCCGGGGTGCCGACGTCGTCATCACCGCCACGGCCGCCGGCGTCGCACAGGAGCAGGCGGTGCAGATGACGGCGCGGCAGGGCCGGATCAGCTTCTTCGGCGGCCTGCCGAAGGACAAGCCGGTCATCTCCCTGGACTCCAACCTCGTGCACTACCGCGAACTGACCATCGTCGGCGCCAACGGCTCCAGCCCGGAGCACAACAAGGAAGCGCTGCGACTCATCGCCAACGGCTCCGTGCCGGTCGCCGACCTCATCACCCACCGCCTGCCGCTCGACCGCGCCCTCGACGCCTTCGGCATCGTGGCGCGCGGCGAAGCGATCAAGGTGACGATCGAACCCTAGGGGGATCCGATGCCCACCAGAACAGTCCTCGTCGGCTCCGCCAGCGGGCTGCACGCCCGACCGGCGGCGCTGTTCGTCGCCGAGGCGGCGAAGCAGCCGGTGCTGGTCACCATCCGCAGCGGCGACAAAAAACCCGTGCCGGCCCGCAGCATGCTCGCCGTGTTGTCGCTCGGCGCCAAGAAGGGCACCGAGGTCACCCTGGAGGCCGACGGCGACGGCGCTCAGGCCGCCGTCGACACCCTGGCCGACCTCCTCGAACGTGATCTGGACGCCGTCGATGCGTGAACTTCGGGGGATCGGGGCCAGCCCCGGTGGTGCGGCGGGGCCGGTCTACCGGCTGGCCCCGCCGCCGGCCCTGCCGCCGCTGGTGGAGAGCGTTGATCCCGGGGCCGAGAAGGCGGCCGTCCGGGCCGCGGTCCTCGCCGTCGCCGCCGACCTGACCCGTCGCGCGGACACCGCCCTGGACGTGACCGCCGCCGAGGTCCTGCGCGCGCAGGTCATGATGGCGCAGGACGAGACGCTCATTGACGCGGCCGACATCGCCATCGACGGCGGTGCGGACGCGCCGCACGCGATCACCGACGTGCTCGCCGGGCACCGGGCCGCCTTCGAAGCCGCAGGCGGGTACCTCGCCGAGCGGGTCAGCGACCTCGACGACCTGCGGGACCGCCTCGTCGCGGCGTGCCTCGGGCTGCCGATGCCGGGCGTGCCGGACCCTGGCCATCCGTACCTGCTCATCGCCCGCGACCTGGCGCCCGCCGACACCGCCGGCCTCGAGCCGGGCCTGGTGCTGGGCCTGATCACGGCCGAGGGCGGGCCGACCAGCCACACCGCGATCCTGGCCCGGACACTCGGTATCCCGGCCGTGGTCCGCTGCCCGGGCATCCTGGACGTGACCGACGGCGTGCTGGCGAGTCTCGACGGCACGAGCGGCGTCGTGGTGGCCGGTGTCTCCGCCGAGACGGTGACCACTGTCAACGCGGACCGGCTCGCGGAGATCGACCGCCGCGCCCGCTCCCGAGGCCCCGGGCGGACCGCGGACGGCCATCCCATCGCGCTACTGGCCAACATCGGCTCCGCTCGCGACCTCACCGGCGAGGTTGAAGGCGTCGGCCTGTTCCGCACCGAGCTGCTCTACCTCGACCGCAGCGACCCGCCGTCTCACGAAGAGCAGGTAACCGCGTACCGCGACGTCTTCGCCGCGCTGCCCGGCCGCAAGATCGTCGTGCGCACCCTCGACGCCGGCGCCGACAAGCCGCTGCCGTTCCTGCGTCTGGCCGATGAACCCAACCCTGCGCTGGGCATCCGCGGTCTGCGGGTCGCGCGGCAGACACCTTCCGTACTCACCACGCAGTTGGCCGCGATCGCGGCGGCGGCTGCGGCGACGGACGCCGACGTCTGGGTGATGGCGCCGATGGTCGCCACGGCGGCGGAGGCGGCAGCGTTCACTGAGTCCTGCCGCGAGCACGGCCTGCCGACCGCCGGCGTGATGATCGAGGTGCCGGCCGCGGCCCTGCGCGCCAGCCAGGTGCTGCGCCACGCGGACTTCCTCAGCGTCGGCACCAACGACCTCAGCCAGTACACGTTCGCTGCTGACCGCATGTGCGGCGACCTCGCTGACCTGCTCGACCCGTGGCAGCCCGCGCTGATCGCGCTGCTCGCCTCCTGCGCGGCAGCCGGCGTCGAGGCGGGCAAGCCAGTCGGCGTGTGTGGCGAGTCCGCAGCGGATCCCGATTTCGCCCTGGTGCTGGCAGGCCTGGGCATCACCAGCCTGTCCATGGCGCCCCGCAGCATTCCGGCGGTGCGTGAGTCCCTGGCCCAGCACACCCTGGACGAGTGCCGCCAGATCGCCGAGGCGGCCCTGGCCGCCCCCAGCCCGGAGGCAGCCCGGGCGGCGGCGGCCGGTGCTTCGCGCCAGCTCCGGATCGGCGACGGCGTGTCCGTTCGGTGAGCCGGTCACGGTCAACGACGATGGTCTTGGCTGCCGACCGGCGAACCCGCCCGCGTCGACGCCGAAATGGCCGACCTGGCAACCACCCTGCGCACCCTCGCCACCGGCCACCGGCCATCGGCAGCAGGCCCACAGCACATCCTGGGCGCCGCTCCCACCGGTGTCCATACCAGGTTGGACAGCGGGCGTGCGTCAGCCTTCCGGGTGTCCGTCGTAGACGCGGGTCTTGTACTCGGTGGTCTCCAGCGCCAGCCTGAGCTCACGGATCTGCCGCGTGATCCGGTCGTGCTGGTCGCGCATGATGCGTCGGCGTTCCGTGACGGTGCTCGGGCCCTGCTCGACGAGCGAGATGTAGCGCTTGAGGTCGGTCATGGTCATGCCGGACAGGCGCATCCGGGTGAGGAAGACGAGGCGGCGCAGGTCGGATGCGGAGTACTCGCGGTACCCGGAGGCGTTGCGGGCGGGCCGCACCAGTCCCTCCCTGCTCGTAGTACCGGAGGGTGTGCGTCGGCCTGTCACGTAGCATTCGTGCAGCACCGTCTCCCGGGAGTCGGTGCACCTGCGCTGACACCCTTGCCTCCCCGCTGGCGGGGGTCAGGTGAGTCGTGATCGCCCGCGCCCTCGTTGGCGCGACGAGTAGATCGCCGAGGCGCTCGTACCTCCCACTGCCGGTCGCATCACCGGAGCCGGCGCCGCTGCCGACATTGCCTGCGCCCGCTGCCCGCAGTGGCGATGGCGTGCAATTGACGTGGGCCGCCCCGACGCCGCCGGCCGGGTCACCGCCCGTGCACTGCTGCGGACCTTGGGCTGGACGCCGGGCCCCACGCTGCACATCGACGTCGTGGCCGGCGCGCAGGTCGCCGTAGCCACGGCATTGCTGAGACACCGCGGATTGAACCCCCTGATCAGCGCAGGGCCGCGCGGTCTTCGGAAGCCGCGTCGACCATCTCGGCGGCATCGCGACGGATCCGCTCGCTCCCCCAGGCACCGAGCGGCCCGAGCGCCTGGTTGAGCGTGCGCCCGTGCTCGGTCAAAGAGTATTCCACCCGCGGCGGCACCTCGGCGTGGACCTTCCGGTGTACCAGGCCGTCCTCCTCGAGCTCGCGCAAATGCTGTGTCAGCATCTTTTCGCTCACTCCGGGCAGACCCCGACGCAGCTGCGCGAAACGGCGTACGCCATGGGCCTCGAGTTCCCAGAGGATCAGGCCCTTCCACTTGCCGCTCACCAGGTCGAGCGCCGCATCGATGCCGCAGATGTAGGGCCCGCGTCGGGGTGCCTTGGCCATCGCTGATCCCCTTACTTAAAGGTAAGTACCGCAGAACTTAGTGGGTACTTACGAGAATAGTGACACGTCGCCGAGCATGGAGAGGTGAACAACCAACAGCACAACAGCGCCGTCACCGTGATCGGGCTCGGCCCGATGGGCCAGGCGATCACCCGCACCATCCTCGCCGCCGGCCACCCCGTCACGGTCTGGAACCGCACCACCGGCCGGGCCGAGGGCGTCGTCGCCGACGGCGCGACGCTCGCGGCGACACCCGCCGAGGCGGTCGAGGCGAGCAGCCTCGTCATCCTCAGCCTCACCGACTACCAGGCGATGTACGACATCCTCGGTCCGGCCACCGCGTCTCTCGCCGGCCGGACGTTGGTCAACCTAAGCTCCGACACCCCCGACCGCAGCCGCGAGGCGGCATCCTGGGCGGCGGCCCACGACGCGGCCTTCCTCACCGGTGGCGTCATGGTCCCAGCGCCGATGGTCGGCACGGACGCGGCATACGTCTACTACAGCGGCCCCAGCGAGGTGCTGGACAGCAGCCGAGAGGCGCTGGCCCAGATCGGCGAGCCGAAACACCTGGGCGAGGACCCGGGTCTCGCCCAGCTGATGTATCAAGCCCAGCTCGCGGTATTCCTCGGCACCCTGTCCGCTTTGATGCACGCCACCGCGATGCTGGGCGCCACGGGAATGAAGGCCACGGAGGCAATGCCGGAGTTGATCGCCTCGGCCGAGTCGATCGGCGCCCTCCTCCGCGCCGGCGAGGAAACCCTCGGCGCAGCAATGGACGCCGGAGAACACCCCGGCCACCTCAGCACGGTCACCATGATGGGCGCGACCGCCGACCACATTGTCGAGACCAGCACGACACTGGGCCTCGACCTCGCGCTTCCTCTGGCCGTGCGAGCGCATTACCGGCATGCAATCGAGAATGGGCACGGCGGCGACAACTGGACCCGCATCATCGACAGCATCCGCGAGCCACGGGACAAGCGGCGTCCTCTCATCAGCTGACTTGCGGAACCGGACCTTGCCGTCGTTCGTCGTACGGCGGGCGGCGGCGACGTCGGGATACAGGTGCAACCGGCCGCACGGCACGGTCTTGCGGGTGACCGGGGACTGGCCAGGCTGGCGGCTGTCAGACGCCCTCAAGTCTCCCGGGCGACGGGCGCATGTACACGAACCAGGTGATGACGAAGCAGATCGCGTAGAAGGCGATGAAGGCGATGTAGGCCGCATCCGCGGTCTTGTAGGCCAGGAACGACTGCCGGAAGGCAAGATTGACGAGGACTCCGCCAAACGCGCCGATGGCACCGGCGACGCCGATGAGCGCGCCGGAGAGGCGCCGGGCCTCGTGCTCCGCCGCCCGGTCATGCGGGTCGGCCGCACCGCCGGCGGTCAACTGCACACCGCACCTGGCCCGGAAGATCGCCGGGATCATCTTGTACGTCGAGCCGTTGCCGATGCCGCTGAACACGAACAGCGCGATGAAGCCGACCAGGTACAACGGCAGCGAACGTTGCTGGGAGGCGAGCAGGACGATCGACGCGCCGGCCGCCATCGCCACGAAGTTCACGAAGGTGACCCGGGCCCCACCGAGCCGGTCGGCCAGCACGCCGCCCACCGGACGGATGAGCGAGCCGAGCAGCGGTCCGAGGAACGTCAGGTACGCGGCCTTCACCGGGGTGTCGAAGGTGTCGGCGAACTGCACCTGAAGCACCTGGCCGAAGGCGAACCCGAAGCCGATGAACGACCCGAACGTGCCGATGTAGAGCAGGGACATGATCCAGGTGTGCGGTTCGCGGGTGACGTCACGCATGGCCCGTTTCTCGTTGCGGGCATGGCTGAGGTTGTCCATGAACATCGCGGAACCGAGCGCGGCCAGCACGATCGCCGGCAGGTAGATGCCGGCGACGATGCCGGGACTGGCCGTCCCCAGGACTGCCAGCACGAACAGGCCGACGAGCTGGACCGCGGCGACGCCGAGGTTGCCGCCTCCGGCGTTGATGCCCAGCGCCCAACCCTTGAGCCGGTCGGGGTAGTACGCGTTGATGTTCGCCATCGAGGAGGCGAAGTTCCCGCCGCCGACGCCGGCCAGCGCGGCGATGAGCACCAGCGTCGAGTACGAGACGCCGGGCCGGATCAGGAAGGCGCCGAGCAGGCTCGGGATCAGCAGCAGCGACGCGCTGATGACGGTCCAGTTGCGGCCGCCGAACCGGGCCACGGCAAGGGTGTACGGGATCCGCAGTACCGACCCGACCAGTGCGGGCACGGCGGTGAGCAGGAATTTCCCGGCCGGATCGATGCCGTACTGCGGCCCGAGGAACAGCACCAGCACCGACCACATCGTCCAGATGGAGAAGCCGATGTGTTCGGAGAAGATGGAGAAGATCAGGTTGCGCCGGGCGATGCGGGATCCCCGGCGTTCCCAGAAGATGGGGTCCTCGGGCCGCCAGTCGTCGATCCAGTGTCCGCGAAGGGTCAGGCTGCGCGGGTCCTGCTCGATGCTGCCGGGCACGGCCGTGGTCATGGTTCCTCCCAGGTGAGTCCTCGGTCCGCTCGACACCGTGATTGCTTCGTTCCTCAGGCCGGCGGCAGACCCACCACCAGGCGTCCGTCGGCGTCGGCGCGGACCGGGTACACGGTGAGTGGGGACTGGCCGGTGGTCGAACAGCCGGTCGCCAACTCGAAGGTGTTCTGGTGCAGGGGGCAGACGACGACCTTCATATCCACCAGGCCGTCCGCGAGCGGCCCGCCGGCGTGTGGGCAGACCGCCGACACCGCGCGCAGGCTGCCATCACGCAGCCGGAAGACGGCGATCATGTCGTCGCCCACGGCGTAGGCACGTCCCTCCCCGAGGGGGATCTCGTCGACCGGCCCGAGCTGGTGTTCCACGGCGACGAGCCTGGCCATCACACCCGCCTCGCGGATGCCGGACCGGCACCGTTCCCGTTGTCGGCCGAGCCGCCCCCCGGCACGGCGGAGCCGATCGACGGCACCACCGGCCCCGGGACAGCGACCGGTACGGTGTCGCGGACCGGCACCTGAGGCAGGACCGCCAACGGAAGGGAGGTGCGGAACTGCCCTGGAGTGACCGGGTCGCGCCGTTCCAGCCACGGGTCCCGGTACGCGGCGACGGAGGCAGCCATGGCCGCGTCGAGCCGCGCCGCGATGCCGTCGCTGTCGTCGACGACCACCGCCCGGATGTGGTCGATGCCGAGGCGCGGCACCCACGCGTACGTGCGTTCCAACCAGTTCGCGCTCTCCCGGTAGTACTGCAGGAACCGGCCGGTCAGCGTGATGACCTCGTCGGGCGAGTCGACGACGGCGAGGAGGTCCCCCTTGCGGACGTGGGCGCCGGCGGCCCCGCCGACGTAGATCTCCCACCTGCCGCCGTCGATGGCGACCACACCAAGATCCTTCACGTACGCCTCGGCGCAGTTACGGGGGCAGCCGGTGACGGCAAGCTTCATCTTGCCGGGGCCCTCGATGGCCTTGAACCGATCCTCGATCGCGATGCCGAGAGCGGTGGAGTCGCCGACGCCGAAGCGGCAGAAGTCGGAGCCGACGCAGGTCTTGACCGTCCGGAAGCTCTTGCCGTACGCGTACCCGGACGGCATGTCGAGGTCCGCCCACACGCTCGGCAGGTCTTCCTTGCGGATGCCGAGCAGATCGATGCGCTGGCCGCCGGTGATCTTTACCAGTGGTACGGAGTACTTCTCGGCCACCTCGGCGATCCGCTTGAGCTGCGCCGGTGTGGTCACGCCGCCCTTGATCTGGGGGACGACCGAGAAGGTGCCGTCTCGTTGGATGTTGGCGTGCACCCGGTCGTTGATGAAGCGGGCGTCGCGTTCGTCGACGTACTCGTCGCCCCACATCATCCGCAGCAGCGAGGCCAGGCCCATCTTGCTCTTCGCGTCCTCCTCGCCGCCGGGCACGAGGGTGGCGAACACCGCGGAGACGGATTTCAGGCCGTGTTCGCGGATCACCGCCATCAGCTCCGCCTTGGGCATCGGCACACCGGGGACATACCAGCTCGCGGCCGGGTCGTCCTCGACCTTGCCGTCAGCGGCCCACTCGACGATCTGGGCGACCAGGCCCTTGCACGACCCGCAGCCCTTGCCGGCACGGGTGGCGTCCATGACACCGGTGAGCGTCTTCACGCCGCCCTGCACGGTGTCGACCAGCGCCCGCTTGGTGACGCCGTTGCAGTTGCACACCTGCACGTCGTCGCCGAGCTCCGCGGCACTCACGTCGGCCGACGGCGCGCCGAGGTCGAACAACATCTCGACCCGCTCCTTCGGCAGGGCAAGCCCACGGTCGAAGGCCTGCATGAGGAACGCGACCTTCTGCACGTCGCCGAGGAGGGTCGCGCCGACAAGCCGGTCGTCGCGGATGATGATGCTCTTGTAGACGCCCTTGCGCGGCTCGGCGAAAACGACGGTCTCGTCGTCGTCGCGTTCCGCCTCCTTCAGGCCCATCGAAGCCACGTCCACGCCCGCTACCTTGAGCTTCGTGGCCAGCCGAGAGCCGTGGTACGCCGCGTTCGGGTTCGTCCCGGTGATGTGGTCGGCGAGCACTCGCGCCTGCTCCCACAGCGGAGCCACCAGGCCGTACGTCTCGCCGCGGTGCTGGACGCACTCGCCGACGGAGTAGATGTCGACCTCGTCCTGCACGCGCATCTGGTCGTCGACGACGATGCCCCGCTCCACCGGCAGCCCGCTGGTCGCGGCCATCTCGGCATTCGCCCGGATGCCGGCGGCCACGACGACGACGTCGCAGGCCACGGTCCGACCGTCCTTGAGCTTGACTCCCGTCACGGCGTGCTTGCCGAGCACCTCGGTGGTGTGCGCGCCGAGGACGACCTCGATGCCGAGTCGCTCGATGCTGCGCCGCAGGATCGCCCCCGCCTGAGCGTCCAGTTGAGCGTTCATCAGATGGCCGGCGGCGTGCACCAGGGTCACGTGGGCCAGGTGATTCTGTAGGCCGCGGGCGGCTTCCAGACCGAGCAGGCCGCCGCCGATCACCACCGCGCGCTCATGCTCGCGGGCGTACCGGATCATGTTGCGGGTGTCGTCGATGGTGCGAAATGCGAACACCCCCTGGTGGTAGCCGCGCCCCGGGCGGTGGATGCCGGGAATCGGCGGGACGAACGCCCGGCTGCCGGTGGCGATGATCAGCTTGTCGTACGGCGTCTCGGTGCCGTCGTCCGCGTAGATCCGTCGCGCGAAGCGGTCGATGCGGATGACCCGGGTGCCGGCGTGCAGGGTGATCCCGTTCTCGGCGTACCACGACATGTCGTTGAGGAAGATGCCCGCCTCGTCGTCGACCCCGGAGAGCACGTTGGAGAGCAGGATGCGGTTGTAGTTGCCGTACGGCTCCTCGCCGAACATCGTGATGGCGAACTGGTCGCCCCCGCCGCGTTCGAGGATCTCCTCGACCGTGCGGGCGCCGGCCATCCCGTTGCCCACCACGACAAGGCACCGGCGCTGGTCGACGGCGTCCATCAGACCTCGACCAGCCCCAGGTCGACGATCACGGTGCCGGACACCCCGGCGGGCGCCGCCACGTGCACCTCGATACCGGTGCCGGAGTCGAGGTCCTCGACCACCCGCAGCGGCACGTGGACGTCGGACTTGGCGCCGATCGGGAAGTACCGCATCGGCTGGCCGTCGCGCATGAGCAGGACACAGATCAGCTCATCACTGGCATTGCCGCCCCGGAAGTAGACCGGCTGGGCAACGACGCCGCCTGGCACCACGTAGCTGAGCGTGCCGTCGACGAGCCCGGGCCGGTCGAGGCCCTTGCCCTCAAAGCTGTAGACGCCTTGCAAGAAACGGGGAGTGGTGTGCACAGCGACGCTCCCTTGCTCATTGAGGTGCTGGATTGGGCGGTCGGGTGGTCAACAGGTCCGTGTCGTCCGGGCCGCCCGCGCGCGCGATCGACACCGCGCAGGACTTGAAGGCCGGCATCCGCGAATGGCGGTCCAGCGCCGGGTCGGTCAGCGCGTTCACCGCGGAGCTGCCGGCCCAGTGGAACGGTGCGAAAATGGTGTCGCGGCGGATGCCGTTGGTCAGGCGCGCCCGAAAGAGAGCCCGCCCGCGTCGGCTGCGCAGTTCCACCACGTCGTTGTCGGCGATGCCGTGCCGGAGGGCGAGGTCCGGATGCAGCTCCGCCCGGGCATCCGGCAGCGCCATGGTCAGGGCGGCGACCCTGCGGGTCTGGTTGCCGCTCTGGTAATGCTGCATGTTGCGGCCGGTGGTCAGCACATACGGATAGTCGGCGTCGGGCAGTTCCGCCGGATCGCGGTGCTCCACCCGGAAGAACTTCGCCCGCCCATCGGCGGTCGGGAACTGGTCGGTGAACAGCCGCGGCGTACCGGGATGGTCCTCGCTCGGGCACGGCCAGAAGACTCCCTGCTCCGCCTCGATGCGCTCGTACGTGATTCCGGCGTAGTCGGCCGTCCCGCCGGCGCTGGCCCGGCGCAACTCGTCGAAGACGCGGCGCGGATCGTCGTCGAAGTAGCGGCCGCGCCCGAGCCGACCGGCGAGGTCGGCGAGCATCCGCAGGTCGGTGCGGACCTGCGGCGGCGGCGACAGGGCCCGCTTACGGCGGATGACGCGCCCCTCCAGGTTCGTCATCGTGCCCTCCTCCTCCGCCCACTGAGCCGTGGGCAGCACCACGTCGGCCACGGCTGCGGTCTCGGAGAGGAAGATGTCGGAGACGACCAGCAAGTCCAGGGCCTGCAGCCGGTCCATCACCCGGTTGGTGTGCGGGGCCGACACGGCGATGTTGCTGGCGAACACGAGCAGCACGCGTACTCCGTCGTCGGTCCCGAGCCGGTCGAGCATCTCCCAAGCCGACCGGCCGGGCCGGGGCAGCTCGTCCGGGTCGATGCCCCAGACGGCCGCGACGTGTGCGCGCGCCGCGGGGTCGTCCAGGCGCCGGTAGCCGGGCAGTTGATCGGCTTTCTGTCCATGCTCGCGGCCACCCTGCCCGTTGCCCTGCCCGGTGACCGTGCCGTAGCCGGAGAAGGGCCGTCCGGGTAGGCCCAGGGCGAGGGCCAGATTGAGGTACGCCTGCGCGGTGTCCGTGCCGTTGCTGTGCTGCTCGGCGCCGCGAGCGGTGAGCACCATCGCCGACGTCGCGGTCGCCAGCAGCCGTACCGTCTCCCGCAGGTCCCGTTCCGGTACGCCGGTCATCCGCTCCACCCGGTCCGGCCAGTACGCCGCGACGGTGGCCCGGACCGCATCGAAGCCACTCGTACGGTCGCGCACGTACGTCTCGTCGACCAGGCCCTCGCGGATCGCGACGTGCAGCAGCCCGTTCGCCAGTGCGAGGTCCGTGCCCGGCAGTGGCTGCAGGTGGAGATGAGCTCCCCCCACGGTGGTCGTACGGCGGGGGTCGACGACGACGTGCCGCGCGCCGGCGGCCCGTCCGGCGTCGAAGTACTGCATGGACGGCGGCAGCGCGTCAGCCGGATTTGCGCCCACCAGCAGCACGGCCTGCGCCTGGGCGATGTCGGCCAGGGGGAACGGCAGGCCACGGTCGATCCCGAGGGAGCGGTTCGAAGCGGTCGCCGCGGACGACATGCAGAACCGGCCGTTGTAGTCGATCGACGCCGACCGCAGCGCCACCCGGACGAACTTGCCCAGCGCGTACGCCTTTTCGTTGGTCAGCCCGCCGCCACCGAAGGCCCCGACGCTGTCGGGGCCGTACCGGTGTTGGCTGGTACGGATGGCGTCGACGATACGGTCGAGGGCCTCGTCCCAGCTTGCCGGTCGCAACGGGCTGGTGCGGTCGGCGGGATCCTTACGGACGAGCGGGCTCAGCAGCCGGTCACTGTGGTCGAGAAGGTCGGCAGCAGTCCATCCCTTGGCGCACAGACCGCCCCTGTTGACCGGGAAGTCGTTGGGCGCCAGCAGAGGCGGCCCGTCGCCGATCGTCAGGGATATCCCGCACTGCATGGCGCAGTAGGGGCAGTGCGTATCGATCATGGACGATGCGCTCACCCGTCCGATGTTTGCCGGGCACTGTTTCCGATCCATACCGAGGTCGTAACGCTCTGCGACCCTCGGCTGCTCCGCCAACCAGGAGGTCTTCGTGGCCCACTCAAACGCTGCTTCGAGATCCTCAACCGGACCCGGGAGATGTTCCCCAGGGCTGGCGCCGGCGTCTCGGTTCGCCTGATTCCGCGCCTGGTTGAGGTGGGCGGTCGCTCGGCGGGTGGGTGCATCTGACGCGGGTGGTGCTGTCGCCGATGTCTTCCTCGTCGCGTGACGCCGTCTGGACGATGTGCCGGCCGGATCGGCGTTGCCGTGGTTGTGCGGAGTGGCGCGTTTAAGGGTGTGCGGGCTTCAGATCCCGTTGAGGCGCGGCTGCGGCCTGACGCACGGATGCTTCCTCAGTGGGGTCGTTGCGTAGCGTGAGCAGCCAGCGGTGCGTCTGTTCTGTGAGCGGGGCGTGCTGAGCGGCCAACAGCCACGTGGTTGGCGGTGAGTCCTTCGGCGATGGCGAAGAGGCCGATGCCGGCGAGGAACTCGGCGAAGATCCGCCGGAGTCGTGGTGGTGATGTGCGCTGTTGAGCAGCGGGGCGGAACGCGACGTGTTCCTGGTTGCTCTGCTAATGGCCTGCGCTATCGGACACTACGCGTAACCCCGGAGGGCGAACCTCGAAGGCACGTGACCAGCAGCTTTTCCTTCTCCGGCAAACGTTTGGCGCCCCGACAGTTATAACCGGGAGAATGCTCGCAACGCGGGGAGTGTAGGCATTGTTCATCGACGTGCGTGCCCGCTGACTCTGATCCCGCCGCTATTAACATCCCATAGGAGGTTCACGGAATGACCACACGCAGGACACGGGCGCGAGTAGGTTTTACGGCGCTCGCCGCGCTTGGGCTCGCATTGTCCGCCGCAAGTCCAGCCTTGGCCGCCAACACATACGCTTTTGAAGGTAGCGACTACGCCGCAACCAACCCAGCCTGGAGCAACTGGTTCGAGGTATGCGACGTGGAGAAGGACGGCAACGGCGTTTATGCACAATTCCGCGACAGCTACGAAAACTACATTGGGGGATTTGACGCCAAATACTGGGACAGTGATGGGTCGGCTGGCGGGTGCAGGAGCGGAAACCTCTCTGGTTATGTCGCAAAGATCCAGGTCTGCGAGGACGATTGGGGCGATGACACCTGTTCCGGCTGGAAGCCTGTAACTCATTAGTGCGGCAGTTCTTGCAGCGCCGTTGCACGAACATCGCAGCCACTGAACGGTAATGGAGACGGAGGCCCGCGGATCTCTCCGGGGGTCTCCGTCTACGACCCCACAGCACCGGCACCATGATGAGGCTTCAGCGGTGCGGCGATGGCATCCATCGGCTGAGTTATACCGACGAGTTTCCTCCTCGGCGGAGGCCCTCACCATCTGGTCGGCGTTGGCCATCAGTTGTTGTCAGAGCGCTGCGCTGCGCGAACGGGTCACACTTGCGCGCGCAGCGGGCGGAAGAACGCTCGCAGCTCCTCGGCGAGCAGCCGAGGCTCCTCGATGGCCGGGAAATGTCCGCCGCGCGGCAGCTCGGTCCAGCGTTCGACCTGGTAGAAACGCTCGGCCAGCTCACGCGGCGGCTTAGGCAGCGGCACGAACTCGTTGGGGAAGAGCGCGAAGCCGGCCGGCACCGGGATTCGCTCGGTCACCGGCGTGGGTTGCCGGCGGTGCTCGTAGTACATCCGGATCGACGGCGTAATGGTGCCCGTGGCCCAGTAGAGCGTGAGCGTCGCGAGGAGGTGCGCACGGCCGATCCGTGCGTCGACGTCGCCGTGACTGTCCGACCAGTCGCGGTACTTCTCGACGATCCAGCCGGCCAGCCCGGCGGGGGAGTCGGTCAACCCGTACCCCAAGGTTTGGGGTTTCGTCGCGTGTTGATGTGCATAAGCGCCCTCGGCGGCTTGCCACTCGTCCATCCATGCGAGGTACCGCTGCTCCGCGTCGCTCCACGGCTGCTGCGGCCGCGGCATCGCCGTGGCGCTCAGGAGGATGCCGGTGACACTCCTCGGATGCAGCTTGGCGAGCTGCGTGGTGACGCCCGCGCCGAGGTCGCTGCCGTGGGCGGCGAACGTGCGGTAGCCGAGCCCTTCGGTCATCAGCCGATGCCAGCGGTCCGCGACGAGGGCGTTGACCACGCCCGGGGATGCCGGCCAGTCGGAGAACTTAAACCCCGGCAGCGACGGCACCACCACGTCGAAAGCGTCGGCCGGGTCGTCGGGCTCGGTGAGCAGCGGGATGAGGTCGCGGTATTCCAGGAAACTGCCGGGCCAGCCGTGGGTGAGCACGATAGGTAGCGGGTCTGGCCCCCGGCCGCGGGCGTGGACGAAATGCGTACCCTCGAATCGGTAGTGCGGCAGCTCGTTGAGCGTCTTCTCGAAGGCCGGCCAATCGAAACCCTGCCACTGGCTCAGCAGCTCGCGCAGGTAACCCGGCTCGGTGCCCTCACCACCGGTTTGCGCACGACAAGCAGGTAAAGCCCGGTCGGCGACGACGCGGGCAGCCTCAGCGAGACCCAGCACCGGCGGGCCGAACAAATAGCCGCCTTCGTCAGCTGAGACACGCTCATACTCGACGCATGGCGCGGGATGCTTCACCGACTGCCGCTGTTCGGCGGTTCGCCGCTGATTTGCGCGATATTCGTGGTCGGCTACTTGCCGACTTGCTTCCCATCGCGGACATCGCGGATCTTCTGACAGCGGTTCGCTCGCGGCGGGAACTGCCCCGGGAGGGCCTCACCCGTAGCGGGATCGGGTACACCGTCCACGGCGCAGGGTGCCGCATGGTCAGCTCCGAAGGTAGAGAAGTCGACGTCGACTTGGTCACCGATCCCGTCCTCGGGTGCGCGGTTGAAGCATTCGACGCTTGGCGCGTTCGCTGGTTCCTTGATGAAGCCGCCGATGACGGCTACAACCATGAGGACATCGTCGAGGCCTGTAGCCGCCTTGCCCGGGCGGGTCACCTACGCGAGGTGGTCGAGGGCCGCTGGTTCGCGTTGCCTGATGCTTCAGGTGGCTCAGCCTGAGACACCCACACAGCAGCCAACCGCCGTCCGCCTTGAACCATCGCACGTCGCAGGAATCCGGATCTGCCGCTGGGTGGGTGCCTGGGCTGTCCGGTGTCGACCGCCATTCGTAGCGGCTCTGCCAGCGGGAGCGGGCTGCTGGGGACGTCGAGAGCTCCAACTCGCGAGGGTCATCCAAGGACTGTCAAGGCACCCCACTTCGACCTGGAACTGGCGATGGCGATCCTGTCTGGGCCGCTGTACTTCCAGCTGCTGATCACTCAGGAACCGCGGGCCTCGTCAACGCCGACCGCACTGTGCCGGCGGGCCTTCATCGCCTCGTAGAAGGCATCGTCGTCACCACCCGTTACCTGCTCGTAGGCCTCGCTGGCCACGTAGTTCACCGACTCGGCGAACAGCGTGCCGTCATCTGCCTCGATCGCCGCTTGTCGTACCACGGGATGGTCAGCCAGTCCGTCGGGCGAGGCCAGGACACGTTCGTACCACTCGCGCCCGAGCGCGATGACCCCCGCCCGGAAATCGATGAAGCTGTCGTCCGAGCATCCCCCGCCGATCAGGTACGCAGCCGCCCACACGTCCCAGCGATAGAGGGCGTCATGGAGCTGATCGAACAGCTCCTGGAACTCGAGGATGCCCTGCGGTGATGTCGCCGAGTGCGGTCATCGGGGCCGTGATTTCTGCTCGGCTCATCCGGCGTGGGGTGGTGCCCGCAATCATGCTGGATCTGCTTCCGCACGTGGACATAACTTCAGATATGGCGGTGGCCGCCTCGCGTCCACACCTGCGCCTGCTCCGATCCTTACGGTCGCACTTCGACGAGGGGGGCATCAGCCGGACGGAGTGGGCCGGCGCGGTGGAACTCCACCAGGTGCGGCCGGAGTACTTAAGAACTTCTAACGGCCGCTGTGGTGGCTGCCGGTGGAGCGGAGTGACCGGTGACCGCCTTGCTGATCCGGCTCGTTGTCCGCCACCGGATTGCCCAGCTGGGTCACCCAGTCGACGAACTCCGCGTCCTGTCTCGGCAGCGGCTCGCCGTCCGCCGGGGTGCGCGCGCCGTTCCCGTCGGCCCGGGACTTGTTGCGCCGGAACAGGCCCAGCCGCCCGCTGGCCCGTCCCGCCTCGACGACGGATGCCGGGTGGGCCGGCGCGGGGTCGGTCCCGGCGGGGCGGGCCGGCGCGGCATCGGTCGTGCGCGTCGGCCCGGCGCGCCGGGCGGTCGCGAGGGCGTCCCAGTTCGCGGCCCGGCTCAGGTTGGGTAGTGGCGGCCGGAGCCGAGGTGGGAGCGCCGGTTCGGGCCTCTCTTGCGTGCCGGCTGACTGGGTCGCCTCGGCACCCGGAGCGGGCTCGGCCGAGGGCGGCACCCGCCGCGCCGGAACGACCGGCCAGATCGCCTGAACCCGCGTCCGGTCGGTCTTCGGCGGCTGGTACATCCGGAGGGTCCCCGGAGCGACGAGGCCCCCGTCGGGCGGCATCCCTTCGGGCTCGGTGTTGTCGACCTCCGCCTCCGCCGTCCCGGAGCCGTCCCCGCCAGGTCCCGCGGGAAGGTGGGCCGCCGTCGCGGAGGCCGGTTCCGATGTCGCCGGGGTGTCGTCGAGGTCGGCCACTGTGGCGAGGTCGGCGGGTGCGGCCAATGCGGCGGTAACAACCGGTGCACCGAAGCCCAGCGGTTCGGCTGCGGTCGGGAGCTTCGCTGCGGTCGCGCCGGCGACCGGCCCCGTGCCGGCCAGGTCGACGGGCTCCGGCTCGTCGGTTGTACCACCAACGGCCGGCCTCGTGGCCTGCCGCACGGCGGGACCGGCGGCCAGCGGGCCGAGGATGTCGGCTGACTCGGCGACCCGTGCTTCGGCGGTGCGCGGCAGGAGCGGCCATCGGAACGACGCGGCGGCGGCCGAGCCGAGCACACCGGCGGCGACGGCGAGCAGCGCCCCGTAGTACGGCGTGATCTGGTACCGGTCGACGGCGTCGCCGGGACCGGCGGTCAGATAGGTGAACGCGACCAGCATCGTGCCGGCCGCGCCGGTCACGCCGTTGACCAGCGGCGGATGCCCGCGCCAGCGGGCCAGCCCGCTGGTCGCCGCGCCGATGAGCAGGGCCACCGACGGCAGAGTCAGGATCGCCAGCCGGTGTGCCGCGTCGGCGTCGAGCCAGGCCGGCTCCAGCACACCGAGCCGTACGGTGGGCAACGGCCCGGCGGTTGCGAGCGACGGGACGACCGAGACGAGCGCCAGCAGCCAAACGACGCCGCCCACTGCTGCCATGTTCCAACCCAGCGGCGGCTTCACCAGTACGGCGATCGCGGCACCCGCGCCAACCAGCGCGCCGAGGGTCGCGCAGATGCCGAGGGCCCAGATCGGGTCCACAGAGAAGCGCTCGGCGGCCTGGGCCGGCCGGATGCAGAGCGGCGCCACGACGGTGGCGCCCAGTGCGGCGGCGGCGGCGACGGCCACCAATCTGCCCGTGCTCCCCAGCGCCCCGTACCGGCGGGCCAGGCGTGCGGCGACGACGGTGCCGGCTACGGCGGCGTGTGCCGCGAACCAGGCCACCCAGACGAGCTGTGCAGGCCACTGGTTGACGGCGGCGCCGGTGGAGGCGCCGGCGAGCTGGACGATGCCGAGGCTGAACGCGATGCCGAGTTGACCGGCACCGGCGAGCATGCCCATCCCGAGCGCTGTGAGCAACAGGTTACGCGTTGTGCGAGCGAACATGTCCGGCACGTTACGCACCTAGTGCGGCTATTTTTACGGAATTGCGGTTTTCGCGTCCGACCGCCGTGCCAGCTTTGCCTCAGTTCGACCAGGCGCGATGCACCTGGTGCCGCCCACATTGCTGAGCATGTGGACGCTGTCCGGGTCGCGACAGATGACGCCGGCGGTGGGTGCGAGCCGGCTCCCACCCACCGCTGCGCGTCGATGGTGCGACCAAGCGATCGGGCTCAGCAGCGTGGTCACACTCGATGTGGCAGGGTCATGCGGAGTTGCGCCACTTGCGGCCGTGCCGGCCGATGAGCCGGTCGGCGTCGGTCGGGCCCCAGGAGGCGGCCTCGTAGGTGGGGATCGGCGAGTTGTCCTTCTCCCAGTTGTCGATGATCGGGTCGACGATCCGCCAGCACTGCTGCACCTCGTCGCTGCGGATGAACAGCGACGCGTCACCGATCAACGCGTCCAGGAGCAGACGCTCGTACGCCTCCGGGGACTCCTCGACGAACGTCTGGTCGTAGGAGAACTCCATTGTGGCGGTGCGGACCCGGAACGAGTGGCCCGGCACTTTGGCACCGAAGCGCAGCGAGATGCCCTCGTTCGGCTGGATCCGCAGGATCAGCGCGTCAGCATCGAGGCCGGTGAGCTGGTCGGTCGGGATCGGCAGGTGCGGCGGCCGCTGGAACTGCAGTGCCACCTCGGTGAGCCGGGCCGGCAGCCGCTTGCCGGTGCGTACGTAGAACGGCACCCCGGCCCAGCGCCAGTTGTCCACGTTGAGCCGCATCGCGGCGTAGGTCTCGGTCCGCGACAGGGGGTCGACGCCGGCCTCGTCGCGGTAGCCGGCCATCAGTTCCTCCCGCGTGCCGCCCCGGGTGTACTGTCCCCGGACCGCGGCCTCGGCGATGTCCCGGTCGGTGGGGAGCCGGATCGCCTGCAGCAGTTTCACCTTTTCGTTGCGTAGGCCCTCAGCCTCGAATGAGGCCGGTGGCTCCATCAGTGCCAGCGCGAGAACCTGGAGCACGTGGTTCTGCACGATGTCCCGCATCGCGCCGGCGTCCTCGTAGAAGCCACCGCGGCTGCCGACGCCGAGGGTCTCGGCGACGGTGATCTGCACATGGTCGACCCAGGAGCGATCCCAGATGGGCTGGAAGATCGAGTTCGCGAAGCGCAGCGCCAGCACGTTCTGGACGGTGTCCTTGCCCAGATAGTGATCGATACGAAAGACCTGGTGCTCGTCGAACGCGCTGTGCACGACGCCGTCGAGCTCGCGGGCCGTGACCAGGTCGCGCCCGTACGGCTTCTCGATGACCAGGCGGGAGAAGGAGCCTTCGCGTGGCTGGTTGAGCCCGACACCGGCCAGTCCGTGGATCACCGGCTCGAACGCCCCGGCCGGAGTGGACAGGTAGAAGAGCCGGTTGCCGGAGGTGCCCCGCTGTGCGTCCAACTCGTCGAGGGTCTCCACGAGCCGCTTGTAGGTCTCCGGGTCGTCGTAGCCGCCGGCCACGTACCGCACGCCGCCCTGGAGCTGGCGCTTGCTGGCGAGGGTGCGTTCGCCGAGGGCGCTCTCGGCGAACTGCTCGTCGGTCATCGACGTGCGCGCGACGCCGACCAGCGCGAACTGGTCCGGGAGCCGCTCGTGCCGAGCCAGGCTCTCGATTGCGGGCAGCAGCTTACGCCGGGTCAGGTCACCGGAGGCACCGAAGATCACCAGCGTGGCCGGCGGGGCACTCCGCTCCTGGATGAGCTGAGAGGTGTGGTCCATGGTCTGCGTTCCTCCGGGCACAAGGGGTGTGGGGTCAGTGGGTGCCGTCTGTCATGCCAGGAATTGTGCGGCTATGGCGGTGGCGTCCGGGGGCCACGCGGCGTGGCCCGTTGGTCTTGGAGCTTGAGCGTCGCATGCCGGGCTGACGGGTAGGCGACTCGGTGGCGATTCGGTGCGGTCTGTCGGCGCGCGATGTGGTGGTACGAATGATCGTGGCTAGGCGGCCCGGGGCGGTCAACGGGCTCGCCGACGGCGGCGTCACTCTCGACCAGTTCGACACCGCGGGGATTGTGCCCTGGATAAGGTCCGGGTGGTTCCGTGCGGGGCCGGAGGCTCAGGACAGGAAGCGGTGCAGCGCTGCGGTCAGGTCGTCGGGGTTCTCCTCGGCGACGTGGTGGCCGGACTCAATCGAGTACCCGCGGAGATCGGCGGCCCAGGGGCGCCAGATGGCTAACGGATCGCCGTACAGGTCTTCCAGGTCGTCCCGGGTCGACCACAGCAGCAGAGTGGGGCAGCGGACAGTGCGGCCGTCGCGCCGGTCGGCTTCCTCGTGCGCTCGGTCGACGCCGAGGCCGGCCCGGTAGTCCTCCAGCATGGCCCGCACGGTGGCCGCATCGTGGATGGCCTGCCGGAACTCCTGGTAGTTCTCGGCTCCCATGCTCTCGGGCCGGGCCTTACCGGCGTACCAGGCATCGGGGTCGGCGGCGATGGCTCGCTCCGGCTTGTCCGGCTGGGCAAAGAAGAACCAGTGGTACCAGTCATGGGCGAACTTCGCATCGCAGCGGGCGAGGGCCTCGCTGATGGGTACGCCGTCGATGACCACCAGATGACTGACCGGATCGGGGTGATCGAGCGCCAGGCGTAACGCCACGTACGACCCACGGTCGTGCCCGACCGTGGCGAACGCCGGGTGGCCCAGTTCAGCCATCAGCTGGACCAGGTCCGCGGCGACCACCCGTTTGGACTGCTGGGAGTGATCCGTGAGGATCGTCGCCTTGCCTGATTGCCCGTAGCCGCGCATGTCGGGGCAGACGACGGTGAACCCGCGATCAACCAGCTGCGGCGCGACTCGATGCCACGTCGATCCCGTACGCGGATGTCCGTGAATGAGGAGGACCGCAGGCCCGTGCCCCGCATACCGGACCCGGAGCTCCACCTCCCCGACGTCGATCCGCTCGTCCTCGAAACCGTCGAACATGGGCGACAAGTATCCGATCACCCGCCGAGCAAACATCCACTCATCGCCGTGACCGGGCACCGGAACTGTGCGGCGGCCGATGAGGGCGCTCGACACCCCTGGCTCACGCCGGCACCACCGCCTCAGATGCCGAATACCGGGCAACCCGTCGCCGGGGTCGGGTCGGTGTCAACGCCGCCCTGCTCAATACACTGTCAGCCCGTGATCGTGGAACTGGCCACGGACCCGATGCAGCAGCGCCTCATCCGGTGGCTGCGTGTCCGCCAGCGGGAACGGCAGGCCGAGGGCGGCGTACTTCTGAGCGCCGAGCCGGTGGAAGGGCAGCACCTCGACGCGTTCGACGGTGGGCACGTCTGCCGCGATGGATGCGACCGCGTCGACGTTGCACGGATCGTCGGTGAGGCCGGGCACGAGGACGAAACGGACCCAGATCGGCACGCCGCGGTCGGCCAGGCGGTGCGCGAACCGCACGGTCGGCGCCAGCCGCCCGGTTCGGGTCACCGTCCGGTACGTGGCCGGGTCGCCGGACTTGATGTCGAGCAGCACCAGGTCGGTGGCGTCGAGCAGGGCGTTGTCGGCGCGGTCGCCGAGCAGGCCGCTGGTGTCCAGGGCGGTGTGCAGCCGCATCTCCTTGCACTGGCGCAGCACCTCGCGGGTGAAGGCGGGCTGTTGCAGCGGTTCCCCGCCGCTGAGGGTGACGCCGCCGTGGGCGACCTTCAGGAAGCGTTCGTAGCGGCGGATCTCGGTGAGCAGGTCATCGACGGAGGTGGGTCGGCCGAAACGACGGTACTGGGTGTCGGGGCTGTGGCAGTAGAGGCAGCGCAGCGGGCAGCCGGCCAGGAACGCGACGAACCGGGTGCCCGGCCCGTCCACTCCGGTGGAGATGTCGAAGGAGTGGAGCGAGCCGGTCACCGGGGCCGTGACGGCGGTCATCACAGCGATCCGTGGAAGGTCCGGGAGATGACGTCGCGCTGCTGCTCGGGAGTGAGCCTGACGAAGTTCACCGCGTACCCGGAGACCCGGATGGTCAGCTGCGGGTACTTATCCGGGTGGGCCATGGCGTCCTCGAGTGTCGCCCGGTTCAGCACGTTGACGTTCATGTGGAAACCGCCGCTGTCGGTGTAGCCGTCGAGCACGCCGGCGAGGTTGGTGATCCGCTCGTCACGGGTGTGGCCGAGGCCGTCCGGAGCGACGGTGATCGTCAGCGAGATCCCGTCGCGCGCGCAGCGGTACGGCAGCTTGGCGACCGACAGCGCGGCGGCGACCATGCCGTGCGTGTCGCGGCCGTTCATCGGGTTCGCGCCCGGCGCGAACGGCTCACCGGCGCGTCGCCCGTCGGGCGTGTTGCCGGTGTGCCTGCCGTAGACGACGTTCGAGGTGATCGTGAGAACAGAGAGCGAAGGCTCGGCGCCCCGGTAGCTGGGCTGCCGCCGGATCTTGGCCATGAATCGTTCGACCAGGTCGACGGCGATCGCGTCGGCGCGGTCGTCGTTGTTGCCGAAGGCCGGGAAGTCTCCGTCAACGGCGTAGTCGACGGCCAGACCGTTCTCATCGCGCAGCACCTTGACATGGGCGTGCTTGATGGCGCTCAGGCTGTCCACGGCGACCGACAGGCCGGCGATGCCGGTGGCGAGGAAGCGGTGCACGGGGTAGTCGTGGAGGGCCATCTCGATGCGCTCGTAGGCGTACTTGTCGTGCATGTAGTGGATGACGTTGAGCGCGTCGACGTAGGTCTCGGCCAGCCAGTCCAGCGTCCGGTCGTACGCGGCCAGGACCTCGTCGTAGTCGAGCACGTCGTCGGCGATCGGTTCGGCGACGAAGACCTGCTCGCCGGTCATCTCGTCGCGGCCGCCGTTGATCGCGTACAACAGGGCCTTGGCGAGGTTGGCGCGGGCGCCGAAGAACTGCATGTCCTTTCCCACCCGCATGGCCGACACGCAGCAGGCGATGGCGGTGTCGTCGCTGTACGCGGGCCGGATCAGGTCGTCGTTCTCGTACTGGATGGCGCTCGTGTCGATGGAGACCTGGGCGCAGAACCGCTTGAACCCCTCGGGCAGCGCCGGCGACCACAACACTGTCAGGTTCGGCTCCGGGGCCGGACCCAGGTTGTACAGGGTCTGCAGGTAGCGGAAGCTCGTGCGGGTGACCAGCGGGCGGCCGTCGCAGCCGATTCCCCCGAGCGCCTCGGTCACCCAGGTCGGATCGCCGGAGAACAACTGGTCGTACTCGGGCGTGCGCAGGAACCGGATGATCCGCAGCTTGATGACGAAGTCGTCGACCAGCTCCTGCGCCTCCCGCTCGGTGAGCCGGCCCTCTTCGATGTCACGCTGCAGGTAGACGTCGACGAACGTGGCGGTCCGGCCCAGGGACATTGCCGCGCCGTTCTGCTCCTTGGTGGCCGCCAGGTAGGCGAAGTACAGCCACTGGATCGCCTCGTGGCCGGTGCTCGCCGGACCGGAGATGTCACATCCGTACCGGCTGGCCATCGAACGCAGCTCCTCCAGCGACCGAATCTGCTCGGCCAGCTCCTCACGGTCGCGGATCACGTCGTCCGATGACAGCTGAGCGTCGAGCGACGCCTTCACCGCCCGGCGCTCGGCGACCAGGCGGTCCACCCCGTACAGCGCGACGCGCCGGTAGTCGCCGATGATCCGGCCCCGGCCGTACGCGTCCGGCAAGCCGGTGATGATGTGCGAGCGGCGGGCGGCCTTCACGTCGGCCGGGTAGGCGTCGAAGACGCCGTCGTTGTGGGTCTTGCGGTACCGGCTGAAGATCGCCTGCACGGCCGGGTCGAGGGTGAAGCCGTACGCCTTGAGGCCGGCCTCCACCATCCGCAGCCCGCCGTTCGGCATGATCGCGCGGCGCAGCGGCGCGCTGGTCTGCAGGCCCACGATGAGCTCATGGTCCTGGTCGAGGTAGCCCGGCTCGTGTGAGGTGATCGTGGACGGGGTGTGCGCGTCCACGTCGTAGACTCCGCGACGGGTCTCCTCGACGAACATGCGCTGCAGCCGCCGCCAGATCCGTTCGGTACGGTGCGTCGGCCCGGTCAGGAACTCCGGCCCGCCGGTGTACGGCTCGATGTTGTCGTGGATGAATCCGCCGACGTCGATCGTCTCGCGCCAGCCGGTGCCGCGGAACCCTTGCCAGGCTTCGTGTGATGTGGTGGCCATTACCCCTCCTTCATCTCCTCCCAGCATTGCCGAGCGACCACTCGCGGCTTAAGGGTCAGAGGTCCCGGACGGGTCGGGACCGTCCGGGACCTCCAGGGGCGGACGGAACGCTCAGCGCTGCTCGACGAGCCGGTGTGCCCGCAACAGGTGCGCCCACCAGGGCCGGCTCGTCGAAGCGGCGCGCAGCGGTGGCCTGCCGGTGCGCTTGAGACTGATCCAGCCGCCGGGACCCATCGTCACCGTGCCGATCGCCGGGCGCCGACGCATGGCCAGGCCCGCCGACACCGCCGCGGTGGCCACCGCCGCGGTGGCCAGCGCGGCCAGCGCGACGGTGGTGGCATCCACTGCCGGCACGAAGCGTCCGTCGATGTAGGCGCCGATCTCCCGATCGCCACGGCGAACCGGTGTCACCGTCGTTGTCATCGTGACCTCCTACCGGCTGTCCGAGCCGGCCGCTGCGCTCGCGGCGCGACCGGCCTCGAGCCGGGCGATCGGCACCCGGAACGGCGAGCAGGACACGTAGTCCAGGCCGGCGTCGTGGAAGAAGCGCACCGAGGCCGGATCGCCGCCGTGCTCGCCGCACACCCCGATGGTCAGGTCGGGCCGGATGGCGCGGCCGCGTCGGACGGCGGTGCGGACGAGCTCGCCCACGCCGTCGCGGTCGATGCTCTCGAACGGTGATACCGAGAAGATGCCCAGCTCGAGGTACCGGCCGAAGAACGCGCCTTCCACGTCGTCGCGGGAGAAGCCCCATGCCATCTGGGTCAGATCGTTGGTGCCGAACGAGAAGAATTCGGCGACGCCGGCGATCTGCCCGGCGGTCAGGGCGGCCCGGGGCACCTCGATCATGGTGCCGAGCCGGATCGGCGGCGCACCGGGCACGCTCGCCAGCACCGACTCCGCTTCCGCGCGTACCGTCTCGAGTTCTTGAACCGCTCCGACCAGCGGAACCATGATCTCCGGCTGGGGGTCGCCGCCTGCGGCGATGCGAGCGGCCGCGGCCTGCGCGATCGCGCGGACCTGCATGGCGAACAGACCCGGGATCACCAGGCCCAGGCGTACGCCGCGCAGCCCGAGCATCGGGTTCTGCTCGTGCATGCGCCGCACCGCGGTCAGCAGTGTGCGGTCGTGGCCCGGGTCCACGCCGAGCGCCTCTGCGTGGGCCACCCGGGCGGTCAGCTCCTCCAGCGGGGGCAGGAACTCGTGCAGCGGTGGGTCGATGAGCCGCACGGTCACCGGCAGCCCGTCCATCGCGGCGAACAGCTCCTCGAAGTCGGCCCGCTGCAAGGGCAGCAGCGTCTGGAGGGCTTCGGAGCGGGCGGTGGCGTCCTCGGCCAGGATCAGCCGCTCGACCAGCCGACGGCGGTCGCCGAGGAACATGTGCTCGGTGCGGCACAAGCCGACCCCGGTGGCGCCGAAGCGGCGGGCTCGGGTGGCGTCGACGGCGGTGTCGGCGTTGGCGTGCACGTCGAGCCGGGCCTGGTGATCGGCGTGGGCCATCAGCCGCTCCACCGCGGAGAGCAGCGGGTCGCCGTGCGCCGCCAGCTCGCCCTCGAAGTACCGCACCACCGCGGAGGGCCGCACGGCGACCGATCCCGGGTAGACGTTCCCGGTGGTGCCGTCGATCGAGATGATGTCACCGGCGTGCAGGGTGCGACCCGCCACGGTGACGGCGTCGCCGTCGATGCGTAGTTCCTCGGTGCCGCAGACACACGTCTTGCCCATGCCGCGGGCGACCACCGCGGCGTGTGACGTCTTGCCGCCGCGCGAGGTCAGGATGCCTTGAGCAGCGATCATGCCGGGCAGGTCGTCGGGATTGGTCTCCCGGCGCACCAGGATGACCGGCTCGGTCGCCGCCACCGCGGCGGCCGAGTCGAAGACGATCGCGCCGACCGACGCGCCCGGAGAGGCCGGCACGCCGGTGGTCAGCGGTGGGGGAGCGGCGGTGGTGTCGAAACTGGGGAACATCAGCTGGGCCAGTTGCTCACCGGTGACCCGCTGCAGTGCCTCATGCAGGGTGATGCGGCCCTCGTCGACCAACTGGGCGGCGATGACGAACGCGGCGGCCGGGGTGCGCTTGCCGACCCGGGTCTGCAGCATCCACAACCTGCCGTTCTCGATGGTGAACTCGATGTCGCACAGGTCGCGGTAACGCTGCTCGAGCCGCTGCATGATCGACAGCAGCTGCCGATGGCTCGCTGGATCGATGGCGGCGAGCTGGGCCAGCGGCACAGCGTTGCGGATCCCGGCGACCACGTCCTCCCCCTGAGCGTTGCGCAGGTAGTCGCCGTAGACGCCATGCCGTCCGGTGGCCGGGTCCCGGGTGAAGGCGACCCCGGTTCCGGAGTTCTCCCCGCGGTTGCCGAAGACCATCGCCATGACGTTGACCGCGGTGCCCAGGTCCTGCGGGATGCGCTCCTGCCGGCGGTACAGGATGGCGCGTTCGGCGTTCCACGAGCGGAACACCGCTGCGATCGCCAGGAACAGCTGTTCGTGCGGTGCCTGTGGAAAGTCTCGGCCGGTGTGCTGGTGGAACACCTTCTTGTACGCGTGTACCAGGTCCTGTAGTTGAGTCGTGCCGAGTTCCGGGTCCGTTGCGACGCCCGCGATCGACCGCGCGGCCGTCAGCTCCTCTTCGAAAGCTTCGCCGGGAACGTCGAAAACCGTCTTGCCGAACATCTGGATCAGGCGCCGGTACGAGTCCCAGGCGAACCGCTGATCCGCGCTCTGCCGGCCGAGGCCGACCACGCTCGCGTCGTTCAGGCCGATGTCCAGGATTGTCTCCATCATTCCCGGCATCGAGAACTTGGCACCGGACCGCACCGACAGCAACAGCGGATCTGCGGCGTCACCGAAGGTCTTGCCCATCCGGTTCTGCATTAGCCGCAGGTGGTGTTGGACCTCGGTGAGCAGGCCCGCGGGCATCGTGCCGGTGCGCAGGTAGGCGCGGCACGCCTCGGTGGTGACGGTGAACCCTGGCGGCACCGGCAGGCCCATCAGGGTCATCTCGGCCAGGTTGGCGCCCTTGCCGCCGAGCAGGTCCTTGAGGTCCTTGTTGCCGTCGGTGAAGTCGTAGACGTATCGGGTCATGGCACTTGTCACCCCTTCCCTTTTCTTCCTTTGTAGACCGGTCGGGGTTCTTCGCCGTAGGGCCGGACGACCCCCATCGACGGGCCGTGGCGCGACGCGCGTGGTGACGCGCTCTTTCGGCCCTGACCTGCGTCTTTGCGGGCCTCTACCGTCACAGGTGGGAAGCGGGGAGGCGGGTGGCTGACCGCCACCCGCCTCGAGGTCCCGCCGCTGCCGCCGGGCATCGCCGGGAGACGGCGGCGCCCGCCGGCGCCACCGTCTCGGTGAAGCTCAGCCGCGTGCGGCCCAGTCGCCGAGCGCCCAGTCGCGGACCTCGGGCATGTCCTCCAGGTGCTCCACCACGTACGCCTCGTGGCGGTCGAGCTGACTCTGGCACCAGGCCTTGAGGTCCGCGGCGCCGCGGGGGAGGCGCCTGGCGTTGTTGATGGCGTCCATCACGAGGTGGTACCGCGACGCCTTGTTGCGCACCGTCATGTCGAACGGGGTGGTGGTCGTGCCCTGCTCGATGAAGCCGCGGACGCGGAACCGGTCCGCGTCCGGGCGGCCGTGCACGAGCTGGTGGATCGCGCCGGGGTAGCCGTGGAAGGAGAACACCACGTCGACGGTGTCGGTGAACAGCTCGGTGAACAAGGTCTCGTTCATGCCGTGCGGGTGGTCCTTGGGCCGGACCAGGGTCATCAGGTCGACCACGTTGACCACGCGGACCTTGAAGCCGGGCAACCGGTCGCGCAGGATCTGTGCGGCCGCGACCGTCTCCATGGTGACGACGTCGCCGGCGCAGGCGAGGACGATGTCGGGGTCGCCGGTGCCGTCGTCGGTGCCGGCCCAGTCCCAGACGCCCGCGCCGCGGGCGCAGTGCTCGATCGCCTCGTCCATGGAGAGGTACTGCAGCTGCGGCTGCTTGTCGATCACGATCAGGTTGATGTAGGACCGCGACCGGAAGCAGTGGTCGGCCACCGACAGCAGGGTGTTGGCGTCCGGCGGCAGGTACACCCGGGCGACGTCGCCGCGCTGGGTCAGCACCACCTGGATCAGGCCGGGCCCCTGGTGGGAGAAGCCGTTGTGGTCGTTGCGCCACGCCGTCGAGGTGAGCAGCACGTTGAGGCTGGGGACCTTCTCGCGCCACGGCAGATTCTTGGCCTCCTGCAACCACTTGCCGTGCTGCACGGTTTGGGAGGCGCTGACCATGGCGAACGCCTCGTACGTGGCGAACATGCCGTGCCGACCGGTCAGGTTGTAGCCCTCCAGCCAGCCGTGGCAGTTGTGCTCGCTGAGCACCTCCATGACCCGGCCGTGGCGGCTGATCGCCACATCCTCTGACGTCACGCGCTCCATGAAGGCGCGGTCGGAGACCTCGAAGACGGAACCGAGCCGGTTGCTGTTGGTCTCGTCGGGGCAGAACAACCGGAACCGGTCGGCGTTGCGGGCGTAGATGTCACGCATCATCTCGCCCAGCTTGCGCGTCGACTCGGCCCGCCGCTGCGCGGGCCGGGGCACGTCGACCGCGTAGGCACGGAAGTCCGGCAGGTCCAGATCCCGGGTCAGCACCCCGCCGTTGGCATGCGGGCTGGCGCTCATCCGTAGGTCACCGTCGGGAGCCTGGTCCCGGATCAACGCCACGGGCGCGCCGGCGGAATCGAACAGCTCCTCCGGACGGTACGACTTGAGCCAGCGTTCGAGCAGTGCGAGGTGCTCCGGGTTCTCCTTGACGCCGGACAGCGGCACCTGGTGCGACCGCCAGGTCCCGGTGACGGTGATCCCGTCGACGGAGTCCGGCCCGGTCCAGCCCTTCGGTGACCGCAGGATGATCAGCGGCCAGGCCGGGCGGGTACCGTCCCAGGAACCGTCGCGCGCGGCGGTCTGGATGTCGCGGATCCTCGTCCAGGCAGTGACGAGGGCGGCGGCGAAGCGGTGGTGCATGCCGGGCAGGTCGGAGCCCTCGACCTCGATGACGTCGTAGCCGTGGCCACGCAGCAGGTTGCGTACCTCCTCGGGATCCTTGCGCCCCAGCACGGTGGGGCCGGAGATCTTGGCGTCGTTGAGGTGCAGGATCGGCAGGACCGCGCCGTCGCGCTCGGGGTTGAGAAAGGACACGCCCTTCCAGGAGCCCTCGAGGGGCCCGGTCTCGGCCTCACCGTCGCCCACCACCGCGATGGCCAGCAGGTCCGGGTTGTCCATGACCGCGCCGAACGCGTGGACCAGGACATAGCCCAGTTCGCCGCCCTCGTGGATGGAGCCGGGGGTGGTCACCGACACGTGCGACGGGATACCGCCCGGGCTGGAGAACTGCCGGAACAGGCGCAGCATCCCGGCCTCATCCTGACTGACGTCCGGGTAGATCTCGCTGTAGGTGCCTTCCAGGTAGCCGGCGGCCACCAGTGCCGGGCCGCCGTGACCCGGACCGGCCAGGTAGATCGCCTGCTGACCGGTGTGCCGGATCAGCCGGGAGACGTGCGCGTAGATCAGCGACAGACCGGGGCTGGTTCCCCAGTGACCGAGCAGGCGCGGCTTGATGTGCTCAGCCGACAGCGGCTCGCGCAGCAACGGGTTGCCCTGCAGGTAAATCTGCCCGATGGTCAGGTAGTTGTTCGCCCGCCACCACGCGTCCAGACGGGCGAGTTCGGTGTCGTCGAGCTCGGCGAGCGTACGGGGCTCGGATACGACCGCGGTCACGGCGGCTCCTTTCACAGATCTCGGCTTGTCAGGAGTCACGCTAGGCCCGGCCGACGTCGCCCCCAAGGGCCAGAAGCCGTCCGCCGAGGGACGTTCGGCCCCCAGCTCCGGGACCTCAGGGCACCGCCGGTCTGATCAGGAATACCGGGTAATCCGGCGCGATCGTCATGAACTCAGGGAGTGAGGAATGCCGATCGACCGGGAAGTGCGGGCGGGCGCCCGGTGCCTTGGCGAGATACTCGCGCAGGATCGGCGCTCGTTCCGCCACGTCCACCTCGACCAACCGGACCGACTCCCGCCGGCCACGCCGAAGGGTGGCCGCACCGTCGGCAGCCCGCACGTTGGCCACCC
The DNA here is from genome assembly GCF_015751785.1 of Micromonospora vinacea. NCBI lineage: Bacteria > Bacillati > Actinomycetota > Actinomycetes > Micromonosporales > Micromonosporaceae > Micromonospora > Micromonospora vinacea. The sequence goes on along the minus strand of NZ_JADOTY010000001.1, from coordinate 6,747,021 downwards.
AGTTGGCCCGGCGCCCGAGCATCGAGACCAGGTAGCGCTCCCCGCCATGAATGGTCATCACCAACGGCACGGCCACCGTCCGCCCGCTTCTGCGGCCGACCACTTCCACTGTCACCCAGCCCGACGGTGCCAGGAATCCGCTGCTGTGCTGGGCAGCGGCGATCCGGTTGAGCACCCGCGCCAGGCGACCGGGGCGTCCTCCCCGGTACATCCGGGCGCGCCATGATCGTCGAATGGTCACTGGTCGCTCCTTCGCAGAAACTCGGACAGCGGCCGGCGCGGTGTCACCGCGGCCTGTGGTCCGTATCCGATCCGGATGATCGTCCTGCTTCGATCCTCGGACTGCCTACGCCGACGGGGTAGAGCGTGACGTCCCGTCGCCGCAGGTCCTCCGGCCCTCGCCGGCCGAGCTGGTGCAGGGCGAACCGGCCTCGCGTGCGGTTGTCGATATTCGAGCCGCGACGCCTACTCCTTCACACCGATGTTGTCGATCGGAGGAGCGCCGAGCAGGCGTCGGACGGGCCACACAGTCGTTGCCAACGCCAGCAGTGTCGTGCCGCCGAGCACCGCCACCCAACCGAGCGGCGGGACGTACGGGATCGGGCTGCCGGTCAGTCCGTTGACGATCGCGCTCAGGGTCAGCGCCGCGATCGTCACGCCGATCAGCACCGCGGTGCCGAGCAGCCCGGCCTGTTCGGCCTGGACCATCCTCCGGATCTGACGGCGGGTGACCCCGACCAGTTGTAGCAACGCCAGCTCGCGGCGGCGGGCCAACGCGGCCAGCACCATCGTGGTGGCCGCCGCCAGCGCCGCGTACCCCACCATCACGCCGATCAGCAGCCGGTTCAGCCAGGCGCCGAACGCCATGTCGGTGCTGATCAGGCGCGTACGGGTGGCGGCGTCGAGAACCTGGGCGCCCGGGTGCCCAGCCGACCAGGTGGCCAACGCGGTGTCGGCCTCCGGGCCGGCGCTGACCAGGATCTCGTCGTCGGTACCCCCGGCCGTGTGCCCGGCGACCGTCTCGGCGGCCAGCGTGACGTCGCCGAAGCCGAGGCCACGGCCGTAGATCGCGATGACGTCCAACGTGACTGGGGTGCCGTCGCCCAGCCAGAGTTGCGCCTGGTCGCCGACGTCCCAGCCGGAAGTGGACGCCTGCATCGCCGACAGGGCGACAGTGCCGGCGCGCAGCTCGGCCAGGTTGCCCTCGCGCACGGCGAGGTCCATCGTCGACGTGATGCCCGCCGGGTCGACCGACTGCGCGCTGACCGGCTCGATTCCGCCGAGCGCCCGCACCACCACCTGCGTACGGTGCACACCGGTGGCCGCCTGCACCCCGGGCAACTCACGGATCTCCCGCGCCGCGTCCTTCGGCAGCCCACCCGGAGCGACAAGCACCCGCTCGGCGAGGGTTCCCGCGCTGCTCTGCGTGGTGGTCTGCCGTTCCAGGTTGTTCTGCAGGAACCACACCGAGCCGCCGAACCCCACTGACAGCACGAGGGCGGTCAGGACGGTCGCCATGCCCTGCGCGTTGGCCCGCAGGTTGGCTGCGGCCAGGTAGCCGCTGACCCGCCACATCCGCGGCAACAACGGTGTGAGCAGGCGTGCCGCGTACGCGTTGATCCTCGGTGCGAGCAGCGCCACCGCGATGACGAACAGGTACAGCATGCCGACCGCGCCGGCCAGAGCCCCGGTCGACCCGGCGGCACCGAGCGTGAACGCCCCGGAGGCGCCGGCCGCCGCCAGCGTCAGCACGCCGGCGCTCAGCCGCACCCGGCCGCTACGCCGAGGCTCGACAGCGATCTCGCCGAGCGCCTCGATCGGCTTGATCCCGGTGACCCGGCGTGCCGCGAGCACCGCGGCGAGCACCGCCACGAGGACCGCCACGAGGACCGCGGCCGGCACCGCGAACAGGCCGTCGGCCATCGGGAAGCTGGCCGGCACGAACCCCCGTCCGACCAGCTCGCCGTGCACCCAACGGGCCGCCAGCAGGCCGGCCGGGCCGCCGATCGCAGAGCCGAGCAGGGCGAGCAGCGTGGCCTCGGCGACAAGCATGCGACGCACCTGCCCCGGCGTGGCCGCGACCGCGCGCAGTAACGCCAGGTCACGTCGACGGTGCCGGACGGACAGCCCGATGGTGCCGGCCACCACGAAGACGATCAGCAGGACGACGTACCCCCCGAAAACCGATCCGACCTCGATCAGCAACGTCTGGGCGGCCTGGTCCTCCGACTGCTCGACGTTCCCACGGTCTTTCCCGGCGTACGTCGTGGCGCCGGCCGCCGACGCGATCTCGCGTACCGCGCCGAGGTCGGCGCCGGGCACCATCCGCACGCCGATCGCATCCACCCGGCCCGGATGGGCGGACAACCGGGCGGCCTGCGCGTCGCTGAAGAACACCGCCGCCGAACCGGTCTCGGCGGTTCCGCTCACCCGGTACGACCGGCTGACCCCGCCGACGACCAGGTCGATGCGGTCGCCCGGTGCCACGCCGAGACGGGTGTCGACAAGCACCTCGTCGTCGGCCCGTGGCGCGGCACCCGCGGCGATGGGACGACCGGTGAAGGCGTACGTGTCCCAGCCGTGTCCCACGGCAGCGGGTGAGCCGATCAGCAGCCCTTCGTCGCCGGTGACGGCCGCGACGCCCGGCACCTGGCGGATCTGCTCCACCAGGGCCGCGTCCACAGTGCCGCCCTCGGGCAGCGTGACGGTGCTCGTGGTGGTGTCGCCGCCGAACTCTTTGAACGTGTGGCTGACCGTGCGGTTGGCGACGACCACGTCGGCCGTTGCCCAGAGCCGTGGCTCCGGGCGGAAACGCAGCCCGGACTCGACGAGCGTGCCCATCGCCACCAGGATCAGCACGCCGGCGATCAGGGCCAGCAGGGTCGCGGCGGCCGGGCCGGCGCGGTGCCGCAGCAGGCGGGCGGCGAGGCCGATCATCGGAGGACCCGCCGATCCAGCGAAGCCAGGTGCTCGGCGATACCGGCGGCTCCGAGCTGCGGAAGGTCGGCGACTATCGCACCGTCGGCCAACACGAGCACGCGGTCCGCGTACGACGCGGCGATCGGATCGTGGGTCACCATCACCACGGTCAGCCCGTGTTCGTCCACGACCGCGCGAAGCAGCGTCAGCACCTCCGCCGCGGTCCGCGAGTCGAGGGCGCCGGTGGGCTCGTCTGAGAAGATCACCTCGGGGCGGGTGGCCAGCGCCCGGGCGATCGCCACCCGCTGCTGCTGGCCGCCGGAGAGCGCGGCCGGCCGGTGGTGCAGTCGGTCGGTGAGGCCGACCCGCTCGACCACCTGGGTCAGCCAGGCCCGGTCCGGACGGACGCCGGCCAGGCGCAGGGGCAGCACGATGTTCTCCTCGACGGTGAGCGCGCCGATCAGGTTGAATGCCTGGAAGACGAACCCGATCCGGGTACGACGCAGCTCGGTCAGGCGGGTCTCGGACAGCCCGGACAGGTCGGTGCCTCCGATGACCACCCGACCGGAGGTGGGCCGGTCGAGCCCGGCCGCAGTCTGCAGCAGCGTGCTCTTGCCGGAGCCCGAGGGTCCCATCACCGCGGTGAAGGTGCCCCGGTCGAAGCCGACATCGATGCCCGCGAGCGCAGTCACCTGGTTACGGCCGGCGCCGTACACCCGGGTGAGGTGTTCGACGCGTACCGCCGGTTCGATGGTCTGTCCCGGATAATCCGGCATTCTGGTGGCCTCTCTCCGTGTCATCGGCAAGAACTGCGCGCACCAGAAACGCTATTGACGTGGGAGAACGGCGACCATCCCGCGGGCTGCCAGGTCCGGGTACAGCAGGCGCTACCGCCGACCACCGTTCAGGTAGCGCAGTACCGCGGTGACCCGGCGGTCGGCCTGGTCGTCCGGTGGAAGCTGAAGCTTCGAGAAGATGCTGCGGATGTGCTTGTGCACCGCGCCGTCGGTGACGAACAGCCGCTCGGCGATCGCGCTGTTGCCAAGCCCTTCGGCCATCAGCCCCAGCACCTCACGCTCACGCGGCGACAGCTCGCTCAGCGCCGTGTCCGTCCGGCGGTTGCGGGCGAGCAACTGCGCCACCACCTCCGGGTCGATCACGCTGCCGCCGTCAGCGACGCGGTGCAGCGCGGCGAGGAACTCCTCGACCCGGCCCACCCGCTCCTTCAACAGATAACCGAGCCCGGCGGCGCCGACCGAGAACAGGTCGGTGGCGAACGCCTGCTCCACGTACGCCGACAGGACCAGCACCGCGAGGCCGGGGCGGCGCCGCCGGGCCTCCACCGCGGCCACGATGCCCTCGTCGGTGTGGGTCGGCGGCATCCGTACGTCCACGATCGCGACGTCCGGAGCATGGTCGTCGACGGCGACCAGGAACTCGCCCGGAGTACCGGCTGTGGCGACCACGTCCAGATCCTCGGCCCGCAGCAGCAGAGCCAACCCCTCACGCAGCAGCGGGTCGTCCTCGGCGATCACGATCCGCATGGCAGCTCCACGTCCATTCTCGTCGGCCCGCCCGGAGGGCTCGTCAGTGTCATCCGTCCGTCGTACGCCTCGACCCGTCGGCGGATACCGGTGAGCCCTGAGCCACGTGTCTCGTCCGCGTCGCCGTGCCCGTCGTCCATAATGGACACCAGCAGTCGGCCGCGCTCGCGGCGCACGGCCACGTCCACCTGGCTCGCACCGCTGTGCCGGACGACGTTGGTCAGCGCCTCGGCCACCACGAAGTACGCGGTGGCCTCGACCGAGGCCGCGCACCGCACAGCCACGTCCACCTCAAGTCGGCAGGGCACCACGCAGCTGCCGGCCAGGCCCGCCAGCGCGCCGGCGAGACCCCGGTCGTCCAGCACGGGCGGCAGGATCCCGCGCACCACCGTACGCAGCTCGCCGAGTGCCTGTTCCGCAGCGTCCTGCGCCTGCCCGAGGATCTCGTCGGCGCGGTCCGGATTACGGCGCGCGGCCCGCCGCGCGGCGCCCAGCAACACGTTGACCGCGACCAACCGGTTCTGGGTGCCGTCGTGCAACGAACGCTCGATCCGGCGCAGTTCGACGGCGTGGGCGTCAAGCGCCGCAGCGCGGGTGGCGGTCAGCTCGGCCACCCGCAGCGACAGGTCGACACCCGGCGGCGGAGGCAGCAGCAACCGGCCCGGCCATGCCTGAAGACGGGCCAGGACCGGGCTGAACCAGATCGCGGCGGCCAGCCAGCCCACCCCGAGCACCCCGACCGCGAGTGCCTCGGACAAACCGTCGATGCGCCACCAGACGATCCCCGGCCCGCCGGCGTCGGCAGGGAGCAACTCGTACCACAGCGGGAACGTGACGTACTGCACGGCAGAGAGTGGCAGCACGAGGCCGACCAGCCCGGTCACCAGGCCGATGAGCGAGTACAGCGCGACCCAGCCGAGCTCCCGGCGCACGAAGGGATCACGCGTCGCCGTCCGCAACCCGGCCGGCACCGGCCCCGGCGTGAGGATCGGCTCACCCCAGCGGGACAGCCGGGCCCGCTCGCGGTCGGCCACCGAGCGCACCGCCCGCAACGCACCGGGCGCCGCCAGCAGCCCCACCCCGCCCAGGCAGGTCACCGCCACGATCGCCGCCCAGAGCAGCGCGCCCAGCGCCAGCGCGGCGGTGCCCAGCCCTCCGGCGAGATGCTCCAGGGCGTCGACCGAGGCGCGAACCCGGGCCCGCACGTACGCCATCGACCCACCTCCCACGCCAACATAGGCCACCGCGGGCCCCGCCCGACAACGCCCGGCGCGGAAGGTACAGCCTGCTGTACCACTGTCGTCGAGCTGACGGGATCGTCCCCGCCGCGCCACCCGCCTAGCGTTGACGGCGTCGAGAAACGTTCACTGAAGGAGGTAGTCATGACCGATCCGTACCGCATCACCGAAGCCACGGTCGACGCACCGAAGAAGCCGGGCGGCGGCCTGCTACGCCCGCTGCTGTGGCTGGTGCTCTTCGTCAGCGCCGCGGCCAACGTGGTGCTGTCGACCGCGGCGGACAACCAGTGGATCAGCTCGGCGTTCGGCCTGGTGGCCGTGCTCTGCGCGGTCGCGTTGATCGTCCACCACCGCCGTAACCGCGCCCGAGAGTCGTAGGAACACGAACCTCACCCCCGTCGCGCTCGATCAGCCTCGCCACGGGGCGCCCGGTCCGTTCGGGTCCGTCGGTCCGCACGGGTAGGTCCGCTGGGGGTGTGGTCGATCTGAGGGCGGGCGGGCGCTACTCGCTCGGTTGACGGCGCTCGTTCTCGGCGCGCTCCCGGCTGAGGAAGAACGCACCGACCGCGCCTGCGAGGGTGCCGAACACCGCGACGGAGTACGCGGCGAGCGCGAGCTCCAGGATCTGCGCGAATGTGTCGTCGGCGCGCAGCGGTTCGCCGGTGATGGTGGTGAGGGCCGCGTCGTGTAGGGCCTGGGCGAGGCCGGGGTAGGAGCGGGTGACCACAAGCAGTTGCCCGGCCGCGAGGATGACGGTGACGGTCACCGCGGCGAGCCAGGCCAGCCGGTCGGTGAGCAGCCGGCCGGCGGAGCGGGACCCGCGTACGGCGGCGGCGACGACGCCGCCACCGCGGGCGGCTCGCAGTGCGCTCGCCGCGCGCAGGAAGCGCAGGAACGGCACGGCCAGGAAGATCAGTTGCCACCAGTTGTGTTTCCAGAACTCGCGTGCCTGGTGGCGGGCCAGCCAGGCGCGGAGCGTGAACTCGGCGACGAAGACCGCCCACAGGACCCAGCTGGTGACGGTGAGTCCGGTGCTGAGCGGTCCGTCGTGAACGAGCGCCTGCGCGAGGACGAGCAGCAGGAAGAGCAGCCCGAGGACGCCCATTGGCTTGTCGAGCCGGTGGGCGAGGCCGTTGAGGCGGGCGTCGTCCTCACGTGGTCGCCGGCCGGGATCATCGATCACCCTGCCGCAGCCTACCCGCAGCCTGGTCCGAAAACGGCCACTCCCGTCGGGACTGTCGACTCGCGAGGGCGGGCGAATCGGCACGGGGACGCTCGCGTCAGGGCAGGAGGTGGAGGCAGGGGGTCCGAACAGCGCAGCCAGCAGTGGGAGGCCGAGTGTCTGGGCGGGATGGTTGCGGCGATGCCGATGCGGCCCCGATGCCGTAGTTGGCCCGGAACAGGTTGGTGAGGAAGACGAAGCTCGTCCAGCACCACGAGAGCAGACCCAGCACCACCAGGCTGCTCAGCAGCGTCAACGCGGTCAGGTACTTCGGACGCACCCACGGTCTGCTGCTCTTATCGACCACGCCGGCAGTCCCCCGTCACGCAGTCCGCCGCTGCGCTTTCGTCGAACGTGAACGGTGCAATCGACGCGGGAGTGACCATCAGCGTTTGGCCTGAGCCTTCGGCGATGATCATCCTTCCGGGGATGTCGCCTGTTCCGCGTGACGTGCGGTCTGCCGGACCTGCCGGTTCGCCTCGTCCGCCGAGCAGCCGGTTGCCCTGAGCAGGTCGCTGGCGGTCACCCGGACTTGCGTGGCGGTGGTGACACCGAAGTTCTGCAAACCGGTGGCTGTGGCCCGGCCGGCCGCGTCAGCGGCCCGCAGGGCGTGGCGTCGGGTCCGGTCGTGGGGTTTGTCGGCTCGTGTCTCCCGGTGCAACTGGCGAATGGCCTCGGCCAGGGCGGCGACGGCGTCGGGAAGGTGGTGGGGCAGCTTTTCCTGATACTGGATCATCGTGGCTGACCGTCGGGCCAGCGCTCTGCTGTCGTCGATGACTCGAACCAGGTAGTTGACACCTCGGTCGTAGCGTTCGACGTGGCGCCGCCAGTGCCACCGGGCCGGTGCGACAGTCACCACCTCTTCGGCGCCGCTGAGGGCTTCGCGGAGTCGTTCCAGGTCCGGTCCCATGGCGCGTAGTCCGTTCAGTGCGCGTGTCGCGCGGTCCGGGTCGCTGGTGCGCATCGCGGTCTCGATGTCACGCAGGTACGCGGCAAGGGCGTCGAAGACCGGCGCGGCTGCGCGGTGGAGGACGCGCATGGGGTTCAGGGGCAGCAGCAACGCCACCACGACCAGGCCGACCACGCTGCCGGTGACCGCGTCGACGACCCGGGGTAGTTCCAGATTCCGTTGGCTGGAGGAGAGCGTGGCGATCAGCACCGCGGTGCCGCCCACCTGACTGACCACGGTGCCGCCTCGGCCCACGAGGCCGAGGGCGACGGCGATGGCGAGGGTGACGATGATGCCTGTCTGCCATGCCCCGGTGCCGATGAGGAGGACCAGTCCGTCGCCGATGGCGATGCCGAGCCCCACTCCGAGCAGCAGTTCGAGGGTGCGCCGTGTCCGCTGGCCGATCGCCGCCGCGATGGTGCCGACCGCCGCTGTCGGGGCGAAGACGGGGTTTGGGTTTCCCAACAGGTCGTGTGCCAGCCACCAGGCGAGCGCTGCCGCGAGTCCGGCCTGCACCGCGATCAGCCCGATGATTTCCATTTGGCGCCGACGTAGCCGACCCGCTCGGCTTCCCTGCCGTCGGGTGCCGGCCGCCAAGCTCCGGATGCGGCTACCCACCGCGACGAGCGGCGCCTGATCACCGGATTCGGATCGGGAAGCGGCCACGTGGCGGACTACCCGTCACGTGGCCTCCCGAACCAGGCCACCGGCCGTCGGTAGGTGCGGCGCCAGCAGGCGGGGCGGAACCACTTCCGTGCCTGCCGAGGGTACGACGAGACTGGCATCCCGTAGTGGGGCCGACCATGGTGCAGCCACCCATACCGCCGACGAATTTGCCATAACGTCCGCGCTAATCACCTCTGTAGCCGAGGTTATCGGTCCCAGACCGTCACCTCCTGTGCGGCAAGTGCCCGGCCGCCTTCGAAGGTCCGGTACGGTCCCGCAGACCCGAGGTGGTAGCGACCGGATAGGTCGCGGTGCAAGAACGGGACCACCGTGCCCACCACGGTGACCAACTGCGGCGGAGCCGGCGCGGAGTGACCTGTCGACAGCACGAGCAGGGTCCCGTCGGTTAGATCCGCGTCGCGGACGACGAACGCGTTTTCGGTGATGACCTGCTCCACGGTGGCGGTCACGGTGAGGCGATCGCCCACCTCGGCCCGGGCGACAGTGCCTGCCTGGGTCGCCGCTTCGGGATCAGGGCGGGGTTCTGGAGTCGTATCCGGGTGAGTGCAGGCCACGGCGAGTAGGACCACCGGTGCGAGAGCTGCCAATGCCGGCCGCATCCGGTCACGCCACCTGTTCATACGCGGTTCCGCCTCCCTGTCCCGTTCCATATCAAGGAAGTTCCCTGAGATGTGGCGGTACGACGGCAGAACCATGACGGTCGTATGACACTCTCGACCACTTCCACGGCGAGGTGTTCAGCAGGGGTTTGGTCCGAATCAGCCCGGGTCCTGAGCATCCTCGTGCACGGCGTGACCGCGATGCCTGCTCGACTGGTACACCCGTGGTCAACACCGTCCGGGGGATTGAGCGGCCGGCACGCCGGGTTTCGCCGAGGCCTTCCCGCGGCATTGACGCGGGCACCATTGCAGTGGTCACGGGTTCAGGCGGCGGAGGATGTCCGGCAGGTGCTCCGGCAGCGCCACGGTTCGCAGATCTGCGAGCACGGCGTCCAGCAGCCGGGCGACACGGGGTTGGTCGCGGCCGGCCCGGCGTACGTCGTCGATCGCGACCGCGAGGAAGCTGTCGAAGCTCTGCGGTGTCGCATGGACCCGGAGCGTGCCGTCGTCGTCGCGTACGAGCCATGGATGCTGGAGCCGTGCGGCGAGACGACGCAGCAGGTCGTGCGCCTCCTGGATGGCTCGTATTGCGGTCGTGGTGTCGTTGAGACCGGGGGAGAGGGCCCGTTCGGCGATGTCGGCGAGCTGGCGAAACCCGAAACCCACGTCCTGACCTGCCTGTCGTTCCACCGCCAGGGTCACCGCGGCGCGTACCCGTGCTTCGGGCACAGGTGGTGGCGGCGCCGCCTCGGTGGCGTGCACTGTCACGAGCGGCTGCCCGGCGACGACGAAATCACCCGGCGTGGGCAAGACCGAGAAGGCGCAGGCGTGGGCTCGGGCGAGTCGGGCGAGGCTGCCCAGGTCGATGTCGTCGACCAGACCGGGTCCTGGCGCGGTGACCACGCTGACGGGCGGTGGCAGTCGTACCGTTGTCTCCTGCGCTGATGTGCGGGGAACGTGCTCGTCGATGCTGCGGCGCGTTTGTGCGCCGATGGCGGCGACGATGTGCGACACCCGCATGATCGACGTGATGTGGTGCAGGTAGTAGAGGAACAATCCACTGCTGACCAGCACGAGGATCATCGCGACGGCGAGGGACAGCTCCGGCAGTCGGGCGCTGGACAGGTCGGGCAGCGCGGCGAGCACCACCATGGCGAACAGTGCCGTGGCCAGGAAGGTGCCCAGGGCGAACTGGGTCACCCGGTCCTGCAGGAAGGTGCGCAGCACTCGTGGCGAGTACTGGCTGCTGGCCAGTTGCAGGGCGACCACCGTGATCGAGAAGACGAGCGCGGTGAACGAGATCATCGCGGTGATGATCGACGACAACAGGGACCGGGCGCCGGCCAGACCGCTGGGCAGGACGTTGCCGAAGGGCAGACCGACCCGCAGCTCCAGCACGGACAGGCCGATCGCCAGCAGGATGGCTCCCGCCGCGCACGCCGCTGGGACGGGCCAGAAGCTGGTCCGCAGGGCCGTCAGCCGGGATTTCACCGTGTGCGGAGTGCCCGTCATCCCTTGCGGTGTGCCCACTGCGTCCGTGCCCACACGTTGTCGGGAACTGAATCACGGTTCGTCCGTCGTGCTGCTGGACGACGACGAACGTGCCGTCCACCGGGTGCGGACGCGGCGCTCGACGGGGTATGACCGGTACATGTGGCTCAACGACCCTTCGGATCTGCTCGAGTCACCTGCGTGACCCTGCGCGACCAGCTAACCGACGTGCTCCGCCGGCTGCTCGACGTGGTGGAGTCCGCAGACAGGGTGCGGGTGGTGCCAGCCTTCGCCCGAGGACTGTGCGGCGAGGTGGATCAGCGACGAGACAGCGGAAACCGGGCGCGGCCAGTGTTGCGTGGCGCTCCTGGGGTACCCGTGGCCGCCGTGTTTCTGGGCCGTATCGGGCTGGCGCAGGTAGCTCGTCATACCAGGGGAGGACGCCGTGCCGGACAAGCATGAGCAGGCAGTGCAGATGCGCGAGAACGTGCCCTCGACCATCGCCAGGTCTGACGACAAGGCGGTTCGCACGTACAAGGAGACCCTGGAGTCCGCCGAGGACAGCTACGGCGACGGGGAAAGGGCGCACCGCACGGCGTACGCGTCGTTGAAGCACACCCATGAAAAGGTCGGGGACCACTGGGAACCCAAGGAACACAAGGGGCCCTCCGACCCGCAGGCGGAACAGGGCACGCCGGCCTCGCGCGACCGCGGGCGACCGACGGCGCAGGGCGTGGACGCCAACGCCAGCAAGGGCCATCTCGACGATGTGGCCCGCCGGGTGGGCATCGACGACCCGCCACCACTCGGCGCGGCGGCGACCGGAGAATCGGTGCGGCCGGCCTCCGGCGGTGATGGGGCAGTTTCCGCCGGGTCGACCTCTGCGGCCGGGTGGACCTCCTACGCTGGTACCACCTGCCAATCGCCAGCAGCGTCATGGGCGGTCATGGCGTCCTGCCGGCCGGGTTCCTCTCGCAGGATTGCGCAGTGCAACCACGTGTCCGGGACGGCGAAACCGTCCACGAGCGTGCGCAGATGCGGGCGCAACTCTTTGAGCAGGCCATTCACGACGCTGGTGATCGCCTTGGAGCGGGCCGGCGTGAGTCGGCCGTGTTCCAGGAACCAGCCCTTGTTGGTCTCGATGACGCTGAGCGCGTACAGGTCACAGACCCGGGACAGCAGCGCTCGAACCGCAGGGTCGGCGGTGTCCTCGATCCCGGCGACGAACGCCTCCAGGGTAATCCGGTCGATGTGCGCCGCGGCGACGGCGAGGACATGGTCCTGCACGTCGTTGAAGATGTCGAAGGGGTGACTCGCCTTCGCGGCCGCACCGTTGCGCAGCCGGCGGACCGCGCCGTCGAGGAGATGCCTCTCGCGGTCCTCGAAGACCTTGAGCTGCCAACCGCGGTCGGTGACGGCGACCTCGTCGTCACGGCCGGGCACGGCGCTGATCAGCCGCTCAATGAGCGAGCGTGCGGCGGTTCGCTCGAGCACCATCTCGCGGACCTGCTCGGCGACGAAGGAGGCGCGCCCCCAGCCGTCCAGCGAACCGAACTCGTCCCGGTAGCCGGTGAGCAACCCCTTCGCCACCAGTTGCAACAGCACCGTGTTGTCGCCCTCGAAGGTAGTGAAGACGTCGGTGTCGGCCTTGAGGCTGGGTAGCCGGTTCTCGGCCAGGTAGCCGGCGCCGCCGCACGCCTCCCGGCACATCTGGATGGTGCGCGTCGCATGCCAGGTCTGCGCGGCCTTGAGCCCGGCTGCCCGGGACTCCAGCTCGCGCTGCCGGTGTTCGTCGACCGGCCCGTCGCCGCCCTGCACCTCGTTCAAAGCGGCCACCAACTCGGCTTGGGCGAAGTGCAGCGCGTACGTGGTGGCCAGGGCCGGCAGCAGCTTGCGCTGGTGAGCCAGGTAGTCGTTGAGCAGCACCTCCCGACCCGCGTCGGGCGTGCCGAACTGCCGGCGGATGTCGCCGTAGCGCACCGCGATGGTCAGCGCCGACTTGGTGGCCGCAGACGCCGCGCCGCCCACGCTCACCCGGCCGCGGACCAGGGTGCCGAGCATGGTGAAGAAGCGCCGGGAGTCGTTCTCGATCGGGCTGGAGTATGTCCCGTCCGGCGCGACCTGACCGTAGCGGTCCAGCAGCATGTCCCGCGGCACCGTCACGTGGTCGAAGCTGAGCCGCCCGTTGTCCACGCCGAGCAGGCCGGCCTTGGGCCCGGCGTCGCCGATGCTCACGCCGGGCAGCGGGTGGCCCTGCGCGTCGCGGATCGGCACCAACAACGCGTGTACGCCATGCCGCTGACCGTTTGTGATCAACTGTGCGAAGACGACCGCCATCCGTCCGTCGCGGGCGGCGTTGCCGATGTAGTCCTTGCGGGCCGCCTCGTGCGGGGTGTGCAGGTCGAAGGTCTGCGTCTGCGGGTCGTACGTGCAGGTGGTGCGCAGCTGCTGGACATCGGAGCCGTGCCCGGTCTCGGTCATGGCGAAGCAGCCGAAGATCGTCCCCGAGATGATGTCCCGGAGATAGGCGTCGTGGTGCCGTCGGGTGCCGAGGGCCGCGACCGCACCGCCGAACAGGCCCCACTGCACGCCCGCCTTGACCATCAGCGACAGGTCGACCTGCGCCAGCATCTCGCTGGCGATGATCGAGCCGCCCACGTCGGAGCTGCCGCCGTACTCGGTGGGGAAGGCCGACGCCATACCCAGCTCGACGGGAAGCTCGGTGAGCAACCGGGTGATCCGCTCCCGTGCCTGGTCACCGGTCTCGCCGTACACCGGGAGGAACCGCTCGTCGAGGTGCTCCCGGTGGGCATTGCGCACCGTGGCCCACGGTCCGTCGAGCACTTCGCGCAGGCGAGCGAGGTCGATGTGGTCGAGCATGGTTCCCCCCTCAGCTGACGGGCAATGGTGTCGGCAGTGCCGAATCAAGAATACCGACGCCTCGGTGAGTCGCTAAGGGAGGCGGCGGTGAGAGGGCGCATCGATCACCTGACCCCCCGCCTGCCTGATCGTTTGTCGCGACGATTCGGGGTGTCGGCTGAATATGGAATATGACAGTTGTATGACAGTTCTCTATCAACCCCAACAAATTCTGGAACTGCTCTCCCCGGTCGGACGACCCACTGGTGGGAGGCGTTCCAGCGGGACGATCGGCGCAGGCTGTGCCAATCCTGCCTGGTCTGACCGCTGTGGGCGATGGGTTGCGCAACATCTGCCGGACGACCAGTCCGGCACCGGTGCTCGCAAATTTTTGTGTGCATATCCACAACCCTGTGGAGCCGACTGGATTTGTGGCGATGGCCTCGGTAGGTTTCGCCGCCGGGCCTATGTGACCCGTGGAATGTGATCGATGTTGATATCGACGACGAGACGCGAAGATGGCGCCGGTGATGCGATACACCAGCCGGTTTCCGTCGAGAGGGGGATCGTGTCCGCGCTCATAGTGCAGTCGCTCTACAAGATTTTCGGCAGCAGGGCTGACGAAGCGGTACGACGCCTGGCGGACGGCAAGCCCCGCGCCGAGGCGCTCGCCGGGCTGCCGGCCACGGCCGCGGTGATCGATGCGAACTTCGAGGTGCGCCCCGGCGAGATCTTCGTCGTCATGGGCCTCTCCGGTTCCGGAAAGTCGACCCTGATCCGGATGCTCAACGGCCTGCTGCAGCCCACCAGCGGAAGCGTGCGGGTCGATGGGGTCGAGTTGACCACGCTCAAGCCGGCGGCGCTGCGCAAGCTGCGTCGCGAGAAGATCAGCATGGTGTTCCAGCACTTCGCGCTCATGCCGCATCGGACGGTGCTGGAGAACGCCGGATACGCGCTGGAGGTTGCCGGGCTGCCCAAGGCCGAGCGACGTGAGCGAGCCATGGACGCGCTGCGCATGGTGGGCCTGACGGAGTGGGCGGACAACCTGCCCCACGACCTTTCCGGCGGCATGCGGCAGCGAGTCGGGTTGGCCCGCGCGCTCGCGGCCGGCACCGAGATCCTGCTGATGGACGAGGCGTTCTCGGCGCTGGACCCGCTGATCCGCCGGGAGATTCAGGACCAGCTCCTGGAGCTTCAGGCCGAACTCGGCAAGACGATCATCTTCATCACGCACGACCTGAACGAGGCCATGCGGCTCGGCGACCGTATCGCGGTGATGCGGGACGGTCGGATCGTTCAGATCGGCACCACCGAGGAGATCCTGACCGACCCGGCCAACGACTACGTGGCGCAGTTCGTCGCCGACGTCGACCGGACCCGGATCCTCACCGCCGCGTCGGTGATGGAGAAGCCCCAGCAGGTGCTGGACGTCAACGCCGGCCCCCGGGTCGCCGTCAAGGCGTTGCGGGAAAGCCAGACCTCGGTGGTCTACGTGACCGGTCCGATGAAGAAGTTCCTCGGCACGGTCACCGAGGACGAGGTGTTGCGGGCGCTCCGCGAGGGCCGCCCCCACCTCGACGGTCACGTATCGACCGAGCGGGTCCGCACGGTCACCGCGGACACCGCGGTGGCCGACCTCTTCGCCGACTGCGCGGAAAGTCAGCACCCGGTTGCCGTTCTCGACGAGCGTGACCGGCTGATCGGGGTGATCCCCCGGATCACCCTGCTCAGTGCGCTGGCCGCCGCGACCCCGGACGAGCCGACGCAGGACCAGGTGGAACTGGTCGGAACGAAGGGAGAGCCCGCATGAGCCTGATGCAGTCGCCGCTCGACAGTTGGCTGCCCCGGCTGCCGCTGGGCGCCTGGACCGAGTCGGCCGTCGACTGGGCCACCGGCACCCTCGGCCCGTTCTTCGACGGTGTCGCCGCCGTGGTCGAGGCGTTGGTGCGACCGCTCAACGACCTGCTCACCGGCGTACCGGCGGTAGTGGTCGTGCTGGTGCTCGCCGGGCTCGGCTGGTGGCTGCGCGGGTGGAAGTTCGCCCTCGGTACCGCGGTCGGCCTCGGCCTGGTGGCCGGAATGCCGTACTGGGAGGAGACCATGAGCACGCTCGCGCAGGTGCTGGTGGCCAGCACCCTGGCGTTGCTGATGGCTATCCCGCTGGGTGTGCTCGTCGCCGAGAACAAGCGGGCCTCCGCGGTGGCCCGGCCGGTGCTGGACCTGATGCAGACCATGCCCGCGTTCGTCTACCTCATTCCGGCGATCTTCTTCTTCGGCATCGGCACCGTGCCGGGCGTGCTCGCCACCCTGGTCTTCAGCATGCCGCCCGGCGTCCGCCTGACCGAGCTGGGTCTGCGTCAGGTCGACAAGGAAATCGTCCAGGCGGCTGAGTCCTTCGGCGCGCCACCGTGGATGGTGCTGCTGCGGACCAAGCTGCCACTGGCACTGCCCACGATCATGACCGGTGTCAATCAGGTCATCATGCTGGCCCTGTCCATGGTGGTGATCGCCGGCATGGTGGGCGCCGGCGGCCTCGGCGACGTGATCATGTTCGCGTTGTCCCAGGTTGAGGTGGGCAGCGGCTTCGAAGGTGGGATCGCCGTCGTGATCCTCGCCGTGGTACTCGACCGCCTCACCGACTCGGCGGGCGACCGCTTTCCGTCCGCCCGGGCGCAACGCCTCGCGCGGCAGGCCGCCTGACCCCTCGCTCTCCGCCGGCAATCCCCTTTCCCGCGTACGCGGGGTCCGTCGGCATACCCGAAAGAGGAAGGACAACCCCTTTGTTCATGACACTGAAGCGCGCCCTCGCGCTCACGGTGACCGCCGCCCTGGCCCTCGGTGGCGCTGCCGCCTGCGGCGAGCAGGACGACGCGTCCGACAACGGCAAGAAGATCACCATCGGTTACATGGCCTGGGACGAGGCGATCGCGGCCTCCCACCTGTGGCAGGACATCCTGCAGGACAAGGGCTACGAGGTTGAACTCAAGAACCTGGAGGCCGGTCTCGTCTACGGCGGTCTCGCCAACGGCGACATCGACCTGTTCCTGGACAGCTGGCTACCCCAGACGCACGCCTCCTACCTGGAGAAGTACGGCGACAAGCTGGAAAAGCTCGGCGTCTGGTACGACGACGCCAGCCTGAGCATCGCCGTGCCGACCTACGTCGAGGGCATCAACTCGCTGGCCGACCTGGCCGGCAAGGCTGGAAGCTTCGACGGGGAAATCATCGGCATCGAGCCGGGTGCGGGTCTGACCAAGGCCACCCAGGAGAAGGTCATCCCCGAGTACGGCCTGGACGGCAAGCTGAAGCTGAAGACCTCCTCCACCCCGGCGATGCTGGCCGCGTTGGACGGCGCGATCGCCGACAAGAAGCCGATCGTTGTCACCCTCTGGCACCCGCACTGGGCCTACGCGAAGTACGAGTTGAAGGACCTCGCCGATCCGAAGGGCACCCTCGGCCAGGCCGAGCAGATCAACACACTCGCCCGTACCGGCTTCGGCAAGGACTTCCCCGAGGTCACCGCAATGCTCAAGAAATTCAAGATGGACGGTGAGCAGCTCGCGTCCCTGGAGGACCTGATGTTCAACACCCACAAGGGCGACGAGGAGAAGGCCGTCGAGGAGTGGCTGAAGGCCAACCCGGAGTATCTCAACACGCTCTCCTGAAGCCGCATGACTCGAGGGGCCCCGCCGGTTCGGCGGGGCCCCTCGTCGTCTCCGCCAGTCGCTCGACGACCCGTCAGGAACGGGCACGGCGAGCCGTCACGAAAGTGGGCAGGAACCGTCATCGATTCGTCGTCTAGTCCCGGCCGTTCCTTGGGTAGCGAACAAGAACCAGACGCTACGGAAGGAGCAGCTCATGCCACACGACACGACGGCGATTCTGGTCAAGCTCAGTGACTCCGGGCAGACGATCGCTGCTGCCGAGCAGGACGTGCGTGGCCGGCGGGTCCTCGACGTCGACGGTGACGACCTGGGCAAGGTCGAGGACCTGCTGATCGATCGCGAGGAGCTCAAGGTGCGGTTCCTGCGCGTCGAGCACGGAGGAATTCTCGGCATCGGCGCCACCGCCACCTTCCTCCCCGTCGAGGCGGTCAGTGACGTCACCGACGACACCGTGCGGGTCGACCTGACCCGGGAGAAGGTCGAGCAGGCCCCAACGTACGACCCGGAGGTCGTCGAGGAGGCCGGCTACTACGAGGACGTGTACTGGTATTACGGCTACGCGCCGTTCTTCAGCCCGCGTGGGGTTGCTGCGCCGTACCCGGTGCCCCCGACCCGACGCTGAGTTTCCGGGTGCCCGCGACCGACCGGTGTCTCGGCCGCTGGACACGGCCGCCGAAACACCAATCACCTGTGAGGAAACGTCATGACCTACGTTCCCTGGTTTCTGCCCGACGATTTTCCGTCCCTGATCCAGGTCCAGCCCGCCTCTCCTGATGCCCAGCTGGCCTGCCGGCTGCTGGAGAGCATGCAGCGCGATCCCCGATTGCGTCACGAACGCATCTGCATCGAAGTGCAGAACCGCGTGGTCATCCTGGACGGCGTGGTCACGTGCGCCGACGTGAGCAGGGAGGCCCACGCGCGCGCCTGGAGCACTGCGGGAGTGCACGACGTCAACAACCGGCTACGACCGTTGGAGCGGTGAACGGCATGCAGGTGGGGTGGCCGGTCTGATGACAGAGGAACGGACCGGCCGCCTCGGCCTACCTACGGGCGTTCGCTGTCGATCTGAGCCCAGACGGTCTTGCCATCACCGAAGGCAAAGAAGCCCCAGTCGTTCGCCAGGGCGTTGATGATCGGTAGGCCTCGGCCGCCTTCGGCCAGCTGATCCGAGTCCGCCGCCACAGTCGGGCGCGGGACTCCTTTCGTGCGGTCCCGGACGCTGATCCTCAGCACGTTCGCCAGGGCGGCAACCGTGATGTCGACTTCGGTTTCGGCATGCATGACCGCATTGCTGATCAGCTCCGAGGCGACCACCATGGCCCGGTCGGCCGTCGAGTGCATACCCCAGTTGCGGCAGTGGTGGGCGATCAAGCGGCGACCGGCGGCGGGTGACTGATTGTCGGCGGCCAGGCGTAGATGGGCCCGGCGAGGGTCGGACGATTCGCATCGGAAGGATTCTCCGGTGGCGGCTAGCCTGAGCCTCTGACGATTGCCGAGGGTGGCGCGTAGCAATCGACCCGTGGGGGCCAGGGTGTCCACGGACAACACCAGCTCCGGTCCGTCCGGGCGGTCACTCGCCCATCTGCCAAGGAAGGCGGCGACGGTTGCCGCGTTCGAGGGCGGGATGGCATTGAGATCGACGATGAGCGCCAGTGGGGCGTCGAGACCGCCTTCGAACAGCAGGTCGGCGAGGCGTGGTTCCTCGTCCTGGGTGAGGATGCCCGTGAGTGTGACGGTGGTAGTGCCGAATTCGAAGTCGCGGAGAATTCGCCAGGTTATCCGGTTCACGGACACCGTTCCCGGACCGACGAGCCGTGGCTCGTTCCGGTCGGTCTGTTCCCGGGGCGGCCGAGGGTGCCCGCCGCACCGGCGACGCTCTCGACGGCGTCGCTGAGGTCGCCCGAGGACGCCGTGCCCGGTTCTTCGGCCGGGAAGATCGGCTGTGGCCTGAGGCCGTCACCCGGGGTCCGGATGGTGAACACGAGGAATGTCGTCGCCTTCCCGGTCCATGCCGTCGCTGAAAGATGCGTGCACAGTTGCAGGTAATAGGGCTCGAGGCAACAATAACGTTGCTGGTCGTGACCAGAACCGCAGGGATCGCCCGCAGGCAGGGCTGCGACGGCCGCAGCTTGGAGGCGGCAGGGACTACCGCGCAATCTGCTCCCAGTGGTGCCACCACTGTTCTTCCGTGGGCTCGCCGGCCGCGATCACCAGCGAGTTGATCAGCTCGGCGGTCGTCTGGGGCTCGCTGCCGACGGTCCGTACGAGTTGCCGGATCTCCTGGGTCCGGTGTCGCATCACGTCGCCCACCAGCGTCTTGCCGGCCGCGGTGAGAGTCAGCAGAGCGACTCGTCGGTCCGACGGCCGGTGGTGCCGGGCCACCAGGTCCCGACGCACCAGCCGGTTGCAGGTCCTCGTCGCTGTGGACGGGTGCACGTGCAGCGCGGCGGCCAGGTCCACGGTGCGGAGCGGACCGCGGGAGGCGAGGATGACCAGGGTCCGGTACTGCGAGAGGGTGACCTCGACATTCAGACTCGCCAGGGCTCGAGCGGTGATTCCCACCAGGGCCCGGCTGAGGGCCGAAAGTCCGTCGACCAGTTCCTCAACCCCGGCCGTCGACCCGACGTCACTCTCCGCATGGATCTCCACGGAAAAATGATTGCATGTGCCGATGCCTTCGGCGTCGGGCTCATGAGGTAGGCGAGTTACCACGACCGCGCGGTGACACGGGGTCCCGCTCTGCACGCCAAGGGCGGCATTGTTGGCAGGGCGTTATGATCTGCGGGATCCGTGGAGCGCCGGGAAGTCTGGTCGGCACCGTGTTGAACGCTGCGCCCCGGAGGCTCCTGTGCTGCTTCTCTGCTTCGCCGCTGTCCTGCTCGCCGCCGTGCTCGTGTCGGCGCTCGCGCACCGGACGATCCTGTCCACGGCGGCGTTGTTCCTGGTCGCCGGGTTCGTTCTCGGTGAGGGCACCACCGGGGTGCTGCACCTACAGGCAGACTCGCCGATCGTGGCGCAGTTGGCCGAGTTGGCCCTGTTCGCGGTGCTGTTCACCGACGGGATGCGCGTGGGGTGGGCGGACCTGCGCAGCGCGTGGCGGCTGCCCGGTCGGGCGTTGGGCTGGGGCCTGCCCCTGACGTTGCTGGTGACGGCATTGCTGGCGCACTATGTGGCCGGGTTGGGCTGGCCGGAGGCCTTTCTGGTCGGGGCGATCCTGGCGCCCACGGATCCGGTGTTCGCGGCCGCGTTGGTCGGCAACGACAAGGTGCCCACGCGGCTGCGGCATCTCCTCAATGTCGAGTCCGGGGTGAACGACGGATTAGCGCTGCCGTTCGTGGTGGTGCTGCTGGCGGTCGCGGCCGGCTCCGACAACCTGCACCTGGGCGAGTTGACCACCGAACTGGCCGTCGGCCTGGCGATCGGGGTGCTGGTGCCGCTGGCGGCGCTCGCGCTGGAGCGAACTCGCTTCTTCGCCGCCTCAGCGGCGTACGCGCCCCTGAACGGGGTTGCGATCGGGCTGCTGGTACTGGCGCTCGGGAAGGCCACCCACGGCAATCTGTTCCTGGCTGCGTTCGCCGCCGGCATCACCGTGGCGACCTTCGGACCCCGGGAACGCGCGGCGTTCGAGCACTTCGGGGAGAACGTCGCCGAATTGCTCAAGCTGGGGGCGCTGCTGGTGTTCGGAGCCCTGATCTCGGTGGAGTTTCTCGGCGATATCTCCTGGACCGGTTGGGTCTTCGCCGTTCTGGCGATCGTGGTCGCCCGCCCGATCGCGCTGTGGATCTCGTTCCTGCGGTCCGGGCTGAGCCTGCGGGAGCAGGCGGCCGCCATGTGGTTCGGGCCCAAGGGCTTCGCCTCGGTCGTCTACGGCCTGTTGGTGATCGAATCCGGCATCGCCGCAGCCGACGAGGTCTTTCACCTGGTCGCGTTGACGATCGTCATCTCGATCCTGGCGCACTCCTCGACCGACGTCGTGATCGCGCAGGCTTTTGACGACACCCGCGACACGCCCAACTGGCACCACGCGTTGCGTCGAGTGCGGCCGCTGCGCCGCAGGAAAGCGGTCTCGCGTCGGCCTGCCGGCGACCCCTGGGAGGCTGCCGCGCCAACCGCGACGCGAAGCGACAGTGAGGCTACCGACAGGCAGCCGAATGCCGAGTAGCACAACCCAGGTAGCGGATCGTTGGTCACCAGTGGGTTCGCCGCGGGCCGCTGAGCCGCAGTGTGTTGCAGATGTCGAAGACGCCCGGTACGTCGTAGGCGAGTTCCGCCGCGACCTGCCGCGCGTTCGCGTCGCTGACCACGCCGGCGAGGATGACGACCCGGTTCTGCACGGTGACGATGATGTGCTGACGCCGCGTGGTCCAGTCGATGCTCAGTCGCTGCGCGACCAGCGCCTCGATTCGTAGGTCCTCGCAGTCGGGCTCGGGCTGGTCCGAGGTGTCGGCGAACCAGTTCTCATCGGGTAGCGGCCATGGCATGTACACGGTCAGCTCCTAGATTGTGGCGAGGCCCGGGGGAACCGGGGACGGCGCTGCGTCGTTTCCGGTTCATCGCGGGTCGGATGGGTCGAGTCCGGCGGTGGCGACGACGAGCACGACGCTGCTGCCGGCGAGCCCGACCTGGATGATCAGGGCCAAGAGGTTGAGGGTGCTGGTATCGATGCCCGCCAGACGGGCGACGATGGTGCCCGCCAGCGCGGCGACCACCCCGACGGACACGGTCAGCCAGGCCGGGGCCTCCCGGCGTCCTGGGATGATGAGCTTGCCGAGCAGGCCGGCAGCGACGCCGACGAGGAGCGCGGTGACGAGACCAGCGATGCTCATGGGCTTTCCTCGGACGTTCTTCGAGACGGGGGTGCTCCAGCAGGTGGTGGCCGTGTAGGAGGTTCGATCAGGAACCGGCAGCGGTAGTGGCGATGGCGGTTGGGCGCTCCGACGCCGAACCCTCAGACAGTTTGGCGAGGGCGTCGTCGCGGCTGTCGAAGATGGGGAAGGCTCCGTCCAGGCGCATCGTGTGCAGGACGGTGCGAATGAACCGCGACGGCGCGGCCAGGCAGAGCGTGACCCCGCGGTCGCGGGCGTCGCGGTGGGCGCGGACGAGGTGCCCGAGGCCGGTGGAGTCGATGAGGTGCACCTGGCTCAAGTCGACCACGACATGTCCGCCCATGTCGGCCGCGTGGCGCAGGGCGGTGCGCAGGTTGTCCCCGGTGTCGAGATCGACGTCACCTGTCGCGGCGACGACGGTCACGTCGTCGAGGTGGTCGATGCCGAGGATGCCGCCAGGACCGTGGTCGCCGCACGACGCGTGGCCGCCAGCAGGGAGCGGCAGGAGGCTGCAGTGTGGGCAGCGGTGTGGGCCGGTAGCGAAGGGGGAACCGCTCCAGCCCTGTTCGGACACCAGGGTCCAGACGACCTCGGCATCGGGGAGCACGCACGCGGTGGCCTTGACGGTGTCGCCGCAGGTGTCGCAGATCAGGGTCATCAGGTGGTCGTCCGGGACAACTGTCATTCTGCTGGTCCTTCCTGGGGCCATGTCTACCGACGGGGTGGGACACGGCGATCGTGCGGAGCGATGCGGAGGCCCGCTCTCGAGCGTGACGTTTCCCCGATGGCGGGCAGGGGAGCCGGCTGGCGGTCGTCAGTGAGCGACCTTTACCGAGGCGCGACCATGAGCGACCAGCGTCGGCTGGGTGCGGCTGAGTTCCTGCCCGCCCGGCGGGGTGCCGGGCGGCGACGATGGGGCAGTGTCGACGACCGGAAGGATCTGGTCCAGGCGGGCGGCGTGCAGGATGCGCCGAATGCGCGGGTTCGGATCGCGGACGGTGAGGACCCCGTCGGCGCGGGCCAGCCGCCGGTGCACATCGAGTAGCAGGCCGATCGCAGCGGCATCGATGTGCCGGCATCCGGACAGGTCGACCACCACCTGTGCGGGATGCAGGGCGAGCAGGCGGTCGAACACTGCTCCGGTCGCCGGCATGCAAGCAAGGTCGAACTCGGTGACGCGTACCTCGACCAGCGGCAGCGTGCATGGCGTGGTTGCCAGTGGCCCTGTCACAGGCGCACCCCTCTCCCTCGCGGATCCGGTCGTCTGTCACCCTGCCGAGCGGGTTTGGCGGCCACCACGCGGATCTGTGACAGTTCCGTGACAAATCGGCCAACCGGACGCCACGGTTGGCCACCGAGCCGGTCGGCTGGGGATGATGCCGGGTATGACGGCCGTACTGGTGATCGAGGACGACGACCGCATCCGCTTGGCGTTGTTGCTCGCACTGGAGGACGAGGGTTACGACGCGGTGGGCGCGGCGACGGCCGAGGAGGGGCTGCGTGCGCAGCGCCGCGACCCCGCCGACTACGTGCTGGTCGACCTGATGCTGCCCGGTCTCGACGGCTTCGAATGTATTCGGCAGCTGCGCCGTGACGACGACGTCCCGATCGTGGTGGTCAGTGCCCGGGACGACACCCGCGACATTGTCGCCGCCCTCGAAGCCGGCGCTGACGACTACGTCGTCAAGCCGGTGGCGATCAAGGAACTGGCCGCTCGGCTGCGCGCCCTGCGCCGCCGGGCCCGTAGCGGCGTCGCGGGGCACACGCCGGCGCCGGTGCCCGTGCTCGTCGTCGGCGAACTGGAGATCAGCCCTGACGGGGGAGAGGTGCGCCGAGCCGGCCAACCCGTACCGGTCACCCGCACGGAGTTCCGGCTGCTGTGCGAGTTGGCAGAGCACGCCGGCCGGGTGCTGTCCCGCCAGCAACTGCTGGAACGGGTCTGGGGGTACGACAGCGGCGACGAACGGCTCGTCGACGTGCATGTGGGCCGACTGCGGCAGAAGATCGAGCCGGATCCGGCGAACCCGCGCCATCTGGTCACCCTGCGGGGTCTCGGTTACAAGTTGCAGCGATGAGACGCCTCGGACTGCGTACCCGGGTCACCGCCGCATTCGCCGTCGGGGCCCTCCTGCTCGCCGCGTCGATGGCCCTGGTCTCGTACGAGTTGACCCGCCGCTCCCTGATCGACGAGCGGGAACGTGCGGCTCTGCGCGCGGCGTACTTCGACGCGACAGTCGTCCGTGCCGGGATCGACACCGACACCCCCGACGTCGTACAGGTGCTCCGGTCGCTGGACACCGGAGGTGGCCGCCGCCCGGTGCTACACCTCAACGGCGAGTGGTACGCCCGCACTGCGGATCCCGGCCCCACTGCCGCCATCCCCGTCGATTTACGACGTCTCGTGGCGTCCGGGAAGCCAGCGGTGCAGCGGGTCCGCGTTGACGGACAATCCGCCCTGGTCGTCGGCGTTCCCCTCTCCGCGACAGCGACGTACTTCGAGGTCAACTCGCTGCGGGAGCTGGAACAGACTTTTCAGGTCCTGGCGCTCGCGCTGACCACCGTCGCGATCATGGTCGCCGGATCCGGCGCGGCCCTCGGCTGGTACGCCACCCGGCACGGGCTGCGCCCACTGACGGCTGTCGCTGATGCTGCCGAGAAGATCGCCGGCGGTGATTTCACCGCACGCCTCGACACGGCCAGCGACCCTGACCTGACCCGCCTGTCCTCCTCGTTCAACCAGATGGTCGACCGCCTCGCCCACCGCATCGAGCGCGACCGACGTTTCGCCGCCGACGTCAGCCACGAGCTGCGCTCCCCGTTGCAGACCCTCGCCGCCGCAGCCAGCGTCCTGGCCCGTCGTCGAGAACAGCAGGACGAGCGAACGGCGATCGCGGCGGGCCTGGTCGCCGACGAGATCGACCGCTTTCAGCGGCTCGTCAACGACCTGATCGACCTGGCCCGCAGCGACCAGCCCGCCCACCGGGCTCCCGTGGACGTCGTGGCGCTGGCCAGGGACGCCTGCCATGCCCTGGATCTGCCAGCGTCGATCGTCCGCCTCGCACCGGAGGTGTCCGCGACGTGGTTGGTCGAGCCGCGGCGTGTCGCGCAGGTGCTGGCGAACCTGTTGGACAACGCCGTCACCTACGGCGGTGGGCCGACGTGTGTTCTGCTCGATCGCGACGGCAGCGTGGGCGTCATCGAGGTCCAGGACGACGGCCCGGGTGTGCCTGTCGAGGACCGAGAGGTGATCTTCGACCGTTTCGTCCGAGGGCGGGCCGCCAACACCCGGGGTGCCGGCGACGGCACCGGACTCGGCCTGGCACTGGTCGCCCAGCACGCCGCCGCACACGGCGGACGCGTTACGGTCACCGACCGCCCCGGCGGGGGCGCCCGCTTCCGCGTCACGCTGCCGGAGAGCCTGACGTGAACCGCCGCCGATTTCTCGCCGTGGGGCTCGTCGGGCTGCTGACCGGTTGTGGCATCCCCACCGACAACGCACCCCGCGTCGTGCAACCGCCGCGCGGGCCGTTCCCGACCTCCGCCCCCGCCGAGACCGCACCGGTCGGCCCGGCCACCGAGACCGTCTGCCTGGTCCGCGACAACCGGATCGTCCCGGTGCTCCGGCGCGTGGACCGCCCACCCACCATCGAGGACCACCTGCGGCACCTGCTCGCCGGGCCCACCGAGGCCGAACGTGACACCGACCTGACCAGCGCACTGCCGGGTGCGGTCAACGCCGCCGGTGCGACAGTGACCGGTACCCAGGCGGGCGTCACGGTCGACGAACCCGGCGATGACGCCGGGCGCAGCGACGAGGTCCTCGCCTTCGGGCAGATTGTCTGCACCCTCACCAGCCGCGATGACGTCACCAGCGTGGCGTTCCTGCGCGACGGCAGGCCGTTGGGCGTGCCCCGCGCCGACGGTTCACTGTCCGAACAGCCGCTCAGCCGAACTGACTACGCCCCACTGATCACCCCACGGTGAGCCGCCCTGGTCCCGCAGACCATTGGCCGGACCGTCGCGCAGAACCGCGTCGAAGCCGTGTGCGAGCAACTCGCCCCCGCCGAAGGTTCAGCGACCAGGCAGAACCGAGGTTGGCCCACACCTGGGCCTGACGGGCGACGTGCACGATGGCCGCCAGCACCTGCCGGTCGTCCGCGCGGCGTCGGCCGCTGCCCTGCGGCCGGCGTACGACCGTGACCGGCACTACCTGCCGGAAACTTCTCCGCCACCGGCAACAGCCTCCGCCATGTCCGGCTCAGCTATGTCGCCGCACCGTCGGCCTCCGACGTCGACGACGCCATCCGCCGGCTCGCACCGCTGCTCATCGAGCGCTGATCCCAGCCGCCCGGCGATGGCTTCCGCGAAACGCGTCGGCCGGTGGCCGGTGAACGGCAGGTTCAGCGACGGCTCGCACAACTCCAGTTCCAATAGGCAAAGCCCCGGCAGCCCACCGATGTGTCATCCTCACGTCGCTGCTTCCCGTGCCCGGGAACGTATACCCGGTGTCAGCCGAGATCGATGGGCGGGCCGAGGTCAACCGATCCGCTGATTCTGGCGACGATGCCGTCTGCGGTGTATGTCGCGCTGGCGAAGACCGATGATGGGCTTTGGAACCTGTCACCCTGGTGGATTTCGATTGCGCCGTTGCCGGAGGTGTCGAGCAGGTGGGCGGCGAGGCAGCCGACACTGTTGGCGTTCGCGATGTCCTCGTCGACGCCGATCGCTGGGGCGAACATCCGGGCGGCGCCCGTTCTCGCGGTCGGCGACAGCGCGTAGGTGAAGCAGCCGAGATACCCGAGTCGCCGACACTCGGTTGCCAGCCGGTCGAAGTCGGGCTGCATGGACAGCAGCGTCCGGCGATCCCGGACGGGGACGAGGAGTCGTGGCATGCCGGGCGAGGCGACCCGTACGTCGGCGGCGATGTCCGCTCGTTCCAGGCCGAGGGCCGCGATGATGCCACCGCCGGTCGCGTCAGCGTCGTCCGGTAGGGCGATGACGCCTTGGTCGAACCAGACCTCGATGCCGTCGTGGCGCCGGATGGCGGTCGTGGCGAAGGTGCGGCCTCCGGTGCACTGGCGGCCGTGGTGCTCAGTGGCGCCGCTGCGGTCCAGCAGCACGGCCTGCGCGGCGATGATGCCATGCCCGCAGTTCGTGAGTTCCCCGGCGCTGGTGAAGAACCGCACCCTGGGTGGATCCGCTGTGCTGGTGTCGATGAACGCGGTGTGGGAGGTGCCGGCCCTACGGGCGATCGCGTGCCGTTCGTCGTCGATGAGCATGGCATCGTCGATCACGACTGTGGTGGGGCTACCGCCTCTCCCGTAGCGGGTACAGGCGTTCACCACCACCACTGGCGGGCCGGCCATCAGGCGGCCGTGACGTCGGCGACACGGCAAGCCCTCGGAGCGACAGCGACGCCGATCCATACAACAAGGTCAGGGCTCACTCGAGCAGATAGCCGGCCGGGACCGCGTCGGTGAGCCAGACGCCGTTGGCGCTGCGGTGGAACACGTGCCCGGCGGCGGCCATCGCCGCCGCGTCGATGGTGAGGAGCACGACCCGACCGGCCCGCCGGGCGCCGACCCGGTGGGCGGTCTCGGTGTCGGCGGAGAGATGGACGTGGTGACGGCCGCCGCGGTGCAGGCCGGTGGCCCGGATCGACTCAAGCGCACCGGCGCTGGTGCCGTGATAGAGCCGGTCCGGTGGGGACACCGGGGGCAGCCCGAGGTCCACCGGGACCGAGTGGCCCTGGTTGGCCCGGATCCGCAACACCCCGTCGGTGCCGCGCTCGACAGCGAACCGCTGCTTGTCGTTGCCGGCGACGACCGCGTCCAGCTCGGCCCGCTCGATCCGTAGGGCGGCGAGCAGGGCGTCGACGGGGGTCCAGCCAGCTGGGTCGAGCACCAGGCCGGCCCGCTCGGGATCGTGCCGGAGCGCCTTCGACATCCGTTTGCTCAACTTCACCAGTCGCTCGCGTTCCATAGTGGCATTGTGGTCGGTCCGCGTCGCTCGAATCGAGAGGTTTTCCGGCGACACCGGTGGGGGGCGTACACCCGCTCGTGCTCGGCGGCGGCAAGCCGGTGCCTCACACCACAAAGGACCGGATCGACCTGCGGCTCGCGGACCTTCGACGGCCGGGGCCATACTGCTCCGCCACGAATCCGCGGAACAGGGACGTAACGCAAATGGCGGCACTTCCACCGGCGGCCGATCGGCTGACCAGGGGTCGGCGGGACCCCGAAATCAGCCCGGGGCTGGCGGATCTTTTCCGCAATAGGGCATCGGCCGTAAGGGCCACAGTGGCTCCTCAATAGGACCTACGTGCCTCGTCCCCGGCGACCACCATCGATCCCGAAGGGACCAGCGGCCTGGCTTTGGTTTGCCTTGGAGCGGCATGATGTAGTGACTCGACAGAGGAGTGGCGATGCGATCGGTTGACGCGGCACGCTCCATCCCGTTCGAGCTACCGTTCGGCTTTCCCAGCGCCACCACTTTGACGTACAACTATCTCTACCCGGCCGCCGCGTTCGTCGTGGCCTTCGTCGTCGGTGCGTTCGTCGCGCGGATAGTCCAGACGCTGATCCGTCGCCGCCGTGCGGCGGCGCCCGCGATGGCGGTCGTGCCCGGCGGTCTGGACCTGGCCTCCGGCAGCTCGCGACGGCAGCGGATCGTGCCCGCCGAACTGCCCCCGCCGCCCGGCCTGCTCGCCGGCCGGGACCGCGAGTTGGATGAGATGTGTGACCACCTTGCCCGGCCCGACCGGGACGGCGACGCGCTGATCGTCATCCACGGCGAACCCGGGGTCGGGAAGACCGCGTTGGCGATCAGGATGGCCCACCTGGTGTCGGACCAGTATCCCGACGGGCAGTTGATGCTCCGGTTCGACAGCTCCGACGACCAGTTGACCGAGGACCGGTTGGAGACGTTCGTGCGGGCCCTACGTGGGCCACGGGAGGACATGCCGGAGCGCGCGGATCTCGGCCGCTGGTACCGGGACCGGACGCGGCGCCGGCGGGTGCTGGTCATCCTCGACAACATCGGCGACCCGGACCAGATCCGACCACTGTTGCCGGCCGGCCCCGGGTGCCTCACCATGGTCACCGCCCGCGCTGCGGTCCCCGGGTTCCCCGGACAGTTCCCGGTGGCGCTGGAGCCGCTGCGGAACGACGCCGCCACCGCCCTGCTCGACCGGCTGGTCGGGGGCGACCGGATCGGCGCCGAACCGGAAGAGGCGAAGCAGATCGTGGCCGCCGCGGCCGGCTATCCGGTGGCGATCCAGATGGCCGGGGCGGTGCTCGCGGTACGCAAGAACTGGACCCTGGAGATCGCCGTCCGGCGCATGCGGGACATGGCCACCGATCTGCAACGAAAGAAGGTCGTCGCCTTCTCCGGCATCCTCGACCTGGCCTTCGCCCTGCTCACCCGCGAGGAGCGGGAGGCGCTGGTCCTGCTCGGCCTGACCGACCGGCGCCGGGTGGAGCGGTGGATGCTGGCGATGCTGTTCAACGGCGCCTTCACCGAGCGCACCATGCCCGAAAACGTCGCCGGCCGATTCCTCGACCGCCTCGCCTCCGCCCGGTTCGTGGAACGGCGGGTGGACGACCACTCCGGGCTGCTGACCTTCCGGGTGCCGGTCTACGTCCACGCCTACGCCGCCACCCATCTCGGCAGCCACCTGACGAGCCCGGAGCAGCAGCGCGCCCGGCGGGAACTCACCGAGGGACGGCGCCGACGCAACGAACGCAACGCCGACGAATACCTGCGCAGTACGGTCTTCGCGTTCCTGGAACGGGGTCAACTCGACGACGCCCTGAACTCCGCCCGGGAGTCACTCGCACTCTGCCGGGAACGCGCCGCCGCGCTGTCGAACAGCGACTCCGGGGCGCTGGCGTTCGCCACCGAGGAAGGTCTCACCCTCGCCGCGCTGGCCGAGGTCAACGCCGAACTCGGCTGGATCGACGAGGCCATGACCGGCGCCGAAGACGCCGGAGAACGCGGCAGCCAGTCGCCGCGCACGCTGGCCCGGGCACTGCGGGTGACCGGCAGCCTGCGCCGGCGGTTACGCCAACTGCCGCAGGCCGAGGCGGACCTGCTCGCCGCCGAGCGCAGCGTCCAGAACGCCGACGACCGCGACGAGCACATCCGGGTACTCCGCGAGTTGACCGCTCTGCAGGCGCCGCGCAAGGACCTGGAAACGGCCAAGGGGTACTTCGACCAGGCTCAACGGCTGTGTGCGGGCGGGGGACAGTCCGGCGCGCGGCAACTTCCCGCCGTGCTGCTGGCGTACGCGCAGGTATTGCGGGAGTGCGGGGACCCGGCGGCGGCGGCCACCACCCTCGCCGATGCCGAGCGGCTCACCGGTGACCCCGAAGGCTGGCAGCGGCTGCGCCGGCCGTGGATCCGGCTGCACCGCGCCCTGACCCTGCTCGACCTTGGCAAGTACGACCAGAGCCGCGAGTTCAGCTCCGCGGCGTTGGAAGGGTTCACCACGTTGCGGCACCGCTATGGCAGCGGAAACGCGCGACTCGCCCTCGGCCGGGCGCACCTCGCCGACGGAAACCTCAGCGGGGCCACCCCGGAGCTGGAGGAGTGTCACGGGACGCTCCGCCGCTGCGGGGACCGCTGGATCGAGGCGGAGTCGGCGACCTGGCTGGCGGTGGCGTACCACCGGGCCGGGCGCGGCCAGGAAGCGGTCGACCTGCTCTCCGCCGCCGAACAGGCGTTCTCGAAGCTCGGCGACGAACAGGGCGTGCGGCGGGCCGGCCGGCTGCTGTGGGAGGTGGAGTCCTCACTGCCTGTCCAACCGCTGAGACCGTTGCCGGGTGTCCGGGAGTGGATCACCGCGGTCGGTCGGCAGCCGACCGACCCGGCCGGCACCCGAGCGGGAATCTGATGCGCTCCACCCGGCCCAGATGGGATGGCTTCCTTGTCGTTACGCTGGTCGATCCGGCGGCTACGCCGACGCCTCAGGCGGTTCCGGCTCCTGATCGCCGCTGCGGTGACAGTGCTGGCCAGCGTGCTCGGCACCGTCTACGACAAGATCCCCACCGATCTGCAATTGGCGGCGCTGCTGGCGATCGGCACGCTTGGCGCGGCAGCGGTGATCCTGGTCGAGTCGCCGGAGGCCAGTTACGAACAGTCGCTGGTGGACCAGCCGGCCGCCCGCAAGAGCAAGCGCGCCAAGCTGGCCCGACCGCACCGGGGCCGGACGGAGCCGCGCTTCCGGTTCACCCAATGGCTGGGCTGGTGGCGCAACCAGGTGGTGCCCACCCTGCCGCCCCGGGACGAGCTCTTCCGAGGCCGCGAGCGTGAACTGGCCGACCTGCAGGAACTGCACGACCAGCAACGGGCGGCCCGCGCCGGCGGCGTAAGGTCGATCTTCCGGCGCGGCGGACGGCGGCCGGCGGACCGACGCGGAGCCGCCGGCCCGGTGATCCTGCTCCTGCACGGCATGCCGGGGGTCGGCAAGACCGCCTTGGCCGACGAGTTGGCCCGGCGGCTCGCCCGCCGCTACCCGCACGGGCAACTGTTCGTGAACCTCGGCACCGGTGGCGCCGCCCGCACACCGATGGAGATCCTCAACGAGCTCCTGCTGGCGCTGGGCTGGACCGACATGCCCGACACCGCGGTCGGCCGGGCGATGGTCTTCCGCTCGCTGACGGCGAAGAAGAAGATCCTGTTCATCCTGGACGCCGCCCGCAACGCCGACCAGGTCCGGCACGTACTGCCGAGCGACTCCGCCGCCGCCGTGATCATCACCTGTCGACGCGGCATGACCTGGTCCGATCCGCTGGCCGAACCGTCGTACGCGTTGGGCCTGCCGGACGACGACGAGGCGCTGGCCATCTTCCGGGCCGTCTCCCGGACCGCCGAGAGCGTCCGGCCGGAATGTGCCGCCGAGATCGTCTCGTTGTGCGGACGGCTCCCGCTCGCCGTCCGGGCCGCCGCCGAGCGGGTCTCCAACGACGGCGCGGACATCTGCCAGATCGCCGGGCTGCTGCGCGAGCCCCGGTCCCGGCTCGGCTGGTTGGACCGCCCCGGCCGGTCGCTGCGGGCTCACCTTCAGACCGAGTACGGCCGGCTGCTGCCGAAGGAACAGCGGGCGCTGGCCATGCTCGCGCTGATTCCGTCGCCCACCTTCGTGCCGTGGGTGCTGGGTCCGCTGATGGACCTGCCGCCGGCCGAGGTGGAGGCCCTGGTCGACCGGCTGTCCGCGGCCCAACTGCTGGAAGACCTCGGCATGGACGAGGTGTCCGAGGTGGCCCGGTACCGGCTCCACCCGCTGGTCCGGCTGTTCGCCGGCGCGCAGGCCGCCCGGATTCCGGCCCACCAGCGGGAGTGGGCGCTGGACCAGCTCACCGCCGCCTACGTCCAGGTGGTCAGCGCGGTCCTCACCGTCCTGCACGACGACTTCGCGTACGACGGGCCGATGGACTGGCTCGCGCCGGATTCGAAGTTCCCGCAGCGGATCGCCGACCATCCCGAGGCCTGGGTCCGGGCCGAGTACCCCAACCTGCTGCGGGTGATGGACGACACCGCGACCCTGCCGCACACCGGTTTCGGCACGCAGTTGCGCTGGCGGGTCGGCGCCTGGCTTGACGGCTGTGTCGCCGAGGGAGTGACCTCCGCCGCGACCCTGGCGGCGTACGGCCAGGCGGCCCGCGCCGCCGAGCGCGACGGCAACGTCCTCGCCCAGGTGGACGTGCTGCTCGCCAAGGGCACCTTCCTGGTGGCCGTCGAACGGTACCGGGACGCCGAGCAAGGCCTGGACCGGGCGATCGCGTTGTCGCACCTGCTGCTCGGGGACCGGTCGGCGGCGCGCGAGGAGGCCGAGCGTCGGATCGCGATCGCCCTGCGGAAGATGGGTGAGGGATTCCTGCAGGCCGCCGCGTACCAACGCGCGGTCGAGAAGCTGGAGGATGCGCTCGCCCGGGCGGAGACCATAGGGGACGGCCCGGAGCAGCGACTGATCCGGATCCTGTTCGCCGAGGCGCACCACGTCGACACGGCGGAGGCCGTCTACGACGAACTGCTCGACCCCGGGCTTTCCGACGCCACCCGCTACCGGATCTACCTCTCCCTGGCCGAGGCGGGTCGCCGACGGGGGGACTGGCAGTCCGCCGGTGACTACCTCGGTCAGGCCGCCCGGCTGGTCGACGGGGACCTGCGCCGGGTCGCGAACGTGCGGTACCGGACCGCACGTCTCGCGCTCGACCAGTACGAGGACAGGCCCGGCGGCGGTCGCGACCCGGAACTCGCCGCGACCGCGGTCCGGCGAGCCGCCCACGCGTTGCTGACCTTCCGCCAGATGGGCAACCCGCTCGGGACGGTGCGGACCCAGTGCCTGCTGGCCCGGGCGCTCCTGGCAATGGGCCGGCCGGTGGAGGCGGACCACGTCGCGCACGCCGCCGAGGGCGAGCTGGCCGCGGTGCAGGGATCGGGCGAGAAACCCGAGGTGCTGGCTCCGCTCACCGCGCGGCTGACCCGGGTCAAGGGCGAGATCCGGCTGCGCGCCGGGGATCGGACCGGCGGACGGCAGCTGTTGATGGACGCCGCCATGGCGTTCGGCGAGCTGAAGGACTGGGCCGGGCTGCGCGCGGTGCTCGGCCTGCTGGAGGAGGTCGCCCCGGCCGGGACCGAGGCGCCCGGCGTCGGGCTGCCGGTGGTCGTACCGGTCGACGGATGGCCGGGGCGCGGTCCGATGCCGATGGGCGGCGGTCCGGTCAGCTTGTCGCCGGCTGTCACCGATCGCCTGGCGGCCCGGCTGAGCAGCCAGGTGGTCGACCGGGTGCAGGATGAGCTCCGGCAGACGCTCACCCCGGCCGAACCGGTCGCGTTCCGCGGTGCGCTCGGCGCCGGGCTGACCGGCGCCGAACCGGCCCACGACGAGGACCTGCCACCGACGTGGCGCATCCCGGTCGGCGAGCTGTGCCACCTCACGGTGCTCGTAGCGACCGGGCAACGGGCCTTCGCGGACGAGCCGGGGCGGCGGCCCGCCCTGGCCGGCCCGCAGGTCTGGCGCCCGCTCGCCGTCAGCACCGGCGTCCGGGCCGACGACGTCGACCTCACCCTGTTGGTCGACGCCCCGTTCGTCGACGTGTCCGACCCGGAACTGCGTACCACCTGCCGGGTCGACGGCGGACTGGCCCGCTTGGACAGCACCCTGCGGATCGACGTACCCGGTGAGAACGAACTGCGGATAACGGTGCTGTCGTCAGGTCGGCTTGTTCAGTCACTGCCGATCCTGCTGGTGGCGGTAACCGGAGGGGAGGGCGCGGGTGGACCTGCCACTGTTCCGCTCTCCTGATGTGACGGCCCGGACCACGGTCAACGACAAGGGCATCTGCCTGCGACTCACGGCCGCCCGCGGCCCGGCGCCGACTGACATCCAACTGGTCGACGCGGATGTCGTGCGCGAACATTGCGCCAAGCTCGGGAAGCGAGTCGGTCGGGTAGCGGCGAGTTGCCGGCAGCGCTGGCCGGAGGCGACCGGCGCTGCGGGCGAGGCGCTCGGCAACCTCGCGGCTGCCGGGCGGATATTTCTCTTCGACGTGCTACACGACCCGCAACGGGACTTCCCCCGGTTGTCGCTGTTCCTGCAGGCGGCCTGCCCGACCTGGCAGAGCCGGCAGACCCGTACCCCGTTGATCCACGCCATCGCCGAGACGAACCAGTACTTCCCCTGGGAGTTGTTGCCGTTGTTCGCGCCGACGTCCACGGTGCGGGCCGGCAACCAGGCAGAGTTGGAACGGGCCGCGCTGGCCTTCCCTGGCTTCGCGGCTGTCGTCGAACGCCGCGACCCGGACCACCTGCCCGATTCCACCTCCCTGAACGGCTGGGACGGACTCCCGATCCGGATGGTGTACGACGCCAGTTTCCCGGGAGTGCAGCAGGAGGTGGGCTTCTTCCGGGGCAAGGATGCCCTGTTCCTGCTGAGGGGGCCGTACCCGAAAGACAGCGACGACCCGGCGGCACCGACGCTGGCGCAGCAGCTCTGTGACCCGGCGCTGGGGCTTGACCACAACCGGGACGGCCCGCTCGACCAGGTGGTCCACTTCTCCTGTCACTGCCAGGCCGCCGACGGCGACAGCACCAGGTATGCCTACCACCTCTCCGACGAGCAGGGCCGCAAGCTGGTGGTACCGCTGGAGGAACTCGTCGAGGAGATGATGCGGATCTGGGCCGCCGAGGTGATGGCCGCCCGACCGGGGCCGCGACCGGACATGCCGTTGGTGTTCCTGAACGGCTGCGGCACCGTGGCGATGGACCCGACGAGCGCGGCGTCGTTGCACAAGCCGTTCCGGCACAACCGCAACCGAGGCATCATCGGCACCATCGCGAACGTGCCGGACCGGATCGCCGCCGAGATCTCGAAGTGGTTCTACCTGAACCTACTCGTCGAGCGGCACGACGTAGGGCAGGCACTGCACGAGGCGAAGTGGCGGCTGCTGCAGGACCGCGGCAACCCGCTCGGACTGCTGTATTCCATCCACGCGTACGCGGGCCTGCGGATCGAGCCGGTTCCCACGTACGCCGGCCCCGCCGACGGAGGCGCCCGATGACCAGCCTGCTGACCAGTCTCTGGCACGAGACCCGGGGTCGGTTCGACCGGCTGCCGGTCTGGCTGCCCGGGGCCCGCATGGAACTCGGCGACGTCGGTGTCTTCGACGACGGGGGTTGGGTGAAGCACACCACCCTGGACGCACTCGGCATCCCCTTCACGCCGGACCTTCCCGGCGTTCCGACCGGCTACGACTACGCCTCGCACGACGGCGCCCAGGTGAGTACCTGGCTGGCGGCCGACGGCGACCCCACGGTCAGCGGCATCGCCCAGGGCAACGCCGGGCTGCGGATCCGGTTCTCCCGGGCCGGCGCGTTCGTCCTGAAGGCCGACGAGGTGACCGTCCAGAGCCTGGCCAATCTCGCCGACGTCGACCGGCGGATCCTCGCCCGGCACCGGGCCGGGAAGTGGGAGCGCGGCTGGGTGCTGGTGAGCGAGGTGGCCCGCGGCGGGCCGGCGATCACGGTCGTCTCGGGCAGCTCCGACGGCGAGGCCTTCGTCGACCTCGGCGTGACGGCGGCCGCCGCCGGCCAGCCGCTGGCCGCCGCCGGCGCGGGGATCGCCCTCGGTACCCGGCGGGGCCTGGCCGGCTACTTCGTCAGCCCCACCGAGACGACCCTGCTGTGGCGGGGCCGCTGCGTACGGGATCCCTGGTGGTCGTCGAAGACCTCGATGACCGACAGGGGCGACCAGATCCACGAGGAGTTGCCGGTCGACGGCCTGGACCCACATGTCGTCGAGATCGAGCACCTCGAGGACGTACCGACCGACGACCGGTAGTCCGCCGACGCCGATTCCGCCGGCGGGTTCGGGGCAGCGGTGGGTGGAAGCCGGATCCCACCCACCGCTACCGACGCGGGGTGGGCGCATTACGTGTCGCAGGGGCCCCGATTGAGGTTGAGGACCAGTACGCAGGGGTCGAGGTCGATATCGACGTCAGACGTGGTCGGGGTGCCGGACATGGGCTCGTCCGGCGCCTTCTGGATCACGTAGTAGCCGTTGAACGTCCACGCGCGAATCTGCCCGCCTGGATCCTCGATGAGGTAGTCGGCCCTGCGGTCCCCGTTGAGGTCGGCGAACCGAACCCGGCCGCCGGAGACGCCGACCCCCGACGCGACCAGCCCGTCGAACCTCCAGCCGAAGCGTGATTCTTTGTATGCGTTGATCCAGACGTAGACCCGTCCTGCGGCGTCGACGACGAGGTAGTCGGCGCGCAGGTCACCGTTGAGGTCGGTCAGGTGGACCTGGTCGCGGGCCGCGCCGACGCCGGGTGAGATCTGCCCGACGTAGTCCCAGCCGTACCCGGAGGCGGAGCGCTTGTTCAACCACGCCCTGACCTCGCCGGCGTCGTCGACGACGACGTAGTCGTCCTTGCGGTCGCCGTTCATGTCGGCGAAGCGCACGCGTTCCTTCGCCGCGCCGACGCCGGCGGCGATGACTCCGGCGTAGTCCCAGACGAACCCACGGTCCGGGGCGTAATTGTTGATCCACGCCTTGACGCCGCCGACGTCGTCGATGACGAGGTAGTCGTCCTTGCCGTCGCCGTCGACGTCGGCGAACCTGACCCGCTCCCGTCCGGGGGTGACGCCGGCGGTGATCTGTCCGGCGTAGTCCCAGCCGTAGCCGCCACCCTGGGTCAGCCGGTTGATCCAGGCGGCGACGGTGCCGTCCGCCCGGATCGCGACCCAGTCGGCCCGGCCGTCGCCGGTCAGATCGACCATGCCGCTGGTGGTGTCGGCGTTGGGGTTCTGGCCGACGACACCCTGCCAGTCCCAGGTGTCCGGCTGGCCGTACCGGTCGTTGAGCGCGCCGACGGCCTTTCCGGTGGAGTCGACGAGGAGGTAGTCGTCCTTGCCGTCGCCGTTGAGGTCGGCGAAGCCCACCTGGTCCCGGTTCGCGGCCGTCGCGGTCAGGGTCTGGCCGTGGTTCTGCCACTCGATGCGGGGCGTCGGGTGGCCCGGGGCCTGCACGACGAACCTGGGAACCGTGTTCAGCCATACCTTCACGTGACCCTCGTCGTGCACGACGAGGTAGTCGTCGCGGGCGTCGCCGTTGAGGTCGGCGAAGCGGACCCGGTCCCGGGCAGCGCCGACGCCGGCGGCCACCAGGCCCAGTGACGACCATCCGTACGCGCCGCCCGGGTGGAACTCGTTGGAGTAGGCGGTGATCCGGCCGCTGTCGTCGACGACGAGGTAGTCGTCGAGGCCGTCGCCGGTGAAATCGGCGAAGCGGATCTGGTCGCGGGTCGCGCCGACGCCGGTGGCGATGACCCCGGCGTAGTCCCAGCCGAATCCGGTTCCGGGAGTGAACTGGTTGATCCAGGCCGACACCCGGCCCGTGCCGTCCACGACGAGGTAGTCGTCGAGCCCGTCGCCGTCGACGTCGGCGAACCGCACGTTCTCCGGGACCGCGCCGACGCCGGTCGCGATGGTGTCGCGGCCACGCCAACCGAACCCTCCACCGAGGGTGTGCGCGTTCGTCCACGCCTTGACCCGGGCCTGGTCGTCGAGGACGAGGTAGTCGTCGAGCCCGTCGCCGTCGACGTCGGCGAACTGCACGCGGTCCCGGTTCGCGCCGACGCCCGACGCGACGACGCCCTGCCAGCGCCAGCCCTCACCCTGCGCGGAGGTGTCGCCGGAGACGGAGTCCGGAACCTTGCTGACCTCGCCCCCGCACGCGACCGGGCTTGCGCCGACCGGGTCCTCGATGAGGTTCTCGGCGCGGGCGCTCCGGACGGCGCCGAGGAAGGCGTCGGCCATCTTGCGGTAGCCCTCGGCGTTCGGGTGCACGGTGTCGGTCAGGTCGGCCCGGGTCACCGCGCCCATGTCGACCAGGCGTACGCGCTTGCCGGCCGCCCTGAACCGGTCGACGACGCCGGGAATCGCCGCGTTGTACCTCTGGACGTTGTTGTTGGCGCCGGTGTTGAACGCCGGAACGAGCTTCGCGACCAGCACCGTGGTCTCGGGAGCCAGTCTGACGATCTTGCCGATCAGCCCTTCCAGCCGGGCAGGGGCGTCGTCGACCGCATCGTTGAACTGCATGTCGTTGGTGCCGATGTGCAGCAGCACGACATTGGGGCGGTACCTCGGAATCACGCAGTCGACCTGCCGGTCGATATCCGCGATCCGCCACCACGGGTGGCCCTCGTGGTTCCGATCGGGCAGGGTCCCCGAGTTCATCGAGCCGACGAAGTCGAGCACCGGCGCGTCGGACAAGCCGCTCCAGAGCCGGGCTCGGTATCCGGTGCCCTCCGGGTCGGAAACACCGACGCCGTACGTGATCGAGTCACCGAGCGGCATCACCCGCAGGGCCGTCTCCCCGCGCGGGAGGATCGCCCGGAACGTCGTCGAGATCGCGGCGGACAGGCCCTGGTAGGCGGCGCCGAAGACCCCTCCGCAGACGACGCAGGCCCTGGAGAGCCCCGCCCACACGGCGTTGAGTACATTCGCGACGTTCGTCCAGAACGTTCCGCCGTCCCTCACGATCGCGCCCTGCAGGGGGTGCTCCCACAGGAAGGCGAACTTGCCGGCGACGGCCGCGGCGAGGGTGTTCGCCCCCCACGTGTGCCCGTCACCCAAGGTGCCGTCGTAGTGGCTCTGCACCGCCTTCAGGAGGAAGTTGCTGAGGAACTCGGCGATCCCGACGCACAATCCCTTCATCACCGTGTTGCCGGCGTCGACCTGCCGGTTGAGGGCGCCGCTCAGGCACGCGCTGCGGATCAGGAGCGTCGCCACGGTGATGCCGGCCGTGAAGCCGAAGTGCGCCCACGTCTCCCCGTTGGCCGACGGGGGCTTGTCGTCGTGGATCGTCACCGCGACCCGGTTCTCGCCTGGCCGTAGCTCGATCCTGAAGTCGTCCGGCGCGTCGTTCGACGTC
Source organism: Micromonospora vinacea (assembly GCF_015751785.1). NCBI lineage: Bacteria > Bacillati > Actinomycetota > Actinomycetes > Micromonosporales > Micromonosporaceae > Micromonospora > Micromonospora vinacea. The sequence goes on along the minus strand of NZ_JADOTY010000001.1, from coordinate 6,707,585 downwards.
GGCACGTCGTACACCTTGCGCACCAGGCACTCGCCCAGTTCCTCCGCGCTGAGCTGCTTGATGTCGCCCTCGCACAGAACGCCCCGCTTGAACAGGTCGTCGTTGTGTTCGATCAGGAAGCCCTGGTCGCTGTCGTAGTACTGGGCGTCGTAGTTCTCGTTCAACCCCTCCTCGATCAGGGGCTCCTCGTTCGCGGGATAGCTGAACTCGTACACCTGTGTGTAAGCGTCCGCGGCCCCTGCGGGCGTCGCGACCAACCCGGCCGAGACCAGGACGGCGGCGAGGATCGCGGCGACCGTCCTGGTGCGACCGCCGTGCGCCGACCTCCGGTGAGGGACTGTCTTCGAAGGGCTCAAGGCGGGGTACGTCCTTCCCGACGTTCTTCCGACCGGGCCCGCAGCGCTGAGTCCCCGGAGAGGCGCGAGGCACTCCAGGTCATAATCCTTCCGATTCCGGATGACCGTGAATTGGCGACCGTGTAAACAGGAGAGAGTCGTCAGCGAATGAGTAATTCCACACAAGCAAGTGGTAGACGCCAATAGCTGGGGAAATGCCCGATCCCAGACGGGCTGGAAGATCGGCTGAGCCCGACACCTCATGGTCGCCGCCACCCTGAGCCTCGTCGTTTACCATTCGCCTGTGTCCGAAGACACCAGACAGGGCTCCACCGCGGAGCCGGCACGGCAGCGGTTTGTCGTCTGTGGGGACGGTGCGGTGGCTCGCCGTCTGGTCACTGAACTAATAGACCGCTACGGTGTCGCGGTCACCGTGGTCCTACCAGCGTTGAGTGACCACCAGGCACCCGACTTTGCTGACCTCGCCTTGGAATTCAACGTGGCGGAGGGGCAGCCAGAGATCGTCATGGCCCGCCGCCTGACCGGGGAAGTGCTCGATCAGGCTGGGGTCCGGGAGGCTGCGGCCGTGGCGTTCGTCGGTGTCGACGACGTGACCAATGTGGATGCCGCCATGATCACCAGGGAACTGGCTCCCGATGTTCGGCTCGTGGTCCGGCTGTTCAACCCGGTGCTCGGCGAGGGCGTGGCCGCGATGCTCGGGGACTGCGCCGTACTCTCCGGATCCGAGATTGCCGCACCGGCGTTCGTTGCCGCCACGCTCGGGGACGCCACGCCGACGTACCTGCGGATGCCCGACGGTGAGCTTCTGCGGAGCGCGATGCGCGGCGCCGTTGACCCGGCCGGTGCGGAGGTGGTTTGCGGCTTGGCCGACACGACCGGCACGGAGCCGGTCGTCCTTCCAGCGGACCAGGACTCGGCAGACCTGGTACTTGTCCGCGCATACGGGCGGCCCCGAACGGACCCGCCGCGTCGAAGGCCGCGCCTGCTTCGGGCCCTCGGCTTGGTGTTCAGCCGTAATCTGCGACTGGCCTTGATCGGCACGGCGGCGTTACTCGCCGCGGCCAGCGTCCTGCTGGCGTACACCCGCGGCGTGAACCTCGCGCAAGCCGTCTACCTGACGCTGCTGACAGCGATGGGAGCCGCCGACGTCGACTCCGCCGCACCGCTCATCGAAAAGGTGACCGCAGTGGTCCTGGTGAGCACCGGGATGGCGCTACTTCCCACCGTCACGGCCCTGGTGGTCGACTCGCTGGTGCGCGCCCGGCTGACGGTCGCCGCTGGCGGCATGATCGAGCCGATCGACAACCACGTCGTACTGGTGGGACTCGGCAACATCGGCACCAGAGTCCTGGAGGAACTGCATTCCGCCGGCGTCTCAGTGGTCGCCGTCGACCGCACCGAGTCGGCCCGAGGCATCGGTGTCGCCCGTGAGCTGGGTCTGCCGGTGATCGTCGGCGACGCGACCCGCCCCGAGACACTGCGGGCCGCGTCCGTACACACCAGCCGGGCGCTGGTGGTGTTGACCGACGACGATGTCACCAACCTCGAGACCGCCCTGTCCGGGCGGGCCTCGCATGAGGCGGACCGAGCGCGGTCGGCAGCAGTCAGGCCCCCATTGCGGGTGGTGTTACGGCTGTTCGACGACGGCTTTGCGGAGCGCACGCAGCGCATTTTGAACATTGACGAGTCACGTAGCGTCTCATCCCTGGCAGCGCCGGCGTTCGCAGCCGCCATGATGGGCCAGCAGGTCATCGACACCATCTCGGTCGGCCGCCGGGTGTTGCTGGTGGCCGAGTTCCCCGTCGGCGCCGGGTCCGAACTCGAGGGGCGGTACTGCCACGACGTCAACCAGC